>JAWKRQ010000081.1:0-36276 GCA_041389545.1 Myxococcota bacterium | reverse complement strand
CCAGGAACACGGCGTTCGGCGCCTGGAGCCGCTCGAACAGGGCCGTGTCGGGGATCCCGCCGCCCGACCAGCGCGCCACGCCCACGCCGAGCGTCGGCCGGGCCCGCCACCGCGGGAACGGCGCGAACTGGCCGCGCACGCCGAACTGCCAGGTGCTCATGGCGATCCGCTGGGGGCGCCGCGGCGGCTGGAACTGGCCCTCGACGTAGTCGCCCACGGCGTAGCTCGTGGCGCCCGTGCGGAACGCCGCGGCGACGGTCAGGTCGATCCACGGCGCGACCCCGAAGCCCGCTTCGAGCTCCATCCCGCCGCTCGCCGCGTTGACGACCTCGAGGTACTGCACCTTCTGGATCGGCTGCAGGTCGACGTTCGAGCGGAGCACCTGGCCCTCGTAGGCCTGGTGCCACGGCCCGTTGCCGCCGCTCGCCGACGCCCGCAGCAGCACCCGCCCGAAGCGCCCCCAGCCCTGCTGACGCCAGCTGACGAGGTCCTGGCCGCTGTTGACGAACCGCAGGTACTCGGTCTCGTCCATCCCGACGCGCTTCCAGGGCGGGATCTCCTCGCCGTCACGCATCGCCGCGAGGTCCTGCTGCGTGACGCGCGGCCGGATCCAGCCCACGGCCTCGCTGCGCACCGCCACGCCGAGGTCCTGCTCGAGCGTCGCCAGCGACTCCGCCACCCGCTCGGCGCGCGCCTCGGCGAGCGCCTCCTCCTCCTCGGACGGGCCGTGCTCGCGCAGGTCGCGCAGCTCGTAGTCGCCGCGCACCACGTCGTCGAACACGTTGCCGACGCCGTCGAGCGTCTCCCGCTCGCGGTCGGGCGGCACGAGCAGGCCGAACGACGCGGCCTCGCGCGCCTCGTGCACGTCGACCACGTGCACCGTCATCATCAGGACGGTCACGTCGTCCTCGATGGGGTCGGGCTCCCGCCGCACCACGGCGCCCACGACGCGGTCGACCCCCGCGCGCTGCCCGATGACGAGCGCGCAGCCGGCGTACTCCCCCGGCGGGCAGCTCCGCATGTACTCGTCGCCGCCGTAGCCCTGCGGCTCGAACCGCGGCACGGCGTCCATCGGGACGAGGTCGTTGGTGCGCCGGATCCGCTCGAGCAGCAGCGCGCGCAGCCGCTCGGCGTCGCCGGCGACCTCGTCGCGCTCGACCTCGAAGGTGGCCACCAGCACCGAGTCGGCGTTGTAGACCTCGGCGGGGCCGGGCTCCTGCGCCCACGCCGCGCTCCCCCACGCGAGCCCGAGCCAGCTCACCAACGGACACCACGGCCGGTTCGACCGGATCGACGCATGCTCGCTCCCTGCCCCCGCCGGTGCGGGCGCCGTGGATCAACGTACGACGGCGGCCCGGCATGCCGCCAGGGTCAGCCGGAGCGACCCGCCCCGGCCGCCTCGTCGCCCGCGCCGGCGGGCTCGCCGCGGGGCGGGTCGGGCAGCGTGTCGTGGGAGCCGAGGACGGTGAAGAACAGCGCGCCCACCACGCGGCGCAGGCGCGCCGGCGCCCGCTCGAGCTCCCCCCGCTCGGCGAGGTGCAGCACGAGCCCCTCCGCGCCGAGGAACAGCGCCCGGTAGACCAGCGGATCGACCCGCGCCCCCAGGAACCCGCGCATCGCCTCGTCGGTCGTGGACACGAGCACGTCGAAGGTGTGCTCGCGCCGCGCGTGGAGCTGGGAGTCGTGGCGCGCGGCCTCGACCATCATCCGGATCGACAGCGGAGCGTCGCGCTGCAGCTGCTGCAGCCAGGTGTCGAGCGCGGCGACCACCACGTCGACGGGCTCGCTGCCCGACACGGCCATGCCGCCGACGCGCTGGACGAGCTCGTCGACCCACCCGTCGTAGACGGCGGCCAGCACGTCTTCCTTGCTGGTGAAGTACTGATAGAAGGTGCGCCGCGACACCGAGGCGCGCTCCAGCACGTCCTGCACGGTGGCCTCGGCGATGCCCGCCGCGCCGAACACGGCGGCAGCGCCTTCGATGATGCGGGTGCGCGTGGCCTCGGTGCCCATGGCATCCTGTACCTGATCACAGCCCGGTCGGCATCCTCGGCGGGGCACAACCCGTCGACCGGCGGTTAAGCGGGCGCATGCGGATCGGGTCTTTCGACGTCAACGCTCCAGGCAACCCCGTGCGCCAGCTGTGGGACCGGCTCGCCCGCCTCCCGGGCGGGCGCACCCTGTTCAGCCGCGCGGTGGGGATGATGGCGCCCTACACGGGCACCATCCGCGCCAAGGTGGTCCACCTCGAGCCCGGCCGGGCGGAGGTGCGGATGGCCGACCGGCGCGCCGTGCGCAACCACCTGAGCTGCGTCCACGCCGTGGCGCTCGCGAACCTCGCCGAGCTCACCGGCAACGTGGCGCTGGCCTACAGCCTGCCCGACGACGCGCGGTTCATCGTCGCCGGGATGGACCTCGACTACGTCAAGAAGGCGCGGGGCGAGATCGTCGGCCGGTGCGAGTGCCCCGTGCCCGACAGCAGCGAGCGCCGCGAGTATCGCGTCCCCGTCACCCTGCACGATCCGAGCGGCGAGGTCGTCGTGCGCGCCACGCTGCGGACCCTGGTGGGCCCGAAGGTCTCCGCCGAGCGCCTCGGCATCCGCCGCGAGCGCGTCTGCGGCTGCGTCATCGCCGAAGGGCTTGACAAACGGCGAGGCGTCCGTAACTAATGGGACCGGGAGCGTGGAGATCCCCCACCTCCAACCGCGTGTTCGCGCTGGCGAGTGCGCGAGGATACCACCCCATGGGCCCGGTCTGGGGCCTCGGAGCGCTGCTCCGATGACCCGCCGTGCCTGCCCTGGCCAGCCTCAGACGGCAAAGCCTCTCACGGCACGAAGCACAGGCGGCGGTCGAATCCGCCCCTCCGAGGTCGACATGCGTGCATCGCATGCGCCCTGACTCTGCAACCTGCGCGAGGAACGGCTCGCGCCCGGCGGCGAGGTCCGGCATCCTCGTCTCGCCGAGGCGCCCGTTGCGAGCGCGCGTCGCCCCGCGTCCAGCGACCGGCGGCGCTCCCCAGCGAGGGTAACGGACATGGTCCGGTAGATGGCGATCAACCCGACCAACCCCATCATCATCCAGGGCGACGGCAAGGTCCTGCTCGAGACCCGTCACCCCCAGTTCGACCGAGCGCGGGACTTCCTGGCCCGGTTCTCCGAGCTGGAGAGCTCTCCGGAGCTCCTGCACACCTACCGCATCACCCCGCTGTCGCTGTGGAACGCCGCGAGCTCGGGGATGGAGCGCGAGGAGATCGTCGAGACGCTGCGCGCCCTGTCGAAGTTCGACATCCCCGCGCAGGTCCTGCAGACGATCGACGACACCATCCAACGGTACGGTCTGGTCCGCCTCGTCCCCCACGAGACGGATCCGGAAGCACCGGATCCGGGTGAAGTCTCGAGACGCAGTTCGTCCAGAAGATGGTGATGCAGACCGCCGCGGGCTCCGAGCTCCCGAAGCCCGAGAACCGGCGCGACTTCTACATCGAGACCGGCATGCGCGGCCTCTTCAAGCAGCGCCTGCTGGGAGCGCTGGCCGGTGGCCGACGTCGCGGGGTTCAACGAGGGCGACCCGCTGCCGTTCCAGCTCCGCGAGACCATGAAGGCGAACGGCAAGCCGTTCCGCGTGCGCGACTACCAGAAGGAGGCGGTGGCGCGCTGGTTCATGGACGGCAAGCCCGCTGGCGGCCACGGGGTGGTGGTCCTTCCTTGCGGTGCGGGCAAGACCATCGTCTCGATGGTCGCCATGCAGACCATCCAGCAGCACACGCTGATCCTCTGCAACAACCAGACGGCCGTGAACCAGTGGGTGCGCGAGCTGCTCGACAAGACCACGCTCACGCCCGACCAGATCGGCATCTACACCGGCACCGAGAAGCGGATCGCGCCGGTCACCGTGGCGACCTACCAGGTCCTCACGTGGCGCCGCAGCAAGGACCGCGACTACGAGCACTTGCACCTGTTCCGCGACCAGAACTGGGGTCTGCTGGTCTACGACGAGGTCCACCTGCTGCCCGCCCCGGTGTTCGGGGCCACGGCCGAGCTGCAGGGGTGCCGCCGGCTCGGCGTCACCGCCACCCTCATCCGGGAGGACGGGCGGGAGGGCGACGTGTTCAGCCTCGTCGGCCCGAAGCGCTACGACCTGCCGTGGCAGCTGCTCGAGAAGCAGGGCTTCGTCGCCGAGGCCGAGTGCTACGAGGTGCGGGTGCCGCTGTCGGCCAAGGCGCGGGCGCGCTACGACCAGGCCGACGAGAACGAGAAGTTCCGGCTGGCGTCGGAGAACCCGATCAAGCGCGACGTGGTGCAGACGCTGGTCGACCGGCACCCCGAAGACCACGTGCTCATCATCGGGACCTACCTGACCCAGCTCAAGCAGATCTCGCGCGACCTCGACGCCCCGCTCATCACGGGCGAGACCCCGCAGCGCGAGCGCGACCGGCTGTTCGGGATGTTCCGCCGGGGCGACATCAAGCGCCTGGTCGTGAGCAAGGTCGCGAACTTCGCGATCGACCTGCCCGACGCCTCGGTGGCGATCCAGGTCTCGGGCTCGTTCGGCTCCCGGCAGGAGGAGGCTCAGCGCCTCGGCCGCATCCTGCGCCCGAAGGAGCGCCAGGCGGTGTTCTACTCGGTGGTCACGGGCGACAGCAAGGAGCAGGAGTTCGCGATGAAGCGGCAGCTGTTCCTGACCGAGCAGGGCTACCGCTACCACATCGAAGAGTACGCCGCGAAGTAGCGCGCACCCGCCGAAGACCCACCGACCACCCCCACCCGAACCCCTCGAGCCTGGCTCGAGCCCGACCACGCTGCGCCTGCGGACGATCCGCGGGGCCGACAAGGACACGGAATGCCCGAAGAGATGGACCACGAAGCCGCGGACAACCCCGAGGGAGGGGGCGGGCGCCGTCGTCGGCGTCGGCGTCGGCGTCGTCGCGGTTCGGGGGGAGACGAGGGCGGAGGCAACCACAGCTTCCCCGACGACGTCCTGCTCATGGCGGACGGCGGCGGCGGCGGTGAGGCCCCCGACAACGGGCAGCAGCGACGCTCCCGGCGGCAGGTCGACATCGGCGGGCCGTCGGTGTCGCTGCCCGCGAGCGGGCGCAACCCGTACCGCAAGCGCTCCACGCGGGCGCGGCGGGGCGCGCCGTCCGCGCCGTCCGGGCGAAGGCGCCGGCTGAGCCGCACCGAGGTCGACTCGCTGGCGGCCTGGCTCAAGCGGATGCCCGAGAGCCTCGTCGCCGTGCTGTATCGGGGCCTCGGCGGCCAGCCCGACCGCGTCGCCACCGGCGACCGGATGATCCAGCTCGCCGTGCGCGCGCTGGCGCAGGGCAACCGCCTCGGAACCCTGGTCAAGGCGCTCAACGAGCGCGAGCGCAAGGCGCTGGCCGGGCTGCTGCAGGCGGGCGGCGTCGCCCACGCCGACGAGTTCCGGCGCGAGCTCCAGCTGTCCTACGGCGGCCACGACCACGAGTGGCAGCGCGTGATGGTCAACGTCGCCAGCAAGGGCATGGCCTTCGCCTCGCAGGAGGTCGACGGCCAGTTCTTCTACGTCGTGCCCGAGCCGCTGGTCGACGGCCTGCTCGCGGAGCTCGGCCAGGAGCTGTCGCTGCCCGTGTTCTCGCACCCCGAGGTGCGGGTCATGGACGCCAAGCCGTTCTGTCCGCCGCTCCACTTCTCGATCACGAGCCTCGCGACCTACGTCGACCAGTTCTCGCCGCGGCTGACCCAGCGCCACGAGATCTACCGCCACGACCAGGAGGCGATGGACCAGTTCTTCTCGCAGGTCTGGGAGCCCGACTCCGAGCTGTTCAGCTTCCACCTGCAGTTCCTGATGATGCACGGCATGGTGGAGCTGCGCGGCGAGTACCTCGCGCTCAACCGCGACGTGATGGAGGAGTGGCTGCAGCTCGAGGCCGAGGACCAGCGCGACCTGCTGTTCCGCGCCCTCGACCAGCGCTTCGACCTCGCCGAGTGGGTGCTCTGGTCGATCCACGCCGCCACGCAGGCCTCCCTCAAGGGCGTCCCCGAGGGCGAGTCCGGCGGCGACTGGGTGGCCGAGCGGCCGCTGGTCGCCGTCTACCGGCGCTGGAAGCGCGGCGAGGACTGGCGCGACCGCTACACCCGCGGCCAGTTCGCCAACGTCCGCGGCAGCGAGCGCGAGAGCTACTCGTTCGCACCGCTCGTGCGCGCCGGCATCCTCGAGATGGGGCAGTGGGGCCAGGAGAAGTTCTACCGGCTGTCGCCGCGCGGCCGCCAGATGCTCGAGCCCGCGGGCGACGACGGCTTCCAGCAGTTCTACCTGACGCCCTCGTTCGAGATCATGGCGCCGGCCGGCCTCGCGCCGATCCTGCTGTTCCGGATCGGGGAGCTCGCCGAGCTCGTCGGCTGCGACCGCGCCAACACCTACAAGATCACCGAGCCGAGCGTCGAGCGCGGCCTCGAGCGGGGCTGGCGGCGCGACGACGTGCTGCAGTTCCTGCGCGACAACTCGCAGATCGGGCTGCCCGACAACGTCGAGGCCACCCTCAAGGGCTGGATCGGGCACCGGGGCGACGTGGAGTTCCACGACGTGACCCTGCTCACCGTCCACCGCAGCCAGATCCGCCGCCTCGAAGGCCACAAGAAGATCAAGCCCTACATCCTGCACCGGTTCGCGCCGGGGATGTACGCCGTCGACCGGAGCCGCCTGCAGGAGGTCGTGGCGGTGCTGCAGGAGTGCCGGTTCTCGCCCAGCAAGGAGCTGCGGCAGTACCCCGGCGATCCCGAGCAGGTCGAGGCCCGCAACGCGCTGCGCCGCCAGGTGGCCGAGGCGCGCGAGGCCGCCGTCGACCCCGCGCAGCGTGGCTCCGTGCTGGCCAGGCCCGAGGACCTGCACCCCGTGCCCGGCGCCAAGGCCGCCAAGGGGCCTGAGCAGGGCGGCAACGCCGAGCCCGAGATGCCGCCCGAGGTGACCCCCGAGGAGGTGCGTCAGCTCATCGACGTCGCCCTGTCGGAGGACCGCGACCTCGAGATGGTCTACGTCGCGAAGACCGGCCAGCGCCTCGCGCTGATGGTGCAGCCGCAGCGGATCGCCTTCAAGGCCGAAGCGCCGGTGCTCGTGGGGCTCGATCGCAACGAGAACGAGCGGCGGTCCTTCGTGCTCGACAAGATCGAGCGCCTGCGGCTCGTCGACCCCGTCGAGGCCGCCGAGGCGCCCGCCGGGGGCGGCCGCCGGTGAGCGAGGAGGCGGGAGAGGGCTTCGAGGCGGCCCTGGCCGAGCTCGAGAAGCGGGTGCGCGCGCTCGAGGGGGGGGACCTCTCCCTCGAGGACGCGCTGACCTTGTTCGAAGAGGGGGTGGCGCTGGCGCGCACCTGTCACGAGCGCCTCGAGTCCGCGGAGGACCGGGTGGCGAAGCTCGTGCGCACCGGCTCCGGCATCGAGGACCAGCCGATCCCGGACGTGGACTGAGACGCCGTCCGGGAGGTGCCGGTCCGGGTGGTGACGCGTTCGTCACCCTCCGGGAGTGCGCCTGGTGACGCGTTCGGCGTATCCTGACTCCCTGAGGGGCGGATGCGCCGGCTCGGGCCCTACCGGATCCTGCGCCGACTCGCCGAAGGCGGGATGGCAGAGGTCTGGCTCGCCCGCGGCCCCGACCGAACGCCGGACGTCGTCCTCAAGACGCTCCGGCCCGCGCTCCGCGGCAGCCCCGACGCCGCGCGCCTGTTCGAGAACGAGGCCTGGATCGGCGAGCGCATCGACCACCCGCTCGTCCCCCGCACCCTCGACCGCGGCGAGGCCGACGGCGTGGCGTACCTCGTCCAGGACTACGTCGAGGGGCCGAGCCTGGCGCGCGTGCTGGAGCGGCTGCGCGGCCGGCCGCCGCTGGACCTGCGCCTGTGCGCCCGCATCACCGCCGACGTGGCGAGCGCCCTGTACGCCGCCTGGGCCGTGCCGGGCGACGGCGGCGATCCCCTGTGCGTCGTCCACTGCGACGTGTCGCCGCCCAACGTGCTGATCGCCGCGAGCGGCCAGGTGCGGCTCATCGACTTCGGCATCGCCGCGGCGCTGGCCGTGCAGCCCATCCCGAGCGACGCCGCCCGCAAGGGCCGGTTCCTGTACCAGGCGCCCGAGGTGTTCCTGCGCGGGGAGGTCTCGCATCGCAGCGACCTGTACTCGCTCGGGCTCGTGGCCTACGCGCTGTGCGCCGGCCAGGCGCCGTGGAGCGGGGCGGACGAGGTCGCCGAGCGCTGCCGGGAGGAGGCGCCGCCGCCGTCGTGGTTCCGGCCGGCGCTGCCGCCGTCGCTCGAGCGGATCGTGCAGCGGATGATCCGGCGCGACCCGGCGGCGCGGTACGTCAGCGGCCGCGAGGTGGCGGAGGATCTGCAGGCCTGGCTGGGCGCCAACGGCGGACCGGTGACCGACGCCGAGCTCGCCGACGGCGTGCGCGCGCTGTTCCCCGAGGGGCCCGACGGGTGGCTGCCCCCCGCACCCCGGCCGGCGCGCCGCTGGGTGTGGCCCGCGGCGCTGGGGGTGGGCGCGCTGGGGGTGCTCGGGGCGAGCGCCGGCGCGGCGCTGCTGCTGGCCTGGGCCGTCGCGCCGGGGCCGGCGGCGGCGCCGCCGTCGACGGAGCGGCTGCTGGATCGCGCCGAGGTCTCGCTGCGCGCGGATCGGGTGGACGACGCTGTGCGGCTGCTCGGCGCGCTGTCGGACGCGCCGCTCGACGGGGCGCACGCCGACCGGCGGGATCGGCTGCGGCGCGAGGTCCAGCTGCGGACGGCGGTGCAGGGGGTGCGCGAGCTCCTGGCGGACGATCCGAAGCTCGCGCGGGCGCGGGCGCGGGACCTCGCGGCGATGTTCCCCGACGAGCCGCGTCTGACCAGGCTGCTCGCGGATGTCGAGGCCGCAGTGACGGCGGCGGGTGCGAGCGGTGAACTCGGGGAGGCGGGAGGCCACTAGGCGGGACAGGTGCCGACAGGCGGGTTACGAACAGCGGCCCTTCTCGGGTGGTTCCATTTCGGCGGCCGATCTGCCATCCTGCGCCCCGCCCGGTCGGTTCGGGGCGTGACGAACGCAAGGAGAGCCAGTGTTCGACAACATCGGCAAGGACCTCGACGAGGAAGCGAACAAGCGGCGGGCGACCGCGCTCGCCGTCACCCTCTTCGGCCTGGCGGGTATTGTGGGGCTGGCCGTGGGCATCGGCGCCTGGACCGCGGCGGAGATCATCCTCGACGTGGACCTCGACCAGGAGATGGTCGAGCTCGTCACCGAGGTGATGGACGACGAGCCGCCGCCCCCGCCGCCCCCGCCCCCTCCCGCGGCCGACGAGGTCGAGGAGGAGGAGGAAGACGAGCCCGAGCCCGACGAGATGCTCGACGAGGTCCAGGAGCTCAAGGAAGAGGTCAAGGAAGAGGTCAAGAACGTGGCCAAGCCCGCGGGCGTCGAGGGCGGCCAGGAGGGCGGCGTCGAGGGCGGCGTCGTCGGCGGGGTCGTCGGCGGGGTCGTCGGCGGCACCGGCGTCCGGGTGTTCCACCACTCGGAGCTCGAGGTGAAGAAGCGCTTCCAGCCGGAGTACCCGGAGGCGGCGCGGTCCCTGCAGCTCGGCGATCAGCGGTGCCTGGTCCGCGTCTTCATCGACGAGACCGGCACGCCGTTCGACGCCATCGTCGAGAAGTGTCCCAAGGTGTTCCACGAGCCCACGAAGGAGGCCATCCTCCGCTGGCGCTGGTACCCGCCGAAGGACGGCAAGAACAAGATCAAGGCTCAGACGACCATCGCCGTCACCTACAAGTTGAACTGAACGCAGCACCTGGCGGGATCACGAAAGGGTGACGCACCGAGAGGTGCCGCCCCGGGGTCCATCGGCTAGGGTGGCGTTCCTCAGTCGACCGGAGTTCGGACATGTTGCTCCTACTGCTGGAAATCGCTGCACGGGCCCAGGAGGAGGCCGCCGCCCCCGGGTTCACCCTGTCGGACATCTGGCACCACTCCGGGTGGCTGGCGCGCGGCGTCATCACCGTCCTCGTGGGGCCGATGCTGCTCGGCACGGTCTTCGTCGGCCTCGAGCGCCTGATGGCGTTCTCGCGGGCGCGCAAGCAGTCGATGCGGCTGCGCAACGAGATCATCGGGCCACTGCAGCAGGGTGACGTGCCCGCCGCGCTCCGCATCGCGGAGGACGAGCAGTTCAAGGCCGGCTACCTGTCGGGCATCCTCAAGGCCGGCCTGCGCGAGCTCGACGAGAACCCGAGCGACAAGTTCGCGCTCGACGCCGCGAAGCGCGCGGTCGCCAAGGCCCACGCCGAGGAGCTCGCCAAGCTGCAGAAGGGCATGCCGGTCCTCGCCACCGTCGGGTCCACGGCCCCGTTCGTCGGGCTGTTCGGCACCACCTTCGGCGTCATCAACGCGTTCCAGGGCATGGCCGATGCCGGTGCGGGCCTCGCGGCCATCTCCGCCGGCATCTCCGAGGCGCTCATCACCACCGGCGTCGGCATCGGCGTGGCGGTGTGGGGCGTCTGGCTGTTCAACTACTTCAACCACCGCATCGCCAAGGTGTCCGACGAGCTGAACAGCTCCGAGGCCGACTTCGTGCAGTGGGCCGCCAAGTGGATCAACGGGCGGCTGCAGCGGGCGGCGAAGTAGATGGGCGCCGCCCTCGGCGGTCGCGGCTCCGGCCCGATCTCCGACATCAACGTCACGCCGCTGATCGACGTCGTGCTCGTGCTGCTCGTGGTGTTCATGGTCATCACCCCGCTGCTGTCCTCCGGGCTGGCGGTGGAGCTGCCCAAGGCCACCCAGACGGTCACGATGAACGACGCCGGGCAGCACATCGTGGTGTCGATGACCAAGGACGGTCAGTGGGCGGTCGACCAGAACCGGCTCGACAACGCCGACCCCGACGAGCTGATGGCCGCGATCGACGACGCCCGCAAGGAGAACATCGATCGC
Organism: Myxococcota bacterium; assembly: GCA_041389545.1. Classification (GTDB taxonomy): domain Bacteria; phylum Myxococcota_A; class UBA796; order UBA796; genus JACKER01. Next base: position 25,363 of record JAWKRQ010000081.1, on the reverse strand, counting down.
TGGCAGAACCCCGACCTCTGCCCTGCCCGAGGTGCCCTGCGGCACCATCCTCGTGAAGGCCGACGCCGAGGCTCGAATACGGCGAGGTCCGCGAGGTGCTGGACCTGCTCGCGGAGCACAACCAGACCCAGGTGTTCATCGCCGCGGGCAAGGAGAAGTAGGCCATGGGGGCCCAGCTCGGGACGAAGGGTGCCTTCAGCGACATCAACATGACGCCGCTGATCGACATCGTGCTGGTCGTGCTCATCATCATGATGGTGAACATCCCCATCCAGATCGAGGAGATGGGGCTCAAGCTGCCCAGCAACAAGCCGCCGCCAGACAACCTGCCACAGGACTCCGAGCAGCTCGTGATCGCGATGTACGCGCCCGATGAGGAGGGCGGTGAGCCGACGATCGCGCTGAACCGCCGGGCGATGGACCGCCGCGAGATGATCTTCGAGATCACCCGCCGGCTGCCCGCGATGGCGAAGAAGAACGTCTTCGTCGACGCCGACCTGAAGGTGAAGTACGGCGACGTGGTCGACATGGTCGACCTCGCCCGCGAGGCGGGCGCCGAGAACGTCGGGCTGGCCAAGGTCAAGACCGACGACCAGGGCAACCCCACCGGTCCGCTCCCGATCACCTCGGTGTCGACGGGCGCGAACATGGTGCGGGGGGTCGTGCTCGGGTCGCCGCGGACCCGCGGCGAGCTCGACGCGCAGACCGCCGACGCCTCGCTGCGGCCGCTCAAGGGCAACATCCAGCAGTGCTACCTGCAGCGCCTGGCGGCGAGGCCCGACCTGACCGGCAGCTACACGCTGTACGTCGAGGTCGGCCCGCAGGGCGAGTTCCTCAAGGACCCGGTGATCGAGGAGGACACGGTCGGCGACCCCGACCTGGCCACCTGCGTCGCCGCGCTCCTGCCGAACCTGCGCTACCGCCCGCTCGGCGAGGGCAAGACGGCCTGGATCCGCTACCCGGTGCTGTTCAGCCCCGGCGGGGGCTGACCGCCTCGATGGATCCGGAGCTGCGCGAGTGGCTCGGGCCGCAGCTGGCCCGGGTCGAGGCGGCGCTCGACGCCGCGCTCGGCCGGTGCTGGCCCGAGCCGCTGGCCGAGGCCATGGGCTACGCCATCCTCGGCGGCGGCAAGCGGGTCCGCCCGGCGCTGGTGCTGACCGCGTTCGACGCGCTGCGGCCCGGGGCCGACGTGGCGCCGGCGCTCGCGCCGGCCGCCGCGGTCGAGCTCGTCCACGGGTACTCGCTGGTCCACGACGACCTGCCGGCGATGGACGACGACGACCTGCGGCGCGGCGTCCCCACCGTCCACAAGCAGTACGGCGAGGCCGCTGCCATCCTGACGGGCGACGCGCTGCTCACCGAGGCGTTCTCGGTGCTGGCCGAGGCGCCCGGGCTGCCGCCCGAGACCCGGATCGCGCTGGTGCGGATCCTGGCCGAGGCCGCCGGCGGGCGGGGCATGGTCGCCGGCCAGGCGCTCGACGTGGGGATGGCCGGCCCCATCACCGATCTCGAGACGCTCACCCGGCTCCACGCCGGCAAGACCGGCGCCCTGCTCACCGCCTCGGCGGCGATGGGTGCCGTGGCGGCGGGGGCGGCGCCGGCCGAGCGGGCCGCGCTCGAGGCCTACGGCCGGGCCGTCGGCCTCGCGTTCCAGCTGGCCGACGACGTGCTCGACGCCGACGAGGCCGCCGACCCCGACGGCCCGCCGTCGTTCGTGCGGCTGCTCGGCCTCGACGAGACCGTGCGCCGCGCCCGCGCGCTGGCCCGCGAGGCCGAGGCGGCGGTCGCCGGGCTGCCGCACCCCGGGCGGCTCGTGGCGCTGGCGCGGTTCGTGGTCGAGCGGCAGGGGTAGTGGGCCGCAAGGTCCGGCTCGACAAGCTGCTCGTCGACCGCGGTCTCGCGCCGAGCCGCCACCGCGCGCGCGAGCTCATCGAGGCCGAGGTGGTGCTGGTCGACGGCGTGCCCGCCACCAAGAGCGCCGCCCAGGTCGACACCGACCGCGACGTCCGGCTGCGCGACCCCGACCCGGGCTGGGTCAGCCGCGGGGCGCTCAAGCTCGGCCCGGCCCTGGCGCACTTCGGCGTCGACCCGGCGGGGCGGGTGTGCGCCGACCTCGGCGCCAGCACCGGCGGCTTCTCCGAGGTGCTGCTGCGCGCGGGCGCAGAGCGGATCCACGCTGTCGACGTGGGGAAGGGGCTGCTCCACGAGCGGGTGGCCGGCGATCCGCGGGTCGTCGTGCACGACGGCGTCAACGCGCGCCACCTGGAGGCGCTGCCCGAGCCCGTCTCGCTGGTGGTCGCCGACCTCGCGTTCATCTCGCTCACCAAGGTGCTGCCCGCCGTGGCGCGGATCCTGGCGCCGGGCGGCGAGGCGGTGGTGATGGTGAAGCCGCAGTTCGAGGTCGGCGCGGAGCGGCTCGGCGCGGGCGGGCTCGTCCGCAGCGAGGCCGACCGGGCGGACGCCATCGCCGCGGTCGCGTCCGCGGCCGAGGCGCTCGGCTTCGAGGTGCGCGGCGGGGTCGACGCCGCGGTCGCCGGCGCGCGGTCCGGCAACGTGGAGCACTTCCTGCACCTCGCGCTCCTGGCCGTCGGACGCTAGACTACACGGTCGAGGTCGAAGGGAGGTCGCGGTGGCGCAGCTGGGCGGTAGCGGACGAGCGAGCGTGCTCCTGGCCCTCGCCCTGGCCGGGGCGGCGCCGGGGTGCACCTTCATCACCCAGCGGGCCTACGAGGAGAAGCGCGACGGCATCGACGCCGATCGCGACGGCTCCCCGTGGCACGAAGACTGCGACGACGAGGATCCCGCGCGCAGCCCGGCCTTCCCCGAGATCCCGTACGACGGCATCGACAACGACTGCGGGGAAGACGGCGACCTCATCGACGGCGACGGCGACGGCTACCCCGGCATCAGCGACGCCGACTACGCGCTGCTCGACCCGCAGGAGCCCTACCCGGCGGCGCTCGTGGGCAAGCCCGTCGACTGCGCCGACGACCCGCAGGCGCGGCCCGAGGCGAGCCAGATCCACCCCGGGGCCGCCGAGTCGTACTACGACGGCATCGACGCCGACTGCGACCGCAGCAACGACTTCGACGCCGACGGCGACGGCTACCTCCCCGAGCAGGTCGCCGGCGTGCCCGACGTGAGCGCCGCCTACCAGGCCTACGTCACCACCTGGGGCTACGGCGACGACGCCTCCTCCTGGGGCCCCGGCGGCGTCGGCACCCCCCGCCCCGGCGACTGCAACGACATCCGGGCCGACGTCCACCCCGATCCGGCCACCCCCGACCAGCCCTACGACGGCGTCGACCAGGACTGCGACCGGGCCAACGACTTCGACCAGGACGGCGACGGCTACATGCCGCCGCGCCTGCCCGACGGCACGCTCACCGCCGACGCCTACCAGGCCTTCGTGAGCCAGTACTTCCCGGCCGGCACCCCCTGGACCCTGCCGCCCGACGTGGTCACCCCGACGGGCACGCTCACCGCCTTCGACGACTGCCTCGACGGCCCCGTCACCGGCCTCGCCGCCGTGCCGGCCGACGTCTACCCGCGCGCCGGCAACGCCGAGGACCCGTGGTACGACGGCGTCGACACCAACTGCTGGGGCGACGACGACTTCGACGCCGACAGCGACGGCTTCTACCCCACCACCCTGCCGGCCGGGGCCACCACCACCCAGCTCGACACCGTGGGCGACACCGCCGCCGACACGGGCGGGCTCCCGCCCACCGACATCGAGGTGCAGCCGCTCTACGAGGCCTACGTCGCCGCCTGGGGCTACGAGGACCGCGAGGCCGCGTGGGGTGCCGTGGCCGGCCTGGCCGCGCCCGAGCCGGGCGACTGCCGCGACGACGACCCCGCCGCCTACCCGCACGCGCTGGAGCTCGTCAGCGACGGCGTCGACCAGGACTGCGACGGCAACACCGACGCCGCCGCGTTCGCCTTCGGCGGCTGGCTGTGGGACCGCCCGAGCCCGCCGCGCATCCAGCGCGTGGGCGACACCTACGTGATGGCCGTCACCGCGAAGTCCGTCGACATCGGCGGCGGCTCGGTGCTCAACGAGGTCGGCCTGGCGCTGTCGGTGCCGCTGGCCGAGGCCCGCAGCGGGGCCCTGCCCGTGCTCGGCCAGGTCAAGATCCCCGACGCGTCGCGGCCCGTCGATCCCGTCATCGACCTGTCGCTCGTGCCGAACCCCACCGACATCACGGGCGACGGCATCCCCGACCCGGCGGCCTGGTTCGCCACCTCCTTCACGGCCGACGCCAACGGCTACACCTACCTCCACGGCCGCCTGCTCTACGAGCACTCGGGCTCGGGGGCCATCACCGTCCAGTCGCTCGTCTCGAACTACACCGAGGCGGCCTACGCGCCGGCGTCCATCGCCGTCACCGTCAACGCCATCGGCGAGCCCTACGTCGTGGGCTGCACCAACGACCTGCTCCACGCCATCCAGAGCCTCGATCCGCAGCCCACCGACCCCGAGCTCGAGGACTACACCGCCAACCAGGGCGGACTCTGCTTCTTCACCACCGACCCGTACCCGGCCGGCGCCGACGAGGTCGTCGAGCTGACCCGCTGCAACGGCGCCCAGTGCCGCTCCTACGCGCTGCAGCGCAACACGGCGCTCGCGCTCAGCCCCGGCACGCTCACCGGCGAGTCCTGGCGCGACGCCCACCGCCACGGCCACCTCCAGGTGCTCGTCGGCAACACCTCCGTCGTGGTGCGCAACGAGGACGCCGGCGCCGACTACACCCTGTTCTCGGGGCAGGGCCCCACCGCCGCCGATGCCGTGCTCGTCGGGGGCGACCTGTTCGCGGCCGCGATCGTCGACAGCGGCGCGGGCCCGCGCGTCGACATGGTCTACGGCCAGTACCCGTCGCTGTCGGCGCCGATCAACCTGCCGTTCGTCCCCGACGACGACACGCTCGACGTGGTGCCGACCGGCGTCGCGATCCACGCCGACGACGACCGCGTGGTGGTGGTCGTCACCGCGCGCGATCGCCTCGGCACCGCCGGACGCGACGCCGTGGGCTGGATGTTCCTCGGGAAGCCGTAGGCGCCGCCAGCGAGATATGCGGGCGCACGGTTGGAGGGTTCGTGACCGACAAGGCGAGACTCACCGTGCCCGTCGGCGGGCAGGACAAGACCATCGAGCTGCCGATCGTCGTCGGCACGGAGCAGGAGCCGGCGATCGACATCGCCACGTTGCGCGCGAAGACAGGCTACGTCACGCTCGATCCGGGCTTCGTGAACACGGCGTCGACCACGAGCGCCATCACCTTTCTCGACGGCGAGCGCGGCATCCTGCGCTACCGCGGCATCCCGATCGAGGCGCTCGGCGAGCACTCGAACTTCGTCGAGACGAGCTACCTGCTCATCTATGGGGAGCTGCCCAACAAGGCGCAGCTCGACCGCTTCTCGAACCTGCTGACCCGCCACAGCCTCATCCACGAGGACATGAAGCACTTCTTCGACGGGTACCCGTCGACGGCCCACCCGATGGCGATCCTGTCGTCCATGGTGTGCTCGTTGTCGGCGTACTACCCCGAAGAGGCCCACGACGAGCCCTCGATGGAGCGCGCCGTCGCCCGGCTGCTCTCGAAGATCCGCACCATCGCGGCGTTCTCGTACAAGAAGTCGATCGGCCAGCCGTTCGTCTACCCGCAGAACTCGCTGTCGTACTGCGCGAACTTCCTGCACATGATGTTCGCGGTGCCCGCCGAGCCCTACGAGATCGACCCCGAGATCGTGAAGGTGCTCAACCTGCTCCTCATCCTGCACGCCGACCACGAGCAGAACTGCTCCACGTCCACGGTGCGGCTGGTGGGCTCGTCGAAGGCCAACCTGTTCGCCGCGGTCGCGGCCGGCATCCTGGCGCTGTGGGGCCCGCGCCACGGCGGCGCGAACCAGGAGGTCATCGCGATGCTGGAGGAGATCCAGCGCGATGGCGGCGGCGTGCAGAAGTTCGTCGACCTGGCGAAGGACAAGTCGAGCGACTTCCGCCTGATGGGCTTCGGCCACCGGGTCTACAAGAACTACGACCCGCGCGCCCGCCTCATCAAGGTGGCCTGCGACAAGGTGCTCGCGAAGCTCGGGATCTCCGACCCGCTGCTCGACGTGGCGCGTCGGCTCGAGGAGGCCGCCCTCGAGGACTCGTACTTCAAGGAGAAGAAGCTCTACCCGAACGTCGACTTCTACAGCGGCATCATCTACCGGGCGCTCGGCTTCCCCACGAACATGTTCACCGTCATGTTCGCGCTGGGGCGCCTGCCGGGGTGGATCGCCCAGTGGAAGGAGATGAACGACGATCCGACCTCGAAGATCGGGCGTCCGCGGCAGATCTACACGGGCGAGACCGAGCGGCCCTACGTCCCCCGCGACCAGCGCGGCTGATCGCCGCCGGATCGCGATCGCCGTTTGCCCCCTCAGCCCTGACATACGAAGAGTACGGATCGAACAGCGCTTTTCATGGGGCGCCGGGGACACTACCCTGCACCCATGAAGACCCCCATCTTTCCCCGCGAAGAGTACGAGCGGCGGGTCGAGGCCGTCCGCGCCGAGCTCGACCGCCGCGGCCTGAACGCCATCCTCGTCAGCAGCCCCGAGAACATCTACTACCTCACGGGGCTCGACCACCAGGGCTACTTCGCCTACCACGTGCTGATCGTGCCGAAGCAGGGCACGCCGGTGCTGGTGACGCGGGCGATGGAGCGGGCGGTCGTGCGCGACCAGGTGCCGCACATCCGCCACGTCGGGTTCTCGGACCAGCCGAAGGAGCGGCTCGAGCTGCCCGAGCGCCACGACGACGCCGTGGTGCTGGCCACGACCGACGCCAGCGGGCGCGCGGCGGGGCTCCGCCCGTGGGACATGAGCTTCGGCGTCGACACGCGCGAGCCCGACGGCAGCGTCGACGTCTCGGCCCCGACGAAGGCCACCCTCGACGCGCTGCGCGAGGCCGGCGCGAGCGGCCCCATCGGCTCCGAGGAGTCCGTCCCCTACGTGTCGTTCTCCATCGCCTGCGAGCTGCGGCGCCAGGCGCGCGGCATCGAGTGGCGCGACGCCTCGGGGCTGGTCGACGACCTCCGCATCGTCCAGTCGCCGCTCGAGCTCGAGCGGACGCGCCAGGCGGCCGTCGTGAGCGACTCGATGATGCTGGCGGCCATCGCCGCGGCCGGGCCCGGCGTCGCGACGCACGACGTGATGGGGGCCATCTACGACACCATGTTCCGGCGCGGCGGGACCTATCCGGGGTTCGTCCCGCTCGTCCGCAGCACCCGCACCATCGAGCACGAGCACGGCACCTGGCAGGACGACCGGCTGTCGAGCCGCGATCTGCTGTTCCTCGAGATGGCCGGGTGCGTGCGGCGCTACCACGCGCCGATGGGGCGGCTCGTGTTCGTGGGGAAGGCGCCCAGGAAGGCCGAGGCCATCAACGCGGTCTGCCGCGGCGCGATGGAGACGGCCGCGAAGGAGATCGGCCCGGGCGTGAAGGCCGGCCAGGTCTACCGGGTGTGGCAGGAGCGGCTCGATCGGGCCGGCCTGTCCGGCTACGCCCGCCACCACTGCGGCTACTCCGTGGGCATCGGCTTCCCGCCCAGCTGGTCGGGCAGCGGCGTCCCCGTGGGGCTGCGCAACGGCTCCGAGATGGTGCTGCGCGAGGGGATGGTCTTCCACCTCATGTCGTGGCTGCTCCGCACCGCCAAGGGCGACTCGTTCCTGTCCGACACCATCGTCGTGACGCGCAACGGCTCGGAGTTCCTGACCACCGTGGACCGAGGCGTGCTCGTGCGCTGACGAGGAGGACGGATGGAGACGACCAGGCACTACATCGGCGGGCGGTGGGTGCCGGCCACCGCAGACGCGACCTTCGAGGCGCGCGACCCCGCGACGGGCGAGCTGTTGGCCCACGTGGCGGAGGGGACGCGCGAAGACGCCGCCCGCGCCGTGCAGGCGGCCGCGGCGGCCAAGCACCGCATCATGTCGATGTCGGTGTGGGACCGCTCCAAGCTGTGCCTGCGCATCGCCGACGCCATCGAGGCGCGCACCGAGGCGCTCGCGCACGCGCTGTCGCGCGACCAGGGCAAGCCGCTGCACGCCGAGGCGCGGGGCGAGGTGGAGCACGCCGTCCAGAGCTTCCAGCGACTGCGCGGAGCACGTCAAGTGGCTCGAGGGCAGCGTCATCCCGGTGCAGGCGCCCAACAAGCGCGTGTTCAGCGTGCGGCAGCCGCGCGGGGTCTACGCCGTGGTCACGCCGTGGAACTTCCCGTACATGATCCCGGCCGAGTACCTGGCCCCCGGGCTCGCCGCGGGCAACGCCATCGTGTGGGTGCCGGCGCCCACGACCTCCTACTGCGCGGCGAAGCTGATGGAGGCGATGCTCGAGGCCGACCTGCCCGAGGGCGTGCTGAGCTTCGTGACCGGGCCGGGCGCCGTGGTCGGCGACGAGATCGTGGGCCACGCGCTCACCGACGGCGTCGGCTTCACGGGCAGCCCGCCCACGGGGCGCTCCATCGCGCGCCGGGCGGCGGGCAAGCCGTGCCTGCTCGAACTCGGCGGCAACGGCCCCACCATCATCCTCGACGACGCCGACCTCGACCTCGCCGCCGCCGCCGCCGCCAACGGGGCGTTCTTCAACGCCGGGCAGGTCTGCTGCGCCACCGAGCAGATCCTGGTGCACCGGGGCGGCACCGACGCCGTGGTGGAGGCGCTGCAGCGCGCGGCGCAGGCCGTGGTGGTCGGGGATCCGCTGGCGGAGGGCACCACCATGGGCCCGCTCAACAACGAGCCCACGGCCGCCAAGAACGACGCCCACCTCGCCGACGCGCTCGAGCGCGGCGCCACCGTGGTGTGCGGCGGCGGGCGGGTGCAGGGCGCGGCCACGCCGCTGTTCTACCAGCCGACGGTCCTGCGCGGGGTGACGCCGCAGATGGCGATCAGCCGCGAGGAGAGCTTCGGGCCGGTGGCGCCGGTGCTGGAGGTCGGCTCCGACGAGGAGGCGCTGCGCATCGCAGACGCCAACCCGTACGGCCTCGTCTCCGCCGTGTTCACGCGCGACCTGTCGCGGGCGTTCCGGCTCGCGGAGGCGCTGCGGACGGGCATCGTCGTGGTGAACGACCACACCGACTACTGGGAGCTGCACATCCCGTTCGGCGGGGCGGCGGGGAAGGAGAGCGGCATCGGCCGCATCGGCGGCAAGCACGCCATCGCCGAGATGTCGGACCTCAAGACGGTGTGCATCGAGCTCGGGACGTAGCGGCTCAGCGGCGCCGCGCCCCGGCCCTCGGTCGGCGGACATCGGGCCGCGACCGGGGTACGTTGGCGCGATGGCACTCACGCACGACGGGCTCCATCGTCCCCTCCCCCCGAACCGCGTGGCCCAGCTCGTCGGGCTGCTCCTGGTGGGGGTCGCGATCGCCGCGTTCACCCAGGGCGGCGCCTGGATCTGCGCCGGGCTCACCGGGCTCGTGATCGGCGCGCTCGTGTTCGCGAACCAGCTCGGCGGCGTCTCGCGCACGCGGGTGACGTTCAGCAAGCTGCTGGTGGAGGACGAGCGGCCGGTGATGGGCTTCCTCGTCGGGCCGTCGAAGCGGCGGATCCCCTGGGAGGAGTTCGAGGGGGTCGAGGTCGCCGGCGGGAAGGTGGTGGCGAAGGGCAAGTCCACCACGCTCGAGCTCGGCGAGGGCGCGGCGGAGCCGGACCTGCAGGAGCTCGCGCGCAAGATCCGCGATGCCGCCGAGCGCTACGAGAAGGAGCGCGAGCTGTAGTAGTGGTTGCCGCCCTCGTCGGCTGCACCGTTGGCGCGGTGCGGTGAACAGGAAGCGCCCGTTCGGCCGCAGCGCGGCGGCCACCCGGCGGACCAGGCGGCGCTGCTGCGCCTCCGGCAGCAGGAACAGCAGCCCGATCGCCATCACGCCGTCGAACCGGCGGTCGAAGAACCGGCTCTCCTCGGCGGCCTCGCAGGCCGCCGGCGCCGTGGGGAACCGCTCGCGGAACGCCGCCAGCAGCGTCGGGGCGGGCTCCACGGCGTGCACGGCGAAGCCGTCGGCGAGGAGCGCTTCCGCCAGGGGCACGCCCGTCCCCGCGCCGAGGTCCAGCACGGCGGCACCCGGCGGCAGCTGGGCCGCCCAGGCGCGCACCGTCGCCCGGCCGACGTCGGATCGGGCCGCGACGAACCGCGCCGCGACCGCTTCCCAGCCGTTCGAGGGGTCTTCCGCCACGGCCGACTCTAGCCCGGTTCGGCCACGATAGAGGGCACGCGATGGACCTCGAGACCCGCGCCGCCGAGCTGCCGACCACCGCTGGCGTCTACCTGTTCAAGGACCGCCGGGGGAAGGTCATCTACGTCGGCAAGGCCGTGAACCTGCGGGCGCGGGTGCGGCAGTACCTCGCCGGCGCCGACGAGCGCCAGATGGTGCCCTTCCTGGTGCGACACGCCGTCGACGTCGACGTGGTGCTGACCCACACCGAGAAGGAGGCGCTGCTCCTCGAGAACACGCTCATCAAGAAGCACCGCCCCCGCTTCAACGCCAAGCTGCGCGACGACAGCAACTTCCTCCACCTGCGCGTCGACCCGCGCAAGCCCTGGCCGCGCTACGACCTCGTCCGCCGCATCAAGGACGACGGCGCCCGCTACTTCGGGCCGTACCACTCGGCGTCGAAGGCCCGCGCCACCCTGGCCTTCCTCGGCCGCGCCTTCCCCCTGCGCACCTGCAGCGACGCCGTGCTCGCGAGCCGCCGCCGGCCGTGCCTGCTGCACCAGATGGGCCGGTGCGCGGCGCCGTGCGTGGGCCTGGTCTCCGAGGAGGAGTACGCCCACATCCTCGACGGCTCGATGCACCTGCTGGAGGGGCGCCGCCAGCCGGCCATCGACCAGCTGCGGCAGCGCATGGTGGCCGCGGCCGACGAGATGGCGTTCGAGAAGGCCGCCCGGCTGCGCGACCTCATGTTCAACATCCAGGCCTCGCTCGAGCGGCAGGCCGTCGTGGCGCGCGACCTCGGCGAGCGCGACGTCTGGGGGCTGTTCCGCGAGGGACGCCGCGGCGCGTTCGCCGTGGTGCCGATCCGCGAGGGGATGATGACGGAGCCTCGCTCGGCCGTCATCGCGCTGGGGGAGGACGACCCGGAGCTGCTCTCCTCCCTGCTGAACACGCACTACACCGAAGGGATCCCCATCCCGCCTGAGATCCTGGTCCCGGCGCTGCCGCCCGACCTCGAGGCCCTGCAGGACGTGCTGTCGGAGCGCCGCGGCGGGCGGGTGCGCATCGCCGTGCCGCAGCGGGGCGACAAGGCGCGGCTCGTCGTGCTCGCCGGCGACAACGCCAAGGCGCGCTACCTGCGCGAGACCGACGAGGACGAGCGCCACCGCGAGGCCATGCGCTCGCTGGCCGAGGCGCTGGAGCTCGCCGAGCCGCCCCACCGCATCGAGTGCTTCGACAACAGCAACCTGCAGGGCACCAACCCCGTCGCGGCGATGGCGGTGCTGCTCGACGGGCGGGTCGCGCGCGCCGAGTACCGCCGCTACCGCATCAAGACGGTGGTGGGCGCCGACGACTACGCCTCGATGCGGGAGATCCTCGAGCGCCGCTTCCGGCGCGCGCTCGACGAGCAGCTGTTCCCCGACCTGCTGGTCGTCGACGGCGGCAAGGGCCAGCTGGCCGTGGCCGTGGCCGTGCTGCAGGACCTCGGGCTGCACGAGCAGGCCGTCTGCGGCATCGCCAAGCCGCGCACCGAGCACCGCCGCGGCGAGCGCGACGCCACCGACAAGGTGTTCCTGCCCCACCGCAAGGACCCGATCCGCCTGCCGGCGGGCCACCCGGGGCTGCGCATCCTGCAGCACGTCCGCGACGAGGTGCACAACCACGCCATCCGCTACCACCGCCAGGTCCGCAGCCGCGCCACCATCACGAGCCTGCTCGAGGAGATCCCCGGGGTGGGCCCGGCGCGGCGCAAGGCGCTGCTCCGCGCGCTCGGCTCGGCCGAGGCGGTGGCCGACGCGCCGGTGGACCAGCTCGCCGAGGTGAGCGGCATCGGCCCCGAGCTCGCGCGCACCATCCACGCCGCGCTCAACCCGGGCGCGAGCGAGACGTGACCGAGCTCGAGCGCGCCGCCGGCCCCGGGCGCATCCGGGGCATCGCGCTGGAGCTGTGGGGCGCCGCCGTCGCCACGCCGGAGCGCGCCGGCGCGACCCTGCGCCAGGGCCTGCGGGCGGCGCGGGCGCTGCACTCCGCCGAGCGCCGGCTGGTGCAGGACGCCCTGTACGGCCTGATCCGGCGCCAGCGCCTGCTGGAGGCCCTGGCCTCGCCCGATCCGCTCGACCTGTGGCTCGGCTGGCTGGTCCTCGAGGCGGGGCTGCCGCCGGAGCGGGCCGCGGCGGAGCGCCCGGGCGACTGGGCCACGCTGGCGGCGCGCGCCGGGGCCGTCCCGGCCGACGCAGCCGGGCTGGCGCTGCGCCACAGCCTCCCCGAGCCGGTGGCGGCGCGGCTCGTGGCGCAGCTCGGCGCCGAGGCCCCGGCGTTCCTCGCGGCCAGCGACGCCCGCGCGCCGGTCACGCTGCGGGCCAACCGCCGGAAGGGGCCGCCGGCAGCGCTGGTGCGGCGCCTGGCGGCCGAGGGGGTGGCCACGCGCCCCGTCGACGGCGTGGCGGACGCCCTGGAGGTGGTCGGCCGCGCCAACCTCGAGGGCAGCCGCGCCTTCCGCGACGGCGCCTTCGAGGTGCAGGACGCCGCGAGCCAGCGGGTGGCGGCGCTGGTGGCGGACGGGCCGGTGCTCGACGCCTGCGCCGGCGCCGGGGGCAAGGCGCTGGCGCTGGCCGCGCGCGGCCTCGACGTGGTCGCGCTGGACGTGCGCCAGCGCGCGCTCGACGAGCTCGCCCGCCGGGCGAAGCGCGCCGGCACCCCCGTCCGCGCGCAGTGCGTCGCGGCGGACGCCTGGCCCGCCGAGCTGCCGCGGTTCCCCTGGGTCCTGCTCGACGCTCCGTGCACGGGCTCCGGCGTGCTGCGCCGCCACCCCGAGCACCGCTGGCAGCTCGGCGAGGCGGCGATCGCCGCGCGGGCCGCCACCCAGCGGGGGCTGCTCTCTCGCGCCGCCGCGCAGGTGCTGCCGGGCGGGCACCTCGTCTACGCCACCTGCTCCGTCCTGCGCGACGAGGACGAAGACGTCGTCGAGGCCTTCCTGGCGGCGCACCCCGGCTGGGCGCTCGACCGCACCCTGCGCACCTGGCCCCACCTCGACGGCGGCGACGGCTTCTACGCCGCGGTGCTCCGGGCGCCCTGAGGTCGCCGCGGCGCCGCTGGCGTGTCAGGATGGAGCCGCCATCCGGAGGCCCCCGTGGACCGTCGACTCGCCGCGCTCTGTCTGCTCGCCCTCGCCTGCACCGGCGAGCCCGAGCCCCTGCCCGCGTGCACGCTCGCCGACGACGCGCAGACCCGCCCCGAGTGCGACGACGGGCCGTGGTCCTGCACCTTCGACACCGTCACCGTCGACGTGACGAGCAGCTGCGGCGACTGCCAGGCGCGCGCCGCGCTCTACACCGAGCTGTGCGCGCAGGGCGAGACCGCGTCGGCCGACGACATCGAGGCCGCCACGGTCTGCGACGCCCAGCTGTAGCGCTACTGCAGGACGATCTTCTTCTCGCCCTTGAGCTTGGCGTCGCCCGCGCCCTGCGCGACGGTCTCGGCCCAGGCCTCGACCGCGTCGGCGTCGGCCACCGGCTCGGGCGTGACCTGCACCGTCCACTCGGCCGGGCACTTCTTCAGCTTGCCCTTGAACGCCTTGGCGGGGCCGGCCACGTCGTCGTCGATGGTCCAGCGCTTCCCGCCGTCCTCGACGAGCGCCCAGTGCACCACGGCGTCCTCGCCGCAGGCCTCGGTCGCCGCCACGCCGTACAGGAAGGTGCCGTCGGACTGCACCTTGCTCGGGTACAGCTTCGGCAGCAGCGCGCCGGCCGCGTCGTCGGCGCCGAGGCGCACGAGCTCGGTGGCGAGGCGCCGCAGCGCGTCGTCGCCCTGGACCTGGCCGCCGAGCGACTGCAGCGCGGCCACGAGCTTCTCGCGGTCGGCGTCGCTCGCGCCGGACAGGCTGCCCTCGGGGGTCACGGCCTTGCCCATCGCGTCGACGACGACGGCGAACGGCCCGCCGTTGCCCGCCGCCTGCGCGGCGGCCTCGGTCAGCACGGGCAGCGCCTCGGCGCCCTTCTTCCGCGCGTACAGCTCGACCACGGTGGCGTACTTGTCGTCGAAGCCCCGCGCCGGCGGCGCCGCGGCGAGCTGCTCGAGCTGCTCGAGGACCGCGGGCGCCTCGCAGGTGCGCACCGCACCGGCCCAGCCCACGAACGCGCGATCCTTCACCGCGTCGTGCAGGCCGGAGACGAAGGCGACCACCTTCTCGTCGTCGGCGCAGCGCGAGCCGATCAGCCGGGCCGTCTCCTCGCGCGCGGGGAAGTCGGGGATGAGCTCGATGAGGCCGTGCACGGGCTCGGTGATCCCGGCGTCGATCGCCGTGACCGCCACCTTGGCGAGCGTCTGGGTGTCGCCGCTCTTCTTCACCGCCGCGGGGAACGCCTCCCCCGCCTTCGCGGCGTCGCAGGCGGCGAGCTTGCCGTAGACTGCGACCACGGCCTCGCCCTCGGCCTTGTCGAGCGCCTTGAGATCCTTGTCGCAGGCGGCCCAGGCCCCCTGGCTCATCGACAGCATGGCGAACGCGAACATCTCTCCTCCAGGACCCACGGCCCCAGGGGCTAACCGAGCGCGTCGCACCAGGCGAGCACGCCGAGCGCCGTCGCCACCAGCGGGTCGTTCTCCTTCTGCAACCCGTCCTCGTTCTCCCACCGTCCGTCGTCGCGCTGCTCGGCGCGCAGCGCGTCGCGGACGGACGCGGCCCAGCCGGGCGGCGCCTCGCCCGCCGCGAAGACCGCTGAGGCGACGGCGCGCCAGTAGTAGCGCATCGCCGGGGCGTAGCCCGAGAACGGGCCGCCGAGGCCGGGGTTCGCGTCGGGGCGGAACCGGGCGAGCAGCCAGGCGCGCGGGGCGTCGTCGGGGTCGCCGAGCGCGCGCAGGGCGAGGGCGGCGTCGGCGGTGGCGGTGCCGTAGGCGGCGTCCGGGGCGGCGCCCTTGTTGAGCATGGGCTCCACGGGGCTGTAGACGGCGCCGCCGTCGGCGGTGGCGCAGCGGGCGACGAAGCGGCGGCCCTCGGCCCAGCAGGGGTCGCCGTCGGGGAGGCCGTAGGCGCGCAGGGCCTGCAGCGCGTGGCGGGTCATGGAGAGGTCGACGTGACCGGCGTCCGGCGGGGTCCGCGGCGTGGGGCTGCCCATGGGGAAGCCGCCCCGAGCCGGCAGCTCGCCCCAGGCCTCGCCCGTGAGCTGCTGGGCCTGGAGGTAGCGCACCATCGGCGCCGCCTCGTCGCGCCAGCCGGGCGGGGCGGCCAGCGCCAGGGCGCGCACGGCCAGCGCCGTCGCGTAGACGGGGTACTCGGGGACGGTGCCCCAGCCGAGCCCGCCGAACGGCGCCCGCGCCGCGACCAGGAAGGCGACGGCGCGATCGGTGGTCCGCGGCGCGACGTCGACGCCGGCGGCGCGCGCGCGGCACAGCGCCCCGAGGACGAGCCCCGTCAGCGTGGCGCCGGGCTTGAGGAAGCCGATGGTGACGGAGCGGAAGCCGCCGTCGTCGGCCTGCTGCGCGGCGAGCCAGGCGGCGGCGCGGTGCAGCGGGTCCGGCAGCGGGGCGCCCCAGCGGCAGGCCGTCGCCGCGGCGGCGGCGAGCAGCGCGCGGCGGGTCAGCCCTCCAGCGCCGCGTGGTCCCCCGCCGACAGGGTCAGCACGCCGCCCGCCGTCGCGAAGGCCTCGCTCGTGATGCAGTGGTGGCCCACCCAGCTGCCGTCGGCGTTCTGCGCCTGCGCCAGGAAGGCGCCGATCTTCGACTCCCACTGCGTCCACTCCTTGCCGCCCTTCTCTGCGAGCGTGTCGGAGATCATCATGTAGGACAGCATCTCCTCGCCACCCACCGAGCCGAAGCCGGAGATGATGGCGTCGGGGGCGGCGGCGACCCGCTCGGCGGCCGCATCGGCGGCGGCCTTGGCCTCGCGGCGCGCCTCCGGGGTGGGGGCGGCGGGACCGGCGCGCCCGGCGGTGGCCTGGTTGTTGCGCAGCGTCGACGCCACCGCGTACAGCTCGACGCCCGCGCCCGCGGTCGTGTCGAAGCCGCCGCTCTTCGACAGCCCCGCCTGGTACTCGTCGGACTTCGCGAGCACGTCCCGGTCGACCCGCACGCCGAGATCCGCGGCGCTGTCGAGCGACTGGGCGGCGATGCTCGTGGACAGGACGGGCGCCCAGCCGTTCGCGTCGAAGCTGCCGTCGGCGTTCTGCGCCTGCTGCACCTTCTGGACGACCTTCTCGAGGGCCCGGCGCGCCCGCGGCTGCAGCGACGGCGGCAGCGAGGGCAGCGTCTCTCCGAGCATCAGCGACGCCAGGTGCGTGTCGACGAGCGGCCCGAGCTTGTACTGGATCTGCGTCCCCTCGGGCGTGGCGAGCTTCGGCCCCTCCGGCGCCGTCTCGATGGCCTGGATGACGAACTCGACCCCGCTGCGCAGCTGCTGCGCGTGGTCGCCGCTGCCGGCGGCGTCGCGGTGGAGCGCGAGCACGGCGAACGCCGTCGTGGCCACGTCCGACTGGGCCTCGGTGCCCGTCGTGCCCCAGTTGCCGCTGGCCCAGCCGCCGTCGCGGTGCTGGTGCTTCAGGAGCCAGTCCACGCCCTTGTCGCGGGCCCCGCGGGCCTCCGCCGACAGGCTCCGGCCGCGGCTGCCGAGCGCGTGCGGTGCGTGGCCCGACGGGGCGGTCGTGGCAGCCATCCCGCCGAAGTCGGTGAGCACGGCCGACGGCTCCTGGGCCACGGCGACGGCAGCGATGCCCGCGAGGGCGAGGACGAGGGGCCAGCGATGCATGGGAACCTCCGGTGACGCCGGGCCAACGCGGCCGTGGCGGGCGGACTTACAGGGCGGTAAACAGGGCGCGTGTCCGACGAGGTCCCCGCTCCGAGCCGCACCGCCACCTGGCGCGCGATCGCGCTCACCGCCGTGCTCGCCGTCCACTGCGTCGCCGCGGCGCCGCTGCCGCAGGTGGTCCTCCCCGAGGAGCTGCGCACGCCCGTCGCCCGCGAGGAGGTGAGCCGCTGGGCCGCGCGGCTCACGAGCCTCGGCTACGCCATCGACGCCGACACGCTCGGCGAGCGCGTCCTGACCGTGTCGGGCGCGATCGGCGGCGCCCACCGCCGCGTCCTGGCCCCCTTCCGCCCGATCTTCCGCTCCACCGGCACGGGCCAGGGCTGGGCGCTGTTCGCGAACCCCAACATCTGGCCGTTCCGGCTCGAGGTGCGGGTCCGCGGCGCGTCGGGGCCCTGGCGGCTGCTGTACCGGCGGCTCGACCCCGAGCACCCCTTCGAGGACCCGGTGATCGGCTACCGGCGGGTCCGGGCCGTCTACGACGCGCACGGGACGGGCAAGCGGCCGCGCGGGGCGTACCGCCGGTTCGTCGCGTGGTACGCGCAGCGGGTGATGGCCGAGGACCCGAGCGTCGAGCAGGTGCAGATCCGGATGGTGCGGACGCACACCACCATCCCGCCGCGCCCCGAGGACCCGCGCGAGGAGCCGCGGTTCACGCTGGTGGAGCGGCGGCCGTGATCGCGGCGCTGTGGACGCACTGGGTGCGGCTGCTCGACCGCCGCGAGGCGCCCGACGTGCTGGCGCTCGTCCGCATCGGCGTCGCCGCGGTGCTGCTCTCCGACTACCTCACGGTGTGGCGGCTCGGGCTCGTCCCCGCGCTGATGGCCGGCGCCGACGCCGGCGGGCTCGCCCACGCGAGCGGCAACCCCTGGGCCGACTGGATCGGCGCCGACCTGCGCGGCGCGTGGCTGCTCGAGGCGGGGCTCGTCGGGGCGTCGGCGGCGCTGATGGTGGGGCTCGGCTCGCGGGCCGCCGCGGTGGCGCTCATGCTGCTGTCGACGCAGTGGGCGATGCTGCTGCCCGAGGGCGACCGCGCCATCGACATGCTGCTGCGCAACGTGCTGCTCGTGCTCGCGTTCAGCCGCGCCGGCGCCACCTGGTCGGTCGACGCCCGGCTGCGCACCGGCTCCTGGCGCGGCGACGGCGCGCCCGTCCCCGCCTGGCCGCGCTACGTGCTCGTGCTGCAGGTCGTGGTCATGTACTTCACCGCCGGCGTGCAGAAGTACGGGCAGCACTGGTGGCCGTGGGGCGGCTACAGCGGGCTGTACGTCATCCTCCACGACTGGTCCTACGCGTCGCACGCCTTCGGCTGGATCCGCCACCAGCCCTTCTTCCTCGGCACCCAGCTCGCCACCGCCGTCACGATGCTGTGGCAGTGGACCTATCCGGTGGTGCTGGTGCACTACTTCCCGCCCCGGCGCCCCGGCCGGTTCGCGGCGGCCTTCGAGCGCTGGCACCTGCACTGGGCGTGGATCGCCGTCGGCGCGTTCTTCCACGTCGGCATCGCCGTGACGATGCAGCTCGGCATCTTCCCGTGGGGGATGCTGGCCGTCTACCCGGCGTTCCTGCACCCCGACGAGCTGCGCGGCCTGTGGGGCCGCGTGCGCGCCGCCACGGCGAGGTAGCGCAAAGGTCACCGGGGCCTCGCCGGACCGCGACAGGCCCTGCCTACGTTGGCGGGGGAGGCTGCGATGGACGAGCTCGGGTGCGAGTCCTCACCGCGCGCGGACGCGAGGGACGCCCTGCTGGAGCGCCTGCTGTTCGGCGGCGCGCGCCGGCTGCTGCTGGACGTGGCGCTCGCCGAGGTGCCGACGCCACGCCACGTCGTCGCGATGCGGCGTCCGCCGCCCGGGTGGCCCGGCGGGGTGCGGCGGGGCGGGGTCGAGGCGTGGGCCGAGGCGGACCTCGTCTGGTGCGACGTGGCGCTCGGCGAGCACCCGGCGGCGCTGGTCGGCCGGATGTGCCGGGCGCTGCCGGCAGGGGCCGTCGTGGCGGCGCTGGAGGTCGTGCAGGTGCGCAGCAGCGGTGCTCGAGCGCTGGCTCGGCGGCGGCCTCGGCGCGTCGCCGGGGCGGCGGGGCGTGCAGGCGCTGCAGCGCGGGCTGCGCGTGCTCCACCACACGGCGCTGGCGTCGCCGTGCGGGCAGCTCGGGCTGGAGGTCGTCGTCGGGCGGAGGTGAACGCGGGCCGCCGGCGGCGCACCCCTTCGGTGGGGAGGTGCGATGCTGTGGCTGTGGGCAGCGGCGCTGGCGGCGCCGGCCGAGCCCGTCGAGGACATCGTCGTCTGGGGCGACCGCTTCCAGCGGTGGGAGCGGCGCTGGCTCGTGCAGACCGAGGTGGTGCTGCCCGAGCCGCTGGTGCTGCTGGCCGAGCGCAACCGGGAGGTCGCGCTGCAGGCCGTGCAGGTGCGCGCCGTCTTCGACTGCGACAAGGACTTCCCGCAGGGCCGGCGCTCCTGGGAGGTGCACTGCACCATCGAGGACATCGGGCTGATCGGCCTCGCGCCGGCGCCGGGCCGGGGGGCCGCGCAGGTGCTCGCCGAGACCGACGCCGCCCTGTCGGGCGCCCGCGTGCAGCTCCAGGTCACCGAGGACGGCGGCGTACCCGACGTCGACCTCGAGGGCCTGACCGCCGCCGACGACCGCGGCCGGCGGCGGGTCGAGGCCATGCGCCAGCTGATGAGCCGGGTGGTGCTGCCGTTCCAGCTGCGGCTCCCCGACACCATCCGCGACGGCGCCGCCTGGTACGAGCCCGCGCCGCGGCTGATGTCGATGCCGTCCGGCACGGGATCCGGCGGGTCGTCCACCGTGGCGCACCGCATGGACCTCGTGGGCGACAAGTTCGTCGTGCAGTCCATCGGCGAGGGCACGGTCAAGGCCACCGTCGGGGTGGAGGCGCTCGCGCCGCTGGCCAACTCCGACAACGGCAACGGCCCGCTCATCGACGTGATCGACCTGGCCACGCCGACCTGGGCGCTGAGGCTCGACGGCGTCGCCGTGGTGGACCGCGACACCGGCATCATGAGCGAGCGCGTCTGGGCGGTGCGCGGCGAGCCCACGGCGACGGTCGCCTCCCGTGGGCCCTACGCGCACACCGGCCGGCTCGAGCTCCTCGGCGAGCACGACGCCCCGGACGTGGGCCCGACGAAGCTCGCCGCCCTCGGGGAGTGGGTCCCGCTCTCCTGGTGATCACCCGCGCACGAGCTGGTCGAGCGCGGCGTGGTAGCCGCTGCCGAACAGGCGGACGTGGACCAGCAGGAAGTAGAGCTCGTAGGCCGGCAGCGAGCGCTCGACGGCGTCGGGCACGGGCAGCGCCTCGCGGTAGGCGCGGTGGAACGCCTCCGGGAAGCCGCCGAACAGGCGGATCATCGCGAGATCGAGCCCGCGCTCGGCGCGCTGGGCGCTGGGGTCGATCAGCGCGGGGCCGTCCGGGGTGAACAGCACGTTGCCGCGCCACAGGTCGCCGTGGCAGAGGCAGGCGCCCTCGGTGGGCAGGTCCTGGCGGTCGAGCCAGGCGCGGACGCGGTCGGCACGCGCCGGCGCGAGGCCGTCGAGGAGCGGCTCGATGCGCTGCTCGCGGTACAGGCGGGGCCAGTCGGCCGCGTGGCCGGCGGGGAGCGGGATCGTGGCGATGTACAGCGGCGGGTCGGCGCCGTAGGTCGCGGTGCGCTCGGCGTGGAGCGCGGCGACCAGGCGGCCGAGGGCGGGCCAGTCCTCCGGGCCGGGCGGGAGGAAGTCGAGGAGCAGGCCGTCGTCGTCGACGTGGTGGACGGCGGGGACGCGGGCGCCGGCCGCCGCCAGGGCGCGCAGGCCGGCGGCCTCGGCGCGCGCCGCGTCGCCGGGCGCCAGCTTCACGACGTGATCGCCGGCGCGCCACAGCTCGCCGGCGTGGCCCTGGGCGAGGCGTTCGAGCGGGGCCGCCGGGAGGCCGGCGCGGCGGAGGAGGGCTTCGGCGAGGGCGCGCATCGGCCCCTCTACTCCGGGGGCGCTGGTCTCGCGAAGGCTGGCGTGGCAAACTGACGGCGCGTCACGCCCCCCGGAGGCCCATGCTGCTCTCGCTCGCTGTTCCCGCGCTCGCTGCGGATCTGTCGCTGCCCACGGGCCCGCGAACCGTCAAGGTCGACCTCTTCACCGCAGATCCGCGCCGCCACCCCTGGGGATCCGACTGGAAGGTGTCGGCGCTCGAGCAGTGGACCGCCGTGGTGTCGTGCGCCCGCGAGGGGCGGATCGAGCGCTGCTCCTTCGTCGACGGGGTGTGGTGGAGCGTCGTGGTCGCCGGCACCGACACGCTCGAGTCGGTGCACCTGCCCGCGCCGGGCACGCTCGAGTTCAGCTGGAACAAGCAGGGCCGGCTCGTGCAGTTCGACGTGGCCGGCGACCGCGCGGCGTTCTGGGCCGAGGCGACCGACGCGCAGGCGCAGCGGCTGTTCCACCGCGGCGACGTCGGGTTCACGCCGGACTCGCAGCGGCGGCTCGGCGGCGAGCTCGAGCGCAGCCTCGCGCGCCAGGATCGGCGGCGCCCTCGAGTGGGAGCTGCCGAAGGACGGCACGCGCGCGTCCTGGCCGGCGACGCAGACGCCGTGGATGGCGCGGCGCTGGCTCAACAGCACCTCGCATCCGAAGCTCACGTTCGCCGTCAACGGGAACACGCCGCCCACGCAGCTCGCCGTCGACGGCACCGTGGTCGAGCGGGTGATGTCGTCGTCGGTGGTGGACTGGGCCGTCGAGACGCGGGTCGTGGGGACGGCGACGCTCGATCCGGAGGCCGGCATCGTCCGGGCGCACGTCGAGACGTTGGCCACGCCGACCACCATGGGGCCGCTCACGGGTCACGTGCGGTCGCTGTCGCTGGTCGCGCCGTGGACCGAGGGGGAGCCCACCACGCCGGCGGACGTGCCGAGGTTCGAGCTCTGAGTCTGGTCCGCGCCCGTCGGCGCGATCAGGCGTCGAGCATCCGGTCGATCCAGGCGTCGAGGGCGCGGCGCAGCTCTGCGAAGTTCGCCTCGAAGCCGGCCTCGCCGCCGTAGTACGGATCGTCGACGTCCCCGCCGCCGACGGGCTCGAGCGCCAGGTGCAGGCGGCTCCGCAGCGCGGCTGGGCAGCGGCTGCGGAGGATGCGGAGGTTCGACGCGTCCATCCCGATGACGTAGTCGAAGGTCTCGAAGTCGTCGGGGGCGACCTGGCGGGCGCGGTGGTCGAGATCGCGATGCCGCGGTCCTCGAGGACGGCGGTGGTCCGCGGGTCCGGGCGCTCGCCCAGGTGGTAGGCGGCGGTGCCGGCCGAGTCGACGTCGAAGCGCTCGGCGAGCCCGCGCTGGGCCGCGAGGTGGCGGAACAGCCCCTCGGCCATCGGGCTCCGGCAGATGTTGCCGAGGCAGACGAACAGGACGCGGATGGGGGCCGGCGGCGTCGAGGAGGCACGCGGAGGAGTAACGCGGGGGGACCGCCGACGTCAGGGGGCCGGGCCCTCGAAGGTGAGGCGCACGCGGGTGGGCTCGTCGGGGACGACCTCGGTGGACGTGGTCTCGCCGAAGCAGGCGGTCCCGGGGGTGAGGCGGTCCCAGGGGCCGAACGCCCACTGCTGCCCGTCCCAGGTCGCCGTCGCCGTGGACACGCCTCGGTGGGTGCGCCCGGCCAGCTGGCAGCGCCAGGCTGCGGCGGTCAGGGCCTCCTGCCAGGTGGCGGGGCGGACCTCGCCGAGCGCGACGAGGCGGCTGCGGACGTCGCGCAGCTCGTAGCGCTGGCGGGCGCACACCTCGCCGTCCGGGTCGGCACACTGCGCGAGCTCGGCCGCGGCGCGCTCGGCCCAGCGGTGGGCGCGCTCCCAGTCCTGCAGGCGGACGGCGCGGCTGGTGGCCCAGGTGGCGACGGCGAGGTCGTCGTCGTCGGCTTCGGCCAGCGTGTCGAGGAGCGCGGCGGAGACGGTCGCCGGCGGCGGCAGCCGGGTGACGAGGCGGTCTGCCTCGGCGCGGATGGCGGGGTCGCGTACGGCGTCGAGGAGGCCGCGCAGGACATCGGGATCGGTGCCTGCGGGATCGTCGGGGAGGACTTCGGCGCGGACCAGCGCCAACAGGGCGTGATCGCTGACGGGGTGGTCGGGCCAGCGGGCCAGGATCTCGTCGGCGAGCTGCTGGAGGCGGGTCGGGTCCTGGAGGGGCAGGTCGGCGCGCCGGGCGAGGGCGTCGCGCTCGGCCGGGGTGAGGTCGGCGAAGGTCTCGCCGTCGGCGAGGTGGGCGGCGCGAAACCCGTCCCAGCCGCGGCGAGCGTCGACGTCGAGGGCCACCCAGGTCGCGTCGAGCGCGACGAGGGCGTCGGCTGGGGTGGCGTCGGGGGCGAGGTCGTCGAGGAAGCCCTCGGCCTCGGCGAGGGCGACGAGGCCGTCGGCGTGCCGGGCCTCGGTGGAGAGCTGGCGCAGGCCGGCGGCCGTGGCGGTGGACCAGGCCGGAGAGGGTGTCCAGCCGGGAGCGTCGTCGGCGGGCCAGAGCGCGCCGAAGGGGGCGTCGGGGATCTGCTGGAGGTGCCGGGTCACCCGAGGGTCGCGGACCCAGACGTGGAGGGCGGTGTGGGCGAAGTCCACAACCGTGTCGTCCACGGGGGAGGGAGCTCGATGGGGAACGACCGGGTCCACCGCGCGTGGCCGAGGGGTGGACGTCCCCTGGTGCAGCACCAGTGCGAGGAGCAGCAGGGAGAGCAACGCCACGATGGCAACGCCGCGCCGACGGCGCGTGCCGCGATTGAGAACCATTCTCAGTCCTGATCGGATTCGCGAGTGCCATCACAATTACCACGGTCCGGCCGGTGCCGGAGGCGGTAGATTGCCCAGGTCACGCACTCGTGCCATTGCCCGTTCACGTCGATGCAGCGTAGCTGGAGGACCGCTTGAGTGCAGCCGCGCATGTCGATGGGGTCGAGCGCGACGAAGACGCGGGTGTGGGCGACAGGCTCAGCACAATCCCAACACCGCGAGGACTCCAGGTAGACCCGGCATGCGTTCAGCGAGCGCGCGTCGATGGCCTGCCGACGTGCCCGCTGCCCGACCCATAGCGGCGGCCCGGCAGGCCTCCGCCCCCGCTCGTCCATGATTTTCCGGCCGACATGGTGGCCTCCTTTCACGGGATCACCAGTGGGGAGCCCCTCACGCCTCTGAGCTTCGTTGATAGGTCACTATGCTGGTGGCAGTGAAGGCGATCAGAGTGGCCCCTTGGGTCATGGAGCGACTCCTCGCCGCGGTGGACGAGGCGTGGGGTAGCCCAACCGCGGACCAATGTGCGCGTGCGTCCGGCTAGCGACCCCGTCACGAGGGCAACGGTGTGGCCAGATGAACTCGACATTGGACTACAGCAGCCGGGTGCGGAACACTCGTCACGCACGAGTTAACCAGGGGCGCTGGCAAGTCATCCGCCTCGATGTGGGTGACCTTCAGGGACTGAGGACCACACCACTTTGAAATGGCGTACCGACGACTCCTTCATTCGTGCAGACAGCAGAACATTCCCAATCCGGCGCGCACGCCTGACCCAGGGCCGTCTCGTTCTCGCAGTCCAAGGAACAATCTTCACAGTTCGTTCCAGTATGCCCACCGTCCGGGACGTAGTCACCGGGATCTCCATTGCAGCCCCATCCCGACGCGCCCCAACAATAGGGCGCCCGCCTCCTGAATGGCCGCCGCATCCCCTTCGACCAGCAAGCGGGCCTTCCACGAGATGGAGCCGGTCGGAATTTCGTCGTAGAGCGATGAACTGAACATGCCACTTGAACCCGTATGCAGCAGCTTGACGTTCGTCGCGACGATTCCGCCTCCACTATCGAAGAAGCGAGTTTCCATGCTGACTTTGGTGCTGGCGGAGAGCGCCCGGCCGAGTACGACGTACTTCAGGCCCTGATTTCCTTCACTCACCAGGTGCTGCGCTACGGTGATTCGAGATGGATGCGAGTTGGACGCACCGATGGTGAGGATCGGAATGCTCACCGGAGTATCGATGCCAAATACGGCGGCCGCCCCCCATACGTCATTGGAAAGGCAGTTTCCGTACCACTGATTGTCGCATCCCGAGCTACTGACCGTACTCATGTCGATCTTGTTGGCTTCAGCGCTTCTGACGAGCAGGGGGCCGGTAACGAGCAGGCCCAACGCGAGCACCCGATGTGCGGCTTCCATCTCTTCCTCCCTGTTTGTGTATCCCATTCTACTTGCTGGTCCAGCCTTGTCAAGATCGCTCGCTCTGATCGAATGACCCAGTTGTCGGCACAGCGGCGCCCGCGATGACGATCGCGCAAGTAGGAGGGCGCCTGTCCGAACGCCTCCCGATGCGCAAGTTGGACGCCGCCGATTCCGTGCGGCTGCGCGCGTGGGTCGCGTGTACGCGCGCATGCGCGTC
>JAWKRQ010000080.1:0-36704 GCA_041389545.1 Myxococcota bacterium | reverse complement strand
ACACCAGGCCGAGGAGGTCGCCGACGTTCTCGAGCACGCCCTCGGGCTCGTACATCAGGTCCAGCGTGACCTCGGTGCGGGTGTGGTCGACCGGGCGGAAGGTGACCATCCCGCCCGTCTTCTTCCCGGTGACGCTCCGCCAGACGATGCGATCGTCGGGCTCCTGCTCGACGATCTTCGCGTCGTACTCGACGCGGCGCCCGGCGACGTTCACCAGGAAGTGGACCCGGTCGGGCCCCATCTGGCGGACGCGCTCCACGCCCCCCATGAACTGCGGGAACGTCTCGAACTGCGTCCACTGGTTGTAGGCCTTGCGGATCGGCACATCCACGATGATGGAGTGCGAAGACTGAGACTTCGACATGGGTGGCTCCTGGGTTGTTGCTGGGGGGCTCCACCATGACGTATGCAAGACGCGGGGCGAGGGGGGCGGGATGAAGCAGTGGGACGACCTCGCCGTGTTCCTGGCGGCGCTGCGCGCGGGCTCCGTCACCCGCGCCGCGACCGACCTCGGCGTGGGCATCACGACGGTGAGCCGCCGGCTGGAGCGCCTCGAGGCCGAGCTCGGCCAGCCGCTGTTCGCGCGCACCTCCGCCGGCCTGGCGCCGCTGCCCGCCGCCGAGGCGCTCCGGCCGCACGCCGAGGAGGCGGAGCGCAGCGTCCACGCCGGGCGGGCCGCGCTGACGGCGCTCGACCCCCGGCCGCGCGGCACCGTCACCGTCAGCCTGCCGACCGACATGACGAACCTGGTGCTCCTGCCCGTCCTCGCCCGGCTGATCGACGCGCACCCCGAGCTGCAGCTCGTGTTCGACCAGGGCACCGAGGTGCGCGACCTCATGCGGCGCGAGTCCGACATCGCCGTGCGCGGGGTGCGCCCCGACAGCGGCGAGGAGCTCGTGAGCACGCGCCTGCGCGCCGTGGGGCTCGGCGTGTTCGGCAGCGAGCGGTACCTGCGGGAGCACCCGTCCCGCGACCCCGGCGCGCACCGCTGGATCGCGCCGCCCGAGGGCGCTCGGCTGCCCGAGAACCAATGGATCGCGCAGGCCGCCGTGGAGGCGCGGGTCGTGCTGCGCTCCGCCCATGGCGAGACCGTGCGGCAGGCCGCGGCCGCCGGCGTCGGGCTGGTGCTGATCCCGCACGTCTTCGGCCAGGTCACCCCGACCTTGCGGGAGGTCGCGCTCGACGGGCCGCCGCTGCCGGTCTTCGACCTGTGGCTCGTGACCCACCGCGCCCTCCGCCACGCGCCGCGGGTGGCCGTCGTGTGGGACTGGCTCGTCGACCGGCTGCGCGAGGCCACCGCCGACGGGCTCGAGAACGGCGCCCGGCGCCTGCGCGCCGAGCTCGCCGAGGTCTACGGCATCGACTTCACCACGGCGAACCAGAGCTCGTCGTAGTCGTCGCCGGTGCGCCGGGAGTGGAAGCCGCGTGCCAGGCCCACGGGGCGGACCTCCACCGGCGTGCCCACCGGCAGCGGGTCGCCGAGCGACACCGTCCACACGTCGTCGATCCGTTGGTAGGCGTAGCCGGCGTCGCGCGTCTGGCGGACGGTGCCCCGCCAGGGCGTGGTGTCGACCGCCCGGTCGAGGTCGAGGAGCGGGTTGCGCGCCGCGACCTCGACGACGGCCTGCTGCGCCACCTCACCCGGCGCACCGCACGCGAGGAGCCACCACATCGATCAGTCCTCGTACCAGCGAGAGTCGCCGAGCACGACGTCGGGCTCCTCCTCGAGGAGCTGCATCGCCCGCTCCCACGTCAGGGGCAGCTCGCCCGTGGGCAGCCACAGCGAGCGGGTCTCGCCGCCCACCGCCACGTCGCCGAACTCGGCCATCGCGGCGGCGTGGCGCTCCGACACGACGAAGGCCATCAGGGCCTCCTCGCTCTCCCAGACCGTCATCGTCCACTGCTCGAGCTTGCCCTCGCTCCGGAAGGCAGCGCCGACCCAGCCCTCCGGCTCGTCCTCGAACAGGCCGCCGCCCACCGACGAGGCGAGCTCTCCGAACCGCTTGCCGGGCTTCGGTGCGTTGCGGACCTGCAAGTGGGTGAGCCCCACCAGCAGCTCCTCCGCGTCCACCGCGATCCGGCCGGCCTCGTCGACGCCGGGACCCTCCAGCGCCGACTCCTCCACCTTCGGGGCGCACGCCACCAGGACCGCTGCGACCAGCGGGAACATCGTCCGCATCTGTACCTCCCACCTCCAGGTACGGCCCCGCCGGGACCCGAGGCAGTCGCCGATGGGAGAGGGGGGCTCTCGCGAGCGAGAGTGACCCGGGGGATCGCGGGCGGTGTCGCCGGGCGCTCAGAACTCCTTCGGGGCCGTGCGGTCGGCGTACCAGGAGCGCGGGTTGGTCAGGTGGAGGTGCTTCTCCTTGTCGGCGAACTCCATCGCCAGCGCCATCGGGCCGAGCTTCGCGAACATCGCGCCGCGGCTGCCCCGCTTGGTGCGGCGCATCTCGAGCCGCACCTCGGCGCCCTTGCCGGCCTCGACCGCGAGCTTCTTCACGGCGAAGACCTCGTCGGCGACCACGAGCCGCGCCCGGCCCTTCACGTCGGGCTTGGACAGCAGCTGCTGGACCCAGCCGGCGAGCGAGCGCCGCTGGGCGACGAGGTCCACGAGCGGCCCGGAGTCGGCGCAGTCGAAGGTGAGGTCGGCGTCCAGGGTGGCGGTGTCGCCGAGGGCGAGCGCGGCGCGCGGCAGGGCGATGCGCGCCCACCAGGTGCGCTCCGGGCGCTCGTCGTCGCCGTCGTCGGGGTCCCACAGCCGCATCCGGGACACGCGCAGGTCGGTGCCGGAGACGTCGTAGGTGCCGAGCACCAGGTCGCCCTGGGCCAGGCGCGCGTGGGCGTCGACGTCGGTCTCGAACCGCAGGGTGCCGAAGCGGCCCGTCAGGTCGCGGCCGGCGAGGTGGACGTCGCCCGTGGCGTGGGCGGCGTCGTCGGCGCGCAGGGCGAGGTGGCCGCGGATCCGCCCCGTCCCGCCGAGCAGGCGCAGGCCGGCCTCGGGCGGGACGAAGTCGGCGAGGAGGCTGGCGTTCCGGAGCTCGGCGTCCGGCAGGTCCACGACGACGGACAGGTCGGCCAGCGGCTCGCGCAGGTCGGCGCTCGGGCTGCTGGCCGTCACCTGGAAGCCCTGCCCGGAGACGAGCGTGCGCTCGTCGGGGTCGCTGTCGCCCGGGGCCAGCAGCGCGTAGTCCCCGAGCTGCACGGCGAGCCGCGTCGCCTCGTCGTCGACGTTGACGGACAGGACGCCCGCGCCGACCACGTGGTAGGAGCGGATGCCCAGCGTCAGGCCGTCGGTGCGGGCCAGGATCCGCCCGCCCGGCTGGACCCGGCCGTGCGCCAGCGCCATCTCGACGTCGAGGTGCGCCGGGCCGGACACGGTGAGCCAGGGCACGGACGCGAGGTAGCTGCCCACGAAGCCGAGGTCGCGCGCCTCGGCCTGGACGGTCACGGTGGCGGACAAGCCGTCGAGCACGCTCGCGTCGATGGGCGCGAAGCGGACCAGCCCCTCGGAGCGGGCCACGACCACGCCGCTCAGCGTGCTCGCGGCGACGTCGTCGACCAGGATGCGCGCGCCGTGCAGCTCGATGGTGCCGTCGAACGACACCGTGTCGGCCAGCGTGAGCGCGCCGGTGGCGTTCGCCGGGCCCACCAGGTGGTGCTCGTCGACCACCACCTCGTCGAGGCGGTGAACGACGACGGACGGCAGGTCCACGGCCCACGGGCCGCGCGGGTCGCGGTGGACCTCGCGGGGCTCGGGCAGGCGTGTGGTAGCGGAAGGCCACGCCGCTGGCCACGACGTGGGGCGCGCGGAACGTGCGGTCCTTCAGCGCGGAGAGGTCGATCCGGGCGCGGGCGCGCCGGGCGGACAGCTGCCACCGGTCCACCCGCCCCGTCCCGCGGACGTCGAGCCCGTGGACCGACAGCTGGCCCGGGTACCACGACCACACCCAGTCGAAGTCGACCACGAGCCGGTCGTCCTCCTGGGCCAGCAGGGACGGCAGGGCCGGGTTGAGGGCGACGTTCCACACGAAGAGCCCGCCGACGGCGAGCGCCAGGAGGGCGACCCCCAGCTTCGGGGCCACGGACCGCAGCGAGCGAGACCAGCGCATCGACGACCGCCTCTGTCACGGGGGCAACGGTCCGTCCGCAGACGGCTCAGAACTCGGAGTGCTGCTCGTGGAGCGGGTCGCGGCGGACGCGCTCCGCGGTGGACGGCCGCAGCGGCGCGCCCTCGACGGTCTCGACCTGGCCGTGGTGGATGGTGCCGCGCCAGGCGCCCGTCGCGTGCCCGCGGGACTCCACGAACTCCTTGAAGGACTGCAGCGCGGCGCGGACCCGCTCGGAGACGAGCCCCAGCTCGTCGCCCACGATCTCCAGGAAGCCGTCGCGCTCGTAGCGCAGGTCGAGCATGATCTGGGTCTGCTCCTCGTTGAGCGCGCGGAACCGCACGATGCCGCCGATGTCCTTGCCGGTCACCGACCGCCACGCGATCCGGTCGTCGGGGACCTGCTCGACGATCCGCGCCTGGTACTCGATGCGCCGGCCGAGCAGGTTCAAGCGGAACAAGACGGTGTCGTCGTCCTGCTGCACCACCTGCTCCACGATCGGCATGATGACCGGGAACTCCTCGAGCTGGGTCCACTGGTCGTAGGCCGTGCGCAGGGGGACGTCCACGGTCACGGAGTGTGACTGGGTCTGGGTTTCTGCCATCTGGACCTCCGACGTTCGCGTACGTTTCATGGCTTACAGTGAATTGGTAACGATCCTGGGCGTGTAATACAACTGGGTGTGTATGAATCCTGCGCGCGGCTCCGGCCGCGCCACGACCTTGGAGGGACCCTTGCTGCTCCGATTCTTCTTGCAGACCGTGCTGACCGCCGGCGCGGTCGGGTTGGTCACCTGGTGGTTCCCGGGAGTGAGCGCCGCGAGCGTCGGCACGGTGGTCGCCTGCGGCCTGCTCGTCGGGCTGGTCAACGCGGGCGTCCGGCCCATGCTCCGCTTCGCCCTGCACCCCGTGACGGTGTCGTGGGTGGTGCTGATGATCCTGCTCGTCAACGCGTTCGCGGTGATCCTGGCCGAGCCCTTCACGCGCGTGTGGGCGTTCGGCTCGTTCCTGCCCGGCGCCGCGGCGGTGCTCCTGATCAGCGCCGTGTCGGCGATCGTGGCGATCGTGCCGATGTCGCGCACCGACCGGCGCCTGGCGTGGGGGCTGAACGAGCGCAAGACGCCGGGGGCGAGCCCCATCGAGCGCCGCCCGCAGCTCGAGGACCCCACGACGGCGCACTGACCGTCGCAGGCGGTCAGTCGCCGCTCAGCAGGGCCTTCGTGAGCCGCTGGCGCGTGTCGTCCAGCGCGGCCCACGGGTCTCGCGCGGGCGGCGCCACCGTCCGCAGCGTGAACGCCTGCGGGTCCAGGTCCTCGGTGAGGTCCTCCCAGCGCAGCGGCACCGCCACGGTGGCGCCCGGGAGGGCCCGCGGCGACCACGACGCGATGGCCGTGGCGCCCTGGCCGTTGCGCAGGTAGTCGACGAAGATCCTGCCCTTCCGCGCTGCCTTCTTCGGGTTGGCGGTGAACGCGCGGGGCGCGTCCGCGGCCATGGCCTGCGCCAGGGCCCGGGTGAAGCCCTTCGCCTCGGCCCACGGCGTCCGGCGCTCGATCGGGACGACCACGTGCAGCCCCTTGCCGCCCGTCGTGCGCACGAAGCTCGCCAGCCCGAGCGCGGCGAGCCGCTCCCGCAGGGCCAGCGCCGCCGCGACGACCGCCGCGAAGGGCAGGGCCTCGTCCGGATCGAGGTCCATCACCAGCCGGTCGGGCCGGTCGAGCCGGTCGGTCCGCGCGCCCCACGGGTGCAGCTCCAGGACGCCGTGCTGCACCAGGGCGAGCAGCCCCTCCTCGTCGCGGATGGCCACGTACGGCTGGTCGTCGCCCGGGATGTCCACGGCGAGCACGGACGCGGGCAGGTTCTCGCGGTGCTTCTGGAAGAAGCAGGCGCCGCCCACGCCCTTCGGGCAGCGCACGAGCGACAGGGGCCGATCGACCAGGCCAGGCAGCAGCGCCGGCGCCATCCGCTGCACCCACGTGGCCACCTCGAGCTTGGTGAGCCCGAGGGCGGGGTACACCACCCGGTCCGGGCTCGTCACCCGCGGCGGCGCCCGGTCGGCGGCGGGGCGGGCGAGCGCGACGCCGGCGCCGCGATCGACGTGCACGCCGAGGTAGCTCGGGTGGCGCAGCCGCCGGTCCGGCGTCCAGCCCGCCGCCCGCACCTCCACGGACAGCTCGGGGCGGACCCAGTGCACCTCGTCGCCGCGGGCGCGGCGGGGCGGGTCGGCCACCGCGGCGGCGTCGACCTCGAGGGGGCGCAGCAGCCCGAGCAGCCGCTCGCGCTCGGCCTCGTCGAACCCGGTGCCGACCTTGCCGGCGTACCGTGGCGGATCCGCGTCCGGGTCGGCGAGCAGCAGCGCCGACAGCGCCTGGTTGCGGCTGAGCCACCCGCCCACCCGCAGGTCCACCCGCAGCGCGCACTTGCCGCGCCAGCTGTCGTGGCGTCCGCTGTGGTAGGTCGAGGTGGCGCGCTTGCTCACGATGCCCTCGGCGCCGAGCGCGCACGCCTGCGCCAGCACCGCGGCGCCGTCGGCGTCGACGTGGTCACCGTATCGGATGCGGCCGACGCCCGGCAGCAGCGCCTTCAGCGCCTGCTTGCGCTGCAGCAGCGGGACGCCGCGCAGGTCGGCGTCGCCCGCGGCGAGCAGGTCGAAGACGTAGACGTACAGGGTCTCGGGCGCCGCGTGCAGCGTGCGCTGCAGCGCCGAGAACGAGGAGCGGCCCTGGTCGTCGAGCGCGACCAGCTCCCCGTCGAGGACGGCGTCGCCGAGGCCCGACCCCTCGAACGCCCGCGCCACGGGCTGCAGCAGCGCCGTCCAGTCCTGGCCGTTGCGCGTCAGGAGCTGCGCCGTGCCGCCCTGCAGCCGCACGAGCAGCCGGTAGCCGTCGTGCTTGAGCTCGTGGACCCAGCCCTCGCCGGCGGGCGGCGAATCGACCAGCTTCGGCAGCTGTGGGGCCAGCGGCCAGGGCACCGCCCGGCGCACCGCGCCCTCGAAGCGTCCACGACCGACGCGGCATCCTGCGGGCCGTGCCAGACGCTGCGCGCCGCGCCTCGGCGTGGGCGATCTCGTCCATCGTGCGGCCCGTCGCCACCGACGTCGCGTAGCGGCGCACCGCGGCCTCGCCGTCGTCGTCGGCGCCGTCGTCGCGGCGCTTCATCAGGAGCCACTGCTCCTGCTCGCCCCCGCCGCGTCCGCACCAGGTGCCAGGCGCCGCGCAGCCGCTCTGCCGTGCAGCGCGAAGGTGAGCTTGCCCTCGGCGAGCCCGGCGCGCGGGTCGCCCTGCGGCGTCCAGGTGCCGCGGTCCCCAGCATCACCGTGCCGCCGCCGTACTCGCCCGCGGGATGGTGCCCTCGAACCGACCGTAGGCGAGGGGGTGGTCCTCGGTGCGCACGGCCAGCCGCTGCTCTCCCGGCCGCAGCGACGGCCCCTTCGGCACCGCCCACGACAGCAGCACGCCGTCGAGCTCGAGCCGGAAGTCGTAGTGCAGCCGCGACGCCTCGTGCTTCTGCACGAGGTACGACAGCGCGGCGGCGTCGGAGGTGCCCACCTCGCCCGCGGGCTCCGCCGTCCGCGAAGTCGCGCTTGTCGCGGTAGCGCTGCAGCGCGTCCGGCACCCGTCAGCTCGCCTTCTTCTTCTTCTTGGCCTTGCCCTGCTCCAGGCTCCGCTTCAGGACCGCCATCAGGTCGACCACGTCGGTCGGCTCCGGCGCCTCGGCGTCGGGGTGCATGGGCACCGTCCGCCCTGCGCCTTCTGCTCGATGAGCTCGAGCAGCTCCTTGCGGTAGGTGTCGACGTAGCGCTCGGGCTCGAAGGGCCGGGTCAGCGTCTCGATCAGGTCCACGGCGAGGTCGAGCTGGCGCGGGTCGACCTTGGCCTCGATCTCGGGGACCACGGCAGCCCGCGGCTCACCTCGTCGGACCAGTGCATGACCGACAGGGCCAGCGCGCCGTCGGCCACCGCACGGCGGCGAGGTGCGCCTTCGTCCGCAGCACGAACCGGGCGATGCCGACCTTCTGCGCCCTTCTCGAGCGCCTCGACCAGCAGCTGGTAGGCCCGGGCGCCGCCCTCGCGCGGCGCGAGCCAGTAGGTGTTCGAGAAGTAGATGGGGTCGATCGCCTCGAGGTCGACGAAGTCCTCGATGTCGATGGTCTGTCCCGCTTCCGGCCGCAGGTGCTCGATCTCGTCCTGGTCGAGGATGACGTACTGATCCGGCGCGATCTCGATGCCGCGGGCGGTCTGGTCGAAGTCGTAGACCTTGCCCGTGTCGGGACAGACGAGCTGCCGACGCAGTCGGCACTGACCGTCCGGGGTGACGAGGTGGAAGTGCACGCCCTTGTCGCGCGTCGCCACGAACATCCCCACCGGGATGTGCACCAGTCCGAACGTGATCGCACCCTTCCAGGTCGCCCGCGCCATCGGTTCCCCCTCGGTGCACTCGTATGCAGCGCGAGCGGCGCCGTTCAGCCCTCGGGCGGGCGGACGCGTCCCTCCGCGATCGCCTCCTCGATGAGCTGCTCGCGGTCGTGCTCGCTCTGCACGACGGCGCCGGCCTCGGGAGTGCAGGCGCTGCCGTACCGCCGCGTCCACACCGAGGTGAACTCGGCGCCGAACAGCACGATGACGGCGGAGTAGTAGACCCACACGAGGACGACGGCCAGGCTGCTCGCCCCGCCGTAGGCGCTGCCGACGTCGCTGTTGCCGAGGTACAGGCCGATGAGCGCCTTGCCGACGGTGAACAGGACGCCGGTGACGGTGCCCCCCGTCGCCACGTCGGCCCAGCGGGTGGTGGCCTCGGGCATGAACTTGAAGATGGCCATGAACAGCAGGCTGAAGACCAGCACCGACGCGCCGAGGCTCGGCCACGACGGGCCACAGCGCGCTGCCGAACGGAAGCAGCCACGAGGCGCGGTCGACGACGGCCGACAGCAGCGCGGACAGGGCCAGCGAGACCAGGAGCAGGAAGGCCACGCCGAGGATCATGGCGAACGACGGCAGCCGCTTGGTCACGAAGTTGCGGACGCCGCCCGCCTCGGGGTCGGGCATCACGTCGAACGCCTTGTTCAGGGCTGCCTGCAGCTGCACCATCACCGCCGTCGACCCGAACACGACGGCCACCGCGCCGAGCGTGCGCGCGACGAGGCTCCCTTCGCTGTCGGCGCGGACGTGCTCGATCATGGTGGCGATCTGCTCGGCGCCCTGGGGGCCGATGAGCTGCCGCACCTCGTCGTTCACCGCCGACGACGCCTGCTCGGGCGTGACCACGAGGCCCACCAGCACGATCACGATGACCAGCAGCGGCGCGAGCGAGAACACGGTGTAGTAGGCGAGGGCGGCTGCGGCGCTCGTGCAGTCGTCCTCGACGAAGGCGTCGACGATCTCGCGGGCGAACGCCCAGGCCTCGCGCAGGATCCTCATGGGTGGCCGTGTAGCACGGCGGCAGCGGGGCGCGGCAGCACGAGCCAGCGGTGGGCGGGGCGGATCGCCGCCGCCGCCAGCGCGCGCAGGAGCCAGACGGCGGCGACGACCGCCACGCGGTCTCGCACGGGCTACGGGCGCTCGACCGGCTGCACGCCGTGGTCGGTGCCGTTGACGGACAGCCCGTGGCGCTCGCTGCGGGCGTCGGCCAGGCGCAGCTCGTTGCGCACGTCGTGGACCTGCGGGATGCCGTCGATGAGGTGCTCGGCGCGGCGCTTCTGGTGGCGGTCGGCCACGGTGCCGGTCAGCAGCACCACGCCGCGGTCCATCCGGACGTCGATGTCGGAGGCGTCGATCTCGCCGTCGCGCTCGAGCAGGTCGCAGACCTCGTCCCGCACGCGGTCCCAGTTGCGCTCGAAGCCCCGCGGGCCCTTGCCGGCGTGGGGGCCGCGGGCGACGCGGAAGGCGCCGTAGCTCGCGAGCGAGTGCGGGTCGTCGAGCGGCCCGACGGGGGCGAAGGCGTCGTCGCGCTCGGCACCGTAGGCGGAGCCGAAGGTCCGCCGGAGGTGCGGCTCGCGGTCGGCCGGGTGCCGGTCGCCCGAGGCGTAGCTGTCGTCGTCGCGGCCGTACCAGTAGGTGCGGCGGGGCAGCCGCTCCTCGCGCTCGTAGCCCCAGCCGGTGTAGGCGCCGCGCCGGCCGTCATCGTCCATGCCGCCGCGCGGGCGCCGGAAGCGCGGGGGCGCGGCGGGGCGCGGCTCGCTGGCGAAGCGATCGTCGCGGTCCCAGCGATCGTCGCGGCCCCAGCGATCGTCGCGCTGCCAGCTCGTCGACTCGCGGTCGAAGCGATCGGTGCGGTCTCGGCGGGCCTCGCGGGCGAACCGATCGTCGCGCTCCCAGTCGGTCTGGGGCACCTCACCCCGCACCACCGGGTCGTCCCACCCGCCTCGGTCGGGCTCCGCCCACCCGGCCCGTCGGCGGGCCTCCCATCGCCTGCGATCGTCCATCTGTCCTCCTCGGCCCACCGGCCGGTATTTCCACATGCTTCTGATCAATGCACGACTGTGCCGCCGGGCAGTCGCGGCGCGTCACCAGCGCAGGATGGCGTTGACCACGTTCGACCCGCCGCCCGCCTCCGGCAGCCCCTCCCCGTCGACCGGCACCAGCGCGCCGCCCTGCAGCGCCGTCTGGCGCACGATCTCGTCGACCTGCTCGGCGTCACCGTTCAGGTCTGCGCCGGCCGGCCAGTACAGCGTGTCCACCCGGCCCACCCGCGCGGCCTCGAGCACGTCCTCGGGCCGCGTGGCGACCAGCCCGCGGTGCGCCGCGGCGTGCCAGCGGTCGCCGATCGCCTCGCTGTCGTTCTGCTGGTGGGCGCGCGCCACCGGGCGCGCCAGCGCCGCGAGCTCGGCGGGCGACGCGTGCGGATCGTGTCGGATCCCGCGGTCGAGCAGGTGCGGGCAGTGGCAGGCGTCGCGGAAGGCCTGGTGGTGCACCACGTCGGCCACCAGCACCACCGGCGCGGGCGCCTCCTCCAGGGCCTGCTGCAGAGCCCGGTCGACGAACCGGTACCAGGTCTGGCGCTCGATGTCGTCGACCTGCTCGTAGCCGAAGCCCTGCTGGTGCGTGGTCGGCGTGCCGCCCGTCGGCGGCGAGCCGAAGCGGTTGGCGTGGCGGTTGCCGCCCTCGGTGGGCTCGACGCGCTCGGCGTTCGCCGCAGCGCGGTCTTCGCGCTCGAGCGGCAGCGGCACCTCCGAGGGCGCCCCGCGCGCGACGCGCACCAGGGTCGCCCCGTCGTCCGCCAGGCCGAGCACGTACCACAGGGCCGGCTGGTCGAGCGCCGTCCGCAGCGCGGCGAGGGCGAAGTGATCCGCCACGGTGACGCGCTCGCCGAGCGGGGCGTCCAGCTGGTGGAGCTCCTGCACCGACGGCGCGAGGAAGGCGGCGAGCGTCTGCCCGTCGCGCGGGATGTCCTCGAGCCCCGAGGCGCGCAGCGGGGCGAGGATGGCCTCGACCTGGGCCGGATCGCAGTCGAGCTCGGCCAGCCGCTGCTCGGCCTCCTCGAGGAGGTGCCGCAGCCGCAGGGCGACGCGTCGGCGGTCGCCGTCGTGCGGGTGGAGCGCGAGGAAGAGGGAGACGCTGGGCTCGCCTTCGTGCCGCGCCAGCCGCATCCAATCCTGGTGGGCGAGGGTCTGCATGGAAGTTCCTCCGGGTCGATGAAGAGACTCGTATGCATCACCGTCGCTCGCATCCATCGTCGGAGCGGTGCAGCCGCCGATCTTGCGACAGTTTCTTCGATATTTGAGCTCCGCTGGTCACAAGTTCATACTTGACGCTGGAGCTTGCCCAAGCTAAAGTCCATGCAATCAACCATGGAACGCGTCGTGACCCCCCCGAACGGAGACCAGGCATGAAGTCCCCGGAGTACCTCGCCGAAGAAGAGGCGGCGGCTCCCTCCCGGATCGTGGTGGGCGTCGGCGCCTCGGCGGGCGGGCTCGAGTCGATCGAGCGGCTGTTCCGCGCGCTGCCGAACCAGACGGGCATGGCGTTCGTCGTCGTGCAGCACCTGTCGCCCGACCACAAGTCGCTGATGGACGAGCTGATGGCCCGCTACACCGCCCTCGGCGTGGTGCGCGCGGCCCACGACATGGTGGTCGAGTCGGATCACGTCTACCTGCTGCCGCCCGGCAAGGAGATCGAGATCCGCGACGGTCGCCTGGTGCTGTCGGACAAGCAGCCCCGCTCGGCCCTGTCGTTCCCCGTCGACAAGTTCCTGACCTCCCTCGCCGCCGACCTCGGCAAGC
Source organism: Myxococcota bacterium (assembly GCA_041389545.1). Classification (GTDB taxonomy): domain Bacteria; phylum Myxococcota_A; class UBA796; order UBA796; genus JACKER01. The sequence continues at coordinate 24,385 of JAWKRQ010000080.1, read as the reverse complement.
ACGCCATCGCCATCGTGCTGTCCGGCAGCGGCACCGACGGCTCCCGCGGTGTGCGCGCGATCCACCGCGCCGGCGGCATGGTCATGGTCGAGGAGCCCACCTCCGCGCGCTTCGACGGCATGCCGGTCGCCGCGCTCGACACGGGCGTGGTCGACGTCGTGCTCCCGTCCGACGCGCTCGCGCGGGCGCTGATGGAGCACCGGCTCAACGAGGCGAGCGACGAGGCCGGCCAGGCCGTGGAGCCCAGCCTGAAGCTCCTGCGCCAGCAGTTCGGCGTGGACTTCTCCGAGTACAAGCGCTCGACCGTCCTGCGCCGCATGCAGCGCCGCCTGGCCCTGCGCCAGGTCGACGACATCGACGCCTACAACGCGCTCATCGCCGCCGACCGGTCGGAGGCCCAGGCGCTGTGCCACGACCTGCTCATCGGCGTCACCACCTTCTTCCGCGACGTGAGCTGCTTCGAGCGGCTCGAGCAGGAGATCCCCGCCCTGCTCGCCAAGGCCGGCGAGGACGACCGCGAGCTCCGCGTCTGGGTCGCCGGCTGCGCCACGGGCGAAGAGGCCTACTCGCTCGCCATCCTGCTCGACGAGGCCATCGAGGCCCACGGCGGCGACCTGCAGGCCCGCATCTTCGCCACCGACGTCCACCCCGACGCGCTCGACTTCGCGGGCCAGGGCGCCTACCCGCAGGACCGCCTGAAGAACGTCGGCGCCGGCCGCCTCGAGCGCTACTTCCGGCCCCGCCGCGACGGCACGTTCCAGGTCCGCCAGGTGCTGCGTCAGCGGGTCGTCTTCGCCCGGCACAACGTCCTGCGCGACGCGCCGTTCACGAACCTCGACCTCGTCACCTGCCGCAACATGCTCATCTACTTCAAGCCGCAGGCGCAGCGCCGCACGCTCGCGCTGCTGCACTACGGCCTGCGGGTCGGCGGCATGCTGCTGCTCGGGTCGAGCGAGAGCACGGGCGAGCTCGGGCCGGAGTTCGAGACCCTCGACGAGCACGCGCGCCTGTACCTGAAGCGCCAGCACACGCGGCTGCCGTCCGACCTCGACCTGTCGATGCGCTCGGACCGCCTGCCGTCCACGCGGACGCCCGTGTCGCGCGCGCCGCAGCCCGACGCGCCCTCCATCGCCCTGTACGACGCCGTGCTCGACCGCTTCATGCCGCCGTCGTTCCTGGTCGGCGAGGGCCGGGCGCTCATCGACTGCTTCAGCGGCGCCGAGGAGCTGCTGCGCCTCAACCCCCGCCGGCCGTCCACCGACATCCTCGACCTCGTGCCCGACGAGGTGCGGATCCCGCTGTCGGGCGCGCTGTCGCGGGCCTCGCGGGAGACGGCGCCGGTCCGCTTCAACGGCGTGTCGTGGCCGGTCTCGGGCGAGGAGCGGACGTTCGACGTCTGCGTGGAGCGGGTCGTCCCGCGCGGCCGCCGCGTCGCGGCCTACGTGGTGCGCCTGCTCGACGCGAGCCCGAGCCGGGAGGCGCCGCCCGCGCCCGTGCCCGTCCCCCACGACGAGCTGTCGCGCGAGCGCTTCGACGTGATGGAGGTGGAGCTCCGCCAGACCCGCGAGAACCTGCAGTCGACCATCGAGGAGCTCGAGACGAGCAACGAGGAGCTCCAGGCCACCAACGAGGAGCTCGTCGCGAGCAACGAGGAGCTCCAGTCGACCAACGAGGAGCTCCACTCGGTCAACGAGGAGCTCCACACGGTCAACGCCGAGTACCAGTCGAAGTTCTCGGAGCTCAAGGAGCTCAACCGCGACATCCGCCACCTGTTCGAGGCGATGGACGTGGCCACCGTCTTCCTCGACAACCAGCTCCGCATCCGCAAGTTCACGCCGCGCGCCGAGCGGCTGTTCTCGCTGCTGCCCCACGACATCGGGCGGCGGTTCGCGAGCTTCAACCACCCGCTCGACTACCCGGACCTGATGGACGACGTGGAGGCCGTGGCGGCGGGCGAGGGGAGGCTCGAGCGCGAGGTCCTCGACGGCGACGGCCACACCTACCTCGCGCGCCTGCAGCCCTACGCCGACGGCGAGGACGTCGCGGGGGTCGTGCTCACGCTCGTCGACATGACGGGCCTCACCACCGCGCGCCACCGCCTCGAGCTGCTGTCGGCCATCGTCGACTCGAGCGAGGACGCCATCATCGGCATCGACCTCGACGGCCGGATCAACGCCTGGAACCGCGGCGCCACCCGGCTGTACGGCTGGGAGGCCGACGAGATGATCGGCTCGACCGTCGAGCGGCTCATCCCCGAGGCGGAGAAGGCGTCCCACCAGCGGGCCATCGCCAAGCTCCTGGGTGGGCAGCGCGTGGAGGCGCAGTGGACGCACCGGCTGCACCGATCCGGCGAGCGCATCGACGTGTCGGTGGCCATGTCGCCCGTGTACGGCCGCGACGGTGAGATCATCGGCATCTCGAAGATGGATCGCGACATCAGCGACCGCAAGCGCCTCGAGGAGCGGCTGCGCGACAACGAGCGGAAGTTCGAGGACCTCTACCACAACTCCCCTGACATGTACCTGTCGATCGACGCCCGCACCGGGCGGGTCCTCGAGTCGAACCGCACCTGGCGCCAGATCTCCGGGTACTCCGAGGCCGAGGCCGTCGACCTGCACTTCACCGACCTGTACGCCGAGTCCTGCCTCGAGGACGCCCGTCGCTCCTTCGAGACGTTCCGGTCGACGGGCTTCGTCCGCGACGTGGAGCTGGTCCTGCGCGGCAAGGACGGCACGCACCTCGACGTGGCGCTCAACGCCACCGCCGTGCGCGGCGAGGACGGCCAGATCCTGCGCAGCCGCTCCGTCCTGCGCGACATCACGACGCGCAAGCGGGCCGAGCAGGTCATCCTCGATGGCGCGCGGGTGCGCGAGCAGTTCCTCGCGATGGTGTCGCACGAGCTGCGCAACCCGCTGCACGCGGTGCGCTCGGCGTTCACCGTGCTCGAGTCGTCGCCGCCGGAGCCCACGCGGCAGGACGCGCTGCGCGTCATCCGGCGCCAGAGCGACCTGATGGCGCGGCTCGTCGACGACCTGCTCGACGTGGCGCGGATCGCGTCGGGGCGCCTGGAGCTGCGCCGCAGCACCATCGACCTGCGCGAGGTCGTGCGGGACGCTGCGGACGCCCTGAGCAGCGCCTTCGCCGAGAAGTCCGTGGCGCTGCGCTGTGACGTGCCCGAGCCGCCCGTCTGGCTCGACGGGGACGCCGCGCGGCTGCAGCAGGTGTGCTCGAACCTGCTGTCCAACGCGCTGCGCCACGCCCCGCCCGACAGCGAGGTCACGCTGGCGCTGGTCCCGGACGGCGACATCGCGCACCTCACCGTGTCCGACCGGGGCCGCGGCATCGAGGAGGCCGACAAGGAGCGCATCTTCGACCTGTTCGCCCAGGGCGAGCAGGGCCTGGCGCGGCAGTCGGGCGGGCTCGGCCTCGGGCTGACGCTGGTGCGGCGGATCGTCGACGGCACGGCGGCAAGGTCGTCGCCCGCAACCGCGAAGACGGGCCGGGCGCCCGGTTCGCCGTCCGCCTGCCGCGCTCGGCGCCGGCTGGCGCGAAGACGACGCCGTGCGCGGGGCCGGGCGGCGCATCGTGCTGGTCGAGGACCAGGAGGACTCGCGGACGATGATGCGCCTGCTGCTCGAGATGGACGGGCACGAGGTCGTGGAGTGCGCGGACGGCCTGCAGGCCGTGGACTGCATCGAGCAGCAGCGGCCGGACGTGGCGATCGTCGACATCGGGCTGCCGCGGCATCGACGGCTACGAGGTGGCGCGGCGAGTGCGGGAGCGCGTGGGCGCGGCGGTGCGGCTGGTGGCCCTGACCGGCTACGGGCGCCCCGAAGACGTGGCGTCGAGCCGCGACGCGGGCTTCGACGTGCACCTCACGAAGCCGTTCGACCCCGACGAGCTCCGCACGGCCCTGGGGTGAGCAGCGGCACCCGCGCGCGGGGCGTCACTCGCGGTAGCGCTCGGGCGCGAGGGCGTGGCGGCCGAGCAGCTTGTAGAACTCGGTGCGGTTGCGGCCGGCGAGCCGGGCCGCCTGGGTCACGTTGCCGCGGGTGATGCGGAGCACGCGCAGCAGGTAGCTGCGCTCGGCCTCGGTGCGGGCCTCGTCGAGCGTGGGCAGGGCGCCGCGGCGGTCGCGCAGGGCGTCGACGACGAGCTGGGCGGGGATCACCGGCCCCGTCGACAGCGCCACGCACTGCTCGACGACGTTGTGCAGCTGCCGCACGTTGCCCGGCCACCGGGCCGAGACCAGCAGCTCCAGGGCGTCGGGCGCGAAGCGCGCGGCGGGGCGCCGGGAGCGGGCGGCGAGGTCGCGCAGGAAGGTCTCGGCGAGCAGCGGGATGTCCTCGCGCCGCTCGGTGAGCGCGGGCAGCACCAGGGTGACGACGTTGAGGCGGTACAGCAGGTCGCCGCGGAACCGGCCCTCCGCCACGTCGCGCTCGAGGTCGGCGTGGGTGGCCGACAGGATGCGCAGGTCGACGGGGACGGAGCGCGTCGCGCCGACGGGGCGGACCTCGCGCTCCTCGAGGACGCGCAGGAGCTTGGCCTGCAGCGACAGCGGCATGTCGCCCACCTCGTCGAGGAAGAGGGTGCCGCCGTGGGCGCTGCAGACGAGGCCCGGGTGGTCGTCGGTGGCGCCGGTGAAGGCGCCCTTGCGGTGGCCGAACAGCTCGGACTCGAGCAGCGCTTCGGGGATGGCGGCGCAGTTCACGCCGACGAACGGCTGGTCGGCGCGGCGGCTGGCGCGGTGGATGGCGCGGGCGACGAGCTCCTTGCCCGTGCCGCTCTGGCCGAGGATCAGCACGCTCGCGTCGGCGTCGGCGACGCGCCCGGCGCGGCTGAGGACAGCCTCCATCGCGGGCGACCGGCTCACGATGTCGGCGCGCCAGGCCTCGGCGGGGGCCTCGCTCGCGGGGGTGGAGAGCTGCAGCGCCTGGCGGACGGTGTCGAGCAGCGCCTGGCTGTCGAAGGGCTTGGTCAGGTAGCCGAAGACGCCGCGGTGGGTGGCGTCGATGGCGTCGGGGATGGTGCCGTGGGCGGTGAGCACGACCACGGGCAGGGCGGGCAGGCGGCGCCGGAGGGCGTCGAACAGCTGCATGCCGTCCATGCCGTCCATGCGGATGTCGGTGATGACGAGGTCGGGCGGCCCGTCGTCGACCCGGCCGAGCGCTTCGGCGCCGCCGGAGGCGGTCTGGACGTCGTAGCCGGCGGAGCCGAGGCGCAGCGCCAGGAGGCGCCGCAGGTCCGCGTCGTCGTCAACGAACAGGATCCGGGGGCGGCGGGGCTCGCTGGTCATGGGGCTCCTCGTCGGCGAGATCGCGGCGCTCGATGTCGGTCTCGATGGTGCGGATGGCGTCGAGGCGGGCCTCGAGCTCCTTGCGGAGCTTGCGCTCGGCCTCCAGGGCCTCGGCGGCGTCGAGGCGGTCGCGGGCGCGGCCGGCGCGCTCGTCGGCCAGCTGCAGGACGAAGCGGGCGAGCGCCTCGTAGGCGGCGTCGTCCCAGGTGCGGTCGTCGAGCAGGGCGTGGACGCGCTCGCTGTCGCGCACCTCGGGCGCGCCGACGGCGAGCAGCAGCGCGAGCCGGACGCGATCGGAGGCCGGGGCGCCGCTGTCGAGGCCGGCCTGCAGCGAGTCGATCTCCTCGACCTGGCGCTCGGGCGGCATCACCAGCAGCATCCCCACGCTCTGCAGGACCCCGACCAGCGGCGCCTCGGGCGGCGTGGCCGGCTCGGCCTGCGGCACCAGCACGACCTGGGGCGGTGCGGCCTTCGGCGCGCACCCCGCGGCGAGCAGCGCCCAGCACAGCGCCCTCATGCGCGCCGCCCGAGCCGGACCACCACGCGCGCGCCCACCCGACCGGCTTCCATGTGGACGTCCCCCCCGTGCGCTCGCACATACTCTCGGGCGATGGACAAGCCCAGGCCCGTGCCCGCCACGTTGTGGGTCAGGCTCGCGCGGCCCTGGTAGAACGACTCGAACACGGCGTCGCGCTCGGCCGGGTCCACCCCCGGGCCCTCGTCCTCGACGGCGAGGACCACGCCCTCGGGCGTCGCGGCCAGCGTCACGTCGAGGGCGCCGCCCTCGGGCGAGAACTTCACCGCGTTCGTGACGAGGTTGTCGACGACGGTGCGCAGCCGCGGCCCGTCGCCGCGCACCTCGACCGGCGCCAGCGCCTCGCGGAGCGTGATCCCGCGGGCCCGCATCGCCACCGCGCTCTGGTGGAGCACCTCGCGCACGACCTGGTCGAGGCGCACGGGGCGCAGGTCGAGCGTGGCGCCCTCCTGGCGCAGCTCGCTCGCGCGGAGCAGGTCCTCGATGCGCCGGCCCAGCGCCTCGGCGTTGGTGCCGATGATCCCGACGAGCTCGCGCTGCTCGGCCGACAGGTCGCCGGCGACGCCGTCGGACAGCAGCTGGCCGCCCTCGCGGATGCAGGTGAGCGGCGTCTTGAGCTCGTGGGAGACGTGGCGCAGCAGCCGCACCCGGTCGGACTCCTCCGCCAGCAGGCGCTCGCGGAGCCACTCCAGCCGGGCGCCGAGGTCGCGCAGGTCGGCCGGGCCGTAGATGCGGATGGGGCGCTCGAGGTCGCCCGCGCCGAGCCGCCGGATGGCGAGGTCGAGGTGGCGCAGCGGGCGCACGATGAGCACCACGGCGACGACCAGCAGCCCGCCGACCAGCGGCACGAGCCACACCGCGGCGCCGACCAGGCGGTGCTCCAGCGCCTGGGCGTCGTCGCGCAGGGCGGTGGCGGCCTCGGCGATGGCCTGCGAGGCGGCGGCGAGGATGCCGCGGGCCTCGCCAGCGAGGTCGCCGAAGCGGGTCAGCGCGGCGTCGTAGGCCGGGGCGGCGGGGTCGCCGGAGAGGCCCGCGTGGACGGCGGCCTCGGCCGTGCGCAGGCGGACCAGCCGGGCGCGCACGTCGGGGGCCAGCGGCAGGGCGTCGAGGCGGGCCACGGTGTCGACGAACTCCTGTCGGCGGGCCTCGTAGAGCGGGGCCAGGGCGTCGTCGCCCAGGGTGCGCCGCTGGCGGGCGAGCCGCTCCATGGCGCTGACGTGCTCGGCCAGCGAGCGGGCCAGGTCGGCGGTGGTGGCGGCGTCGAGGACCGTGCGGGAGCCCGTCTCCGCGAGCTGCTCGACCGCCAGGGTGACGCGCACGAGCCCGGCGGACGGGGGCACGAGCACCGCCGTGAGGGCGACGAGCGCGTACGTCAGGAACGACGACAGCCTCGGGAGGCGCATCTCGCTTGTTATCCCGACGTACGCGCCGCCGCGGAGTCGATCAGCCCTTGGTGGTCTTCTCGACCCAGGCCGTGAACTCGTCCTTGGACAGCTTGCCGTTCTTGTCGGTGTCGACGGTAGCGAAGGCCTTGGTCAGCGACTCGTTCTTCGAGACCTCGGTCTTGTCGAGGGCCAGGTCCTTGTTCACGTCGAGGTCCTCGAACTTCGGCGCCGCGGCGGGCGCCTCGGTCGACGGGGCGTCGGTCGCCGGGGCGGCCGGGGCGGCGGGCTCGGCGGCGAGAGCGGCGGTGCTGAGCAGGAACGCGATCATGTGAGTCCTCCTGGTTGCCGAATCTGGACACGGGTTGCTGTCGTGTCGTGGCGGTCGGTGTGAAAGCAAGGGCCGTGCCAGGAGGAATGTCGGCGTCGGAGCGTGCGGGGAGGGGGGCGGACCGTCGTCGGTGCCCGACACCGTGGGAGGGGTGCAACCCGACGGTGCAGGCGGGCGGGGGAGCGGGGGTGTCGTGGCTGCCCGACAGGGGTCGGGGCGGGGCCGCGGGGCGGGGGCGCCCGACCGTCGGGGCCTGACGACAGGGGCCTGACGACAGGGGCCTGACGACAGGGCCCCTGCCCCTGCCCTTGCCCCTGCCCTTGCCCCCGCCTGCCCCCCACGACCACGACCACGACCACCCTCACCCGTGCTCGCGGCGCAGCCCTGCCGACGAGCCACCGCTGCCCGCGTGGTCGTGGGGGTGGTCGTGGGGTGGTCGTGGCGGAGATGGGCGGCCGGTGCTCGACTTCGACCTCGAGATCGACCTCGACCTCGAGATCGACCTCGACCTCGACCTCGAGATCGACCTCGACCTCGACCTCGACCTCGACCTCGAGATCGACCTCGACCTCGACCTCGACCTCGAGATCGACCTCGACCTCGACCTCGAGATCGACCTCGACCTCGACCTCGACCTCGACCTCGACCTCGAGATCGACCTCGACCTCGCCCCTGGAGGCGGAGCAGGGGGCAAGGGGAAGGGGAAGGGGCAAGGGGCAGGGGAGGGACCAAGCCCCCGTGCTCGGGCCGCAGCGCCGCCGACCAGCCCACCGCTGCCCGCGTGGTCGTGGGGGTGGTCGTGGGGGTGGTCGTGGCGGAGATGGGCGGCCGGTGGCCCCTGGAGGCGGAGCAGGGGCAAGGGCAAGGGAAGGGGCAAGGGGCAGGGGAGGGACCAGGCCCGTCGCCGCTGGCGCGGCGACGGGTCGTGGTCCCTACAGGTCCACCATCCCATGCTGATCATCCCGCAGATCCCCGTCGTCGATCCGCTCCCCCTTCGCGTACGCCTTCACCGCCTCCCACAGGAACGTCAGCCCCTTCGCGCCCCGGTTGTCCCAGAACTCGGCCTGCGTCGGCTCCACGCGGATCAGCACCAGCCCGGGCGTCTTCGGCCCGTCCGGGAACCACACCCGCCACGGCTCCTTCCACAGCTGCGCGATCCGCGCCTGGTCCTCGACCACCCGCGCCACGGCGGTCAGCGACACGAACACGTTGCTGGCCTGCAGCGTCACGTCGACCACCGATCGGGCCTCGATCTCGTCGACCTTGCCGCTCTCCCGGCTGGTCACGAACCACAGCGCACCGTCGGTCACCTCGGCGATCGACATGGGACGCGCGCGCAGCAGGTCCGCCGGCGTGCGGGTCACCAGCATCGCGGTGTCGAACTGCTCCAGCAACTCGTCGAGCTTCGCTCGGGTCATCTCTGTCTGCAAGCTTCCTCCTCGGGCCGCTTCCGTGCGGCCTCTACGGGGATTGCGTATCCAGAGATGGTGCTCGTGCGCAGGAATGAGTATGCGGGGGTCTGTCGTGATGCTCCGAACGCTCCTGCCGATCCTGTGCTTTGCCGCGTGCCACGGTCCGCGGTCCGCCCTGGATCCCGCGGGCGCAGACGCCGAGCGCATCCTGTGGCTGTTCGTGGCCATGGCGGTGGGCGCCGTCGCCATCTGGCTCTTCGTGGTCGGCCTCGCGGTGCACGCCACGCTCACGCAGCGGACCCTGGAGCCCGCCCGGGCCCGCAACCTGGTCATCGGCGGCGGCACGCTGCTGCCCACGGTCGTGCTGTCGGTGCTGCTCGTCGGCGGACTGGCGCAGATGCCCGCGCTGCTCGACCCCGGCCCGGCCGACGGCCTGCGCGTGCTCGTCTCGGCCGAGCAGTTCTGGTGGCGGATCGGCTACCGCACGCCGGACGGTCGGGTGATCGCCACTGCGAACGAGCTGCGCCTGCCCGTGGGCCCCCGCACCCGGGTGGAGCTCACGAGCGCCGACGTCGTCCACTCCTTCTGGATCCCCTCGCTGGCCGGCAAGATGGACGCCATCCCGGGCCGCACCAACCGACTGGGCCTGCAGCCGCTGCGCGAGGCCGAGCTCGAGGGCGTCTGCGCCGAGTTCTGCGGCCCGTCGCACGCCCACATGGGCTTCGCGGTGGTCACGCTCGCCCCCGAGGCCTTCGAGGCCTGGCTGCAGGCGCAGGCCGCCGCCGCGGCGCCCGCGGCGCTCGCGAGCCCCGGCCGCGACCGGTTCCTGCGCACCGGCTGCGGCGCCTGCCACACCGTCCGCGGCACCCCCGCCGACGGCGTCCTCGGCCCCGACCTCACCCACGTGGGCTCGCGCCGCACGCTCGCCGGCGGCGTCCTGCCGAACGACGTGCCGGGGTTCCGCGCCTTCCTGGCCGACCCGCGACGGCACAAGCCCGGCGTCGGCATGCCCGGGTTCGCCGGCCTCCCGGACGCCGACCTCGACGTGCTCGCCACCTGGCTGGAGTCCCTGCAGTGACCGGGCCCGACCTCCCCGCCGACCCCGAGCCCCTCGCCGAGGCCCCGCCCGCCGAGGTCCAGCGCGCACAGCGGCGCCGCCTGCTCGACGTCTGGCGGACCCCGACGGGCTGGCGCTACTGGTCCGCCGTCAACAACAGCGTCGTGGGGCTCTGGTACACCGCGACGGCCTTCGTGTTCTTCCTGTTCGCCGGAGTCCTCGCGCTCGCCATGCGCCTGCAGCTGGCCGTCCCGGGCAACGACCTGCTGACCGCGGAGCAGTACGACCAGTTCTTCACGATGCACGGCACCATCATGATGTTCCTGTTCGCCGTGCCGGTGTTCGAGGCGTTCTCCATCCTGGTCCTGCCCGAGATGCTCGGCGCGCGGGACCTGCCGTTCCCCCGCCTGTCGGCCTACGGCTACTGGTGCTACCTCATCGGGGGCGTCTTCGTCTGCGGCTCGCTGTTCTTCGGCGCCGCACCGAACGGCGGCTGGTTCATGTACCCGCCGCTCGTGACCCGCTACAGTGAGGGCTACGGCACCGAGATCTGGCTGCTCGGCCTGTCGTTCATCGAGGTGGCGTCCATCGCGGCGGCGGTGGAGCTGCTGGTCGGCATCCTGCGCTGCCGCCCGCCCGGCATGCGCATCCACATGATCCCGCTGTACGCCTGGTACATCCTGGTCGTCGCGGTGATGATCCTGTTCGCGTTCCCGCCGCTCATCGCCGGCGACCTGCTGATGGAGCTCGAGACGGCCTTCGACTGGCCGTTCTTCGACGCGTCGCGCGGCGGCGATCCGCTCCTGTGGCAGCACCTGTTCTGGATCTTCGGCCACCCCGAGGTCTACATCGTCTTCCTGCCGAGCATCGCGCTGGTCGCCACCATGGTGCCCACCTTCGCGAAGACGCCGATGGTGGGCTACACCTGGGTCGTCCTGTCGGCCATCGGCACGGGCTTCGTCAGCTTCGGCCTGTGGGTCCACCACATGTTCACCACCGGGCTGCCGGGCATCTCGCTCGCGCTGTTCTCGGCGGCGTCGCAGGCGATCGCCATCCCCACGGGCGTGCAGATCTTCTGCTTCGTCGCGACCCTGCTGGCCGGGCGGGTGCAGCTCGCCGTGCCCATGCTGTTCGTGCTGGGTGGACTGTCCACGTTCGTGATCGGCGGGCTCACGGGCGTCATGGTGGCGCTGGTCCCGTTCGACCTGCAGGCCCACGACACCTACTTCGTGGTCGGCCACCTGCACTCCGTGCTGATCGGCGGCACGATCTTCCCGGTGGTGGGCGCGTTCTACTACTTCTTCCCGCTGGTGGACGGCAAGCACCTGTCGGAGCGACTGGGTCGGATCGCGTTCTGGCTGATGCTGGTGGGCTTCAACGTCGCGTTCGTGCCCATGCACTTCACCGGCCTGCTCGGCATGCAGCGCCGCGTCTACACCTACGACCCCGACACCGCGGTGGCCGCGCTCAACCTGGTGTCGACGGGGGGCGCGTTCGTCCTGGCGGCCGGGATCGCGGTGTTCGTGGTGGACGTGCTCCGCCCGAAGGGCCGCCAGCCGCTGTCGGCGCGCAACCCGTGGGGGGCGGGCGGCCTCGAGTGGCTGGGCGAGATGCCGGACCAGCCGTGGGGCGTGCGCTCGATCCCCGAGATCGACGGGCGCTACCCGCTGTGGGACCAGCCGCACCTCGTGCGCGACGTGGACGAGGGCCGGTTCTACCTGCCGGACGCCGAGGAGGGCCTGCGCGAGACGCTGCTGACCTCGCCGGTCGACGCGACCCCCGACCAGGTGCAGCGCGTGGCCGGGCCGACCTTCCTCACCCACCTCGCGGCGCTCGGTACCGGCGGGCTGTTCATCCTGTCGACGTTCCACCTGTGGGTGCCGGCGGTGATCTCCGGGGTGCTCGGCGGCGTCGCCGTGCTGGTCTGGCTGTGGACGGGGACGGCCCACCTCCCGGCCCGCGACGACAAGGACGTGGGCCTGGGGCTGACCCTGCCGACGTACGTGTCGGGCCCGTCGTCGGTCGGCTGGTGGGCGATGCTCATCGCCATGCTCGGCGATCTGACCGCCTACGCGGGGCTCGTGTTCGGCTACTTCTTCTACTGGACCGTCGACGAGGGCTTCCCGCCGCTCGACCAGCCGGATCCGACGGTGCGCTGGGCGCTCGGGGCGGGGGCCCTGGCGGCGACGGCCTGGGGCGGCACCTGGGCGGCGGTGCACCTCAACCGCGCCGACCGCGGCGCGGCCTTCCACGGGGCCCTGCTCGGCGGCGTCGCGGCGGCCGGGGCCTGCTGCTGGGTGCTCGTCGCCGGGATCGACGCCCTGGGCGCCGACCCCACGGCCCACGTCTACCCGGCGATTATCTGGGCGCGCGTGATCTGGACGGTCGCTCTACTCGCCGTGGGCGTCGTCATGCAGCTGTATGCGCGGCGCGCCGCGCGGCGGGCCGGATGACGGCGCGCTACGACATCGACATCCACAACGTCGCCCTGTACTGGCACTTCACCGGCCCCACCTCGCTCGTGACGCTGGCCGTGCTGGCGGGCTTCCCGGTGCTGTCGTGACCGCGCCGTTCACCCCGCGCCGCCCGGACCCGCGCGAGAAGCCCGCGCCCGCGCCCGGCGAGACGCACTGGGGCCCGGCGGAGGCGACGGAGTCGCTGTGGTGGCTCGCGCTGCCCCGGACGTTCGTGGGCCCTGCACTTCCTCGCCTGCTACGTCAGCGCCGCGATCTGGTGCGAGAAGCTCGCCGGCGACGACGGCGGGCTCGGCCCCGCGCGCTGGGCCATCGCCGGCTACACCGCCGTGGCGCTGGCCGGCGTGGCGTTCACGGGCCGCCACGGCCTGCGGCGGCGCAACCTCGGCGTGGCCGTCGCGCCGCACGACTTCGACAGCCCGGCGACCGCCACCGCTTCCTCGGCCTCGCGACGGTGCTGCTGTCGGGCTTCGCGCCGGCCATCGCCGTCGCCTACGTGGCGGCGGCGGCGCTGGTGGCGACGTGCGAGTGACGGGCTGGGCCGGGCTCGCGGTGCTGGCGGCGGCCTGGTCGCCCGCGCCGGCGGCGCTGCTGCCGCCGTTCACGGCGCACATGGTCGCGCACATGGCCGTGGTGGCGCTGGCGGCGCCGCTGCTCGCGCTGGCGCTGCCCCGCGCGCTCGGGGCCCGGATCCAGCCCATCCCGGCGTCGATGCTGGAGGGCGTCGCCGTGTGGGCCTGGCACGCGCCCGCCCTGCACCACGCCGCGCGCCACGGCGCGGGCCCCTGGGCGCTCGAGCAGGGGACGTTCCTCGCGGGCGGGCTGCTCCTGTGGACGTCGGCGCTGGGGGCGGGCCGCGCGCGGGCGCTGGGCGGCGTGGCCGCGCTGTGGCTCACGTCGATGCACATGACGCTGCTCGGCGCGCTCCTCGCGCTGACCCCGCGCCTGCTCTACGGCGCCCACGGTGATGCGGGCGCCCTGACGGCGCTGCAGGACCAGCACCTCGGCGGGGCCGCCATGCTGCTGCTCGGCGGCGCCGGCTACGGCGCGGGGGCGCTGTGGCGCGCGGCCGGCGCGCTGGGGGAGGGCGGGTGGACGCGCTGACCCGGCTCGTGCAGGGGATCGCCGCGGCGATGGGCCTCGGGACGGTGCTCGCGGCGGGCCTCCTGTCGGGGGTCGTCGGGATGAAGGCCAGCACGGGCCACTGGGCGGCGACCGAGGCGGTGCTGGGGCTGGCGATGCGCCGCTCGGTGGCGATGCGCGCGCTCGGCACAGAGGTCCCGCCGCTCGACGATCCCGGCCTGGTCGCGCTCGGCGCGGGCCACTACGACCGGTGGTGCGCGCCGTGCCACGGGACGCCCGGCGCCTGGCGCCCGGCGGCCGTGCGGGAGATGCTGCCGCCGCCGCCGCCGCTGGACGACGTCGAGGACCTCGGCCAGGCCGCCTTCGTCGTGGAGCACGGCCTGCGCTTCACCGGGATGCCGGGCTGGCCCGACCAGCGGCGCACGGACGAGATCTGGCCGCTCGTGGCGCTCGTCGACGCCTTCGGGCGCGGCCTCGACGCCGACGGCGACGCGGCGCTGGTGGCCGTCCCGCCCGACGCGCCCGAGGCGCTGCGGGCCTGCGTCGCGTGCCACGGGACGGACGGCGAGGCCGGCGCGGGCGGGCGGATCCCGCGCCTGGCCGGGCAGCGGGTCGAGTACCTCGTCGCGAGCCTCGACGCCTACGCCGCGGGGCGGCGCGCCAGCGGCATCATGGGCCCCGTCGCCGACCGCCTGACGGCAGCGCAGCGCCGCGAGGCCGCCGAGCACTATGCGCGGCAGCCGCGGCCGGCGCCGTCGGCCACCCGGTCGGGTCGGGGCGAGGACATCGCCCGGCACGGGATCCCGGACGACTGGGCGCCGCCGTGCGGGCCGTGCCACGGGCCGCGCGCGCTCGGGGTGGGCGAGCACCCGCGCTACCCCGTGCTCGACGGCCAGCCTCCGGCGTACCTGGAGGCGCAGCTGCGCCTGTTCCGCGAGGGACGGCGCGGGGCAGCCCCTGGCCGACCACATGGCGGCGGTCGCGGGGCACGACCTCGACGATCGGGCGATCGCGGATCTCGCGGCCTACTACGCCTCCCGGTAGGGATACCCACCAGGCATGGACGACCTGGCCCTGACCCGCCGGCGCCGCGGGCTCGGGCGCCGGGTCCGCCGTGTGCTCGGCGCCGGGCGCGCGCTGGCGCACCGCTCGCTGCACCGCGTCGCGCACGACGTGGGGGAGGCGCTGAAGGCGGCCCGGGCCGTGGCCTCGGCGGAGGGGACGGCCGCGGCGCAGCTGGCGCTGGACGTGGTGCTGCAGCACCTGCCCGGTTCCCCGGCGCGCCGCTCGCCGTGGAGGGGGTGCACGGCGCCGAGGCCGCGACCGTGGAGGGGGAGGGGGGCAGCTTCCGGATCCGCGCGCCGGCGCTCGGGGTGGCGCGGGTGGTCGCGGACGAGCTCACCCTGGAGGGGCTCGCGCTGGAGGGCCTCGACGCGACGCTGCGCACCGAGGGCGGCATCGTGCCCGTCCTGCGCGACCTGCTGGAGCGGCGCGAGGCGCCGGGGGTCTCCGTCGAGGTCACGATCGACCGGGTGCGCGTGGCGCGGCTGAAGCACCCCGCGGCCGGGCTCGAGGTCGACGATCTGGTGCTGCGCGGGGTGGTGCTCGAGGTGGGCGGCCCGATCACGGCCGAGGTGGGCACGAGCACCGCCGGGCGCGTGGTGGCCGGCGTCGCGACCCTGCAGGACGTGCGGGCCGACGCGCTGCACCTGGCCCTGGGCGAGGCGCTGCGCTGCGAGGCGCCGACGGCGGTGGGCGCGCTGGCCGCGCCGGGGATCGAGGCCGCGTCGGGCTCGGTGGACGGGCTGCTGGTCGAGGACGACGGCCAGGTGGTGGCGACGGCCTCGTCGGTGGCGCTGGCGGGGGTGGCCCTGACCGACGGCACGCGCCGGGCGCACCTTCAAGCCGCCACGCTCGGCACGCTGGTGCTCGAGAGGTCGCCGCGCGGACGGGCGAGGTGCTGAGCTGCGCGCCGCCGCTGCCGCGCGCGGCACCGCCGTGCGGCTGCGCCAGGACCTCGCCGACCTCAGGCCGACCACGGCGCCGCCCACCGCAGCTCGCTGTTGTCGGTGTGCGCGCGGGTGGCGCGCGGCGAGATCGACGCGGGTTCGCGGTCATGCCCACGCCCGGGCGGAGCAGCCGGGTGCGCTGGCTGCCGGCGCTGCGCGTGCAGGCCCACGCTGCCATCGACGCCGGGCAGCTCGACCCGGCCCGCACCGAGGTGACGGTCGCGGGCCGTCCGCTGAAGCTCCTAGGTTCGAGCTGCACGGCGCGCGTCTCGACGAGGACGGCCGCGTCCTGCTCGACGTGAAGGCGGCCAGCGGCGAACGTGGCGCCGCTCTCCGTCAACGCCGCGCTGCACCGCCTGGCGGCGCGGCGCCTGCCGCTGGGCGTGCCCGACCTGGCGCCGGCCCTGCTCGACGAGCAGGCGGCGCAGCGGGTCACCGGCTTGTTCGACGGGACGGTGGCGCTCGCGGCCGGGCGGGTCGAGGGGCCCGGGGCAGCGCTCGTGCCGTCGGGCGACGACGTGGTGTCGCTGCGCGGCGGCCTCGGCCTGGAGCAGGCCGGGCTGCCGCCCGGCCGCGGCTGCGGCTCACGGAAAGGCGGTCGACCTGGCGGGGGTGCGCTGCCGGCTCGGCGCGACCGATCTGCAGGACGGCAGCGAGGCCCGTCCTCGCGCGCCACCGCGACGATCACGGTCCGGGCGGCGTCCGCAGCCGTCGACGGGCTGTGGCTGCGGGCGCGCGACCCGGAGGGGTGAGCTACCGGGCCGAGGCGGGCGGGCGCGATCGCCGTCGTCGTCGACGGGGACGGCGCCAGTGGTGGTGTCGCCGGCGGGGCCTCCTGGCCCTGCGCGTCGACCTGCTGCACGTCGCGATCGAGCTCCGGGACGACGCTCTCGTCGGCGCTGGGCCAGGGTGACCTTCTCGGCGGCGTCGACGAGGCTGCGGTGGCCGGGCAGCTCCTCCAGCGTCGGCTGGAACGAGACCTCGACCTCGGCGGTTCATCCGCTGTGAGGCCGCGTCGTCGTTGGACGCGAGGCTCGGTGTCGCCGTACGACGCCGCGGCCAGGCGGTCCGCGGGCACGCCCTGGGCGACGAGCGCCTCCACCACCGCCACGGCGCGGGCGGCCCCGAGCTCCCAGTTGCTGCCGTAGCGCGCGTTGGCGATGGGCCGGCTGTCGGTGTGCCCCTCCACCACGAAGCGCCGACCCGGGTGCCGGTTGACGAGGTCGGCGAGCTTGTCGAGCGTCTCGTCGCCCTGGCGGGACAGCCCGGCGGAGCCCGTGCCGAACGACACGTCCTGCGCGAGCGCCAGGCTCATCCGGTCGGGGTAGACGATGACCTCGAGCTCGTCGTCCTCGAGCTGCGGCCGGAACTCCGTGAGCAGGTCCTCGTAGAACGAGCCGAGGTGGTCGTTGCTGGCCTTGAGCTGGTCGACGTACCGCTCGAGGTCCTCGATCTCGACCTTCTGGCCGTCGGCGCGCTCGGACAGCGTGCCGTACCGCATCTGCAGCTCGTCGTAGCTCGCCTGCAGCTCGTTGTGCTTCTTCGCGCTGACGCACCCGCTGGTGCCGAGCACCGCCAGGGCCTGGCGAGCATCACCGTCGTCCTCATGGTCACTCGTCCTCCGTCGATCAGCTGATCCTCCGTCGACGGATATGCATCCAACGATTTCGATGCAACATGGACGAGATGATCGAGTTGTTATGCCTGTTCATGGCGATACGCATACAGTTGCATGCAGGAGAGAACGGGTGGGGATACGGAGTCCACAGGAGGTTCGAGATGCTCCGTTTCGTGGCTGCGCTCCTGACGACCGGGATCGTCGCGGCCGGCTTGTACCTGGCGTTCCGGCAGCAGCAGCGCGGGCGCCGCCCGAGCCGCGCCCGTGAGCTCCGCGACTGGCTCGACGGCGACCGCGACCGGGTGGACGAGGCGTCCGACGAGTCGTTCCCCGCGAGCGATCCGCCGGCCTGGACCGGCGCCACCACCTGACGCACCGGTGATCCACCCGCTCGGAGGCCCCATGCGCGCCCAGACCGCCCTCGCTGCCCTGACGCTGCTGTTGGCCGGCGCGCTCGCGCCCGGCTGCCCGAAGGCGCCGCCGCCGAGCGACCCGCCGGTCGTGCCCGAGCCGGCGCCGGAGCCCGATCCGCTGCCGGACCCGATCCCCACGCCGGATCCGGTGCCCGATCCCATCCCCGACCTGATCCCCGACCCCGGCCCCCTGCCGAATTAACCACTCTCCGTGGACCCTCGTTCGGCTGGCTGATGGACCGGGACCGGTGGGTCCTGTCCGCCCTGCTGCTCTTCGCCATCGTCGCGATGAGCACCGTGGCGTCGGTGCACATCCTGCTCAACAAGCGGCAGGGCGGCAACGCCGTGGCGTGGACGGGCCTCGTGTGGCTCTCGCCGCTGTTCGGGCCGCTCGCCTACCTGATGCTGGGATCATCTGGGTGCAGCGCAAGGCGGTGCGCCTGGTCGGGCGCCGCACCACCCTGCGCCCCGAGCGCCCGGCGGGGCCGAGCCTGCCCTGGTCCACGCCTATGCGCCGCTGGCCCGCGCCGTCGGCCGCATCACCGGCAATCCGTTGCTGCCCGGCAACCGCTTCGAGCTGCTGCGCAACGGCGACGAGGCGTACCCCGCCATGCTCGGCGCCATCGACGCCGCCGAGCGCAGCGTGGCGCTGCTCACCTACATCCTCGACGACGACGTGTGGGGCCGCCGGCTTCACCGACGCGCTGATCGCCGCTCACGCGCGCGGGGTCGAGGTGCGGGTGCTGGTCGACGCGATCGGGGCGCGGCGGGGCCAGCGGCACCGTCACCCGCTGCATCGCGCGGGCGTGCCCACGCGGGTGTTCCTGTGGAGCTGGTCGCCGTGGAAGATGGCGTTGCTCAACCTGCGCAACCACCGCAAGCTGCTGGTGGTCGACGGGCAGCACGCCTTCACCGGCGGCATGAACATCCGGCAGGCCTACGTCCACGGCGACCAGCCGCACCCGCCCGCCGAAGCCGCAGGCGCTGCAGCCGCCCGTGGGGTCGGGGCTCCCGGTGGGGCGCCTGGTGAAGAAGCTCGAGCCCGATCAGGCCTGCGACCTGCACTTCCGGGTCGACGGGCCGGTGGTGTGCCCGCTGCAGGAGCAGTTCGCGATCGACTGGGCGTTCGCCTCGGGGGAGCGGCTGTCGGGGCCGGCGTGGTTCCCGCGGCTGTCGCCGGTGGGCGGCGCGCCGGCGCGGGTCATCCCGGAGGGGCCCGACGAGGACCTGAACAAGATGCTGGAGGTCATGTTCCAGGGGCTGTCGGCGGCCATGCACTCCGTGCTCGTGGTCACGCCGTACTTCGCGCCGCCGCCGGCGCCTACCGCTGCGCTCGAGGCGGCGGCGCTGCGGGGGGTGCGGGTCGAGGTCGTGCCGCCGGAGCACAACGAGCCGGCGTTCATGGGAAACTGGTGGCCGTGGACTGGGCGGAGCCGCTGCTCGACGCCGGGGTGCGGATCGGGTTCAAGCCCGGGCCGTTCGAGCACGGGAAGCTGATGGTGGTGGACGACGCGTGGGTGTTGCTCGGCAGCGCGAACTGGGACGCGCGGTCGCTGCGGCTCAACTGGTTCTCGACGTGGAGGCGTACGATCCGGCGCTGGCGCGGGACTGCCGGGCAGGCTCGCGCCGGAGCTGGCGACGGTGCACTGGCTGATGGAGAGTGGGAGCGCGGGCTGGGGCGGCGGCTGGTGGACGCGGGGCTGCGGCTCTTCGAGGTCCTACCTCTATCGTCCGCAGGCCGCCCCCTGCCCCTGCCCCTGCCCTTGCCCCTGCCCCTGCCCCTGCCTGCCCGACTCGGCGAAACACGAGCTCCTCCTGCCCGGCACCGATCTGCCTCCGCCACCGGAAGAGATCGGCCGGGCCGGAGCCGGGGGCAGGGCAGGGCAGGGAAAGGGCAGGGGGAAGGGGGAGGTACCTTTCCGGATCGCTATGTGGGGTCTTCGTCGTTGGCGAGCAGGGTGGAACATGTCCACCACCCCACCCCCGAGGAACCGCCCCGGGCCCGTCAGCACCTGCAGCCAGAACAGGCTCCGGTTCAGGTCGTCCGAGTACCTGAACCAGTTGTCCGCCAGCCCCCGAACCACCCCATGTTCCCGTAGTCCGGCCGCGGCGTGAACACCGTCGACAGCGCCACGTAGACCACGAGCACCCCGAACGCGACCATCCCTGCCCACGGATCCGGCGGCGCCTGGCTGAACGCCGCCCCCACCGGCACCACGATCACGGCCCCCACCGCCAGCGTGAAGCGCAGCACGGTGAGCACGGGGTTCACCCGCCGCGGCGACGACAGGTCCTCGACGTCGACGGACCCGATCCCGCCGGGATCGTGCCGCTCTCCCCAGAACTCGAACCACGACATCTGGACCCCCAGGTTCCCGGTGGGTACGGTGCAACGGGCCCCGAACATTGCACGTCGGCCCCGGAGACTCCCTGCATGAGCGTGGCCTTCCAGGCCCCGCGCGACGCCGACACGTGTCGGTGCGGGTAATAGGTCATCGACGTCGAGGCGTTCAGCCTGACCCGTCGTGCCGGCGTACCTCCCCGTCCGCGACCTCACCTAGCGCATCGCCCGCG
Organism: Myxococcota bacterium; assembly: GCA_041389545.1. GTDB lineage: Bacteria > Myxococcota_A > UBA796 > UBA796 > JACKER01. Next base: position 4,201 of record JAWKRQ010000080.1, on the reverse strand, counting down.
ACGCGGGCCTCGGCGGCTACTGGCCCGACGGCACGCGCCGCGAGTACTACCTGCGCGCCTGCGGCCGCCTGATGGAGCCTGAGGAGAAGCTGCAGGACCTCGGCGTCGTCCCGCACGAGCTCCTGCACCTGCTGCCCCAGCCGCCGCCCGGCCCGGGCCTCGAGGAGCGCCCGCCGGAGTACCCGCCGACCCGGGAATACGCCGCGGCGGGCAACCTCAACGTCGCCATGTCGATGCTCGGCGTCCTCGGGTGGACCGCCGCCTGGTCGGCGGCGCTCACCCAGTCCTCGGCGTGGTCCAGGGCCTGCTGCCCGGCATCGGGCCTGTCGCTGCTCTGCGTCTCGCCTCGCGCCACCGGGCGGCCTGGCGAGCCAGATCCGCATCCCCGTCACGGGCTTCGGGTGCTCTTCGTCCTGCTGCTGCTCGTGGCGGGCGTGCCGGCGCTGGTCCTCGAGCATGGCGCCGCTGCTCGTCGGCATCGCGCTCGGTGCGGCGTTCATCGCCGGCGCGCTCGGCGTGTTCCTCGGCTGGCTCGCTCGGTACGGCCCGGTCGAGCCGCTGCCCGTGACTCCGCCCGAGCGAAGACAAGCAGGCGACGGAGCGCGTCACCTGGCCCTGCGGCATCTGCGGCGTCCGGTCACGGCCGAGGTCAAGGCCGAGTGCCAGTTCGCCTGCGGCCGCGTCTTCCACCAGGGCTGCTACACCGCGAAGGGCGCGCTCGCCGCCGGGGGCAGCTGCGCCGTGTGCGTCTGTGCCGCAGGCCGCGAAGTGCAGGGCTCAGCCGCGCAGCAGGGCGTCCCAGATCCGCGCCTCGTGGGCGGGCGTGGGGACGCGCGCCCGCGCCACCAGGGCCACGTCCGGCCGCGGATCTTCGCGGAGGCGCTGCAGGAGGGGACGAGCGCGTCGTCGCCGTCGAAGAGCCAGCCGGTGACGCCGTGCTCGATCACGTCGGGGAGGCCGCCCCGGCGCCGCCCGACGACGGGGCGCGTGCAGGCCATGGCCTTCCAGCACCACGTTCGGGACGCCGTCGTGCAGGGACGGCTGCAGCACCACGTCGGCGGCGTAGGCGGCGCGCAGCGCGGCGTCGTCGGGGGTGTGGGGGTAGGACGACGGCCTCGGGCACCAGCGCGCGGACGTCGCCGTGATCCGGCCTCCTGACGAGCGGCGTGTAGCCCGCGCGGACAGCGAGGCCGAGCGCGCCGACCCCGCGCTTGGCCTTCAGCTCGCCGAGCATGGCCGGCCCTTGCAGGCCGTGCGCAGCCGCGCGCAGCCGCGCCCCGCCTTCGGGTTCGGGAAGAACCGTGCCGGATCGACGGCGTTGCCCGTCACCCGCGCGGTGCGCCCCGTCCACGCCGCCACGCGCCGCGCCAGCGCGTGCGACACCGCGGCCACGCGGTCGGCGCCCTCCAGCGCCCAGCGCACCAGCGCGTGGCGCTCGGCGAGCAGGAAGTCGCGGTCGACGTCGTTGCCGCGGACCGCCACGACCACCGCCACCCCGCCTCCCGCGCCGCCGCGGTGGCGGCGACGCCGGCGGTGCTCGCGTAGAACCCCACGACCACGTCCGGGCGCAGCGCCGCGACGGCGTCGGCGAGGGCGTCGGTCCAGGCGGGCAGCATCCGGCGGCGTGGCGAAGGCCCAGCGGCCGGGCGTGCGGCTCGGCGGCCTCGGCCCAGGCGTCGCGGTCGGGGTGGGCGAGGGTGACTTTCCCAGCCGCGCCTGGCCAGCTGTCGTGATGCGGCCGCGCTGCGGGCCACGCCCCGCCGTCGCCCGGATCGGGGTGACAGCAGCAGCCGCTTCATGCGAGCGCGGCGTGTGCAGGCGGCGCGCAGGCCCGCGCCCGGGCGGCCTCGGAGAACGCCTCCTCGACGCGCTGCTGGCCGGCCTGCGCGAGGGCGGTGCGGTCCTGCGTGGCCAGCACGCGGATCGTCCTCGGCCAGGCTCTGCCGCGACCACGGGCGGTACAGCGGCGCCTGCGCGCCCACCACGCCCCGCACCACGGGCAGATCCGGCGCCACCACGGGCAGCCCGGCGCGCAGGTAGTCGAGCAGCTTCACCGGCATGCAGCCCTGCACGAGGTTCCGCTCGCTCGGCACCAGCGGGGGCGAGCCCCAGGTCGCTCGGCGAGCGCCGCGCCCAGGGCGGAGGGCGGCAGGGCGTCGCGCACCGTGACGCGGTCGGCGATGCCGCGCTTGGCGGCGCGCTTCGGCCACCCACTCGCTGGCCGCTCGCCGTGAACACGGTGAGGTGCGGGTCGAGGTCGAGCAGGCGCCGGCAGCAATCTCCAGCACCTCGCCGAGGCCCTGCCAGGCGGCGATGGCCCACGTAGACGAGGCGGTGCGCGGCGCGCCGGGCGGCGGATGCGCAGCGGCGCCTCGGGGCGCGGCACGGAGGGCGCGTTGGGGACGACGCGCGCGTCGGGGAAGCCGAGATCGTCGAGGTACGCGGCCGTCACCGGCGACGGCGTCAGCAGCAGGTCGGCCTGCTCGAGCCAGGTGACCTCCAGCGCCCGCATCTGCTCGCGGAACGCCGCGTGATCGGCGAGCGCCGGGTAGTGGTAGGGCAGCTCGACGCTGTACAGCGCGTTGACCTCGGCGATCCGCCGCGCGCCGGGCGGCGCGGCGAGCCCCTCGAACGGCGAGCGCGCGTGCAGCACGTCGACCGGCACCTGCCCCAGGATCTCGCGGCACTGCCGGTGGAAGTCGGTGGCCCGGCGCAGCCAGTTCTCGCCGCGCGGGCGCACGACCCGGTGGCGCAGGCCGGGGGCGGGGGCATCGCCGAGCGTGACGAGTGCCACGTCGTGGTCGGGGAGCAGCGCGCGGGCGTTGGCCAGCACGTGCGCCGAGGCGCCCTTCGGCGCGGGCACGGGGTCGAACGCCGCCAGCACCACGTTCACGTCGGCTCCCCCAGCGCCTCGTCGAGGGCGCGGTTCTCGGCCAGGAAGTCGTCGCAGCCGTGGCAGAGGGCCATGCGCTCGACGAGCATCTGCCGGCGCAGCGCGCGGCGTAGGCCTCGCCGGCGAAGATGGTGCAGTGGCTGCTGGCGGACGTTGCCGAGCGGCGGCATCCGGCGGTGCGCCGTGCAGCACGGGTAGACGTCGCCGTCGGGGCCGACCAGCACGTGGAACCACGGCACGTGGCAGCGCCCGCGCTGGTAGGCGCCCCGCGCGTAGCGCCCGGCCGCGCTCTCGGCGAGCTCGGCGTCGGTGCGGCCGTAGATCCACGGGTCGAACCCGGGCACGCGGACGGACTCGGCGAGGATGGGCGCCACCCGAGCGTTGTAGACGGCGATGGCGCCGGCGTCGAGGCCGGTGTCGGGGCTGCGGAGCGGGTCGGGCCCGTCGACCGGGATGAGCAGCCACCCGTCGACGGGCCGCTCGCGCAGGAAGGGCACCATCTGCACCAGCGTGCCCAGGTTGCGCCGGGAGACCACGGTGTTCAGCCGCACGCGCGTCTTGCGGCCGCGGCGGGCCAGGATCCGGTCGAGGATCTTGACGGTGCGCTTGAAGGCGCCGGCCTGGCCCCGCAGCGCGTCGTGGACGGCGGGCACGGGGCTGTCGACGGACAGCGTCACCGAGCGCACCGGCACGTCGAGCAGCGCGTCGAGGCGCGCCTTGTCGAGGACGGTGCCGTTGGTGGTGAGGTTGGTGCGCATCCCGAGGGCGCTGGCCTCCGCCACGAGCTGCACGGCGTCGCGGCGCAGGAACAGCTCGCCGCCCGTGTAGTGCACCTTGCGGCAGCCGAGCGCCGCCAGGTCCCGCAGGACGGCGACGACCTCGTCGGTGGTGAGCTCGCCCTGCCGGTCGCGCTTCCAGTAGTCGCACATGAAGCAGCGCAGGTTGCAGCCGTCGACGAGCTTGAGCTTCGCCGACGTGAGCCACGGCGAGGCGCCGCGGCGGTGCTCGGCCCGCAGCGCCTCGCGCTCGGCGGGCGGCATCGCGACCAGCTGCTCCAGAGCGCGCCACATCCGGGGAGGTTAATCCAGGAACTGCTGGAGGTCGGCCCGGTGCGCGAGCAGGGTGCCGAGGAGCGCGGCCCGGCGGTGCTGATCGTCGTAGCGGCGGACCAGCGGACGGAACGCCGCCCGCACGCCGGCGCGATCGAGCTCCCAGGCGAGGTTGTGCCCCGCCGACAGCGCCACCACGCGGCGGGCGGGGGGCAGGGCGTCGAACGGGCCGTGCCGCACGGCCGCGCCGGCGAGGAGC
>JAWKRQ010000079.1:0-37246 GCA_041389545.1 Myxococcota bacterium | reverse complement strand
GGGGGGCGGGCACCGTGCGAACGGGAGGCCCAACCGTGACGTTCGCCCGCCCGCCCCCCGGCCCTGCGCGCTGGACGGCCACGCCCCGCCGCTGCGGCCCAGCCCAGCCAGTCCGTGCGGGGCCAGGGTGCGCGCAGGGCGAGGCGGTACGCGACGTCGGCGCCCCATGATGGCTCGCCCCCGCACTCCGCGCCTGACGGCGCCGGCGTGGCGTACCGCCTCGCCCGAGCACACCCCCATAAACATGACTAGACTGCGCCATGCCTCGCTCCCTCCTCTTCGTCGTCCTCGCGGCCTGCGGGCGCGATCCCGCCGAGGGCACCTGCGACGACCTCTGCCACGAGCTCGTCGTCTCCTGCGACTACGCCGCGTTCCCCTCGCTCGAGTCCTGCCTGCAGGGCTGCCTCTACGACGCGAGCCAGGGCGCCGACCTCGAGGGGCAGCTCGCCTGCACCGTCGAGGCCGCCTGCGACACGTTCGCCATCGTCGAGTGCGAGCACACCTACGGGGTCGAGTGACGGTGGGCGCGCGCTACCTCGTCGTCGAGGGCCTGATCGGCGTCGGCAAGACCACCATGTGCCGCCTGCTCGAGCGCGAGCGCGGCGCCAAGCTCGTGCTCGAGCCCGCCGCCACCAACCCCTTCCTGGAGCCGTTCTACACCGATCCGCAGCGGTACGCGTTCCCGGTCCAGATGTTCTACCTCATCAACCGCTGGCGCCAGCAGGCCGAGATCTCCCAGGGCGACCTGTTCTCGCGCCTCGTCGTGAGCGACTACCTGTTCGCGAAGGACCGCCTGTTCGCCGAGAAGACGCTCCCCGCCGACGAGCTCGCGCTGTACGACCGCTTCGCCGGCGCCCTCGGCGCCCAGATCCCGAAGCCCGAGCTGCTCGTCTACCTCGAGGCGCCGCTCTCGGTGGTGATGTCCCGCATCGCCCAGCGCCGCGCCCCGGGCGAGGAGGCCATCACCGAGGCCTACCTCGTCGACCTCCGCGAGCGCTACGAGCGCCTGCTCGACGCCTACGACGACTCCCCGGTGCTGCGCCTCGACAACGCCGTGCAGCGCACGCCCGACGAGCTGGTCGCGCTGCTGGAGCAGGCGCTCGACGGCGAGCTGCCCGCCGCCCCCTCCGCGCCCGACCGGCAGCAGGCCCTGTTCACGTAGCGGTGCGCCCGACGGGTTACGGAGCCGTCGCCGGCGTTCGCGCCGGCACCAGCGAAGATTGCGCGAGCAAAGCCGACGGGGCTTCCCCGTTTCGGCGCGCACGCGCCAGGAGAATTGCTGCTGGACCGGGCCCCGAACGGTGGGGCCCTCCCCCCAACCCCTGGATCGCGCGTCGACCGGGAGGTGCAGCAGACGACGGCGTCCGCGCCGGCGTCCGGGGGGAGGTGACTGGAGGAACACGTGAAGCGCAAGACCGTGTTGGACCTTCGCAAGCAGAAGGCCGACCACGAGAAGATCGTCATGGTGACGGCCTACGATGCGACCATGGCCCGGCTCGTCGACCGCGCCGGCGTCGACATGGTGCTGGTGGGCGACTCCCTCGGGATGGTGGTGCAGGGCCACCACGACACGCTGCCGGTCACGCTCGACCAGATGGTGTACCACTGCGCCTGCGTCTCGCGGGGCCTGCAGAAGGCGCACCTCGTCGCGGACCTGCCGTTCATGAGCTACCAGGTGTCCGCCGAGCAGGCGCTGGCCTCGGCCGGCCGGCTGCTCCAGGAGGGCGGCGCCCAGTCGGTCAAGCTCGAGGGCGGCCGCAGCGTCGCGCCGTCGATCGCGCGCCTCGTCGACGCGGGCATCCCCGTCGTCGGCCACATCGGGCTCACCCCGCAGTCGGTCCACGCGATGGGCGGCTTCCGGGTGCAGGGCCGCAGCGACGCAGACGCCGAGCGCGTCATGCAGGACGCCATCGCCGTCGAGGAGGCGGGCGCCTTCCTCGTGGTGCTCGAGGGCATCCCGTCCGATCTCGCCGCCGAGATCACCGAGCGGCTGCACATCCCCACGGTGGGCATCGGCGCCGGCTCCGCCACCGACGGGCAGGTCCTCGTCTGCAACGACGTGCTGGGGCTCGACCTGTCGTTCGCCCCGAAGTTCGTGAAGCGCTTCGCCGAGCTCGAGACGGTCGCCGTCGGCGCCTTCGAGCAGTACGCCGCCGAGGTGCGCGGGGGCGTGTTCCCCGGCCCGCAGCACGGCTTCGCCTCGCAGCGCGGCCGCGACAAGATCGCCCGGCTGTACTGAGATGGCCGCCGCCCCGACCCTGCTGCAGACCCCCGAGGCGCTGACCGCGTGGGCCGCGGCGGCGCGCGCCGACGGCGCGACGATCGGGCTCGTGCCCACGATGGGGTTCCTGCACGCCGGCCACGCGAGCCTGATGGCGCGCCTGCGTCCGCAGTGCGACCGGCTCGTGGTCAGCGTCTACGTCAACCCGCTGCAGTTCGGCCCGAACGAGGACCTCGCGCGCTATCCGCGCGACCCCGAGGGCGACGTGCGGCTGTGCGCCGAGCAGGGCGTCGACGCCGTGTTCCTGCCCGACGACCTCTACCCCGAGGGCTTCTGCACCTCGGTCTCGGTGCACGGCCTGACCGACGGGCTGTGCGGCGCGAGCCGCCCCGGCCACTTCGAGGGGGTCGCCACCGTCTGCGCGCGGCTGTTCGGCCTGTCGCGCGCCGACCTCGCCGTGTTCGGCGAGAAGGACTTCCAGCAGCTCATGGTGCTGCGCGCCATGGTGCGCGATCTGGCGCTGCCGGTGCGCATCGTGCCGGCGCCGCTGGTGCGCGACGACGACGGCGTGGCCCTGTCGTCGCGCAACAAGTACCTGTCGCCCGAGGCCCGCGCCCGCGCGACGAGCCTGCACCGCGCGCTGCAGGCGATGCGCACCGCCAGCGAGGCCGGCGAGCGCGACACCGCCGCGCTGCTGGCCGACGGCCTGGCGGCGCTCGACTGCGACCGCCTCGACTACCTCGACATCGTCGACGCGCAGACGCTGCAGCCCGTCGACGAGCTCGGCGACCGGCCGGCGCGCGCCCTCGTCGCCGCGTTCTACGGCACGACCCGGCTCATCGACAACGTGGCCCTCGGCCCGGAGCTCCGGTGGACCTGACCCACAACGCCTGGCTCGTCGCGCTCGTCGCGCTGCTCGTGGCGAACTACGTCGTCACCCGCACCTCGCTCGCGCGCGAGCGGGCGTGGCTGTTCTGGCTGATCAACACGATCGACGCGCTCGTCGCGGTGGCCGTGCTGATGGTGGGCATCCCCGGGGTGGACGGCCGGCCGCTGGTGCGGGTGATGGTCGCCCTGGTGGTGCTGCTGCACCTGTCGCAGAACTTCCAGCAGCGGACGAAGTGGGGCGCCGAGGCCCGCGCGGAGCGGCTCGACGCCGAGCTGCGCGAGCGACAGCGCCTGGCCGACGAGGAGGAGGCGCACGGCGCCGACCCGCCTCAGTGAGCGCTGACGAGCGCCCGCAGCTCCTGCTCCGACAGCAGCCGGTCGGTCGACTTCGCCGCCTCGAAGATGGCCTGCACCACCTCCTCGCTCGTGTCGAGCCCGCGCTGCTTCAGCCAGTACCGCACGTTCGACAGCCCCGACTGGTGCCCGATCTCGATCTCCTGGCGCCGCCCGAACCAGCTCGCCGGCACGCCGCTGTAGATCCGGTCGGCCAGCCACGCGTCGCCCTTCGACTCGGCCTTGATCACCGCCGCGGCGTGCACCCCCGTGCCCGTGCGGAACGCGTCGCGCCCGAACACGGGGTAGCTCACGGGGATGGGCACCTGGCAGCTCTCGCTCACGATCGTCACCAGCTCGGCCAGCGACGTGAGGTCGCCCGTCTCGGCGCCGAGCAGGCGCAGGTTCACCAGCAGCTGGTCGAGCGAGGTGTTGCCCACGCGCTCGCCGATCCCGAGGACGGTGCCGTGGACGCGGTCGCAGCCGGCCTCGATGGCGTACAGCGCGTTGGTCAGCCCGAGCCCGCGGTCCTGGTGGCCGTGCCAGTCGAGCTTGACCCGGTCGCGCACGCCGAGGCCGCGCAGGTGGTCGTCGGCGAAGCCCACGAGGTTGAACACGCCGGCCGGCGTGGCGTGGCCGACGGTGTCGCACAGCACGAGCCGGCTCGCGCCCTCCTCGACGGCCACGTCGAACAGCTTCCGCAGCGTGTTCGGGTGCGAGCGGACCGTGTCCTCGGTGACGAACGACACGGGCAGCCCGGCCTGCACGCCGAGCCGCACGGCCTCGCGCGTCAGATCGCACAACTTCGCCGGGTCCCAGGCCTCGGCGAGCATCCGGATCGGCGAGCTGCCGAGGAAGGTCATCACCTCGACCTTCACGCCCGTCCGCTCGCTGATCTCGATGATGGGCTCGATGTCGCGCGGGTGCGTGCGCGCAGCCGCGCCGACCGCGATGTCGAGCCCCTCGTCGCGCACGGTCTCGACGAGCACCGTGCTGTCCTCCACCGCCCGCGGCCCGGCGCCGGGCAGGCCGACGTTGGTGCTGTAGACGCCGAGCGCCGCCAGCCGCCGCACGACCTCCTGCTTGACCTCCAGCGGCGGGTCCACCACCGACGGGCACTGGATGCCGTCGCGCAGCGTCTCGTCGTGGAGCTCGACCCCGTGCAGGGCCCAGTGGGTGCGCCCGCGATCGTTCCAGTCGTAGACGACCTCGTCTTCGCGGGGATCCGCGCTCACAGCGCCTCCACCACGACGGCGATGCCCTGGCCGCCGCCGATGCACGCCGACCCGAGGCCGTAGCGCGCCTTGCGGCGGCGCAGCTCGTGGATCAGCGTGGCCGTGATGCGCGCGCCGGAGGCGGCGAGCGGGTGGCCGAGCGCGATGGCGCCGCCGTTGACGTTGGTGATCGACCGGTCGAGGCCGAGCTCCTTCTCGACGGCGAGGTACTGCGGCGCGAACGCCTCGTTGACCTCGACGAGCCCCATGTCCGACAGCGACAGGCCCGTGACCTCGAGCGCGCGCCGCGCCGCCGGCACCGGGCCGATGCCCATCACCGTCGGGTCGCAGCCCGAGACGCCCCAGCCGACGAGGCGGGCGAGGGGACGCAGCCCGCGCTGCTCGGCCCACGCGGCGTCGGCCACGACGAGCGAGGCGGCGCCGTCGCAGATGCCCGACGCGTTGCCGGCGCTGACCCGCCCGTCCTTCTTGAACACGGGCGGCAGCTTGCCGAGCGACGCCATTGTGGACTCGCGCGGGTGCTCGTCGACCGCGAACGACGTGGTTCCCTTGCGGGTCTTGAGCTCGACCGGCACGATCTCGTCGGCGAAGCGGCCCTCGGCGTTGGCCGCGGCCCAGCGCTGCTGGCTCGTGAGCGCGTACTCGTCGCAGGCCTCGCGCGAGATGTCGTGGCGTTCGGCCAGGTTCTCGGCGGTGATGGCCATCGGCAGGCCGGTGAAGGAGTCGGTGAGCGACTCCCAGAGGAGATCCTGCATCGGCGGCGCCTTGCCGAACCGCGCGCCCTTGCGCAGCCCGTGGACGACGTGGGGCGCCATGCTCATGTTCTCGGTGCCGCCGCACAGCACGACCTGCGCCTGGCCCGTCAGGATCTGCTCGGCCGCCGAGACGACGGCCTGGAAGCCCGAGCCGCACAGCCGGTTCACGGTGAGCGCCGGCACCGACTGCGGGACGCCGGCCTTCAGCCCGACGTGGCGGGCGAGGTAGATGGCGTCGTTGCTGGTCTGGAGCACGTTGCCGTAGATGACGTGGTCGACATCGTCGGGGCGCACGCCCGCGCGCTCGAGGGCGGCGGTGGCGGTGGGGACGGCGAGCTCGGTGGCGCTCAGGTCGGCGAGGGCGCCGCCCATCGTGCCGAAGGCGGTGCGGACGCCGGAGAGCACGACGATGTCGCGCCGGGCGATGTCGAGAGGCATGGACGACTCCGGAGGTGGCGTGGGGGGAAGGGCTCCCCGTAACCCGGTCGCCGCGGCGAGGCGCCGAGCGGGTCACTCCTGGGTGACGACGTAGAGGAAGCGCTCCCGCTCCACGTCTTCGAGCGAGGCCTCCCGCTGCGGCTCGCCCTCCAGCGCCACGCCCGGGAGCGCCGCCCGGAGGGCGTCGAGCGCCCGCTCGTCGATCCGCAGGCCGTCGACGACGAGCGTCCGCAGGCCGCGGGCCGTCCCGCAAGCGCGCGCGAACCCCTCGACCGCGTCGTCACCCAGCTCGCCGTGGGAGACGTCCAGCGTGTGCAGGCGCCCCCAGAAGGCGTGTCCCGACGCCGAGGCGGCGAGCGCCTGCCAGGAGCCGACGAAGTTGCACAGGCCGAGCGTGGTGAGCGTGGGGGTGTCGTCGACCCGGGCGAACAGCGCGTCGAGCCGGGCGGGGTCGTCGATCGTCCCGTCCGACCACTCCTGCTCGTCGTCGTCGACCAGCTCACCCTCGAAGATGGCGGCTCGGTAGAGGAGGTCTTCGCGGGTGTTGACGAGCAGCTCGCCGCCCGTCCACAGCACCAGCCGCTCCAGCGACGGCCATGCGGCCTGCGCCAGCTCCTCGACCGCCTCCTGCGACAGCCGCGGCACGACCCACTCGAGCTCGCGCAGCGCGGGCGCGTGCACCTCGCCGAGCTCGACGTTCGACGCGCCGGTGTCGATGCGCAGCGACGACAGCTGCGGGAAGACCCGCCACAGCCCCCCGAGGGCGTCGTACAGGCGCATCTCGTCGAAGAAGTCGTAGAACCAGTAGCCGTCGTTCTCCTCGCGGCCCCGGCCGAGCTGCAGCGAGCGCAGCGTGGCCGGCGCCACCACCCCCTGCGCCGCCAGCGCGCCGAACGTGTCGTGGAACAGGTTGCGCGCGAGGTCTCCGGGCGGCCCATCGAGCACGAGGTGCCGCAGCAGCCGGTTCCCGGGGTGCCCCAGGAGCTCGGCGAGGATCTTCGCCCGCGCCGCGGCGTCGAGCTGCGGCGACAGGCGCGCCGCCGAGACGTGCCCGTGGCGCCACGACAGCTCCAGGCCGTCCACGAGCGGCGTGCCCACGAGCGCCACGGCGTTGGCCTGCAGGAACGCCTGCGCCCGGCCGTGGGCCGCGGCGTCGCCGTCGCGGGCGGCGTGCTGCAGCTGGATGAGCTCGCCGCGCGGGTCGCCGGCCTCGACGAGCGCGTCGGCGAGGACCAGCCAGTGCTCGGGGGAGTCGTCGTGCTCGAGCCGCGCGTACAGCGCGTCGAGGTCCACGACCTAGCCCAGCGCCGCGAGGACGGCGTCGGTGACCTCGGTGGTGCTCGCCGTCCCGCCGAGCTCGCTCGTGACGGTGCCGGCGCGCAGCACCTCGGTGACCGCCCGCCCGATCCGCGCCTCGAGCTCGGGGTGGCCGAGGTGGGTGAGCAGCATGCCGGCCGACAGGATGGCCGCCAGCGGGTTGGCGACGCCCTTGCCGGCGATGTCGGGCGCCGAGCCGTGGACCGGCTCGAACAGCGAGACCCGGCCCGGGTGGATGTTGCCCGACGCGGCCAGGCCGATGCCGCCCTGCAGCGCCGCGCCGAGATCGGTCACGATGTCGCCGAACAGGTTGTTCGTGACGACCACGTCGAGCCGCTCGGGCCGCAGCACCATCTCCATCGTGAGGACGTCGACGTACAGGTGGTGCGTGCGGATGTCGGGGTACTCCGCGGCGACCGCCTTGAAGGTCCGCTGCCACAGGTCGTGGCCGTGGCGCATCGCGTTGGCCTTGTCGGACATGCAGACCGAGCGCCGGCCGTGCCGCTGCGCGAAGGCGAACGCGGCGCGGATGATGCGCTCCACGCCCTTGCGGGTGTTGATCTCCTGCTCGATCGCGACCTCGTCGGGCGTCTCCCGCTTGAACTGCCCGCCGATGCCGGTGTACAGCCCCTCGGTGTTCTCCCGGAACACGACCATGTCGATGTCGGCCGTGCCCTTGCCCTTCAGCGGGCAGTACCGCTCGTCGAGCAGCTTGATGGGCCGCAGGTTCACGTAGAGATCGAGCTGGAAGCGGCAGCCGAGCAGGATGTCCTTCGCGTGGACGTTGCTCGGCACCCGCGGGTCGCCCAGCGCGCCGAGGTAGATGGCGTCGAACTCGTCGCGGAAGCGCGCCATCGTCTCGGCCGGCATCGTGGTGCCGTCGCGCAGGTAGCGCTCGGCGCCGAGATCGAAGTGCTCCAGCGCCAGATCGAGCCCGACCTGCCCGGCCAGGTGCGACATCACGCGGAGCCCCTCGGGGATCACCTCGTTGCCGATGCCGTCGCCGGGGACCACCGCGATGCGTGCCATCCGCCCTCCCGAGCGGCCCGGCTATCTGCCGATCGCGCCCGCGGCTACCTGGCGATGGGCGACCGACGACTCGGGCGGCACCCAGCGGGCGAGCTCCGGGCCGAGCACCACGGGCCGCGACGCGAGCTCGGCGGGCGTGCGGCTGCCGGTGAGCAGGCACGCCACGCGCAGCTCGTCGACGACCTCCTCGGCGGCGCTGCGCAGCCCGTCGTCGCCGCCCTCGTTGAGCGCCATGAGGAAGCGGCGGGCGAAGCCGGCGGCCGTCGCGCCGAGCGACAGCGCGCGCGCCACGTCGAGGCCGTCGCGCACGCCCCCCGTGGCGACGATCTGCAGCCCGAGCCCCGACAGCTGCACCACGCTGGCCGCCGTGGGGATCCCCCAGTCCCAGAACAGCTCGCCCAGGCGCTGCGTGCGGGCGCGGGCGCGCAGCGTCTCCACGCCGACCCAGCTCGTGCCGCCCGCGCCGCCCACGTCGACGTAGCGGACGCCCACGTCGGCGAGCCGGCGGCCCACCGACCGCGACAGCCCGCAGCCCGTCTCCTTGACCACGACCGGGACGGGCAGCTCCCGCACCAGCCGGGCGACGGCGTCGAGCCCGCCGCGGAAGTCGTCGTCGCCGCCGGGCTGCACGACCTCCTGCGCGGGGTTGAGGTGCACGCACAGCGCATCGCAGCCCGTGTCCTGCACCAGCTGGGTCAGCGCCGCGGTGGACGCCGCGCGCGCCTGCACCACGCCGACGTTGCCGAGCACGAGCGTGGTGGGGGCCACGTCGCGGACGCGGTAGCCCGTGGCGATGCCGTGCTCGAGCAGCGGACGCATCGAGCCGAAGCCGAAGCCGAGCCCCAGCGCCTCGGCCACGCCGGCCAGCGATCGGTTCACGGCCTCGGCGCGGTCGGTGCCGCCGGTCATCGCCGCGATGAGCACGGGCGCGCGCAGGCGCTTGCCGCACAGCTCGGTCTGCAGGTCGATGTCGGCGACGGCGAGCTCGGGCAGCGCGTCGTGGACCAGGCCCACCTGCTCGAGCAGGGTGGTGCGGTCGCGGAAGGCCACGTCGTCGGTCGCGCAGAGGTCCAGGTGCTCGGCCTTGCGCTCGGAGATGTCGCTCATCGGCGCGCTGTAACGTCCCGCCGCCGCCGGCTCACGCCGAGGCCCAGGGCGAGCAGCGCGGCGCCGAGGCCGCCCGCCGAGCCCGCCGCGCTGCAGTCGCACCCCGCCGTGCCCGCGGCGCCGCCGTCGGCGCCCGGCGCGCGATCCTCGCCGGGATCGCCGCCCGGGCCCGTCGTGCCGCCGGTGGTGCCGCCGGTCGTCGTGGTCGCGCCGCCGAGGGCGAGGTCGGCCGCGCCGCAGGGATCGGCGGCGAACGGGTCGTCGCCCGCGGCGGCGCTGCACCAGGTGGCGAGCGTGCCGGTGACGCTGGCGTGGTCGGCGGCGACCCGGGCGGTGCTCCAGGCGTCGTCGTAGATGCGGACCTCGTCGAGCACGGCGTTTGGCGCCACGTCGTGGGCGTCGTCGTTGCCGAGGACGACGGCGTCGTCGGTGTTGGCGAGGCGGTCCGAGGTCTCGGCGTCGTCGACCAGGGCGCCGTCGACGTACAGGCGCGCGCCGGACGGGTCGAGCGGCCCGTCGCGCTGGTCGTACACCCCGACGACGTGGTGCCACGCGCCGTCGGACAGCGCCTCGTCGCTGCACAGGTCGAGCTCGCCGTCACCGCCCCACGGGCCGCCGCCCCACGGGCCGCCGCCGCCGCCCTGGTCGACCGCCACGGTCCAGCCCACCCGATCGTCGCCGCAGCGCGCCAGCGCCCAGCCGCCGCGCCGGCTCGCGATCACGCCGTCGTCGGTGCGCCAGTCGTCGAGCCGGATCCAGGCCGAGACGGTGATCGACGATCCCGCATCGAGCGCGTCGGCGTCGGCGACCTGGTAGCCCTGGCCGGCCTGCGTCAGGGCGCGGCCCGTGCCCACCATGCCGGCCTCCGCGGCCGGCACGCCGAGGCTCGTCGTGACGCTGTTGCCCGTGGCGTCGGCCGAGCCGACCTCGCCGAGGTGCCAGACGCCGAGGGCGTCGGCCCAGGTGGCGGGGGCGTCGCTGGTGTCGGGCGCGCCGGCGTTGCCGAGGTACAGCCAGACGACCGTGTCCTCGGTGTGCGCGGGGACGGCGGACAGCCGCACCCACACGGCAGCCCCGCCCGCGTCCCACGACTCGATCTCGTGGGGCAGGACGGCGCCGCTCGCGTCGACGAACCGCAGATCGTCGCCCCCGGCCGCGGAGGCGCTGGTGGGGACGGTGTCGGGCCCGAGCCGCACCAGCAGGGGCAGCCCGTCGAGCGCCACGGCGGACGCGTTCGGGACGCGCAGCCGAGCGCGGACGGTCCACGCCTCGTCCCACCACGGGGTCGCGGCGTGCGCGGGGACGGCCAGGGCGAGCCACAGCATCCCGCGATCCTAGCCCACCCGCGCCGCGGCCGGCGCAATCCCCGTCTCGAGCACGGCGTAGCCGGCCTCGGTTGCCCGACGCGCGAACCGGTCCCGCGGGGCGGGGGCGTCGAACAGCGCGATGACGACGTCTCCGCCGCCGGCGCCCGAGGGCTTTGCCGCACCGCCATGCTCGGCCGCGAGGGCCACCAGCGCGTCGATGCCGGGCGTGCGGTAGGCGAGGTCGGCGGCCTCCGCCATCGCCACCAGCGCCGCCCAGGCGTCGCGCACCGCGGCCACGGGCTCGCTCGCGAAGCGCGCCACGGCCTCGCGCGAGCGCGCCACGAACGCCTCGCGCGCCGGGCAGGCGAGGTACTGCGCCACGCGGGGCCCGGTGCGCGCGGAGGCGCCCGACCACACCACGGCGAGCGCGGCGCCCGGCGGGGGGAGCGCCTCGGGCTCGGCGCCGGTGACCCAGCGGATCACGCCGCCCCAGGTGCTCGCGGCGACGTCGACCCCCGAGCCCGAGCCCTGGACGGCGCGGTGCACGCGCAGCGCCTGCTCGAGGCGCTCCCGCCGCCCCACGTCGCGGCCCGCGGCGAGGTGCCCGGCCAGCACCGCCGCGACCGTGGCCGCCGCCGAGCCGCCGAGCCCCGGCTTGTCGCCGCCCGGCAGCGGCGCCGCGCGCTCGTCGGCGAAGGTGTAGCGGCCGGGCGGCGCCCCGACGGCCTCCAGCGCGGCCCGCGCGAAGCGGTCGTCGCCGGTGGGCGTCACCACCTGCAGGCCGTCGCCCGGCGCCACGGTGCAGCGCACGCCGCGGTCGACCGCCGCCACCACCGCGGGCGCGCCGTCGAGCACGGCGTACTCGCCGAGGAGCACCAGCTTGCCGGGCGCCACCACGATCACGTCGCGAGCACCCGCGCCGGCCCGCCCGGGCCGTGCACGTCGACCCGCAGGACGTGCGGCGCCAGCGCCTCGGCGACCCGCGCGGCGTCCGCCGGCGCGCAGAGCACCTTCACCTGCGGCCCGGCGTCCATCGTGGCCCACGCGCCGACGCCCTGAGCCCGCAGCCCCTGCACGGCGTGCAGCGCCGCCACCGTCTGCGGGTGCCAGTACAGCAGGGGCGGCCGCGCGGTGTGCATGGTGGCGTGCATCGCGAAGGTGGAGGTCTCCATCGCCTCGCCGAGCCGCTGCAGGTCGCGCGCCAGCACCGCCTGGCGCGCCTCGTCGCACAGCGCGGGCCCCATCGCCACCCACGCCGCCCAGTACGGGCTCGTCTGCCGGCTGCGCACCATGCCCTCGGTGGAGCCCACGGCCTTCGGCCCCTCGCTCACCACGGCGACCACCAGGCGCAGGTCCCAGTGCTCGGCCGGCGCGACCGGCACCCCCACGCTGTCGGTGCCGTCGGCGCGCTCGCCGAGCGGCCAGGCGACGAAGCCGCCGTGCAGCGAGCGGCAGGCCGAGCCCGAGCCCTGGCGCGCCAGCGCCGACAGGGCGTCGACCGGCAGCTCGCGGCCCGCCGCCGCCGCCGCGGCGACCACCAGCGCCGCGAACCCCGACGCCGACGACGCGAGCCCGGCGCCGGTGGGGAAGTCGTTGTCGGACACCACCCGGCAGGGCGGCCGCGCCGGGTCGAGCAGGTCGAGCACCCGCGCCACCTTGCGGTCGGCGCGGGCCTGGCCGTCGAGCACGACCTCGTCGGCCTCCGCGCCCCAGGTCACGGTGGTGCGCGATCGGTAGCCCCGAGCGTCAGCGACAGCGACGGCACGGCCGGCAGGTTCAGCGCCACGTCGCGCTTGCCCCAGTACTTCACGAGCGCGATGTTCGGGTGGGCGACCGCGGTGGCGCTGCTCACGCGCCCGCCCAGGGCCGGGTCTCGAACGCCGGCACGCCCTGCGCCGCCGCCGCGGCCAGCACCGGCGCCGGGTCGGTCACCACCGCCAGCACCACCCCGCCGCCGCCGGCGCCGGCGAGCTTGGCGCCGTGGGCCCCGGCGCCGAGCGCGAGCTGCACCAGGGCGTCGAGCGCGAGCGTGCTCACGCCGATCTCGCGCAGCAGGGCGTGGTTCTCGGTCAGCAGCGGCCCCAGCGCCGCGGGGTCGGCCAGCGCCGCGCGCGCCTCCGTCACCAGCGCGCCGATCTTGCCCAGCACGGGATCGATGGCCGGCAGGCGCGACATCACGCCGGCCACGAGCTGCTGCGTGTCGCCCGCCGCGCCCGTGTCGAGCACCACGAGCGACCAGCCCGGCGCCGGCAGCGCCTCCCGCACGGGCGGCTCGCCGCGCACGAACCACAGGCAGCCGCCCCGCGCGGCCACCGCCACGTCGACCCCGGACGGGTTGCCGTGGAACGCGCGCTCGATGGGCATGGCCCGGGCGTACACCTCGTCGCCGTCGAGGGCTTCGCCGTCGAGCGCGGCGCGGGCCCGCACCAGCGCCACCGCCAGCGCCGCCGACGACCCCATCCCCCGCCCGACGGGCAGGTCCGTGCGCACCCCCACGTCGAAGCCCTCGGGCGGCAGCACGGTGAGGAGCGCGTCGAGCACGCGGTGATCGGTGTGGCGGCTCGTCACGGTGGTGGGACCGTCCACCGGCGACAGCGTCACCTCCGTGGCCCGATCGACGGCCAGCGCGATGGCGGGGTGGCCGTGCACCACGGCGTGCTCCCCGCACAGCAGGAGCTTGCCGTGCCCCGTCCCCCGCGCCGTGGTCACCGCGCCGCCCGCAGCCGCGCCAGCGCCTGCCGCGCCCGCTCCACGGAGAAGTCGCTCGCGTGCACGAGCTCCACCGTCACCGCGCCCACCTCGTGCGGCTCGGCGCCGGCCGTGGCCGCCACCGTCCGCGCGTGCATCCGCATGTGGCCGTTCTGGATGCCCTCGGTGGCCAGCGCCTTGAGCGCGCCGAGGTTCTGCGCGAGGCCCACGGCCGCGGCCACCCCCGCGAGGTCCTGCGCGCCCTTCGCCTGCACCAGCTTCAGGTTGCTGCGCACCGTGGGGTGCACCCGGATCGGCCCGCCGACCGTGCCGAACTGCAGCGGCACGTCGATGCTGCCCTCCAGCACACCGTCGCTGCGGATCTCCCACCGGGTGAGCGGGCGGTACTGCCCGTCGCGGCAGCACCAGGCGTGGGCGCCGGCCTCGATCGCGCGCCAGTCGTTGCCGGTGGCGATGGCCACGGCGTCGATCCCGTTCATCACGCCCTTGTTGTGGGTCGCCGCGCGGTGCGGGTCGGCCCAGGCGAACCGCCAGGCGGCGGCGATCCGCTCGGCGACCTCGCGGCCCTCCATCTCGTCGGTGGTCAGCGTGTCGGGCGACAGCGCCACCCGCGCGCGCGACCGGCGCCGGTCGGCGAGGTTCGACAGGATCCGCAGGCCCACGCACTCGCCGGTGATCTCGGCCACCGACGGCGCGAGGTGCTCGGCGAGCGTGTTCACCATGTTGGCGCCCATGGCGTCGACCACGTCGAGCACGAACTCGACCACCACCATCTGCTCGACCGGCCGCCCGGGCTCGTCGTAGACCACCCGCCGCACCTGGAAGTCGACGAGCCCGCCGCCGCGCTCCTCGAGCCGCGGGTGCACGCCCTGCGCCTGCTCGCGAGCGCGGGCAGGGCCTCCTGCAGCCGGGTCACGGCGCCTTCGGGATCGCGCACGTCCATCAGCTGGATCTGGCCGATCATGTGCGCGCGGTCGGACTCGGCGGTGAACCCACCGTCGGCGCGTGCCAGCCGGGCGACGTTGGACACCGCGGCCACGACCGACGGCTCCTCCACCACCATCGGCACCACGCGATCCTCCCTGTTGATGAGGAAGTTCACCGCGACGGCGCAGGGCAGCGAGAACGTGCCGATGACGTTCTCGACCATCAGATCGGCCGCCTCGAGGGACAGGCCCTCGCGGTAGGCCGCGAGATCGACCTCGCGCAGCCCGAGGGGCTGCAGGGCGCGCAGGCGGCCGTCGGGCGGCAGCTTGTAGAAGCCTGGGATGCGGGAGCTCACACCCGTCCCCTATCGGGGGGGGCTCCGAGCTTCAATGAAAAGTGAAATCTCTACCGCCAGCCGACCGCCTGCGCGGCGTCGTCGTCCACCACCACGCGGCCCGCGATCGCCCGCTCGGTCAGCGCCTGGACCCGCTCGACCAGCTCCCCCGCGGTAGTCCCAGCGGCCCGACACCGGCTCGCGCACGCAGCGGGCGTGGCCGCAGCACACCGCGGCGCCCAGCCGCGCGCCCGGCGCGCCCGGATCGTCGACCAGCGCCCGCGCGCTCCGCACCGCCTCGGCCGGATCGCCGAAGGCGAGCAGCCACCGCCGCCCGTCGGCGCGCGCGGCGTGGCCGCCGTGGAGCGCTGCCAGCGTGAGGACGCGCTCGCTGATGGCCAGGCTCGCGTCGTCGCCGTCCTCCGCCGCCCCGGCGCGGACCGCCGCCACCAGCGCGACGTGCCCGCACGGCACGTCGCAGCCCGCGCTCACGCTCGGGACCAGCTGGTAGCCCACGCCGTGGACCGTGAGCAGGTGCCGCGGCGCGGCCGGGTCCGCCTCGAGCTTGGTCCGCAGCCGGTGCACCGCGAAGTCCACCGCGCGGGAGCGCATCCCGCGCGGTAGCCTCCACCCGCGCAGCAGCTCGTCGCGGGGCACCACCCGGTGGCTGCGCGGCGCGAGGTACGCCAGCAGGTCGCGCTCGAGCGCGGTCAGCCGCTGCGCGCGCCCGCCCCGGTGGACGGATCCCGCGCGCAGGTCGACCACGCCGTCCGCCAGCACCAAGCTCACCGGGCCTCGGGCCGTCGGCTCCACCATCGCAGCTCCTGTGAAGTCCTAAGGGGACGTCGCCCCGGGCGACCGCCCGGCGCCATCGGGCGTCACCCCGGGCCATGCCTGCATACGACACCGGCCCGGCGGTGTATCGTCCCCCGGAGGTGCGCATGGGAGGTCGGACCTGGCGAGCGGGCATCTGGCTCGGGCTCGCGCTGGTCGCCGGGAGCGGGTGCGTCGCGAAGTCGAAGTACCTCGAGCTGCAGAAGGACCTGCGGCAGTGCGAGAACAAGCTCGACAAGCGCAAGACCGGCATCGGCCCCCAACGCCGACCTCGTGGCGCAGCTGCAGCCGCTCGTCCAGCGCGGCGTGCTCGAGGTCACCAACCAGGACGGCCGCACCGTGATCGGCATGCGCGCCAACGTGCTGTTCCCGTCGGGATCCGCGGACCTGTCGCCGCAGGGCCGGGAGACCGTGACCGAGGTGGGGCGGATCCTCGCGAAGAAGACGAGCCTCGACTGGCAGGTCGAGGGGCACACCGACAACCAGCCCATCAGCAGCGAGGCCTACCCCGACAACTGGTACCTGGGCGCGTCGCGCGCGATCGCCGTGCTGGAGGTGATGGTGCGCGCGGGCATGCCGGGCGATCACGTCTCCGCCGCGACCTTCGGCCAGTTCGCGCCGATCGCGTCGAACAGCACCGACACGGGCGGGCGCAGAACCGGCGCATCGAGATCGTGCTGCTGCCCGAGGTCGCGAAGCGCACCCGGAAGAAGGCGGGCTAGAGACGCGACCAGGCATCCGCGCCAGCGGATGCCCGGGCGCGTCTCGCAGGAGTCGGAGGACGCGCGCCAGCGCGTCCTCCGACGTATGGAGCGAGCAGCAAGCCGAATGCCTGCCCGACCGGGGGTGCGGCGAAGCCGGACCCGCGATCGAGGCGGTGCATTCGGCGAAGCTTGCTGCGAGGTGACCCACGTCCACGGATGGTTGGTCGAGTCTCTAGCCGGCTATCCGCGACGGCGTCGCGGCGGCACCGTCTCCTGGGTGCGCAGCGTGCGCCACGCGTCGTACATCCCGTCGATCAGCGCCCGGTAGCGCTCCTCGACGAGCTGGCGCTTCACCTTGGCCGACGGCGTGAGCAGCCCGTTGTCCATGGTGAAGTCGTCGGGCAGGATCGCGAAGCGGCGCACCTGCTCGAACGAGGGCAGCTCGCGGTTCACGGCGTCGATGTAGCCCTGGACGAGATCGCGGATCTCCGTCCGCGAGGCGAGGTCGGCGAGGTCGGCGTACGGCACGTCGTGCTCGCGCGCCCAGCGCGTCACGGCCTCCTCGTCGAGGGTGACGAGCGCCGTGCAGAAGGGGCGCGCGTCGCCGTGGACGACGGCGTGCGACACGTACGGGCAGCGGATCCGCAGCCGGTCCTCGAACTGCGCCGGCGCGACGTTCTTCCCGCCCGCCGTGACGATGATCTCCTTGATCCGCCCGGTGATCTGGAGGTGCCCCGACGGGAGCAGCCGCCCGATGTCGCCGGTGCGCAGGAAGCCCTGCTCGTCGAACGCCTCGGCGGTCTCCCCCTCGCGGCGCCAGTACCCGCGCATCACGCCGCGGCTGCGCAGGCGGATCTCGCCGTCGGGGGCGATGCGGACCTCGCAGCCGGGCATGGGCGGCCCGACCGTGCCGAAGTGCGGGTCGTCGGGCCGGTTCACGCAGCTCGCCGCGGCGGACTCGGTCAGGCCGTAGCCCTCGAGGATGGTCATGCCGATGGCGTCGAAGAACTCGGCGGTCTCGAGGGGCAGCGGGGCGCCGCCGCTGATCATGAAGCGCAGCCGGCCGCCGAACCGCTCGCGGATGTCGCGGAACACGAGGCGATCGGCCAGCGACGCCTGGATCCCGAGGCGCACGCCGACCCGCTCGTGGCGCTGCTGGGCGCGCGTCTTGCGCAGCCCCGCGTCGACCGCCCAGCGGAAGACGCGCCGCTGGACGCGGCCCCGCGACTCCGCGGCCGCCACGATCCAGCCCTGCGCCTTCTCGAAGGTGCGCGGCACGCCGGCGAACCAGGTGGGGCGCGTCTCGCGCAGGTTGTCGACGAGCTCGTCGGCCGTGCCGTCGACCACGGTGGGGATGCCGAGGCGCACGAACGACAGCTCCAGCACCTTGGCGAAGACGTGGGCGAGCGGCAGCCACAGCATCTGCACGTCGGCCGGGGTCATGATGCCGAGGGCGTCGATGGCCTCGGCCTCGTACACCCAGGCGTCGTGCGACAGCATCACGCCCTTCGGCATCCCGGTGGTGCCCGAGGTGTACATGAGCGTGGCGAGGTCGTCGCGCTCGACGGCGCGGTGGGCGAGGGTGTACGCCTCGGGGTTGGCGGCCCCGAAGTCGCGCCCGCGGCGCTCGAGCTCGCGCAGCGGGCTCACCCAGCCGTCCTCCGACAGCGCGCGGCGCGCCCCGCGGAACACGAAGACCTCGCGCAGCGACGGCAGCTGGTCGCGCATCCGCAGCAGCCGCTCGGCCTGGACCCGGGTGTCGACGAAGGCCACCACCGCCTCGCAGTCGGCGATGATGTAGGCGACCTCGGTGTCGGGCGCCTCGGGGTAGACGGTGGTGGTGGCGCCGCCCGCACACAGGATGGCGAAGTCGGCGAGGATCCACTCGATGCAGGTGCCCGAGAGCACGACGCAGCGCTGCTCGCGCTCCAGCCCGAGCGCGAGCAGCCCGTTGGCGATGGCGCGCACCCGGTCGCCGGCTTCGCCCCAGGTCATCGTGCGCCAGCGACCGTCCGCGTCGCGGTAGCGCATCGCCTCGGCGTCGGGCGTGCTGCCGACGCGGTGGTGCCACAGGTCGGGGACCGAGGCGAAGGAGCTGGCGAGCCCGGTGGAGCGCCGGGGCTCGGCGGCGCGTTCCGGCGGTTCCGGTCGGGAGGTGTCCATCGGGGGGGCTCCGTACGCGGGGGGCTGCATGGTACCGGGCGGGGCGGGCGGCGGCTACCCGCGCAGCTTGGGGTCCATCGCGTCGCGCAGTCCGTCGCCGAGCAGGTTGAACGACAGGACGGCGCCCACGATCGCGAGACCGGGGAACACGGCGATCCAGGGCGCGGCGCGCAGGGGCTCCCGGCCGTCGTTGACCATCACGCCCCAGGTCGGGGTGGGCGGCGGCACGCCGAGCCCGAGGAACGACAGCCCGGCCTCGGCGAGCATCGTGCTGCCGATGAGCAGGCTGCAGAACACGATCACGGGCGCGAGGGCGTTCGGGACGAGGTGACGGAACAGGATCCGGCCCGACGACAGGCCGAGGGCGCGCGCGGCCTGGATGAACTCGCGCTCCCGCAGCGACAGCACCTCGGAGCGGACGATGCGGGCGATGCCCATCCAGGCGGTCATGCCGAGGATGACCACGATGAGGAAGATGCTGCGCGCGCCCGAGACGCGGAACAGGCCGACGATCGTGAGCAGCAGCACCAGCCGGGGCAGCGCGAGCAGCATGTCGACGAAGAACATCAGGATCCGGTCGACCGCGCCGCCGACGAAGGCGGCCAGCGCGCCCACCGTCGTGCCGATGCTCGCGGCGATGACCATGGCCACGAAGCCGATCGACAGCGAGATGCGCCCGCCGTAGAGCAGGCGGCTGTAGACGTCGCGGCCGAACTCGTCGGTGCCGAGCGGGAAGTCCCAGCACGGGGCGGTCAGCTTCTCGCCCACGTAGACGGCCAGAGGGTCGTGGGTGGCGAGCAGCGGCGTGAGCAGCGTGATGGAGATGAGGAACAGGGCGCCGAACAGGCCCATCATGCCGGCGCGGTGGCGCGAGAGCGTGCGCAGGAAGATCTGGCGGTTGCTGTTCCACTCCTCGTCGGACATCTCGCGCGGGTAGGCGCGTCGCAGCGCTGTCCACCACAGGCCGGCCGCGTAGACGCCCCAGGCCAGCAGCGCGACCACGGCGTGCAGCGAGGGCTGGCCGTACTCGTCGACCAGGATGCCGCCGAGGCGCGGCGCGCTGGAGGCGGCGACGAGCAGCACGCCGACGAGCAGCAGCATCCCGACGCCGGGGACGATCTCGCCGACGAGCAGGTGGCCGAGGCCCGGGAGCAGCAGGCCCGCCCGGGTGACGGGCGGCGCCGCGGTGGAGCGCGTGCGGACGATGGCGGTCATGCAGGGTTCACTCGAGCCGGATGCGGGGGTCGGCCCAGGCGTAGGCCACGTCGGCCAGCAGGTTGCCGGCGGCGACGAGCAGGGTGGAGACGTAGAAGCAGGCGATGATGACCGGGGTGTCCTGCGTGAAGATGGCGTCGACGATGAGCCGGCCCATGCCGGGCCAGGCGAAGATGACCTCGACGAGCACCGTCCCGGAGAACAGGGCCGGCACCGACAGCCCCAGCAGCGTGATGATGGGCAGCAGCGCGTTGCGCATCGCGTGGCGCAGGATGACGGCGGGCTCGCGCAGCCCCTTGGCGCGGGCCGTGCGGATGTAGTCCTGGCGGATGACCTCGAGCACGGCCGAGCGCATGTAGCGCGCGGTGCTGCCGGCCGAGGCGATGCCGAGCGCCACGCCGGGCATGAGCAGGTGCTTGGCGCGGTCGAACAGCTGCTCGGCCGGGGTCATGTAGTCGTACATGACGGCGTCGACCATGCCGGCCGACGGCAGGGTCAGCAGGTCCGCCACCGACTTCGACAGGGCCCCGGCGCGCACGGCGTCGGTCAGGGTGCCCGCCCAGTAGAACGCCGCCAGCTGCAGCATCAGCGCGAGCCAGAACGCGGGCATGGAGAACATCACCAGCATCCCGACGGACGCCGAGGTGTCGAAGGCGGAGTTGTGGCGTACCGCTTGTAAGGTGCCGACGAGGATGCCCACCGGGTAGAGCACGAGCAGGGTCACGATCGACAGCAGCAGCGTGTTCGGCAGGGCGTCGCCGATGAGGTCGAAGACGGGCCGCTCCTGGGCCATCGACCGGCCGAAGTCGAAGGTCGCCAGGTTGCGGAGCATCGCGAGGTACCGCACCCACGCCGGATCGTCGAGGTGGTACTTCTCGACGATCATCTCCCGCACCTCGGGCGGGGTCTCCGGGGTGAAGAACTTGTCGGAGATGTCGCCGGGCGACAGCTCGACCAGGATGAACGTCAGGGTGACGACGCTCCACACGAGGGGAACGACGAGCACGAGCTTGCGCAGCAGGTACTTCCACACGGACGAGACGCTCCGGGACCGGGCCGCCGACCTCGACTACCGCTGGTACTTCACCTTGTCCGCCGGGACCTCCCACTCCTGCAGGCGGTTGTACGGCGACAGCACGTCGATGCTGGTGTTCTGGAACCGATCGTTGATGGCGACGATCTCGTCCATCCACCACAGGAACAGGTAGGGCTGGTCCTCGTAGATCTTGGCCTGCATCTCCTTCCAGATCGGCGCGGCGTCCTTCGGGTTCGGCGTGGCCAGACCCTTCTCGATCAGCGCGTCGACCTCGGGGTTGCAGTAGCCGGTGAAGTTGAACTCGTACTTCTTGCCCTTCTCCGGCTGGTCGCAGTGCCAGATGGTGCTGGGGTCGACGAACAGGCCAGCGGCCCACCCCGCGAGCGCCGCCTCGTAGTCCTTCTTGCGCAGGCGCTCGAAGAACTGGTTCGACTCGGCGCGCTGGATCTCGACCTGGATGCCGATCTGCTTCATCTGGTCCTGGAACAGGATGGCGGCGTCGCCACGGCGCTTGTTCCCGGTGTTGGTGAGCAGCGAGAACGCCAGCTTCTGGCCGCCCTTGTCGAGCACGCCGTCGCTGTCGCTGTCTTTCCAGCCTGCCTCGGCGAGCAGCGCCTTGGCCTGGTCGACAGCGAACGGCAGCGGCTTCACGTCGTCGTTGTGGACCCCGCACAGCGCGGGGGTGATGGTGCCGATCGACCGCTTCGCGTAGGACTCGCCGGTCTTGCTGGTGAGCAGCTTGCCGATCATGCCGTCGATGTCGGTGGCGAGCGCCATCGCCTTGCGGACCCGCAGGTCTTCGAACAGCGGGTTGTTGAGGTTCCACCCGATGTAGTCGTTCGAGCGCCAGCCGCGACGGGTGAGCTTGATCTCGGGGTGCTCCTCGCGCAGCCGGTCGGCGTCGGCGACGAGCACGGCCTCCATCAGGTCGATGTTGCCGCCCTCGAGCTCGATGAGGCGCGTGGAGTACTCGGGGAGGACCCGGAAGATGACCCGGTTGAGGTGCGCCCGGAAGAACTCGGGCCCCGTGAACTTCGGGTTCGGCTCGAGCACGAGGCTCGCGCCCTGGTCCCACTTCGCGAGGCGCCAGGGGCCGTACGACAGGGGCTGCTTGGTCTTGTCGTTGCCGCGGATCGTGCTGCGGTCGACGTTCTCCCAGACGTGCTTCGGCACGATGCCGAGGTTGACGTGCGCGATCTGGGTGTCGCGGTCGTAGGCCTGGGTGAAGTGCCACTCGATGTGGGTCGCGTCGACGATCTTCGGCCGCCCGTCGGGCTCGAGGTACTGGATGCTCGCCACCCGCGGGCTCGCCACCGCCGGGTCGGCGATGAGGTCGTAGGTGAACTTGATGTCCTCGGCGGTGACGGGCTCGCCGTCCTCCCACTGGATGTCGTCGCGGAGATCCATCGACAGGACCTTGCCGTCGTCGCTCCACTCCCACGACTTCGCGAGGGCGGGCATCTTCTTCAGCGAGCAGTCGAACTCGGTGTCGACGAGCGGGTACGACAGGGTCTCGAGGATGGCGCCGTCGGTCGCCGACTCGTAGACGGCGGGCATCAGCATGCCCGCGTCCGCCTGGATCCCGATGACCAGGGCGTCGCGGGTGCTCGCGGCGGGGTCGGTGCCGTCGGTCGCGGCGTCTTCGCTGGGGGAGGTCCCGGTGCAGGCCGCGAGCGCGGCGAGCAGCGCAGGGAAGATGCGGACGACAGTCATCGGACCTCCAGGCCCGCTCCCCTAGCAGCGCCCAGCGGGTCCCCGCAACCAGGTTCCCGGATCTTCGGCGTTGGTCGCGCTCACGACGCCGACCCGACGCGGCCGCCGACGACCCGGTCGATCCCGGCGAGGTCCTGGACCGTGCGCAGGTCGCGCAGGCCTGCCCGCCGCAGCAGGTCGAGGGTGCGGGCCGCCTGGTCGTGGCCGATCTCCAGCAGCACGCCCTGCCGCGCGCGCGCTGCCGCGGCGTGGATCAGCCGGGCGACGACCATGAGGCCGTCCGGCCCGCCGTCGAGCGCCCGCTTCGGCTCGTGGACCGCGACTTCGGGCTCGAGGCGCGCGATCTCGCCGGTGGGGACGTAGGGCGGGTTCGAGACGACCCAGTCGATCGGCCGGTGCGTGGGCACGGCCTCGAGCAGGTCGCCGCGCAGCACCGCCACCCGGTCGCCCAGGCCGAGCCGCGCGACGTTGGCCTTCGTGACGGCGATGGCCGTCTCGTCGATGTCGATGCAGTACGCGCGCACCCGCGGCCGGGCGTGGGCGATGGCGAGGCCCACGGCGCCCGAGCCGCAGCCCACGTCGGCCACGAAGACGGGCTCCTCGCCCTCGAGCGGGATCTCGGCCATCGCGGCCTCGACGAGCGTCTCCGTGTCGGGGCGCGGGTCGAGCACGCCCGGGCGAACCTCGACGGTGAGGGCGTGGAACTCGCGCTGGCCGAGGATCCACGACAGCGGCTCGCGGTTGCCGCGCCGGGCCACCATCGGGCGCAGCGCCGCCAGCTCGGACTCGGTGAGCGGCCGGTCGTGCGCCAGGTACAGCCCGATGCGCTCCATGCCGAGCGCCTTGGCGAGCAGCAGCTCGGCGTCGAGGCGGGGGGAGGGGACCCCGCGCTCGCGGAAGAAGGCTTCGGTCCGCAGCAGGACCGTCACCAGCGGCAGGGGGCCCTCGGCGCCGCGGGGGGAGCTCACCCGATCCCCGCCTGCTCGAGCAGCTGCGCCTGGTGCTCGGTGCGGAGCGCGTCGACGAGCTCGCCCAGGTCGCCGTCGACCACGGCGTCGAGCTTGTAGAGGGTGAGGTTGATCCGGTGGTCGGTGAGCCGGTTCTGCGGGAAGTTGTAGGTGCGGATCCGCTCGCTGCGGTCGCCCGAGCCCACCATCGCGCGGCGCGCCGCCGTCTCCGACGCCTTCTGCTCGGCCTGCTCCTTCTCGAGGATGCGGGCCTTGAGCACCCGCATCGCCTTCTCGCGGTTCTTGTGCTGCGACTTCTCGTCCTGGCACTGGACCGTGATGTTCGTGGGCAGGTGCACGATGCGCACGGCGCTGTCGGTGGTGTTGACCGACTGGCCCCCCGGGCCGCCCGCGCGCATCGTGTCGATGCGCAGGTCCTTCGGGTCGATCTTGACCTCGACCTCGTCGGGCTCGGGCAGCACCGCGACCGTGGCCGCGGAGGTGTGGATGCGGCCCTGGGTCTCGGTCGCCGGGATGCGCTGGACGCGGTGGACGCCGCCCTCGAAGCGCAGGAGGTTGTAGGCGTCGTCGCCCGTGACGAGCGCGACGATCTCCTTGAACCCCGTCAGCGTCTTGCCCGCCGAGCCCACGGTGATGGGCGAGCTCGACATGAGCTCGAAGCGCAGCCCGCTCGCCTCGCCGAAGCGCTGGTACATCCGGTACAGGTCGCCGGCGAACAGCGCCGCTTCGTCGCCCCCGGTGCCCGCGCGGATCTCGAGCATCAGCGGCCGGCCCTCGAACGGGTCGGACGGCAGCAGCATCAGGCGCAGGGCCTGGGTGCGCTCCTCGAGCTTCTGCTCGAGCTCCTCGATCTCGGCCCGCGCCATCTCGCGCAGCTCGGGATCGTCCTCCTCGGTCAGCACCTCGCGGGCGCCGTCGAGCTCGGCGTCGAGGCGCTGGTAGTCCTCGAACGCCTCGACGATGCCGCGCACCCGGTTGGCCTCGCGCGCGACCTCGCGCATCCGCTGGGGATCGGAGGCGATCGCGGGATCCATGAGCTGGCGGTCGAGCGCCTCCAGACGAGGGGCGAACGACGCCAGCCGCTTCATCATCGGGCTGTCGGACATGGTGCTGTCGGGCCTGGGCTGCGGGAGGCGAGGAGCCTGGGGAGGGCCTTACTCCGCCGCCTCGTCGCCGCTGGAGTAGCCGTACTTCCGGCGGAAGCGCTCGACGCGGCCCTCGGTGTCCATGAGCTTCTGGGTGCCCGTGTAGAACGGGTGGCTCTCGGAGCTCACGTCGATCGGGATGAGCGGGTACTCGACGCCGTCGATGGTCGTGGTGTCGCGGGCGGCCGCGCAGGACCGCGTGAGGAACTGGAAGTCGCAGCTCACGTCGCGGAAGACGACCAGTCGGTACTCGGGGTGGATGTCGCTCTTCATCGGAGTACTCCTGACCGCTGCGGCCCGGCGGGCGGCAGCGCGAGCGTGCCTCATGACCTGCGCCCTGCGCCTTGTCAATCCCCGGAGGCGGCGCGGCGCCCGCCCCGCGGCCGGCGCCCGTTGCTCGGCGCAGGCGCGGCGAGCTGCACGAGCTTGGTCGCGTCCTCGAGCAGATCCCCGGTGAGCGAGCTCCGCCAGGCGCGGCGGCGCTCCATCTCCTCGGGGTCGAGGAGGCGCTCCTCGCGGCGGGTGCCCGAGCCGGTGCGGATCGACCGGCGGCCGGATCCCCCGGTCGGCGAGATCGCGAGAGCACCAGCTCCCAGGTCGTGACGTCGCGCAGGTCGTCGAGCAGGGCCTGGTCCATCTCGTGGCCGGCGTCGCCCGAGACCACGCCGATGACCGTGAGCGAGCCGCCCTCCTCCAGGCCCGCGCCGCGCCGAGGTAGCGCCGAGCCGGTGGAGCGCGGAGTGTCGATGCCGCCGATGGTGCGGCCGCTCGCGGGGATCTCGGCCAGGCAGAACCGCAGCAGGCGGGTCAGGCTGTCGACGAGCAGCACGGCGTCGTCGCCGCGCTCGACCATGCGCCGGGCGCGCTCGAACACCACGTCGGCCACCTGGACGTGGCGGGCCGGCGGCTCGTCGAACGGCGTGGCCACGATCTCGGCGCGGCTCGACGTGCGCCACTCGTGGATCTCCTCGGGCCGCTCGCCCACCAGCAGCACGGTGACGTGCAGGTCGTCGTCCGCGGTGAGCACGTCGGCCAGGCTGCGCAGCAGCTCCACCGCCCCGTGCGCGATGGCGCCACCAGGATCCCGCGCTGCCCGAGCCCGACGGCGCCACCAGGTCGACGACGCGCAGCAGGGGGTCGTCGCCGAGCTGGATGCGGTCGTCGGGGTAGATGGCGGTGAGCGTGTCGAAGGACGGCGGCTCGCCGCCCGGCGCTCGCCGTTGACGCTCTCGACCCGCAGCAGCGCGAGGTAGCGCTCGCCCTTCGGGGCGGACCAGGCTGACCGTCGCCCGTCTGGAGCTTGAAGCGGCGGATCTGGCTCTGCGAGACGTAGATGTCGTCGACGCCCGGAGGAAGTTCGCGGCCGGGGAGCGCAGGAAGCCGAAGCCCTCGGCGTGGACCTCGAGACGCCGCGGCCGAAGGTCTGCTGCTCGCGGGAGCCGATCGCCTGGCCCACGGCGAAGACCAGGTCGGCGCGGCGCAGGGTGTCGGCGTCGGGAACTCGAGCGCCCGCGCCTGTTCGCGGAGATCGGCCAGCTTGGCCTCGTGGAGCGCGCTGCCCGGGGGGGGCAGGGGAAGGCGCCTCCTGGATCGGGGGCATCGAGCGTGATCGCGTCGAGTCGATCGATCTTCGAGTCGAGGTCGAGGAGTCTGATGAGTCTCGAGGTTGTCGAGTCGGTGGTGATCTCTCTCTGGGTCGATCGAGATGTCCGCGCCTCGCCGGGATCTGTTCACCACCTGTTCGTGCTAGTTCGCGGGTATTCGCTGCGTGACGGGTCTCGTTCTCTGCGGATCCGTTGGTGGCAACCCCAGCTGCGCAGCGCTGCACTCCAGATCGACGCCGGCTATGCAGCAGCGTCGACATCGTCATGTGCGCGCACCTTGTTCGATGTGCACGGGACGCGCTGGACCACCTTTGATCGTCCGGAATCGCGCTCGACTTACAGCGTTGGGTACGCGAGCTGGGCCACCAGCCGCTGAACCCCCCGACGCCGCCCCGCTTTCGGCGTCCCCCGACGCCGTGACGACCTTGACCATCCGTTCGCGGCCGCTCGGTGCGAAGGAGGCGGCTCACTCTCTTGGCTGCTCATATCAGGTAGAATCCTCCCACCGCCGGAGGTGCGAGGTCTCGGGGACGACTGCTTTCTCGTGAGGGCATATGCGCGACCCGCCTCGTCTGCTACGCACCTTCTCCGGCATCGATTCGCTTCCGCTGCATCTGGACCGGTATGCCTCATGCGCCCGCGCGATGGGGGCGGGGACCGGCGGGCCTCGCGTAGGTCGAAGGTCCCTGAACCCCACCGTTCGACCCCGCGACTGGCGCCTCCGCGGCGAGCGCGGCGCAACCTCGTGCTCGGGCACCGGAGTAGTTGCGGGCGGTCTCGAGGCGCGTAGTTGCCGTCTGCGATGAGCGGCGCGTCCCGGCTCCGCGCGTGGATCGCTGGTCCGGCCCTCGTCCAGCCCCCGGTCCACCCCACGATGATGAGGATCTTGCGCGGAGGGCCGTGACGCGCCTGGACGCGATGTCCGGCCCCGGCCCTCCGTGTCGGGCCGTCGATGAGGGCCGTGGGGCAGCCGGACGATGCCCGGAAGTCCTGAGTCCTGGTCGTGCTCACGTGCACACGGCTGTTGGAACTTCTCCCGAACAACTCCGGGTGCCAGCTCCGCCCTGCGGAGGAGGACCGCCTCCGATGTGACGACCCGCCTCCAGCCCCGCCTGCATCCCAGATGGTACGCGGTTGTCAGGATGGTGGGCCGACCTTCGTCGTCGACCGGAACTCTCCTTCGCGAAGGTCCGAGGTCTGGTCTGGATCGGAATAACGACCGAGACGGTGGCGGACATCTTTCCGCCTGACGGTTGTACGTCGGTAGGTCTTGTCGCCCGGACCTTCGACTCGGACGTGCATCTGTCCGTTCCACGTTCCGTGCAAAATTTTTCAACCCCATAGATGTAATGATCGACCTGGGGAGGTCGATCTCGAGGTCGCAGTCGAGGTCGATCTTGAGGTCGAGGTCGAGGTCGAGGTCGAGGTCGATCTCGAGGTCGCAGTCGAGGTCGAGGTCGAGGTCGAGGTCGAGGTCGAGGTCGCAGTCGAGGTCGCCGTCGCCGTCGCCGTCGCCGTCGCGTCGCCGTCGATCTTGCGCCGGATCGGCGCAGCGCTCAGCCCGCCGCCGGCTCGACCATCGCCAGCAGCCCCGCCTCGTCCAGCACCGGCACCCCCAGCGCCTGCGCCTTCGTCAGCTTGCTCCCTGCCTTCTCCCCCGCAACCAGGTAGTTCGTCTTCTTCGACACCGAGCCCGTCACCTTGCCCCCGGCCGCCACGATGCGCGCCTCGGCCGCCGACCGGTCCATGGTCGGCAGCGTCCCCGTGATGACGAAGGTGAGCCCGGCCAGCGGCTGCGCACCCGCCTCCGCCGGCGCCTCCGCCGCCTCGATCGCCGGGAACGCCACCCCGAGCTCCCGCAGCGCCGCGATCTCGGCCTGGTGCCGCTCGTCCCGGAAGAACCGGTGGACCTCGGCCGCCACGATCCCGCCGATCCCGTGCACGTCGCACAGCTGCGCGGTGCTCGCCTCGAGCAGCGCGTCGATGCTGCCGAAGTGCTTCGCGAGGTCGCGCGCGGTGGCCTCGCCCACCGTCGGGATGCCGAGCGCCACCACGCACCGGTCGAGCGGCCGCTCCTTGCTCGCCTCCAGCGCCGCGAGCAGGTTGTCGGCGCTCTTGCCGCCCATCCGCTCGAGCGAGGTGAGCTGGCTGCGCGACAGGCGGTACAGGTCGCTCACCCGCCGCACCAGGCCGCGCTCCACGAGCTGGTCCACGAGCTTCTGCCCGAGCCCGTCCACGTCCATCGCCCCGCGCGAGGCGAAGTGCCGCAGCCCGGCCCGCAGCTGCGCCGGGCACGACAGCTGGTTCGGGCACCGGATGACGGCCAGCTCGGGATCGCGCAGCACCTCGGTGCCGCAGGCGGGGCAGGCCGTGGGGAACGCGACGGGGTCGCGGTCGGCGTGGCCGTCGTCGGGGACGACCCGCACCACGCGCGGGATGACGTCGCCGGCCCGCTCCACGACGACGGTGTCGCCCTCGCGCAGGTCGAGCTCCCGCACCTGGTCCTCGTTGTGCAGCGTGGCCCGCGACACGGTGACCCCGCCGACCCGCACCGGGCGCAGGTTCGCCACCGGGGTGATGGCGCCCGTGCGCCCCACCTGGAACGTCACGGCGTCGAGCACGGTGCTGACCTGCGGCGGCGGGTACTTGTAGGCGATGGCCCAGCGCGGCGAGCGGGTCACGAAGCCGAGGATCTCCTGCAGCCCGCGGTCGTCGACCTTGACCACGGCGCCGTCGATCTCGTACGCCAGCTCCTCGCGGCGCTCGCCCAGCGACGCCATCGCCGCGATCACGCCCTCGATTCCCTCGACCCGCTGGTTGAGCGGGTTGATGGGCAGCCCCCCGCCGGCCATCTGCTCGAGCAGCTCGTGGTGCGTGTCGGGCTCCTCGAGGCCCTCCATCAGCCCGTGAGAGTGCGCGAAGAAGGTGAGGGGGCGCGCGGCCGCGATCTTCGGGTCGAGCTGGCGGATGGTGCCCGCCGCCGCGTTGCGCGGGTTCTCGAACGCCTTCTCGCCCGCGGCCACCCGCTTCTGGTTCATCTGCTCGAAGCCCTGCAGCGTGAACAGGATCTCGCCGCGGACGGACGGGTAGCGGGGCAGCTCGTCGCCCGTCAGCCGGGGCGGGATGTCGCGGATGGTGCGCACGTTGTGCAGCACGTCCTCGCCCGTCTGCCCGTCGCCGCGCGTGCCGGCGCCGACGAGCCGCCCGTCCTCGTAGACGATCTCGGCCGCCAGCCCGTCGAGCTTCGGCTCCACGACGTAGGTGATGCGCTCGGGCGCGGCGTCGCCCAGGAAGCGCCGGACGCGGGCCTCGAACTCGCGCAGCTCGGTGTCGGTGAACGCGTTCGACAGCGACAGCATCGGCACGCGGTGGGGGAACGGCTCGAGCGCCTCCACGGGCGCGCCGCCGACCCGCCGCGTGGGCGAGTCGTCGCGCACGAGCTCGGGGAACCGGGACTCGACGAGCTCGAGCTCCCGGTACATCAGGTCGTACGTCCGGTCGTCGATCGCCGGCTTGTCGAGCTCGTGGTACAGCCGGCCGTGGTGGTTGAGCTCGGGGACGAGCTCGGCGATCCGGGCGGCCGCGGCGGCGGCGTCCAGGCCGGCGACGCGGCGGTTGACGGCGGCGGGGTCGAGGTCGGCAGCCATGGGCGGACTCCGGGGACGGGGGAGGAGGTCTATCCGCCTCCCGCGCCGCCCCCCAGCCGATCCCCCGCGGTCGGCTCAGCGCGGCCGGGGGTCGAGCACGAGGTCGGCCGGATCGGGGATCGCGTCGCTGAACAGCTGCACGTGGGTGGGCTCGCCCTCACGCCAGCCGAGGATCTGCCCCGTGCCGTCGCCGGCGTAGTTGCCGAGCCAGGCCCGGTCGCGGCCGTCGACCACGAGCCCGGTGGGCAGCTGGTCGACGTAGATGTCGTCGGCCTCGACCACCAGGTCCACGGCGCCGCTGCGCCCGAGGTCGGCCGCGGGGAGCCGCACCAGCGCCCCCGAGACCCAGAACAGCGCCACGGCGTCGCCGTTGGCGTAGAACGCGAGGTTCTCCGGGCCCTCGAGCGGGACGGGCACGCCGCCGCTGATGGGGGTCGGCGCGGCCACGGCGAACGACGCGTCGACGCCGGTCCCGCCGTCGTACGGGTCGTCGATGCGCAGCAGGCGGTCGCCGTCGTAGTCGGTGATCCACAGGGCGCCGTCGGGGCCGAGCTCGAGGTCCACGCGGCCCTCGAGGCCGTCGACGCTGCGCATCACGTCGGGCTCGACCACGGTGCCGTCGAGCATCGCGTCGGCGAGCGTCGCCCGGCGGTAGCCGACCACGCCGCGGAAGGTGCCGCTCGGCTGCCGCAGCGCGGCCCACAGCGTGCCCTGGCGGTCGAACGCCAGGTCCGCGATCTCCGCGAAGTCGTCGAAGACGAGGCTGGCGACCTCGCCGTCCGCGTCGGAGGCGCCCACGCCCGATGCGCCCTCCCACCACAGCAGGCGGCTGCCGTAGGTCGGCGACGCCGCCGCCCACAGGTGGCCCATGGGGTCGAAGCCGAGGCCCCGGAAGTCGTTGACGAGGCTCACGTCGAGCGCCACCTCGGGGGCCTGGTCGCCGCCGGCATCGATCGCGGCGCTGCCGAAGGCCGCGATGCGCTCGCCCGAGGTGACCCACAGCTTGCCGGCGCCCGCCGTGAAGTCGCTCGCGAACGTGCTCGTCGCGTCGTCGCCCACGCAGACCCGCGCCAGCGGGAGCGTGGCCGTGGCGAGCGCCCCGGCCAGGGCGCCGTCGGCGGCTCCCTCACCGCGGTGCACCTCGACCAGGTAGGTGCCGCCCGGCAGGCCCTCCAGCGTGTCCGAGCCGCCGGCCGGCACCCGCGCGACCTCCGCGCCGTCCGGCCCGTACACGACCGCCTCGGGCGCCTGCGCCCACGGCCCGGCGCCGGCGTCGCCGAGCGTCAGGTCGAGCGTGCCCGTCCCCGTCCCCGTGCAGGCGCCCGTGCCCGTCGAGGTCCCCGTGTCGGTCACGGCCCCCGTGTCGCTCGTGCCGCTCCCGCCGTCGCAGGCCACCAGCACGAGCGCCGCCCAACCCACCGTCCAGCCCTTGGTGAACATCCCGAGCCTCCGTTGCTTGTTGCGTACACCCGGTCGACGTCGCCCCGCCGCCCGCACTCGCTGATCAATCGCTGAACCGCAGCCGGTCGAGCAGGCGGGCGTGCGCGCTGGCGGGCGGCGATCCGTCGAGCCAGGCGAGCAGCGCGGCGTCGCCGTCGGGGAGGGCCCGGGCCTCGGCGAGGAGCGCCGCACCGTCGCCGCCGCGGGCGCGCTCCCAGGCGGCCGCGAACAGCAGCGCCTCCGACAGGGCCCGCGTCTGCCCGGACTGGCGCGCCAGCACCACCGCGAGCGACAGCGCCGCCTCGACGTCGGCGGGGGCGCCCCAGGCCCAGGCGATCAGCGCGCGGACCAGCGTCAGCTCGGCGTCGGTGGCGGGGGCGTCGGCGAGCTCGGCCAGCCGGTCGGCGCAGCGGGTGGCGACGTCGGGGACGTCGGCGGCGAGGGCCGCGCTGGCCGCCCAGCCGAGCGCCCGCCGCTCCGAGCCGCGGTCGCCGACGCGCCGCATCACGGCGGCGGCCGCGTCGAGCACGTCGACGGCCTCGGCGTCGCGGCCGAGCTGCAGCAGCGTGACCCCGAGGTTGAGCCGCGCGGTGGCGGCCAGGTGGGGGAAGGGGAGGGCAGCGAGGTCGACGGCGGCGGCGCCGAACAGCTGGGCGGCCGCGGCGGCGTCGCCCGCGCGCCCGACGTGCGCGGCCTGGTTCTGCAGGACGGTGCCCCGGACGCCCACCAGCGCGGCGCCCGAGGCCAGGCCGACGGCCTCGGCCCAGTCCTGCGCTGCGCCGTCGGCGTCGCCGGCGCGGTGGCGGGCGCCGCGGCGGCGTCGAGCGCCAGGGCCTGATCCCCGGGGCGTCGGCGGCCGGGCGTCGGCGCGGGCGGCGTCGGCGGCGGGCCGGTCGCTGCGGACGCGCGCCAGCAGCATCCGCCTGGGCGCGCGCGCCAGCGGGTCGTCGCTGCGCGCAGCAGCCTCCAGCGCGGCGATCGCGCCCCGGGCGTCGCCCGTGCGCAGGCGGAACTCGCCGAGCAGCGCCAGCGCGGCGCCGTCGGGGGCGGCGAGGGCCTCGAAGCGCCGCGCGGGGCCGCCGTCCACGGCCCGACGTAGCGCAGCGCCAGCGCCTGCGGCGACGGCCAGGCCGCTGGCGACGGCGGGATCGGCCGGGCGCAGCCGCAGGTCCTCGCGCCGCTCGTACAGGGCGACCAGCGCGGGCGCTCGAG
Organism: Myxococcota bacterium; assembly: GCA_041389545.1. Taxonomy (GTDB): domain Bacteria; phylum Myxococcota_A; class UBA796; order UBA796; genus JACKER01. The sequence goes on along the minus strand of JAWKRQ010000079.1, from coordinate 4,965 downwards.
GCGCAGCGCGCGCCCGAGGGCGGGCCGGGCGCGCTCGAACACCAGCGCGCCCCAGCGGGCGTCGAGCCCGGCGTCGCCCGTGCGGCGGACGAACGCGCGCACCGTGGCAGCACGCGCAGCGCGCCCGGCGGCCCCTGCACGAGCGCGCCGTCGGCGAGGTCCTGCAGCGCGCCTCAGCGCGTCGACCTCGGGGACCAGGGCCTCGACCTCGTCGGCGGCGAAGTCGCGCCCGGGGACGGCGGCTGCGGCCAGGGCGCGCCGCTGGTCGGCGTCGAGGGCGTCCCAGGCCCGCTGGAGCGCGCTCGAAGCGGCCCGCCGAGCACGCGCGCGCCGTCGGCCAGGCGCGCGGCGAGGGCGTCGGGGCGCAGGACGCGCAGCCGCCCCGCGGCGAGCTCGATGGCGAGCGGCAGCCCGTCGAGGTGGGCCAGCACGGCGTCGGCCTCGGCGTCGCGGAGCGGCGCGTGCCCGCCGGGAGCCGCGCCTGGAGCAGCTCGCGCGCCTCGGCGTCGCCGAGCGGCGGCACCGCCAGCGTCTCGGGCCACGGGCAGGCGCCGCCGCGACGTGGCCAGCACCGTCACCCCGGCGCGCACCACGCGAGGATGCCGGCAGCCGCCTCGTCCGTCAGCTCGTCGGCGCCGTCGAGCACGAGCAACACGCGCGTGCCCCGCGAGCGCCGCGCGGACACGCTCCACCACCGAGGCGCCCTCCACGGGCACGGCCAGCGCCGCCTGCACCGCTGCGCGACCGCGTCGAGCGCCACGTCCTCGGGGTCGAGCGCCACCAGACGGCGTCGAGGCCCACCGCAGCCTGGGCGAGCCGCGACTTGCCGACGCCCGCCGGCCCCCACACCGAGATCGCGCCCGGCCGCGCGAGCGCGCGCTGGAGCGCGGCGTGCTCCGACCCCGCCCGACGAGGCCGGGCGCGGCCGAGCGCGCGGACCGGCGCCACGAAGCGCCAGCCGCGGCGCGGGACCGCCTCGACGTAGCGGGGCGCCGCCGGGTCGTCGCCGAGCGCGCCGCGGACCTTGCGGAGCGCCTGGTCGAGCACGTTGCGCGAGACGTGGACGCCGGGCCAGACGAGCTCGCGTCATGCCTCCCGCGGACAGCAGCTCGCCGGGCCGGCTCGCCAGCGCCGCCAGCAGGTCGAGGACCTTGGGCTGCACCGACGTCGACGCCGTCGCGCTGCAGGCGCGCGGCAGCGGCGTCGAGGACGAAGGGGCCGAAGGCGAGCGGCACGCCGGGCCAGCGGCACTCGCCGAGCACGACCACGTGCCCGTCGGGGTCCACGACCTCGATCCTCCCGGCAGCCGTAGGCGCGCGCGACGATGTGGAGTCCCGCCGGCTCGTGCGGCGCCAGCGCCGTGAGCGCCGCATCGGCGTCGGCGATGCGCAGGTACAGCGCCCAGCCCGTCGGGCTCGGCGCGCCGCGCTGCAGCATGATCTCCTGCGCGCCCCGGCGCAGGACGGCGAACGCGTCACCGGTGGCGCTCACGTGGAAGCCGAAGCGCGCGGCGTACCAGCTGGAGGCGCGCGCCACGTCGGCCACCTGGAGCACCGGGACGGCGGCCTGCGGGCGGAGGGGGTCGGCCATGGGGCGCCATCCTGGGAACGGGCGTGCACCGACACGTCAGTGTAGCCCGACGCCCCGGCCCGGAGCGGATATCCGGGGGCGATGCTGCTCGTCCTCTCCGCGATCGCCACCGCGGGGGCCGCGCCCGCGCCGGCGTCGGTCGCCCCGGCCCACGACATCGTCGTCGACGGCGTGCTCGACGAGGCCGACTGGGCAGGCGCGCAGCCCGTCACCGTCTTCCAGCGCTTCCTCCCCACCGAGGGCGACGCGCCGCCCGGCGTCACCGAGATCCGGTTCCTCCAGGACGACCGTCACCTCTACGTCGGCATCCGGGTCCGCGACGCCGGGTACCCGATCCGCGCCCGGGTGAGCCCCCGCGAGGACATCAACTCCGACGACCAGGTCGGCATCTACCTCGACACCTTCCACGACGGCCGCTCGGGCTACATCTTCTACCTCAACCCGCTCGGCATCCAGCAGGACATCCGGCACAGCTCGGGCGCCTGGATCGTCGACTGGAACACCGCCTTCCGCTCCGAGGGCCACGTGCTGCCCGGCGGCGAGGGCTACGAGATCGAGGTCGCCTTCCCCTGGCGCTCGCTCAAGTTCCCGGCCCGCAAGCCCGGCGAGCCCGCGCAGACCTGGGGCCTCGTGCTCACGCGCAAGATCCCGAGCGAGGGCGCGAAGTACAGCTGGCCGCTGCTCCACCGCAACCGCCCCATCCTGTTCGCCGAGGAGGGGCTGCTGGAGGGCGTGGACCCGCCGCGGGTGGGCAGCGGCATCGAGCTCGTGCCGTCCCTCACCATGTCGCAGCGGTGGGCGCCCGATCCGGTCACGGGTGCGCCGCCCGACCTGGGCCACCTGTCGCTCGAGCCGCTGGGGGAGCATGTCCGCCCGTCGCTCGACGCCCGCTTCGGCATCACCCCCGACCTGGGCATCGCGGCGACCGTCAACCCCGACTTCTCGCAGGTCGAGGCCGACACCGCCGACGTGCGGCTCAACCCGCAGTTCGCGTACCAGTTCCCCGAGCTGCGCCCGTTCTTCCTCGACGGCGCCGACGCCTTCACCGACCCCGCCGACACGCTGTACACCCGCTCCATCGCCGATCCGCTCGCCGGCGCCAAGCTCACCGGGCGCGCCGGGCCGCTGTCGATCGGCGTGCTGTCGGCGCTCGATCGGTCGCCGCTGCCGTCGATCACCGAGGGGGGCACGCCCGGCTTCGGCCCCGCCGCGCTCGACGGGCGGTGGGCCGAGGATCTCGTGGGCCGGCTGCGGCTCGACGCCTTCGGCGGCGGCCTGGTCGGGGTGTCGTTCGCCGACAAGCGCATCGTGCCCGGCCCCGACCGCGCCGGGGGCGGCGGGGTGAACGACGTCCTCGGCGGCGACGTGCTGGTGCCGATCGGCGAGCGGTGGGTGGTCTCGGGGGCGGCCCAGGGCTCCCGCACCGCCGACGGGCAGGGCCGCGCGACCTTCGGCGAGAGCGCGGGCGGCTCGGTGATCCGCTCGTCGGGCATCGGCACGGGCTTCGGCCTCGACCTGTCGCAGACGAGCAGCGGGTTCCGGCGCGAGACGGGCTTCCTGACGCAGGCGGGGGTCGCCGAGGCCGAGAGCTGGCTCGACCACACGTTCACGCCGAGCGGCGCCGTCAGCACCGTGGCGCCCGGCGTCTGGGGCTACGCCCGCACCGAGGCCACGGGCGACCGCTTCGGCATCGCCGGCGTGTACCAGGACCTCGTGGTGGACGGCATCCACACGGTGCCCCCCGAGGCCAGCGCCTCGCGCCGGCGCGAGCAGGGCGCCGAGGTCGACGGGTGGGGCCTGGCCGCGGGCTACACGGGCCAGGTCGGCGCCGTCCTCGAGCTGTCGGCCGACGCCGAGGCCGATCGGCTGCTGGACTTCGGCACCCTCGGCCCCGCCCACGCGCTCCAGGGCTCGGCCACCGCCGCGATCCGCGCCACGCGCGCCACCCGCCTCGATCTCACGCTCGCGGGCGGCCGGCACCAGCCCGTGGGCGGCGACGTCGAGACGGCGCGGCTCGTGCGCGCCCGGCTGAACTGGCAGTTCACGCGGGAGCTCGGCGCCCGGCTCGTCGTGCAGGACAACCGGGTCGTCGAGGCCGAGGGGGTCGAGCGGGGACTGCTCGGATCGCTGCTGCTGACCTGGCTCGAGGTCCCGGGCACCGCCGCCTACCTCGGTTGGACCGAGATCCTGGCGCTCGACCCGCTCGCCACCACCGAGCGCATCGCGTTCCTCAAGGTGTCGGTCCTCCTGCGGCCCTGACGCGGTTAGGGGCCGCGCGCGGAGGAGACCGTGAACCTCGACGCGCTGTGGGTCGCCTGGCCCGAGGACGCCCGCGTGCAGAGCGTCGCCGTGTTCGGCGCGAGCGTGCTGGTCGCGCTGCTCGTGCTCGTCCTGTTCCACCGGATCGTGCACCGGCTCGCCGCCCGCACCGCCACCGAGCTCGACGACATCGCCGCCGACGCCGTCCGCCGTCCCGTCGCCGCCACCGTGGTCGGCGTGGGCGCCTGGTTCGCGGTGCACCACTGGGGGCTGCCCGAGCTCGCCGTGTGGCTGCTCTCGGGCCTGCTCCTCACCGCGCTCGCGCTGCACTGGGCGAGCTCGCTGGCCCACGGCGCGGGCCGGCTGCTGGACTGGCTCGCGCAGCACCAGGACCACTTCGACCTGATCACGCCGCGCACGCTGCCCGTGTTCGACATCGGCGCCAAGACCGTGATCTACGGCGGGGCGGCCTACTTCGTGCTGCTCGCCTGGCGGGTCGACGTGACGGGGTGGCTGGCCTCGGCCGGCATCGTCGGCGTCGCCATCGGCTTCGCCAGCCAGGACACGCTGTCGAACCTGATCGCTGGCGTGTTCATCCTGGCGGACGCGCCCTACAAGCTCGGCGACTACCTCGTGCTCGACAACGGCGACCGGGGCGCGGTCGTGGAGATCGGGATCCGCACGACCCGCCTGATGACGCGCGACGACGTGGAGATCATCGTCCCGAACAAGGTGATGGCGAACGCGCGGATCATCAACCAGTCCGGCGGCCCGGTGGAGGCGTTCCGGGTGCGGGTCGCGGTGGGGGTGGCGTACGGCAGCGACATCGACCTCGTCCACCGCGTGCTCGACGAGATCGCGCGGACCACGGCGGGCGTGCGCACGGAGCCCGCGCCGCGCGTGCGCTTCCGGGCCTTCGGGGACTCGAGCCTGGACCACGAGCTGCTCGTCTGGGTCGACGCGCCGTCGGAGCGCGGGCTCGTGACGCACGAGCTGCTGACGACGATCTACAAGCGGTTCGCGGCGGAGGGCGTCGAGATCCCGTTCCCGAAGCGGGACGTCTACCTGCACCGCGTGCCGGACGAGGACTGAGCAGGGAAGCGCGGCGGGAACCAG
>JAWKRQ010000078.1:0-37587 GCA_041389545.1 Myxococcota bacterium | reverse complement strand
GTACTGCGGCTGCGACGGCGTCACGTTCTTCGGCAGCAGCAGCTGCCCGAACCGGCGCTTCGCCGCCCGCGCGCCGTGCGAGGCGCCGCCGCCCGCGGAGTAGCCCGCTCAGAAGCCGGGGACGCCGGTGATGCACGCCATCGGGTCGGCGAAGCACTGCTCGTCGGGCAGGCAGGCGTCGCGCTGGGGCGCGCCCTCGTCGGGGATGCAGGTGAGGAAGTCCACCGTCACGCCGACGACCGTCGGCGGCGTGCAGTCGTCCTCCACGTCGCAGCGCAGCGTGCAGTCGCGCAGGCCGCGCCACTCCGCGCAGACGGCGTCGGCGCCGTAGGGCGCACAGTCGGCGTCGGTCCGGCAGGTGATCCGCGGACGCTCCTCCTCGGCGGGCACCTCGCCGTCGGCGGGCCGCTCGTCGTCGGGCTGGCACACCGAGACCTCCAGGGCGCCGACCCCCGCACACGCCGCGCTCGCCCCGCAGGCGTCGGCCTGGGCGGCCGCGCGGCGGCGCAGGCGGCCACGGCGTCTCCGCGGCTGCGGGAGGACGTGGACCTGCGCCTGGCGCTGCGGCTCCTGGAGCGCACCCTCGACGGGACGGGGTGACTACTCCTCGGGCGGCGCGTCGCCGTCCGGGTCCATGGGCGGCATCGGCGGCATATCGCCGTCGTCGCCGCCGTCGAGGTCGCCGCCGTCGTCGAGGTCGTCCAGCGGCGTGAGGGGCGCCGTGTCCTCCTTCACCTGGTCCCGCAGGTCGTCGATGATCTGCAGGTCCTTCTGGTCGCGCCGGTAGTTCCGCTTGATGGTGGCCTCGGTCCGCCGCGTGTTCCCGCCGAACCGGTACGACAGGTCGACGGCCTGCAGCAGCCACGTCCACGGCACGGCCGAGATCCCCCAGCCGACCCGCAGATCCACCCGCTGCCACGAGAACTGCCACGCCAGGCTGCCGCGGATGGTCTGGTACCAGGGGATGCGCCCGTCGTAGCGCACGACGAAGTCGAGCTTGTTCACGCCCGCCAGATCGCGCGGGAGCTCCTCGACGTTCGGCGTGAACGCCCCGCGCGCGGAGCCCCACATCGACTGCGCCACCTGGAAGATGATGCTGTCGCGCCGGTTGAAGCGGTAGTCGCTCGCGAACCGCAGGTCCACGAGCTCGCCCACGGCGCTCGGGACCACCGCGACCTCGCCGCCGAGCTGATCGAGCCCCGGCAACGCGATGACCGGCAGGTTGTAGAAGTCGAGCGCGCCTTGGCCGAGCCGCGCGAGCAGCTCCACGCCGGCGTGGATGGACCAGCCCCTTCCACAGCTGCAGCGAGTTCTGCACCTGGAACGACAGGTAGGTCATCCGGTCGACGAAGATCTCGTTCTCTTTGACCTGGGACCGCCGATGTTGTAGACGCCGTCGGGGTCGATGGCCCGCAGGATGTTCGTGATGGGCACGGCGCAGATGGTGGCGGTGAGCGCGGCGTCGTAGGGCCCGATGCGGAGGAAGTTGCCCTTCGCCTGCGCGTTGAACACACCGATGAGGTCCATCGCCGGCGAGGTGCCGAGGTGCGCACGCGCGGCGCGATGCCGTAGCTCGCCGAGACGAGCCCGATCTTCGCCTCGCCCCACTCGCGGGTGTAGGCGGTGAAGTCGGTGCTCCGTAGGGGTTCTGCGGGAACTTGTGGCGCTTCGGCTGGTAGTTCGCGGCGAAGTCCTCGGCGTGCGTCTGCTCGTCGAGGTCGACCACGTCGGTGCTGCCGGGGAACAGCGGGTCGCTCGCGGGCACGGCCTCGCCGATCTCGAGCGCCACCCGACCGACGCCGCCCTGCTGCACCAGATCGAGCACCTCGACGACCCGCGAGTACTTCGCCTGCGGGTCGGCCGAGACCACCACCCGCGCCGAGGGCCCGCGCGCCTTCGCCGCCGCCTGGAGCTCCCGCGCCAGGTCGGAGTCGATGACCAGGTCGTCCTCGAGGAACAGGTTGCCGTCGCGGCGGACGTAGAGCGTCACGTCGTACGACGCCCGGTAGCCCTCCGGCGTGACCTCCAGCTGCTCGATGAGCGCGGGTCCGGCCCACGCGCCGAGCATCGCCCAGGCAATCGCGATCATGGGTGCCTCGCAGAGTCCGACCCGTCAGTTAGCACGGTTCTCGACCGGACGCGGGAGACGATGCCCGCTCCACCCTTGCACCATCCTGCCCCAGGCGCGATCCTCCGACCGCATGTGGACCCTGTTCGCCCTCGCCGCCTGCCAGGAGCCCTTCGGGACCGACCGGCACGACCTCACCGGCTTCCGGATCGCCGCCGTGGCCCTGCCCGCGGCCGCGCCGGGCGACCCCGTGCGGCCCCGCGCCGCGCTGATCGTCGACGGTCGACCCTGGTCGGAGACCGCGGTCGACCTCCGCTGGACCTGGCTCGCCGACCCCGACGCACTCGCCACCCTCGATCCCGATGCGCCAGCAGACGGCGTGGGGCCGGCCCCGGTCCTGACCCTGCCTGCGGACCGCCCGATCCTCGGGCTCGTCGCGCGGCAGGGCGCCCGGGTGGCCCGCGCCTACGCCGCGATCCCCCCGCCGGCCGAGCCGCTGCCGCCCCTGCCGCCGCCCGAGATCGCGGCCCTGCCGCTGACCGTCGGCGAGGTCACGGCCGAGCAGCTCCAGCGCGACGCCCGGCTCGACCTGACCGGCGCCGACGGCCCCGTGGCGCCCGGCGGCTTCGCCCGGTTCACGGCCCCGGCCGAGGGCGATCCCCTGGTGCGCTGGATGGCGACGGCGGGCACGTTCTTCGAGCTCGATCGCCAGCGCACCGACTGGGCCGCGGGCGACCTGTGGCTCGACGGCGACGAGATCGACGACGAGACGGTGCCCCGCGAGGACCTGCCGCCCGGCTGGGTCACCGTCCTGGCGCTCGCCCTGGGCGACGGCGGCGAGGGCAGCGACCGCGAGGCCCCGAGCCAGACCACCTTCGCGGCGCGCGACCTCGCCGTGGGCCTGCCCGATCCCGTCGGGGTGTGGGTCGCCGGGCGGTTCCTCCCGAGCGACGCGCCCCCGCCCGCCGCGGAGCAGCTCCGCGGCACGCTCCAGGCCGACGACGACGCGCCGTCCGGCCTCCGCCTGGTCGGCCTCGCCGCAGAGCCGCTCGGCACGCCCGGGCCCGATCTCCCCTGCGACCCCCCGCTCGCGCTGCCGTTCGACCCCGCGGTCCTCCTCGACCAGCGCTGCTCCCGCGCCGCCCTCGACGGCGCCGAGGTGACCGTGATCCCCGCGGATCCACGATGATCGTCTGGGCCCTCGCCGCCCACGCCGCGCCCGCCACGCTCGACGTCCGCGACCGCGACGACGGCGACCCGCTCGCCGGCGCCACCATCCACCTCGGCGAGGCCACCGCCACGACCGACCGGCGCGGCCAGGCCCGGCTCGAGCTGCCCGGCGCGGCGCCCTGGGCGCTCACCATCGTGGCCGAGGGCTACGTCCCCGCCACGGTCACGCTCGAGGCGCCGCCCGAGCGCGCCGTCCGCGTCTGGCTCGCGCCGGCCAAGGGCGACTACGAGGTCGTGGTGGAGGGGCTCAAGGTCACGGCCGACCCCACCCGCTACGCCGTCGACGGCGAGATGGCGCTCGAGACGCCGGGCACGCTCGACGACGCCGTCCGGCTCGTCCAGGCGCTGCCGGGCGTGACCGTGCAGCGCGAATACTCGCCCTCGTCGGGCGATCTGTCGGTGCGGGGCTCGTCCGCGGGCGACAACCGCTACTTCCTCGACGGCGTCGAGATCCCGTACCTGTACCACTTCAACCAGTACGCGAGCGTCTTCCCCGCGACGCAGGTGGGCCGCCTCGAGCTGTACCCGTCGACGTTCTCGGCGCGGTACGGCGACGCCGTCGGCGGCGTCATCGAGGCCACGACCGAGCTCGAGCGCCCCGAGGCCGTCCACGGCGGCGCGTCCCTGACGTTCGTGATGGGCTCGGCCGACGTGAAGGCGCCGCTCGGCAAGGACTGGTGGTTCTCGGCCTCGGGGCGCCGCTCCTACCAGGACCTCGCCGGAGAGCAGACCGCCCAGTACACGGTCTGGCCCACCTTCGGCGACTTCGCGCTGCGCGCCGAGCACGGCACCGCAGCAGACGGCGTCGGCATCTTCGCCTTCGGCGCCAGCGACCGCTACACGCGGGCCGCCGGCGAGCTCGACGTGCTCGACCCGCTCGAGGCCACCACCGTCCCCTACCTCGCCTACCGCCAGGCCTTCCAGGTGGTCGGCGTGCGCCGGCAGTGGCACGGCGACGGGCTGTCGGGGCGTGCCGTGGCGGCGCTCGTCCACCACCACCGCGGCAGCGACCTGTCCGGCATCGGCGACGAGCGCCTCGAGACGACGGGGCTCAAGAGCCGCTTCGACGCCGCCACGCCGACCCGCGGGGGCGTGGGCTTCGACCTCGGCTACGAGCTCAACCTCGACCGGGTGGCCCTCGAGGTGCAGGACGCCGGCTTCGTCGGGGTCCGCGTCGCGGAGGAGGCGCCGGCGCTGGCCCGCGGGGTGTCCGTCGACGACCACCTGTGGCGGCTGCGCGAGGCCGGCTACGCGACGGCGCGCCTCGGCTCCGGCCCGGTCACGCTGATGCCCGGCCTGCGCGTCTCGGGCGACAGCGCGGCCGACGAGGTGCAGGTCGAGCCGCGGGCGAGCGTGCGCTGGTCGCTGTCGGAGCGGGCGATGCTCAAGGCCGGCGCCGGGCGCTACGTCCAGCGCCCCGACACCGAGCTGCTCTTCCCCGGCACGGGCGACCCCGACCTGCCCACCACGCGCTCCTGGCAGGCATCGGTCGGCTGGGAGCAGGCGATCGGCGGGCGCCTCGAGCTCGGCCTCGACCTGTACGACAAGGAGCTGTTCGACCCGCTGCTGCTCACCGTCGACCAGCCGCCGCAGGTCGCGCCGCGCGGCACGGCCTGCGGCATCGAGCCCTCACCACGCGCTACCGGCTGCGGGAGCTGGTCTTCCTCTGGGGCTGGCTCGCCCTGCAGCGCACCACGCTGCACACCGCCGACGGCGCCGACGTCCCCGGCGACGGCGACCAGCGGCTGTCGGGCGGCGTGGTCCTGTCGTGGGACGTGGGCCACGTCAACCTGGGCGCGCGGTACCGCCTCGCGTCGGGGCTGCCGTTCACCCCGCTCGACGGCTCGCTGTACGACGCCGGCCACGACCGTTGGCTCCCCGTCCCCGGGCCGCCGAACGGCGCGCGCCTGCCGCTGTACCAGAAGTTCGACGCGCGCATCGCCTACACCTGGACGTTCCGCGGCTGGTCGCTCGAGGCGCTGGCCGAGCTGTGGGTCGTCCCGCGGGCCTCGGCCCAGCTCTACCCCACCTGGAACTACGACTACAGCGAGCAGGGCTGGGTCGTCGGGCCCACGGTACTCCCGCTGCTCGGCATGCGCGCGCGGTTCTAGCCGGGTCGCGCGCGGCGCAGATCCGCGGCCAGCATCCGGTGGAAGTGGTGGATGGCGCCCTCGAGCTGCGGCGCGTACCGCCCCGTCCGCCAGGTGCCCGAGGCGAGGCCCACCTGGACGCGCTCGCTCACGTCCACGTCCTCCTGCTGCGTGCGCGCGCTGTCGGCGATGCTGGCGCCCACCCAGGCCGTGTCGGCGGCGCGCTCGGCGGTGAACCAGAAGTCGAACACGACGCGCGCGCGGCCCGGCGACAGCGGCAGCACGAGGTTCGTGTCGAGGCACGGCCCGTACCGGTTCAGCATCAGGTTCGGGTAGACGAACGCGTACAGCGCGCCCCCTTCGGTGCGATCGGCCGACGCCCCGCAGGACTGCACGCTGTAGCCCTCGGCGAGCGCGGTGCGGTAGCTCTCGAGGTCGAGCTGGCCGGCCAGCCCGGGGTGCAGGTGGGGCACGTGGTAGCCGCCGTCGAGGTAGTTGTCGCAGAACACCTTCCAGTTGCAGGCGATCTCCCAGGTCCGTCGCCCGCACCAGACGAGCGAGCCCCACCCCGTGGCCTCGAGCGCGGCGGTCAGCGGGCCGAGCGCCGGCGGGGGCGCGCTCGGGTCGCGGTGGACGAGGACCAGCGGCCCCCACACGGCGACGCCGAGCGGCGGGAGCCCCATGGCGTCGCGGTCGAACGCCTCGATGCCGGCCAGGCGCGGGGCGGTGCGCAGCGAGCCGTCGAGGCGGTAGGTCCAGCCGTGGTAGGGGCAGGTCAGGTGGCGGGCGTCGGGCGGGAGCACGCCGCGGCCGGCGCACACCTCGGTGGCCTTGTGGCGGCAGACGTTGGCGTGGGCGCGTAGCCGGCCGTCGCCGTCGCGGACGACGACCCAGGGCAGGCTGCCGCTGCGCCCGGCGACGAACGCGCCCGGGACGGCCACCTCGTCGGCCCGGCAGGCGAGCTGCCAGCTGCGACCGAACACGGCGCGGTCCTCGAGCGCAGCGAGCTCGGGGTCGAGGTACCAGCTCGCCGGCGGCGTGTGGGCGCGGGCGACGGGCAGGTCGGGATCGAAGCCGTCGAGGAGCTTCACGGTGAGGCCTCGCGGAGGCGGAGGTCGATCCACACGGGGTAGTGGTCCGACGCCCGCTCGGTCTCGGGGTTGCGGGCCACGCCGCCGTCGAGCACCTCGATCTCGTCGCTGACGAGCACGTGATCGATGCGGATCCCGGAGCCCTTGTCGGTGGACAGCAGGTCGGTGGGGATGGTGTAGCGCCGGGCGGCGTCGGGCATGGCGTCGCGCAGGCCCAGGTTCTCGAGGGCGCCGAACACGGCGCGGCCGCTGTCGAGGAACCGGTCGACGGTGCCCGCCGGGTCCTGGTCGAAGCGGGAGAAGGCGCGGACGAGCGCGTCGCGATCGGGGTCGTCGGCGGGCGAGACGGCGTTCATGTCGCCGGCGACGAGCCGCGGGCCCTCGCGCTGGCCGAGCAGCCGCACGAAGTCGAGCGCCTTGTGGCCCGGGTAGCGCCCGGGGTGCGGGTGGTAGGAGCCGACCGCGAGCGGCCCGTCGGGGGTGTCGAGGTCGGCCATGACCCCGCCGCGGTTGTGGATGCGCATCTCCTCGTGGCGCACCACGGGGAACCGGCTCAGCACGGCGTTGCCCCAGGCGTCGCCGTACAGGGCGCAGACCTGGTGCGGGTAGCCGAACAGCGCGGCGTAGTCGACGCGCCGCCCGGCGTGGCGCAGGCAGTACAGGGCCTCGTTGAGCACGAGCACGTCGGGCGACAGGTCGTCGACCACGCGGCGGGCGGCGACCACGCGCTCCTCGTCGAACGGGTGCACGTCGGAGGCCGGCGTGGTGGGGACCGTGCGGAGGCCCTCCAGCAGGTTGTAGCTGACCAGGCGGATCGTGCGGCCCGGCATCGCTACTCGCCCGCGATCGCGGCGTCCAGCGCCCGGCGCGACGGCGGGTCCCACGGGCCGAGCCGCCAGGCGATCGCGACCCGCAGCCGGTCGCCGAGCTGGCCGATGCGGACGTCCTCGTGGGCGGCGGTGCCGGTGCGCCAGGCGCCCGCCTGCGTCCACGACAGCGTGACCGGGCGCCGCACGTCGCTGCGGGCCCAGCCGACGAGCCCGAGCGGCGCGCTGTCGTCGCCGGCGAGCCAGCGGTCGAGGTCGGCCTGGAGCCAGGCCACGGGGTCGCCGCCCGCGGCGGCCGCGACCTCCGGCGTGACGAAGTCGACGAGCAGCAGGTGCATCGTCGCCCGTGTCGGCGGCGACGAGGCGCTTCGCCCCGACCAGCCCACGCTGTGGCTGGCGCCGTCGCCGAGGAGCGTGAGCTGCCCGCGCACGTCCTCGGAGGTGGGCGGCAGCGGCCCGGCGAGGACGGGGACGGTGCCGACGGGCCGCTGCACCGTTCCTGGATCCGCGCGGACGCGATCTCCTCCCCGGGGCCGTAGACGGGGACGCGGTTCATCACGCCCCCGGCCATCTCCTCCTCGACGAAGCCCGTCCGCTCGTGGGCGCTGACGACGATCCGCAGCGGAGCCGCGCCCGGGGCGCGCCCGGGGCGACGTCGGCTGCACGACGGGGCACCAGTCGTTGGGGCCGAGCGCCTGGCCCGGCAGCAGGGTGCCCGTGGGCGCGTCGACGACGAAGGCGCCGGCGCGGCCGCCAGGCCCGGAGATCGGCAGGTCGATGACCGTGCGGTCGCCGAGCGGCAGGCGGGCCTCGCCGGCGAGGTGGCGGTCGGGGAGCTCGGCCCAGACGCGCAGCTTGCCGGAGATCCCCTCGGGGAGGGTGCACCGGACGGCCCAGGCGCCCCTGGCGGCGCAGTCGAGGGCCGCGGGGGCGGGCTGCCCGTCGACGGTGAAGGTGCAGGCGCCCCTGGCCGCGGCGGCGCCGCGGGCGGAGAGCGCCAGGGCCAGCAGGGCGCCGCTCACCCCGGTCCCCTATCCCGCGAGGCCGAGCCAGCGATAGGCGTCGCGCAGCGCGGCCTGGCCGCCGGTCTCGATCACGTCGCCGTGGGAGACGACGAGCCGGTCGAAGTCGAGCGCCAGCAGCGCCCCGATCTCGCGGCGGGCCACGTCGCGCCGCATCAGCGCCCGCTCGAGCACCGACGCGCGGCAGCCCGGGTAGGCCCCGGCGCAGCGCATCGCCGCGCGGGTGAGCCACGGCGCCGTGGGCGGGAAGTCGAACAGCAGGTCGGTGAGCACGAGCGTGCGGCTGGGGCGGTGCAGCAGCGCGACCTCGTTGGTGAACGGGAAGCAGCGGAGCGGCACGAGCAGCACGTCGGGGCCGAAGGGCGCGCCCTCGTCGGTGACGGTGCCGGCGAAGCGCAGGTCGGGGCGCTTCTCGGGCAGCCCCGGGGCGGCCCAGGCCTCGACCCCTGCCTCGATCCACGGCCCGACGTGGAGGTGGTGGAGCTTGTTGGGGGCGAGCGCCCAGCGCGGCGCGCCCAGCGGCGCGAGCGCGGCCGGATCGACGGCGACGGGCGAGTGCAGCAACAGGCCGCCGTCGAGCTCGAGCACGGTCATGCGGGCGCCGACCTCGAGGCCGAAGAAGCGCTGGTCGGACTCGACGGCGTGGACGCCGGGGGCGAGGGTGCGCATGCGGAGGGGTATCGCCCGGCCGGCGCGCCGGTGGTGCAGCACGCGGACGCACGCGACCGCGGCCGGCTACGCCAGGCGGAGGCCCGACGGCGCCCGCCCCACGCGGATCTCGCGCGCGAACGGCGCCAGCAGGGCGTCGGACTCGATGCCGTCGCCGAAGCACACGCCCCCGTCGTGCATCTCGGACGTGAGCACCAGCGCCTCACCCGGCGCCAGCAGCCCCTCGACGAGGTCGGTGCCCGTGTGGCGCGACGGCCAGGCCTCGCGGACGAAGAACACGAGCTCCTCGGCCTCGGGATCGGGCAGGTGCAGCGCGGTGAGCCGCGACCGGGCGATGGAGCGCGCCCAGCCCGTGCAGCCCGTGCCCGAGGCCACGATCACGCCGCTCGAGGAGTGGCGCTCCTCGTGCTCGCCGCAGTGCAGGACGTAGCGCGCGCTCTGGTGCGTCCGGTGGCCGAGGTAGATCTCGTTGAGCGCCAGCAGCCGCTGCCCATCGTCGGTCTGGGCCAGGACGCGGGTGCGGTCCTCCAGCGGCACCGCGCCGTCGGCGACGGGCCCGAGCAGCGCCGCCGCAGCCTCCGGCGCGTGTCGCACCAGCACCCCGTCGTAGCCGCCGGGGTTCACCCCGATGACGGGCTGGCGGTCGAGGTACTTGGCGACGTTGGCGACCAGGCCGTCCTGCCCGACGGCGACGACCACGTCTTCCGGCTCGAACAGGAAGCGGTCGAGGTCGGCGCGGTCGATGCGCGTGCGGCGCCAGGCCGACGGGATCGCCTTCCAGACGATGTCGACGGCCCGCTCCTGCGCCCGGTGCGCGCCCTGCAGCGGGGCGATGGCCTCGCCGCGCTGGTCGAGGAACCAGGCCGCCTGGCCGTGGGTGCCGTGGGCCTCGAGGAGGCCCTGGTAGCCCGTGGGCCGGGTGACCAGCACCGCCCGCGGCTCCACGGTCAGTCCGCCCGCGCGAGGCGCGACAGGGCCGGCCCGATGAGGTCGGGGGCGATGGTGAGGTTGTCGATGTCGGGCAGGTGCCCCGCCAGCTCGCGGGCAGCGAGGCCGAGCAGCACGTGCGGCGCCAGGTCGCGGTAGACGTCGACCCGCTCGCGCTCGGCCTCGGTCTTCGCCGCCTCGACGGCGCGGATGGCCGCCGCCTCCGACAGCGACTCGACGTTGCGCCGCTCGGCGGTGGCCTCGGCGCCGATCTTGAGCGCCAGCGCCTCCTCCTGCATGCGCCGCTGCTCGTTGATCCCGCGCTGGTCGATGAGCAGCTGCTCGCGCTTGGCGAGCCTCGATCTTGTTCTGCAGCTCGTTCTCGGCGATGGCCCGCTCCCGCTCGACGGCGTGGGCCCGCCGGTCGAACGTGGCCCGGTCGGCCTGCTGCTGGATGGACTCGCGCACCGGCGTCTGCAGGGCGCGCTCCACCTCGGCGTCGGCGCGGACGGCGGCGATGCGGACGCTGCTCACGGCCACCCCCATGCCCTCGAGCCCGCGGTCGCGCGCGAGCGCGCCGGCGATGCGGTCGCGCAGAACGTCGAGCCCCTGGGCCAGCGCGTCGGCCAGCGTGACCTCGCCGAGCCAGGCGTTGGCGACCTGCTGGGCGAGCTCGGTGACGATGCCGCCGACCTGCTCGAGCGGCTTGCCAGACCAGTGGCCGCGCACCAGGTCGATCGTGAAGTCGACGCGGTCGGCCAGCAGCTCGGGCTCCACCACCCGCCAGGTCACGCCGCCCTGCACCACCACCGGCTGGAAGTCGAGGGTGTTGCCGCGGAACAGGATGGGCAGCTCGCGGTCGTCGACGGGGACCTCCGCGATGGAGACCGCCATCGGGAGGAACCAGAACCCGGCGCCGCGCGCGCTCCGGGTGCGCCGCCCCCCGCGGTGGACGACGACGTGGCGCGACGCCTCGCTGCGCAGGTGGCGCAGGAAGAACACCCTGGTCACTTCAGCCATGGCTCACTCCTCCTCCTCGAGGGCGAGGCGGTACAGCGCGGCGGGGCGGTGCCCCACGTCGCTCTGCCGCTCGCCGGTGTCGATCAGCGGGTGGCGCGTCAGCACCGTGCGCCGGAACGAGTCCTTGTTGAGCGCGCGCCCGAGCAGCGTCTCCCACACGAGCCGCACGTCGCGCAGCGTGAAGGTCGGGGCCAGGAACGCGAAGCCGAGGTCGGTGTAGCCGAGCTTGCCCCGGACGCGCTGCACGGCCGTGCCGAGGATGTCGGCGTGGTCGAACGCGAGCGGCAGCCCGGCGCCGCCCGGGCCGCTGGCCGAGGCGGGGCCGCCGGCCTCGCCCTCCCAGCCGACGTGGACGTCGCCCAGCACGACCCCGTCGGGCAGCGCCGGGAGGTTGCCGGGCCGCACCACCGCCAGCCAGGCCACGGAGATGACGCGCAGCCGCGGGTCGCGGCCCGGCGCGCCGAAGGTGTAGAGCTGCTCCAGGTGGTCGAGGCGCAGGCCCGCCTTGTCGCTGAGGCTGCGCACCACGGCGTCTTCCAGGGGCTCGTCGATGCGCACGAAGGTGCCGGGCAGCGCCCAGGCGCCGAGGTAGGGGTGGTCGCGGCGGCGCGAGAGCACCACCTTCAGCCGCTGGTCGTCGACGCACAGCACCACGGTGTCGACGGCCACCGACGGCCGCTCGAAGGCGCCCGGGTCGTAGCTGCGCAGGAACTCGGCTTCGTCGTCGGGGATCGTCCGCGGCACGCCCTCGCCTCCTTCGATGTCATCTACATAAATCCATGATGCATCTATGTCGAGAAGATCCCCCCTCCCCCGCAGGGCGCCGGTGTATGTCAACCGCGCGAACCGACCGCTTCCCTGGAGGCAACGATGTGGAGACTGTCCGCCCTCGCCGCGCTCACCGCCTGCTCGGGCCCCGACGGGCCGGCCGAGCCCGACGACACCGCCCCCTCGGTCGCGGAGGGCTGCGACGGCGCCGCGCTGCGGGCCGCCGACCCCGATCCCGCCGCGCCCGGGCCGTGGGCCGTCGGCGCCCGCACCGTGGCCATCGGCCGGCTCACCGTCGAGGTCTGGTACCCGGTGGCGCCCGCGGACGCGCAGGGCGCGCCGCCCGTCGACTACGACATCCGGGAGGCGCTGCCGGCGAGCCAGCGCGATCTCATCGGCGATGCCGTCGCGCCGCACCAGATCTGCGACTGCAGCCGCGACCTGCCGCTCGACGAGGGCTTCGGCCCCTACCCCGTCGCCGTCTTCGTCCACGGCACGGCCGGGTGGCGCACCCAGTCCCTGTCGACGATGACGCACTGGGCCTCGCGCGGCTTCGTGGTGCTCGCCGCCGATCACCCCGGCCTGTGGCTCGCCGACGCGCTCACCCCGCTGTGCCCCGACGACGAGCCCACGGGCGAGCTCGACCTGCTGGGCGACGCCGACGCCGTGATCGCGGCCGTCACCGCCGCCGACGGCGACCTCGCCTTCCTCGCGGGCCACGTCGACGCCACGCGGATCGCCGTCGCCGGCCACTCCGCGGGCGGCGGCGCGGCCGCCGCGCTGTCGGACCGGCCCCACGTGCGCGCCGCGCTGTCGCTGTCGGCGGGCAACCCGACGAGCGCCGGGCCCGACCTGCAGGCGAGCCTGTTCCTCGGCGGCCTCGACGACGGCGTGGTGCCCTACGAGGCCGTCACCTCGGGCTACGAGGGCTCCCCCGCGCCGAAGGGGCTGGTGGGCATCGCCGACAGCGGCCACCTCGCGCCGTCCGACATCTGCGACATCGTCAACGACGCCGGCGAGGACATCCTGACCATCGCCACCGACGCGGGCGTGTGCGGCGCGTTCGCCGCGGGGTTCCTGTTCGACTGCGACCCGGCGTTCCTCGATGCGGCGACCACCCACTCGATCGTGGACGCCGCGACCTCGTCGGTGCTCGAGTCCGCGCTGCAGTGCCAGGATCGGCCGCTCGACGCGCTGGCGGCGGCCTACCCGGACGTGGCGGAGCTGCGGACGGAGTGATCGTCGGCGGAGACGGCGCTACTCCTCGCGGACGTCGACCTTGCCGTCTCCGTCGGTGTCGCGGCCGGTGCGGATCACCTCGCCCGACGCCGAGAAGCGCTCCCAGACGTCGATCTTGCCGTCGCCGTCTTCGTCGCGCTCCTTGCGATCGAGCCGCATCGTGCCGTCGTCGCCGCGCGTGTAGTACTTCCAGACGTTGGACTTGCCGTCGGCGTCGGTGTCGTACTCCGACATCACCCGCACGCCCTTCTGGTAGTGATCGACCCAGTCGAACTTCCCGTCGTAGTCGGAGTCCATCTCCTCGCGCTCGAGGTCGCCCTCGGGCGTGACGAACGAGATGACATCGATCTTCCCGTCGCGGTTGAGATCGAGCTCCTTGCGGACCAGCAGCCGCGGCGCGTCGGACCGCTCGCGGTAGTAGTTCTTGATGTCGGCATCGCCGTCGGCATCGAGATCGATGTCCTGCGCGACGAGGTTCTGGTCGTCGAGCCGACGCTCGCTCACCTGGCTCGTGTAGCCCGACTCCGAGCTCGCCACGGGCCGCTTCGCGCACCCCGCGCTCCCGGAGACGACGAAGGCCGCGGCCACGGCCGCACAGCACCCAACGGATCGCATCACGCCTCTCCCGGGCATCTTTACCTGCGGCCGCAAACCCTTCAAGGCCCGACGGCCCCGCGGTGCCCGGTGTGTATCCAGCGTGCTACCTTCCCTCGGGAGCGGCCGGTGGCGCCTGCACGACTGATCATCGTCGACGACGAGCCCGTGGTCCTGAACGTCCTGGCCGCGGTGTTCCAGGACGAGTCGGGGATCGAGGTGGTCCCGTGCGCCGACGGCGCGACGGCGATCGAGGCGATGCGCCAGGGCGTCGACGTCCTGCTCACCGACAAGAACCTGCCCGACGTGAACGGCCTCGAGCTCGCCAAGCGCGCCCGTGAGCTGCAGGAAGACGCCGAGGTCATCATCCTCACGGGGTACGCCTCGCTCGACACCGCGCTGGCGGCGCTCGAGCTCGACGTCTTCGACTACGTCGTGAAGCCGCCGAAGGACATCTTCGACATCAAGCGCAAGGTGCGGCGCGCCCTCGACAAGCAGGCGATGACCCGCGAGAACCGGCGCCTGATGGCCGACCTGCGCGACCGCAACGACGCGCTCGAGAAGGCCCTCGCCGAGCTGC
Organism: Myxococcota bacterium; assembly: GCA_041389545.1. Taxonomy (GTDB): domain Bacteria; phylum Myxococcota_A; class UBA796; order UBA796; genus JACKER01. The sequence continues at coordinate 23,462 of JAWKRQ010000078.1, read as the reverse complement.
GCGAGGTGCAGGCCGAGCTCATCCAGAGCGAGAAGCTCGCCGGGATCGGCACCCTCGCCGCCGGCATCGCGCACGAGGTCTCGAGCCCGCTGTTCGGCGTGATGGGCCTCGCCGAGGCGATCCAGGAGGAGGACGACCTCGAGCTCATCCGGGGCTACGCGACCGAGATCGTCGACTACGCGAAGACGATCAAGGACATCGTGGTGCAGCTGTCGGGCTACTCGCGCACCGCCGAGAGCGAGTACCACACGACCGTCGACCTGCCGAAGGTCATCGAGGACGCCGTCAAGCTCGTCGCCCGCTCGCTGTCGTTCGACCCGTCGTGGGTCCGGATGGAGGTCGAGCCGTCCGACGCGCCGCTGTTCGTCAACGCGCGCACGAGCGAGGTGCAGCAGGTCTTCGTGAACCTCGCGAAGAACGCCGTCGAGGCGCTCACCGAGCGCTACGGCTCCTCCGCACCGCAGCCCTTCCCCGGGCGGGTCGAGGTGCGGATCGGGCGCACCGACAAGGTCGTGTGGGCGTCGGTGCGCGACAACGGCGGCGGCATCCCGCGCGACCGCCAGTCCGCCATCTTCGACCCGTTCTACACGACCAAGCCGCCCGGCCGGGGCACGGGCCTCGGGCTCAACATCGTCTACCGGATCCTCACCAAGTACCGCGGCCAGATCACGGTCGAGAGCGACGAGGGCGTGGGCACCACCTTCCACGTGCGGTTCCCCGTGGAGGCGCCTGCGGGCGAAGACACGGGCGACCACACGCTCGACGGCTGATCCGTGCGGCTGTGGCTCCGCCTCACGCTGGCGATGGCGGTGCTCGCGGTCGTCCCGGTCGTCCTGGTCGGCGTCTCCGCCATGGAGATCGCCACCCGCCGCGCCGTGCAGTCGGGCGAGGAGCGGCTGCGGCGAGAGAGCGGGCTGCAGGCCGAGCTCGTCTCGCGGTGGCTCCACGACCAGGCGCCGCTGGTGCTCGCCTTCCCCCAGCTGTACCCGAACCGCCTGCGCGATCTGTCGCCCGAGGCGCAGCAGGGCTTCCCGCGCCTGGTCTACCGGCTCGTCCCGTCGGCCGTGACGGTGGTCCTCGTCGACGGCGACGGCGTGTCGGTCGCCGAGGCCGCCTACGCCACGACCCAGGCCGGCGGGCGCACCCCGTCGAGCCCCGAGCGGGTGCGCGCGCTCATCGACCGGCTGCCGCTCACCGCCGCGCTGCAGCAGCCGGACCTCGTCCACATGGGCCAGGCCTGGTTCCCCGACGGCCCGGGCAGCCGCCCGTCCGTCCCCTACGCCGTGCTCGCCTCGGGCGGCGACGATCCGTCCGAGCAGCGCGTCCTCGGCGTGGAGATCGCGCTCGACGCCACGCTCATCGGCGCCCAGACCGACCAGCACATGGTGGCGCTGCTCGACAGCGACGGCACCCCGCTCGCCGTCGCCGGCAGCGCGCTGCTCGATCTCGAGCGCCTGCGCCCGCTCCTCGGCAGCGGCCTCGAGACCTGGTTCCAGATCGACGCCGGGCCGGGCGAGGTCCGCGGCGCCATCACGGCCGTGCCGCAGAGCCCGGGCTGGTCGGTGGTCGTCGCCGAGCCGGCGGGGGTGGTGCTCGCCCCCTCCGTCGAGATCCGCGACCGGATGCTGCCGCAGCTGCTGGTCGCGATGGCCGTCGCCGCGGTGCTGGCGCTGGTCGTGGCGAGCTCGCTGTCGCGCCCGGTCGAGCAGCTGCGCGACGCCCGCGCTGCAGGTCGCCGAGGGCGGCTCGGCGTGCACGTCGAGGTCGCCCGCAGCGACGAGATCGGGAGCTGGCCCGCACCTTCGACCACATGTCGGATCGGCTGGCCACGCAGCAGGCCCGCATCGAGGCCTTCGCGCGCGAGCTGCAGGAGCGGGTGGAGGAGCGCACCCGCAGTACCGCGAGGAACGCAGGAGGAGCTGCTGCGCAGCGGGCAGCTCGCGGCGGTCGCCGAGCTCTCGGGGCCGGCCTGGCGCACGAGCTGAACAACCCCCTGGCCGCGGTGCTCGGGCTCACGCAGATCCTGCGCCACAAGACGCCCGAGATCCGCTGCTCGCCGACCTCGAGGCCCAGGCGGACCGGTGCCGCGAGGTGGTGGCCACCATGCTCCGGGTCCAGGAGATGGAGGAGGATCCGACCGATGCCCCCGTGGTACAGCTCTCCGACGTGCTGCAGCAGGTCAGCGGCCTGGTCGGCGGGCCGTTCCGCCAGCGGGGGGTGTCGTTGGCGGCGATCGAGCCGAGCCCGTCGATGCGCGTGCGGATCGACCCGGTCCACGGGAGCCGCATCCTCGCCCAGGTGCTCAACGCGATGCGCGCGGGCCTCGAGCCCGGCAGCACCGTCACCATGTCGGCGCGCGCCGAGGGCGGAGCCGTCGTGGTCGACCTGCTGCCCGACCGCGAGGTCGGCGAGCACCCCGATCGGCGCGACGACTGGCTCGCGAGCGGCCACGGGCTGTGGGTGGCGCGGCAGCTGCTCGACCGCCTCGGCGGTCGGCTCGATCCGGCGGCGCACGGCGGCTGGGCGGTGGTCCTGCCCGGGCCGGGGGCCTGACGGTGCGCCGCGCCGTCGTCGGCCTGCTCACGCTGGTGGTGCTGGTCGCCATGGTGGTGACGATGTGGCGCTACCTGCGCGCGGAGGGGCGCCACGGGCAGCTCTCGCTCGCCGAGGTGGCCGGCGAGGTGCACCTCGAGCGGGCCGACGGCCAGAGCGTGCCGGCCACGCGCGGCGAGCGGCTCGTCGCCGAAGACCGCGTCTCCACCGGGGCGGGCGGGCGCGCCGTGCTGTCGCTCGGGCCGCAGACGCGGGTGCGCATCGGGCCCACGTCGTCGCTGCGGGTCACCGGGGTCGACGAGGCGGGCGTGTCGCTCGAGCTGGAAGACGGCGCGCTGCAGGCGACGGTGCGCCCGGAGTCCGGCGCGGTGCGGGTCAGCAACCGCGACCGCGCCATCCTCGCCACCAACGGCGAGGTGGCCGTGGGGATCTCGCGGACGAGCGACGGCGACGTGCTGCAGGTGAACGCCGTCCGCGGCACCCTCGCGCTGACCGGCCTCGACGCCACGCAGCTCGAGGAGGGCCAGCAGGCCGTGGTCGTCGACCGGCACGCCGAGGTCGGGCCGGTGCCCGAGGAGCTGCTCCTCGCGGTGGACTGGCCGTCCGAGGCGCGCACCCGCGCCGAGTCGAGCACGGTGAGCGGCAAGACGCAGCCCGGGGCGCGGGTGCGGCTGCAGGGCGCGTTCGGCGTGCGGACGGTGGTGGCCAACGCCGACGGGCGCTTCGTCGCGCAGCTGCCGCTGGCCGAGGGCGACAACCCCATCGAGGTGTCGGCGACCGATCCGCTCGGGCAGGCCGCCACCGTCGAGGGGATGCTGCAGACGCGCGACACGCGCGGGCCGAGCTTCTCGGGCGGCGTGGACTACGACCCGCCATGATCGCCTGGCTCACGAGCGCGGCGCTGGCCGCCGGCGGGGCGAGCGTCGTGGTGGCCGACGGGCCGCTGCGCCCGGGGCGTGCGGCGGTGCTCGAGGTCGGCGCCACCACGGGCCCGGGCGCGCCGAGCCCCGAGCCGCCGGCGCTGACGCTCACGGGCGGGGCGCTGACCGGCCCGGAGCCCGTGCGCGACGGCATCTGGCGCTGGACGGTGGTGCCCGACATCGACGCCGACGCGCTCCAGCTCCGGCTCGGCGACCGCGAGTCGTCGCTGCCCGTCGCCGCCCCGCCCCCGTCGCCGCTGCGCGCCGAGGCCGTGGTCGACGCGGTGGCGCGCGGCGAGCCGGTGTCGTGGCGGATCGAGGGGGAAGGCCCCGTCCCCGTCGACGCGCTGGAGGTCACCCCCGCCGAGGGTCGGGTCGAGCAGCTGATCCCGCAGGAGGACGGCAGCGTCGAGGTGGTCGTGGCGCTCGACGACCTCCCCTACCCGCGCTGGGTGCCCGTCGCCGTCCGCGACCGGCGGGTCGACGCCCAGCCCGTGTGGACGGCCATCCGCGTCCGGGCGCGGCCGCGCATCCCGATGCACGCCGAGCCGGGCGCGCAGCTCACGCTGCGCATCGGCGGGCGCAGCTGGGGCCCGTTCCGCGCCGGAGCCGACGGCGCCATCGACGCCCGCATCGAGCAGCTGCCGGGCGACACCTCCGCCACGGCGGTGCTGGTCGACGACCTCGGCAACCGCACCCAGACGGAGGTGCCGCTGGTCACGTCGTCGTCGCCGGCGCTGGTCGCCGTGGCCGACGGGGAGGCCCTGCCCGGGCGACCCCCGCCGCAGGTGCTGATGTGGGCGCTGTCGCCGGGCGGGCGCCCCGTCGAGGTGCCGCCGAGCTGCCGGCTCGCCGGCGTCGGCGGCGAGCTGCCGGTGCGCGACCTCGGCGAGGGGCGGTTCCTCGCGGCGCTGCCGGTGTCCGAGCCCGCGGATCAGCGCGTCCTGTGCGCCGTCGGCGCCACGACCGTGGCCGTGCCCGTGCCCGTGGCCTCGGGCGTGGCGGCGAGGCTGTCGCTGCGGGTCTGGCCCGACGAGCTGATGGCCGACGAGCCCACCGCCGAGGTCTCCGTCGTCCTCGACGACGCGCGCGGCGAGCGTCTGCCGGTGCGGGGCCTCGCGGTGGCGGCGGCGCGGGGCACGGTCTCGCTGCCGCCGCCGACCGGCATCGTCGCCCGCGGCACCTACGACGGCCACGCCGCCGTGGAGGCCGGCGAGGACACCGTCCGCGCCAGCTACACCGCGCCCGCCGGCGACGGCTGGCCGCGGGAGCTCGCCGTCGCGGCGGGCACCGTGCCCGCGCGGGGCGACGCCGTCGTCCGGGCGCGCCCTCGACGCGGCGGCGCCCGCTGGCCGGCGTGCGGCTGGCGCTGCGCCTCGGCAGCCACAGCGCCGACGCCGTCACGGGCGACGACGGCTGGGCCACCGCGACCCTGCCCGTGCCGAACGGCAGCGCCGGCCCGCTCGAGATCGAGGCGCGCGCCGGCGACCGCTTCGCGCGCGGCCTGGTCGTGGCCGGTCAGCCCGGCACCGGCGGCGGCCCCGGGGTGGCGGACCTCCAGGACGCCCAGCCCGTGTCGATCCGCGCCGGGCGGGTCCGCGGGCTGTCCGTCGAGATCGAGCCGTCGGTGCTGCGGGCCGCCCCCGGCGCCGTCGCCTACGTCTACGTCCGCATGGAGGACGCGAGCGGCAAGGCCGTCCACGACGAGGCCATCACGCTGACCGCCAGCGCGGGCGCGCTCGGCGAGCTGCGCACCCGCGGCGACGGCACGCTCGTGGCGACCTACACCCCCGACCCGGGCGACAAGCGCGGCGAGGTCGAGGTCACCGCGTCGACCCCCACCCTGAACTCCTCGGCCCACCTGGTGCTCGAGCCGCGCATGGTGCAGCTGTCGTTCGGCCCGTGGCTCGGCGCCCACACCAACTTCGGCGAGCTGTCGGGGCCGTCGGGCGGGGTCGACGTGGACGTCCGCGTCCGCACGCCGCTGCTCGGCGAGCTGGCCGTCCTGCGGCTCGCGGCCGCCACGATGGGCGCGCACACCGAGGCCAGCACCGGCGTGGGCCCGCCGGTCGACCTGCGGGCCACCGTGGTGCCGCTGTCGGCGCTGCTCCTGTTCCGCCAGGATGCGGGCGGGTGGGCCGTGTGGGCCGGCGGCGGCGGCACCTTCGCGCCGCGCTACACCCAGATCCGCTTCGGCGACGAGCTGGTCTCGTCCTCGGTCGGGGCGCTCCTCGGGCCCACCGTGGCCGCCGGGGTCAGCCGCCGTGTGCCGGCCGGCGAGGTGGTGCTCACCGCGCAGGGCTCCTGGCTGCCCGCGCCGCGGGAGGACGTGGGCTACAGCGGAAATCTCGGCGGGCTGCTCGCAGGTCTCGGCTATAGACTGGTCTACTGACGAGGGGGCAGCGGACGTGCGGTGGGCGGCCATCGGAGCCAGGCGGGGGGCGTGGGCGCTGGTGGCGCTCGCCGTCGCGCTGCTGCTCGGCGCCTGCCGCCGCACCGAGCTGCCGGCGCCCGAGATCGAGCAGGTCGACCCGCCGTTCGCCTACAACGGCGACGACGTGCTCGTCTCCATCCTGGGCCGCAACTTCTACCCCGGGGTCGCGATCGACGCCTGGCGCGGCAAGGCCGACGTCGACACCAGCTGGTCGGCCTGGCTGGTCGGCCCCGAGGGCGACATCGAGCTCGAGCGGCCGCTCGTCGGCGTGGGCATGCGCGACGACACCGAGCTCGCCGCCACGGTGGCGCAGGGGATGCCGGTCGGGCTGTACGACGTCGTGATCGAGGCGCCGAGCGGCGCCCAGAGCGAGCTGCTGCGCTCGTTCACCGTCACCGACACCCGCGCCGACCGGCTCGAGGCCGCCGCCACCGACGGCATCGTCCACCCCGTCACCGAGCCCGCCACCGTGCGGCTGCAGGTCGTCGACGCGCTCGGCGAGAAGGTCGCCGTCCCCTTCCCCGTCTCCGTCACGGCGTCGCTCGAGGACGGCACGCCCGCGCCGGTCACCGGCGGCACGCTCGAGGGCGCCGAGAAGGACGGCGATGGCGTCACCGGGTCGCTGGTCGACGGCGAGGGCACCGTGCTCGTCCGCTCGCCGCGCCCGGGGCTCGTCACGCTCGAGGCGACGCCCGTCGACACCGGCAGCACGGCCGCGCAGGCGCCCGTCGCCCGCGCCACGCTGGTGCTCCAGTTCGACCCCGGCGACGACCTGGGCGTCGCGATCCGGCTGCCCGTCCCCGCCGACCCCACGCCCGAGGTCGAGGCGGGCACGCAGCTCGTCGTCGAGGCCGAGCTCGTCGACCAGTACGGGAACCCGTCCGACGCGACGCTGAACGTGGCGCTCATCACCGACTGCTCGTTCGCGTTCCCGGCGTTCGCCCGCCTCTCCGGGCCCACCCTGGTCACCGTCGTGCCGCGGGTGGCCACGAGCGAGGACTGTCCGTTCGACCGGGTGGTCGTGGGCTACGGGCCGCCGGGCGCCTCGGCGCTGTACACGGTGCGGCCGGGCCCCGTCGCGCGCTTCGACGTGGGCCTGGTGGGCGCGGTGGTCCAGGCGGGCGATCAGGGCGTGTTCACGGTGATCCCCGAGGATCAGTACGGCAACGCCGCGCCCTACGCGGGCGACCTCGACTTCGAGCTGTCCACGGGCGCACCGTTCGCGCCGCTGTGCGGGCCCGGCCCGTTCCCGAGCTGGCTGCAGTGCCAGGGCGAGCTCACCGTCGCCGCCACGGACCAGCTGCTCGAGGTCCACGGCCAGGTCTCGCAGACCGACGTGCTCGGCCTGTCCGACCCCTTCGACGTGGTGGCCGACGACGTGGCCATGGCCCTCGACATCGAGGTGGCCGCCGGCGAAGACGTGGTCGCGGGCGAGCCGTTCGGCGTCGAGGTGACCACCCGCGACGCGTGGGGCAACGCCATCGACCCCGCCGTGCTCGCGGCCGACCCCATCGTCCTCGACGACGACGCCACCGAGGTCGACTGCGTCGAGGACGGCACGACCCTGCTCGGCGCCCAGGCCTTCGCCTGCGTGCTCTTCACCGCGCGCACCGGCGCGCACCTCAGCGCCACGCGCACCGCGGCGGGGCTCGGCGTCGGGTCCGCCGCCTTCGACGTGGTCAACGGCCCGCTCGCGGACGTCGCGGTGGCCGGGCCGGCCTCGGTGGTGGCCGGCGCGACGGCCGCGTTCTCGCGCACCGCGACCGACGCCTTCGGCACCGCCTACGAGGTGCAGGACGACCCGGTGGTCGACGTGAGCGACAGCAGCCGCACCCTGTCGATCGCCACCGCCACGCTGGGCCCCGCGGGCACGGTGACGGTGACGGGCGCGTTCACGGCGGCCGGCCCCACCACCGTCGAGATCCGCCAGGCGGGCATCCTCCTCGGCACCTCGGACCCGGTGCAGGTGCTCGCCGGCGCGACGAGCGCGCTGGCGCTGCGCCCGGCCTCGCCCTACGCCTGGGTGGGCGAGCCGCTCGACGTGACCGTGCTCGCCGTCGACGCCTACGGCAACCGCACGGGCTACAACGGCAGCGCCACGCTGTCGTCGAGCACCACCTCCGCCGCCGACGCCGCTGTGGCGCTGGTGAGCGGGGCCGGCACCGTCGCCTACACCTGGCCCGAGGCCTCCTTCGACGAGGTGCTCGACGCCGTCGCCGGCCCCTACGCCGGCACGCTCGCGCTGCCCGTCTCGGCGCGCTGCGCCGGCCCCACCGCCGACGTGCAGTTCGGCGGGTTCCCCGACGCGCTCGGGTGCGTCGACGCGGCGGGCGACGTGGTGCTCACGGCCGACCTGTCGGGCTCGACGGCCGGTGCGCAGCCCATCGTGGGCTACGCCGTGTCGGAGCTCGGCGGGGTCACGGTCACCGGCGCGACCTCCGCGCTCGACCTGCCGCTGCACGGCACGGGCCACCACGCGCTGCGCGCCCTCGTGCAGGACGCCGCGTCGTGCGGCGCCGAGGTGTCGGCCGAGGGCTGGACCGGCCCCGACGACGGGCGCGCCGTGGGCCCCGTGCCCCTGTCCACCACCGCGGTGATGCCGAACGTCTTCTCGACGGTGACGGTCGACGTGACGGGCGTGACGGACTGCGCGCGCGACCCGGCCGCGCTCGCCGCCATCGAGGTGCGCTCGACGGGCGGCGAGCCCGCGGCCGAGCCCTCGGGCAGCGGGCTGCTCGTCACGCTCGACAACGGCGGCGACGCCTCGTTCGACGTGGTGATGGACGGCGGGCTGTCCGCCGGCGACGTGGAGGTCCACGCCACCACACCCGACGGCGCGGCCGCGGGGCTGCTGGTGGTGCCGGTGGTGCAGGACAACGTCTTCCCCACCGTCGTCGCGCAGGACCCGGCCGGGCTCACCGCGGGGACGGTGTCGCAGGTGCAGCTCACGTTCTCGGAGCCGCTGCGGAGCTGGACCGTGGCGCCGGCGTTCGCCGTCACCGGGCCCACGGCCGTCACCGTGACCCCCACGCTCCTGCCCGGCGAGACGGAGGTGCTGCTCGACCTGTCGCCCGCCGTCGACGCCAGCGCCGGCCTGTACACGGTCACCGTGCCGAACACCGTGCGCGACGCCGCGGGCAACCGCCTCGACGGGACCTGGGCCGGCAGCCCGGCCGACTACGTCGGCGCCTTCGGGGCAGGCGGGGCCGTCCCGGCCGGCGCCACCTGCGTCGCCACGGTGCCCACGGGCCTCGTGCTGCGCCCGGACGGCGACCCCGGGCCCGGCGCCGAGGCCGACGTGCTGGAGGTCAGCGTCTCGGCGGCGGCGGCGCCGGCGTTCTGGTTCGTGGAGGTGTTCGACGCGGCGGACGCCCTCGTGTGGCAGACGCGGGCGGCGTCGGCGGGCGCTGCCGCCACGCTGCAGTGGGCGGCGCGCGATCGGCGGGGCATGGTGGTGCCCAACGGCAGCTACCGCGTGGTGGTGACGCCCGACGACGGGCTCGGGAACCGGGGGAGCGGATGCGAGGTCGCACTCACCGTCGACAACCCGCTGGGGGACCCGTGAGGGCGCGCTCGTCGGCGCCGGAGCCCGTGCCGGGGCTGGCCGACGTGCCGCTCAACGTCGCGGAGCTCGCGGAGCTCGGCGTGCTCACGGCGTCGCTGCTCCACGAGCTGCGCCAGCCGCTGTTCGCGGTGAAGGGGCTGCTGCAGCTGGCCCGCCACCGCGCGCGCCAGCCCGCCGGCGAGGCGATGGCGCCGGGCGACCTCGACCAGCTGCTGCACCACGTGGGCCACCTCGAGGAGCTCGTCGAGCACTACGCCGGGCTCGGCCGCGCCGAGGACTCGTGGGTCGAGCTCGACCTGCGCGACGCCATCGACCAGGTGCTGGTCATGCTCGACCACCGCATCCGGCAGGAGAGCGTGCGCGTCACGGTCACGCCGCCGCGCCGCGAGAGCCCGGCGCTGCTGGTCCACGGCCGCGCGGTCGCCGTGCGCCAGGTGGTGATGAACCTGCTCGGCAACGCGATCGACGCGGTGGCCGACGAGCCCGTGCGCGAGGTGCGCGTCCACGTGACCGGCGACCGTCACCAGGCGCGGATCGAGGTCAGCGACAGCGGCCCCGGGCTGCCCGAGGCGGTGCGCGAGCGCATGTTCGAGCCGTTCGTCACGACGAAGCCGCCGGGCCGCGGCACGGGCCTCGGGCTGTACATCGCGCGGAAGCTGGCCGACGAGATCGGCGGCGAGATCTCGCTCGAGCCCACCCCCGCGGGCCAGGGCGCGCGGCTCGTGGTCACGCTGCCGATCGGCTGACGGGCGGACGGGCGGATCAGCGCGCGGACGCCTGGATCGCCTGCACGTTGGTCCACACGAGGAAGCCTGCGAGCGCGGCGAGGAACAGGAAGCCGACCGAGAACGCGTAGACGACGAGCGCGAGCGCCAGGGCCGCGCCGAGGAAGCCGACCACGCGGAGGCCGGTGCGCGCGTTCGTGCCCCAGGAGATGGCCGACCGCAGGGCGTTGCCGCCGTCGAGCGGGAGCATGGGCAGCAGGTTGAACACGCCGTAGACCAGGTTGAGGTAGACGACCTGCTCGAGCACGTGCGCCGCGCCGCCCGCGCCGAGCTGCGCCTGCCCGAGCCCCAGCATGCCCAGCAGCGCGACGCCGGCGAGCGCGAAGCCCGCGAGCGGCCCGGCGAGGCTGATGGCGAGCTGCTTCGGGTGGGTGGTGCGCTGGTGCATCGCCGCGCCGTGCATGAACGCGAGGTGGATGCCCATGACCGGGACCCGCAGGCTCCGGGCCGCGAAGGCGTGGCCGAGCTCGTGGACCAGCAGCGACAGGGTCAGGACGGCGACGAAGGACACGATCGACGCGATCGGGGCCTGCGCCTCAAGGTCCTGCAGCGCGACGAGCCCGACGAAGAGCAGGAACCCGCCCTGCACGTCGATGGGGAAGCCGAAGAGTCGGAACTTGAAGATGCTCACGTCCACTCCCTATCCTCCCCGGCGCAGGACGGCGGCCAGCGGGCCGAGCGCGGCCTCGGCCGCCGCGAGGGCGCCCGGCGCGAGGTCGGGGCCGCCCACGTCGGCGGTGACGAGGCCCCAGGGCGCGAAGGCCAGGGGCGGCGCGGCGCCGACCTCGGTGAGCGCGTGCTCGGCGCCGCAGGCGGGGCAGCGGAAGCGCACGGCGTCGGGCCGGGCGTCGCCGGTGCGCCAGGCGGTGAGCGCGGCCTCCCAGGGCTCGCGGACCGGCGCGCCGACGATCGGGCAGCTGACGCGGAAGCCGCCCTGTCGGTTCGCCCAGAGCACGATACGTCCGGGATCCTCGAGCCGCAGGCGCGCGAACGAGGGCGCCCAGGCGGTCGATCGCGCCCCCGGGCTGCCGTCCGCCTCGACGACCGCCGTCTCGCGCAGGTGCTCCACCCACGCGAACGCAGCGTCCACGGGCGCGTCGAGCGCGGCCGGGACGAGCACCAGATCGAGCCGGCCTGACGCACGCACCGCGCGGCCGGGTAACCTCTTGGAGAGAGGGAGGCGCGACACGGCGACCCGGAGCCAGCAGGCCCGCGACCTCGCACGGCGCATCGAGCGGCCGCGGGCCGTGGCCCCCGCGGCGCGGTGGGCGCTGCTCGGCGCCGTGTGGGTGCACGTGGTGGCGCTGGCGATCGCGCGGACGGTGCCGCCCGCGCCGCCCCCCGTCGACACGCGCTACGTCGACGTGATCCGCACCACCATCCCGGCGCCGGGGCCCGCGGCGCCGAGCGCGCCGTGGCCGCAGCCGGGCCGACGCCCCCGGCGAGGCGCCGCCCGCCCGAGCGACGCGCCGCCTGCCGGCGCCGTCCGCGTCGCCCAGCACGCGCCCGCCGCGCCCGACGAGGCGCCGACGCTCCGGGCCGCGCGCACCGACGAGGACAACGTCGACGTGGCGCCCGACATCGACCGCGTCAGCGCCGACGTGGCGGCCGAGCGCGACACGCACGCGCCCGTCACCTCCGACCGCGACGGGCGCCCACGCCCCCGAGCGACGGCGAGCGCGACGTCTCCAGCGCCCCCACGCTCGACCGCCACGAGCGGCGATCCGGACGCCGCCTCCGGCAACCGCACCGCCGGCGATCCCGGCCCGGTGGTGCTCGGCGGCGGCGGTGGCGGCCAGCCGAGCGACGCAGCAGGCCACGACGGCGCGCGCGGCGGCCCCGGCGGCGACGCGGGCGGGCCGCCTCCGGGCGCGTCGGCGCCCGGCGCCGAGGATCGCGCCCCGGCCACCGCGGGCGCCCTGGCGGCCCGGGCCGTGTCGGCGCCCGAGGGCCCGGAGGCGACCTTCGCGCCTGGCGCGACCGCGCCGTCGTGGTGGCAGCCGCTGGCCACGCGGGTGGCGCCGTCGCCGAGCACGGCCGCGCGCGGAGCGCCGCCCGCCCCCACGCCCACCGACCGCGCGCCGCAGCCCGCACCCCAGCCCCACCCCGCGCCGCGGCGCGGCCCCAGCGGCGGCACCCGGCTCGTGCTCGAGGCGCCGCCCGAGGCGCCCCCGCTCGACGCGCCGCCCGCCGAGGCGCCGGGCACCACCACGTCGCGGCCGTCGGCACCGCCGACCCGGTCGCCGAGCTGCGCGAGGCGCTGGGCTTCGGCCCGCTCGACCGCGACGCCCTGGCCCCGCGGCCCGCCTGGGCGGGGTGATGCGCCGGGAGGGCGCCGCCGACAAGCTCGCCCCAGGCCGCGCTCGACGCGCCCGTCGCCTGGCAGACCGCCTTCTCGGCCCGCGCCACGCCCGTCGGCGCCTACATCCAGCGCGTCTCCGAGCGCATCGAGGCCCGCTGGCGCGACGCCGACCTCGACGTCGCCAGCCGCGCCAGGGGCGTACAGGGCGAGGTCACCGTCCGCTACGCCATCCGGCGCGACGGCCGCACCTTCGACGTCCGCGTCGTCCGCTCCTCGGGCAACCCCGAGCTCGACGAGATGGCGCGCGCCGCCATCCCCGCCCGCACCGAGCGCTTCCCGCGCGACCTCCGCGAGCAGGTCGTCCAGCACGAGATCACGTTCCGATACCGGAATCCGCTGGTCGGCCCCTGAAGCAACGGCGGTGTGCTCCCCAACCCGCCCGATCTCAGGGTACGTTCCCAGCGAGCGCGTGCGCCGCGCGACAGCCCTCCTGCTGTGGAGTCCGCACTGGTGAGCCGAGGTCCGGCACGGGTGGAGCGTTCACGTCGGGTGCCGTGGAGCCCGCTGTTCCTCTTCCTCTCCGTGCTGGTGCACCTCGTGTTGCTGGGCGCCGCGGATCGCGTCCTGCCGCACCTCCAGCCGCCGAAGCGGCCCACCCGGCACCTCACGATGGTGATCCTCGACCCCGAGGAGCAGCCCGAGGTCGAGGCGCCGGAGCCCGAGAAGCCGAAGTTCGAGGGCCAGATCGTCGAGATCGCGCCCCCCGACCAGGAGGAGAAGCCCGTCGAGAGCGACTACCTGTCGGCCTACGACGTGAAGGTCGACCAGGAGACGCGCACCGAGCGCACCATGGTGAACCCCGAGGTGCTCGCGCGGGAGTACAGCAAGGAGCAGCAGGCCGAAGAGGCCGACGTGATGGACCTCAACGTCGAGAAGCCGTCGACCGGGGCCACCGCCGGCAACCACCGGTTCGACCCCAACGTCGACGGCTCGCTCGCCGCCCTGCCCTCCCCCTGGCAGCAGACCAACAAGGACGGCACGCAGGACCCCATCCCGAGCTCGCAGCGCGAGGCGATGCTCTCGGGCGCGCCACAGAACGACCGGCTCGACGAGGTCGTCGGCAAGGCCGTCAGCCTGAACACGATGAAGTACCCGTACGCCGGCTACATGGACCGGATCCGGCGCGCCGTGAACTACTGGTGGCAGCAGAACCTCGACAACCTGCCGTCGTCGACCCGCCTCGGGCGCCCGCGCTACACCACCGACGTGCAGGTGATCCTCAACGCCGACGGCGCCCTCGAGCATATCGAGGTGACCCGCGAGTCGGGCAGCGCGGAGCTCGACGACTGCCTGGTGCGCGCCTTCCGGATGGCCGCGCCGTTCGCCAACCCGCCCGACGGGCTGGTCGAGAAGGACGGCCGCGTCTACCTGCCCGACTTCGACTTCACGGTCGAGTTCACGGCCGCCCACATGCAGTACCAGGGGATCGACCCGCGATCGGGCGTCCAGTTCCCGGGCATCCTCAAGTCGCCGCGCTAAGTCACTGCGCCGAGCGACGTGCGGGCCGTGGTCCCGCGTCTCCCACCCGCGACTCGTCAGGAGCCTCGATGGCCGCGATCCGGCAGCAGATCAACATCGCCGCGCCCCAGCGCACCGTCTGGAACATGCTGGTGACCGCCGAGGGCTGGAAGGCCTGGTGGGCCGAGGACGCCCGGGTCGAGTCTCGCGAGGGCGGGCGCATCGTGCTCGTCACCGAGGGCGACGAGGGGCCGGTCGAGGAGCGCGGGCTGTTCCACGAGATGCGGCCCACGCGCAAGCTCGAGATCGCGTGGGACAGCAACAGCCCGGGCCCCACGCGGGGCACGCGCCTGCAGTTCACCATCTCGCGCGACGGCGACGAGACGCGCCTCGCGCTGGTCCACTCGGGCGGCGGCGTGCTCGACGACGAGGAGAAGCGCGGCGCCCTCGAGAAGGAGTGGCGCGACGGGCTGCGCGCGCTGCGGCGCACCCTCGAGGCGCCCGACGCCTAGGGCGTCACGTCGAGGGCGCGCACGAGGAACGCGAAGATGTCGGCGTCCTCGTCGATGATCTTCGACAGCGGCTTCGACGCGCCGTGGCCGGCGCGCTCCTCGATGCGCAGCAGGACGGGCGCGTCGCCCTGTTGGGCGTGCTGCAGCGCGGCGCCGAACTTGAAGCTGTGCGCGGGGACGACGCGGTCGTCGTGGTCGGCGGTGACGACGAGCGTGGCCGGGTAGGCGCGCTCGCGCACGTTGTGCAGCGGCGAGTACTCGAGCAGGACGCCGAAGGCCTCGGGGTCGTCGGCCGTGCCGTACTCGTCGGCCCAGGCGTGGCCGATGGTCCAGGTGTGGTAGCGCAGCATGTCGAGGACGCCGACGGCCGGGATGGCCGCGCCGAACAGCTCCGGGCGCTGCACCAGCACGGCCCCGACGAGCAGCCCGCCGTTGCTGTGGCCGTGGACGGCGAGCTTGCGCGGCGAGGTGATGCGCTGCGCGACGAGGTGCTCCGCCACGGCCAGGAAGTCGTCGAAGACGCGCTGCTTGTCGCCGCGCTTGCCGGCCTGGTGCCAGGCCCGGCCGTACTCGCCGCCGCCGCGCAGGTTGGCGCTCACGTAGAGCCCGCCGAGCTCGAGCCACGGCACGAGCGAGGTGCGGAACTGCGGGACCAGCGACTGGGCGAAGCCGCCGTAGCCGTAGAGCAGGCAGGGCCGGCTGCCGTCGCGCACGAGCTCGCCCTTCCAGCAGACGAACGCGGGCACGGCCGTGCCGTCGGGGCTGTCGACGAAGATCTGCTCCACGTGGAGGTCGTCCACGTCGAACGGGACCTCGGGCGCGAAGTGCACGGAGACCGTGTCGGTGTCGAGGTCGAAGCGGTAGACGGTGGACGGCTGCACGAACGAGCTGAACACGAAGTAGGTGTCGCGGTGCTCGGGGCGGCCGTGGAAGCCGGCGGCGGTGCCGACGCCCGGCAGGGCGACGTCGCCCGCGGGCTGCAGCGCGACCCGCCCGCCGGCCTCGGCGATGCGGAAGGTCGCGACGCGGGTGTGGGCGTGGTGCAGGGTGCGCAGGAACACGCGGTCGCCGGTGCGCGAGGCCTCCACCAGGGCGTCTTCGCCCTCGGGGACGAGCTCGCGCCAGTGCTCGCGCTCGGGCCGATCGAGGTCGACGGCGACGAGGCGGTGGCGCGGCGCCTCCCAGTCCGTCTGCAGCACGAGCTCGCGCCCGACCACGGTGACGGGCCAGTGCACGGCGTCGAACCGCGGGACGAGCGGCCGGACGGGGCCGACCTCGCTGCCGGTGATGTCGGCCATCCACAGCGCGTTGTCGTCGCCGGCGGCGGCGCTGACGTGGATGGTGACGAGGTTCGCGTCGCTGTGGACCTCGGCGGACATCACCCAGTCGGGGTGGTCGGGCCGCGCGAACAGCATCACGTCGTCGGCCTGGTCGGTGCCGAGGCGGTGCAGCCAGAGCTGGTGGTCCTTGTTGGCTGCGGTGTGGGTGCCCTTCGGGCCGTCGCCGCTGGCCGGGAACCGGGAGTAGAGCAGCGCGCTGCCGTCGGGCAGGAAGGTGGGGGCGCAGAACTTGACCCACTGGACGAGGTCGGGGAGCTCCTCCCCGGTCTCGAGGTCGCGGATCCGCAGGGTGGACCAGTCGCTGCCGCCGTCGGACACGCCGTAGGCCAGCCAGCGGCCGTCGCGGCTGATGGCGAGCGAGGACAGCCCCACCGTGCCGTCGTCCGACAGGGTGTTCGGGTCGAGGACGACCTCGGGCTCCGCCTGCGGGTCGCGCTTGCGGAACAGGACGCTGTGGGGCTGCAGGCCCGTGTTGTGCAGCCAGAAGATCTGCTCGCCGCGGCGGAACGGCGCACCGAACCGCTCGAAGTCGAAGACCTCGCGCAGGCGGGCGGCGATCCGGTCGCGGGCCGGGATCTCGGCGAGCCAGGCGTCGGTGACGGCCTGCTGCGCCTTCACCCAGGCGCGCGTCTCGGGCGCGTCGGGGTCTTCGAGCCAGCGGTACGGGTCGGACACGGAGACGCCGTGGATCTCGTCCACGTCGTCGCCGCGCCGGGTGACGGGGGGTCGGGGGGGCGCGTGCATCCCTACCCTGTTACACGCGCCCTCCGCGCTGGCGAGGGGGCCGGACGGTTGGACGTCTTCGTGCTGTACCGGCCGGAGGTGCCCGCGCCGCGGGCGCAGTCGGTGCAGGTGCTGCAGGCGGCCCACGCGCTGGCCGCCCGCGGGCACCGGGTGGCGCTGTGGGCCGAGGGCGCGCCGACGGCCGAGGCGGCGCTCGAAGCGTACGGGCTGGCGCCCACCCCCGGCCTCGATCTCCGCGTCGCGCGGCACGGGCGGACGGCGGCGTCGCTCGCGTACCGGGCGGCGTTCGCGGCGTGGATCGCGCGCACACGCGGGCGGGGCCTCGCGCTGGCGCGGCGCAAGCGGCACGCCGACTGGGCGCTGCGCACCTTCGGCGGGCGGTTCCGGCTGGTGCTCGAGGTGCACGAGGTCGACAGCGCGCAGGCCGCGACCCGGGGCGAGGACCCGGCGCCGCACCTCGCGCTGGAGCGGCGGATGCTCGCGGGTGCGGCGGGGGTCGTGGCGAACTGCGAGGGCACGCTGGCGCTGCTGCGGGAGGTGCACGGCGCGCTGCCTCCAGCGATCGTGGCGCACAACGCGGGGCGCGACGGGCCGGGGCCGCGGGCGGACGCCGCGGGGGTCGGGATCGTCGGGTCGGTGCGGCCGTACAAGGACCCGGACACCGTCGTGGCGGCGGTGGCGGCGGGCGGGTTGCCGCCGGTGACCTGGGTGGGGGCGCAGGGCGCGCTCGCCGCGGTGCCGGGGCTCGTCGCGGCGCCGGCGGTGGCGCACCGCGACGTGCCCGCGGTGCTGGCCCGGTTCCGCGTGCTGGTGGTGCCGCTGTCGCCGGGGCTGTTCGGGGAGCGGCTCACGTCGCCCCTGAAGCTGTGGGACGCGCTGGCGAGCGGGGTGCCGACGGTGGCGGCCGACACGGAGGCGGTGCGCGCGGCGGCCGGCGACGCGGTGGCGCGGTACCGGCCCGGCGACCCCGTGTCGCTCGCGGCGGCCGTGCGGCGGGTCCACGACGACGAGGCCGAGCGCGCGGCGCTGGTGGCGCGGGCGGCGGGGCGGGCGCGGCGCTGGGGGCAGCGCGCGGCCGAGATCGAGCGGTTCCTCGCGCGCCTGTAGTCAGCTGTCGGGGAGGCCGTCCCAGGCCGCCAGCAGCGCTGCGGCAGCCGCTTCGCCCATCGTCTCGCCCATCCAGCCCTGCAGCCCGTCCGGCAGCTCCACGGCCACGATCCACGCGCCGTCCTGCCGCACCACGTCGGACAGCAGGTCGATCTCGGCGAGCCACCCGAGCAGGATCCCCACCGTCGCTGCGTCACCGAGGTCGGGCGGGCCGTCGGGGTCCCACAGGTCCACGTCGACCACCCGGATGCCGCGCTGGTCCTTCATCCCCTCCCGCCACGCGAACCGCGGGTGGCGGAAGAGCTTGGTCGCCAGGTCGTCGCTGACGCTCACGGCGTCCGCCAGGCGCGCTCCACGAGGAACGCCTCCAGCCGGTCGTACCGCCACGGGTCGAGCGCCTCGCTGCCGTCGGCCACGCCGTGGGGCAGGCCGTGCAGGTCGCACATCTCGCGCGCGCAGCGCAGCCGGCTCGTCCGCCCGGTCGGGAAGCGCAGCCCCACCACCGCCGCCGAGCCGGGCTCGGTGAGCGAGATGAGCTCCTCGATGCTGCCGTCGGTCTCGACCTGGCAGAAGACGGTGCGGCGGCCCGCGTTGGCCCGCACCCGGCCGAGCTCGAGCAGCAGCGTGACCGCGCCCCGCCGGTTCCGCAGCCACACCGGCCCGTCGAGCAGCAGCGCCCTGGCCGCGAGCAGCGCCTCGGCCCACCGCGCGTCGCGCACCCGCTCGAGCATGGCGTGCTCGATCTGGGAGCGCTCGAGCTCGAGGCGATCGCCCGGCATCAGCGCCCGCGCCACGCTGCTCTTCCCGACCCCCTTCGGGCCGAGCACGAAGATCACGCGGCGCTCGCGGAGCACGCGGGGCAGCGGCTTGCGCCCCATGAACTCGGCGCTCGTGCCGGTCAGCAGCGCGGGGGCGAGGAACGACCCGCTGTCTTCGGGCTGGTTCGGGTCCCTCACGGAGCGGGCCGCGCCATCGGGTCGGCGTCGGTGCCCCGCGCCGGCGCGTGCTCGCGGACGAACGCCACGATGTCGGCGAGCGGCGCGCCCGGCGCGAACACCGCGGCCACGCCCTGCGCCTTCAGCGCCACGACGTCGTCGGGCGGGATGATGCCGCCGGCGATGACGAGCACGTCGTCGAGGCCCTCGGCCCGCAGCCCCTGCACCACGGCCGGGACCAGGCGCATGTGCGCGCCCGACAGGATCGACAGCCCCACCACCTGGACGTCCTCCTCCAGCGCGGTGCGGACGATGTGGGCGGGGGTCTGGTGCAGGCCCGAGTAGATCACCTCCATGCCGGCGTCGCGCAGCCCGCGCGCCACCACCTTCGCCCCCCGGTCGTGCCCGTCGAGCCCGGGCTTGGCAATCAGCACCCGGAGGCGCCCGGTTCCGTCCGCCGCCACGTCCACCGTCCCCTCCCGTCAGCTCTCGGGCGAAAGCGTGTCCTTCGCGATGACCAGCCGCTGGATCTCGGAGGTCCCCTCGTACAGGGTCGTGATCCGCGCATCGCGGTACAACCGCTCCACCTCGTATTCCTGGCTGTATCCGTACCCACCGAAGATCTGCAGCCCTTCGTAGGCGCAGAAGTTCGCGGTCTCGGACGCCGCCAGCTTCGCCATCGAGCACGCCGCCGAGGCCCGCTCGCCGCGGTCCTTCAGCGAGGCCGCCCGCCAGGTCAGCAGGCGCGCCGACTCGATGCGCACGCGCATGTCGGCCAGCTTCCACTGGATGGCCTGGTGCTGGCCGATGGTCTTGCCGAAGGTGCGCCGCTCGTTCGCGTGGCCCACGGCCAGATCGAGCGCCTGCTGCGCGATGCCGAGCGCCTGGGCCGCGATGCCGATGCGCCCGCCGTCGAGGGTGGCCATGGCGACGCGGAAGCCGTCGTTCTCCTCGCCGAGCAGGTTCTCGCGCGGCACCATCAGGTCGCTGAACACGAGCTCGGAGGTGCTCGACGCGCGGATGCCGAGCTTCTCCTCGACCTTACCGACGGCGAAGCCCGGGAACGACGACTCCACGATGAACGCGCAGACGGCCCGGTGGCGCTGCTCGGGGTCGAGCGACGCGTAGGTCACGCAGGTCTCGGCCTGCGGGCCGTTGGTGATCCACATCTTGGTGCCGTTGAGGCGGTAGCCGGCGTCGGTGCGCTCCACGCGCGTCTTCTGGGCGCCGGCGTCGGAGCCGGCACCGGGCTCGGTCAGCGCGTAGCAGCCGATCTTCTCGCCCGAGGCCATCGGCGGCAGGTACTTCTGCTTCTGCGCCTCGGTGCCGAACTCGAGGATCGGCCACGACGCCAGGCTGTTCTGCACGCTGGTGATGACGCCGACCGACGCGTCGGCGTAGGACAGCTCCTCCAGCACGAGCACGTAGGACAGGATGTCGAGGCCGGATCCACCGTAGGCCTCCGGGACGAAGACGCCGAGCAGGCCGAGCTCGGCGAGGCCGGCGACCAGCTCCTTCGGGAACACGTGGGTGCGGTCTCGCTCGGCAGCGCCGGGCAGGACCTCGTTGCGCGCGAAGTCCCGGGCCAGATCCCGGATCGCGCGGTGCTCGTCGGACAGCTCGAACACGCGGTGCCTCCCACGGGGCGACGACGGCAGGAGCGGCGGATTGTACCGCCCCCGACGGGGAACGAGTGCGATAACTCCGCGGACGGCCCCGAGCCCGCAGAGAGGGTGTCAGTCAGGGTGTCAACGACCGGAGAACGAAGGCGCGCGGCCCTCGACGAACGCCGCCATCCCCTCCTTCTGGTCGTCGGTCGCGAAGCACAGCCCGAACAGGGTGCGCTCCGCGGCCTGGGCCGGCTGCAGGGACAGGTCGGCGTTCTCGTGGATGGCGCGCTTGCACAGGCGCACGGCCACCGGCCCGAGCGCGGCGATCTGCTCGCCGATCTCGACGCACGCCGCGAGGACGTCGCCCTCGACGACGCGCGAGCACAGGCCCATGCGCAGCGCCTCCTCCGCGCCCACCATCCGCGCCGTGAGGCACAGATCGAGCGCGTTCGACAGGCCCACCCGGCGCACCAGCCGCTGGGTGCCGCCGAAGCCCGGGATGACGCCGAGCTTCGGCTCGGGCTGCCCGAACCGGGCCTTCGCCGCGGCCACGACCAGGTCGCAGGCCATGGCGAGCTCGCAGCCCCCGCCCAGCGCGAAGCCGTTCACGGCCGCGATGGTGGGCACGGGCAGCGCGGCGAGGCGATCGAGCACCGCCTGACCGCGCGCCGCGAAGCGCTCGGCCTGCACCGCGGTGAGCGACTGCATCTGCGCGATGTCGGCGCCGGCGACGAACGCCTTCTCGCCCGCCCCGGTGAGGACCACGGCGCGGACGGCCTCGTCGCCTTCGAGCGCCACCAGCGCGGCGTCGAGCCCCTCGAGCACGTCGCGGTCGATGGCGTTGAGCTTCGCCGCGCGGTCGACGGTCACGATCTCGACGGCGCCTCGGCGCTCGCGGCGGACCACGTCGCTCACCGGGCACCCCCGTCGCGGTAGTCGTAGAAGCCGCGGCCGGCCTTGCGCCCGAGCCAGCCCGCCTCGACGTACTTCCGCAGCAGCGGGCACGGCCGGTACTTCGAGTCGCCGCCCATGCCGTCGTGGAGGACCTCCATGATGGCCAGGCAGGTGTCGAGCCCGATGAAGTCGGCGAGCGTGAGCGGGCCCATCGGGACGTTGGTGCCGAGCTTCATGGCGGTGTCGATGTCGGCGACGGTGCCGATGCCCTCGTACAGCGCGTAGACCGCCTCGTTGACGTAGGGCATCAGCACGCGGTTGACGATGAAGCCGGGCATGTCGCGCCCCTCCACCCCCGTCTTGCCCATGCGCTCGGCGGCCGTGCGCACGGCGGCGAACGTCTCGTCGGTGGTGGCCAGGCCGCGGATCAGCTCCACCAGCTGCATCACGGGCACGGGGTTCATGAAGTGCATGCCCACGACCTGGTCGGGCCGCGAGGTGTGCGCGGCGATGGCCGTGATGGAGATCGACGAGGTGTTCGTGGCGAGGATGCTGCCCTTCGGCACCACCTCGTCGAGGGACGCGAAGATCTTGTACTTCAGATCGACGTTCTCGGTCGCCGCCTCGATGGCGAGCCCCACGTCGCCGAGCCCGCCGAGCTCGGGCGCCGGCACGATGCGCGCCCGCGTGGCCTTCGCGTCGTCTTCGCCGATCTTCCCCTTCTGCACCATCCGGCCGAGGTTCTTCTCGATCGTGGCCAGCCCGCGCTCCAGCGCGGCGGCGCTCACGTCGTGCAGCACCACGTCGTAGCCCGCGGCGGCCGCGACCTGGGCGATGCCGTTGCCCATCTGGCCCGCGCCGACCACGCCGATCCTCGCCAAGTCCGTCATCTCGCCCCCGTGGACGCTGCGCCTAACCGGCCGCCTCCGCAGGCGCCGGCGGGCGCAACAGGATACCGGCCGCACCTGGAGGTCCGACCGTGCCGGTCTGGTGGGTCCTGACGCTGCTCGGGTGCATCCAAAAGGTGTCGCCCGGCCCCGATCTCGGCGACTGCGCCGAGATCCCCGACGGGGTGTTCGGCTTCGGCGAGGCGGGGATCGGCACCTGCCTCGCCGGTCCGGCCGATCTCTCCTTCTTCCAGCAGGACGGCGGGACCTTCCTCGCCGTCACCAACGCGGATCCCTTCCGCCAGTTCCGCACGGGCAGCGTGCTCGTGCTGGACTGGGACGCGCTGGCCGAGGAGCTCGACCGCGACGACGTGCCCGATCGCCTGTTCATGGACCGGGTGCCGGTGGCCGGCGTCCTCGAGATCAGCGACGACGACGATGGCGACGGCGAGGGGGGCAACCCCTACCTCGGCGGCTTCGGCTACCTGCCCGATCACCAGGCCGCCATCGTCACCTCGCGGCTGACCGAGGGCGGCAACCTCCGCTCCGGGCGCGACGAGGCGTTCGTCCTCGACCTCACCGGCCTCGAGCGGGCCGACGGCATGAAGCTGGCGCAGACGGTGACGCTACAGGACGACCCGTTCCCCGTGGTCGTCGACAGCGCCACGGAGCGGGCCTACGTCGGCAACCTCACCGACCACTCCGTCTCGGTGCTCTCCACCCGGCCCGGCGTCGGCAACCCCGACGACATCGTCACCGTCGTCGACGTGGCGCCCGATGCCGGCGCCGAGGCCGAGCCGATCGTCGACGTCGACGGCTCGGGCTCGCTCGCCACCGTCTCCACCCTGTCGGTGACCGACCCGGCCGAGATCTTCGAGGACGAGTGGACCATGACGTACGTGGACGGCACCGTCCGCCTGTACGTGCCCACCGCCGTCGACGACACGGTCGACGGGCTCGTCCGCTGGTCCTCGGGCGACGGCTTCGGCTTCGAGCCGAGCCCGATCGGCTACGAGCGCGGCCTCGGCGAGGTCCGCGAGCCCTTCTCCGAGGTCGACCTCGACACCGGCATCCCGATCCTGTGGTTCGCCCGGTCCGACGGCACGATCCTGCGCTCCCGCGCCGACATCGACAGCGACGGGTGGCTGTGGGTGACCGACGACCAGCCCGTGCTGGCCGGCGCGCGCTTCTACGGCTCGCCGTCGGTGGCGCCGCTCGAGGGCGCGGTCGGGCTCTACGTCGACAGCCGCGATGCCCCCGGCGAGCCCGCCGAGGTGCTGCTCGCCGAGTCCGTCGACAACGTCGTGTTCTCGGTGGACCAGACGGTGCTCGCGCCGCCCGCGGGCCTGTCCTACG
>JAWKRQ010000077.1:0-38122 GCA_041389545.1 Myxococcota bacterium | reverse complement strand
CGGCGGCGATCCACTGCCACAGGACCTGGTGGGCGAAGCCGCCGGCCTCGTGGCCGTGGCCGCCCGCGCTGGCCTGCAGGAACGCGAGCACCGACAGCACGAAGGCCACGGCGGGCCCGAGCACGGCGACGGTCCCCACGGTCGGCCGCGCGAGGCGGTTGCCGAAGAAGCCGTTGATCAGGAACCCGACGAGCGGAAGCGTCGGGATCAGCCACAAGAGACGGTCGACGTGCATCAGCCGCTCAAGCTCCGCAGATCGTGGGTGTCGACGGTGTGGCGCGTGCGGAACACCGAGATGACGATGGCGAGCCCCACCGCGACCTCGGCGGCGGCGACCGCCATCACCATCAGGACGAAGACCTGCCCGCTCGCGTTGGCCGACAGGCGGAGCCCGAAGGCCACCAGCGCCACGTTGACGCCGTTGAGCATGAGCTCGAGCGACATCAGCACGATGAGGAGGTTGCGACGGGCCAGCACCCCGTAGGCGCCCACCGCGAACAGCGCGGACGCGAACAGCAGGAAGTGCAGCGTGGAGACCTGGAACGGCATGACCTGGACCGGGCGGGAGGACGGGACGGAGAGGCGCTCAGACCTTGAGCGTCTTCTTCGCGAGGATCATCGAGCCCAGCATGGCCACGATGATGAGGACGGAGACGAGCTCGAACTGCAGCCCGTAGGTGTTGAACAGGACGCGGCCCACGGCCTCGACGCTGCCGTCGCCCGGGGTCAGGGCCGACAGCGGCTCCCGCAGGCTCGGGTCGCGCGAGATCGGCACCGCGAGCACCAGGAACAGGACCGCGCACAGCCCCGCCACCAGGATGCGCACCGCCAGCGGGTACTCCTCGCCGAGCTCGTCGTCGCGCAGGTTCAGCAGCATGATGACGAACAGGAAGAGCACCAGGATGGCGCCCGTGTAGACGAGGACGTGGATGGCGGCGAGGAACGGCGCCTGGAGCACCAGGAACACCACGGCCACGCAGATGAACGAGACCAGCAGCCACACGGCGCTGTAGATCGGGTTGCGGCGCGTCACCATCAGCAGCGCCGAGACCAGCGCCACGGTGGCGGCCCCCGCGAAGACGGCGGTGGTCACTTCGCCCTCCGGTGGACGGCGAGCGACTTCACCTGGGGCCGCTCGCTCGGCGACATCAGGAGGGTCTGCATGTCGTACTTCTTCTGCTCGCGGCTCGTGGCCACCTGCGTGAACAGGGTGGTGAGCTCGATGGCGTCGCAGGGGCACGCCTCTTCGCACATCCCGCAGTAGATGCACTTGAGCAGGTCGATGTCGAAGCTCAGCGGCACCTTGTCGCGGTCGGGCCACTCGGTGGCGTCGCGCGCGACGATGGTGATGCACTCGGCGGGGCACGAGGTCTGGCACATGAAGCAGGCCACGCACTTCGGGCGGCCCTGCTCGTCCTTCTTCAGGCGGTGCTCGCCGCGGTAGCGCGCGGTGACCCGGTGCTCCTCCTCGGGGTACTGCAGCGTCTCCTTCGGGCGGAACATGAACCCGAAGGTCCTCGCCATCCCCCGGAAGATGCTCGGCAGGTACAGCGCGATCATCGCCTGGTGGAACATCTTGCGCACGCGCAGCGCGAGCGGCAGCGTCGGCTTGCTCTGCAGCGCGTGACCGTGGGGGTCGTGCGCCGGGAGCGCCGGCTCGTGGGGAGTCTCTTCGGCAGCCTGCACGATCAGCCCCCGTTGCCCTGGACGAGCACGCCCACCACCGCCACGATGCCGACGTTCACCAGGGCGAGCGGGAGCATCCGCTTCCAGCCGAGGCTCATGATCTGGTCGTAGCGGAACCGCGGGAGCGTCCAGCGGATCCAGATGTAGGTGAAGTCGATGATGGCGACCTTGGTGGTGAACACCAGCACCGAGATGATGCCGGCCAGCACCGTGTGGCTCGCCGGGTTCGTCAGGAACGGGAAGTGCCAGCCGCCGAGGAACAGGGTGGTGAGCATGGCGGCCGAGAGCGTCATCGCGACGTACTCGCCGAACATGAACATCCCGAAGCCCATCGAGGTGTACTCGGTGTGGTAGCCGCCGACGAGCTCGGCCTCGCACTCCGCCATGTCGAACGGCAGGCGGTTGTTCTCGGCGAGCGCCGTGATGAACAGCATCGTGAAGCCGAGGAGCCCCGAGGGCAGCAGCCACAGGCTCCCGCCGCCGAAGACGTTCCACCCGTGCTCGGCCTGCTTCATCACGATGACCTGCGGGTCGACGCTCTCGGCCATCATCACGACCATCAGGATGGTCAGGCCCATCGACAGCTCGTAGCTGATGAGCTGAGCGGAGGCGCGCAGGGAGCCGAGCAGGCCGTACTTGTTGTTCGAGGCCCAGCCGCCGAGCGTGATGCCGTAGACGCCCACCGACAGCACCGACATCAGGAAGAGCACGCCGATGTCGAGGTTGGCGATCTGCAGCTTCTCGTCGCCGATCTGGTTGCCGAACGGGATGACGGCCCAGCCGAACGCCACGGGGATGAACATCAGCAGCGGGCCGAGCGCGAACAGCACCCGGTCGACCCGCTCGGGGAGGATGACCTCCTTCATGATGAGCTTCAGGATGTCGGCCACGGGCTGGAACAGCCCCAGCGGGCCGAGCCGGTTGGGGCCGAGTCGCCCCTGGATGAACGCCGAGACGCGGCGCTCGGCGTGGATGAGGAGCGGCCCCAGGGTGAAGATGATCCCCAGCACCACGCCGATCTTCAGCAGCAGCCAGAGCCAGTTCACTTGTTCCCCACGTGCGGCGCGGTGCCGGCCGGTGGCGTCGTCGAGGCGCCCGGGACCGTGCCCAGCAGGCCGACCCGCGCGTAGTCGAGGCCCGGGAAGGCCTCGCGGAACACGGCCTCGGCCGACACCACGTGGCGGCGCACGCCGAGCTCGACGAGCAGCTCCTGCAGGAACGCCAGCTCGGTGCGCGCGCCCTGGGGCGGCGCGACCAGCGGGCGCAGGCGCTGGATGCGGCCGTCGAGGTTCATGATGGTGCCGTCCTTCTCGGCCCAGCACACGGTGGGCACGACCACGTCGGCGCGGGCCACCAGCGGGCCGTCGAGCAGGTCGGCCACCGCCAGCGACTGGAGCTTCGGCGCGGCGGCGACGAGCTCCTCCGGCCACTCGAGGTCGGGCAGCTGGTTGCTGACGAACAGCGTCTTCACCTGGCCGTCCCAGATGGAGCGCGCCAGCTGCACGACGGAGCCGAGGGTGGTCGGCCGGCCGCCGGCGCCGCCGCCGAACAGCAGCTCCGCGCCGCGGCGGTTCGAGGTCTTGTCGGGCTCGATGGCGAAGCCGCTCTTGCTGACCCAGCGGGTGCCCACGTCGCGGCCGAGCACGGCCACCTTCGCCTGCACGGCGTTGGCGAGCTGCCGCAGCAGGTACAGCTCCTCGAGCGTGTGCGACGACGACACGATGACGGCCGACTTGTTGCCGCCCTCGCGGAGGGCCCGCGCGAGGTCCTGGACCGTGCCCTTCGCCTGCTTCAGCCGCCGCTCGGAGGCGACCTGGGCGATGTTGAGCCGGCCGTGGTCGCACATCCAGTGCCCGTTCACGTCGGCGTTGAACCGGGGCTGCAGCCGCTTGATCTCGTTCTTGTAGACGGTGGCGACCACGTTGCAGCCGCGCGAGCAGCTCGTGCAGACCGAGTCCTTGCGCTCGGCGAACCACACCCGCGCCTGGTACAGGAAGTTCTTGTCGATGAGCGCGCCGACCGGGCAGATGTCGACGACGTTGAGCGACATCGGGTTGTCGAGCGGCACCTCGGGGTGCGTGTCGGCCACCGAGTGATCGCCCCGGTTGACGATGGACAGCTCGCCCGTGCCGGCGATCTCGTCGCAGAACCGGACGCACCGGGTGCAGCTGATGCACCGGTTGCCCCAGATCTTGATGTTCGGCCCGAGGTCCTTCGTGGGCCGGATGACCTTGTCCTCCTTGAAGCGGGACAGGCCGTGCCGGTACTCGTAGGTGTAGTCCTGGAGCCGGCACTCCCCCGCCTTGTCGCAGATCGGACAGTCGAGGGGGTGGTTGATGAGCATGTACTCGAGCACCGACTTGCGCGCGGCGTCGATCTCCTCGCCCTCGGTGGTGACCTCGAGGCCCTCGCTCGGCATCACCATGCAGGCGACCTCGAGCTTGCGGGAGTTCGATACCTTCACCAGGCACATCCGGCAGTTGCCGGCCGGGGTGAGCCCCGGGTGCCAGCAGTAGTGCGGAACGTCGGTGCCGAGGTTGGTGAGCACCTCGAGGAGCCGCATGCCCGGCGGCGCCTCGACCTCGGTGCCGTTGACCTTGATCTTAGGCATGGTTGTGCGCTCCCCCGACCGTCGCCGGCAGCTGGACGTGGCCGTGGGCGCGACCGCACCCCTGCCCCGTCGCATGCGCCTCGAACTCGGCCCGCCACTTGCGGATGATGCTGCGCGCCGGCATCGCGGCGGCGTCGGCCAGCACGCAGATGGTGCGGCCGACCATGCCCCAGGCGATCTCGTCGAGCTGGTCGATCTCGGCGACCTGCCCGCCGCCGAGCTCGAAGCGCCCGGCGGTCTTCGCGATCCAGCCCGTGCCCTCGCGACAGGGCGTGCACTGCCCGCAGGACTCGTGCGCGTAGAAGCGCAGGATGTTCCACAGCGCGTCGACCATGCAGGTGTCTTCGTCCATCACGATGATGGCGCCCGAACCGAGCATGGAGCCCGCCTGCTGCAGGCTCTCGAAGTCGAGGCGGATGAGCGGGTCGTCGGCCAGGACCTCCTCGGCCGTGAGGAACGGCGAGGAGGAGCCGCCCGGGCACACCGCCTTGAGCTTCTTCCCGTTGGGGATGCCGCCGGCGATGTCGAAGATGAGCTCCTTGAGCGGGGTGCCGAGCGGCAGCTCGTAGTTGCCCGGCCGCACCACGTTGCCCGAGATGCTGAAGATCTTCGTGCCCTTGCTCTTCTCGGTGCCGACGGAACGGAACGCG
Organism: Myxococcota bacterium; assembly: GCA_041389545.1. Taxonomy (GTDB): domain Bacteria; phylum Myxococcota_A; class UBA796; order UBA796; genus JACKER01. Next base: position 33,175 of record JAWKRQ010000077.1, on the reverse strand, counting down.
TCGCCCCCGCCGGGCCGCAGGATCTGCGGCAGGCAAGCCAGGGTCTCGACGTTGTTCACGATGGTCGGGCAGCCCCAGGCGCCCTCGACGGCCGGGAACGGCGGCTTGATCTTCGGGTGGCCTCGGCCGCCCTCGAGCGACGACAGCAGGCCCGTCTCCTCGCCGCAGATGTAGGCGCCGGCGCCGCGGTGGACGGTCACGTCGACCTTGAGCTTGCTGCCGAACAGGTCGTCGCCGAAGAAGCCCTCGGCATAGGCCTCGTCGATGGCCTGCTGCAGGATCTTGGCGCCCGGCCCCATCTCGCCGCGGATGTAGATGTAGGCGGCCTCGGAGCGGATCGCGTAGGCCGCGAGGAGGATGCCCTCCAGCAGCAGGTGCGGATCCTTGTCGATGAGGAGCTTGTCCTTGAAGGTGCCCGGCTCCGACTCGTCGGCGTTGATGACGAGGTACCGGGGCTTGTGGTTCTTCGCGAGGAACTTCCACTTCTGGCCGGTGGGGAAGCCCGCGCCGCCGCGCCCGCGCAGCCCGCTCTTGAAGACCTCCTCGACGACCTCGTCGGGGTGGCGGCCGCTGCGGTAGAGCTCCTTCGCGACCTCGTACCCGCCGCGCTTCACGTAGTGCTGCAGCGTGTGCGAGCCCGCTTCGAGCACGTGCTCCAACAGCACCGGCGCGTGCGGGTTCGGCGGCACGTGGTACTGCTGGGGGGGCGGCTCCCAGGCGCCGATCGGCCCGGTGTCCTTCGCCGCGCGCATCTGGGCGATCATCTCGTCGCACGACTCGGGGGTGACCCGGTCGGCGAACGCCTCGTTGATCTGCAGGCAGGGCGCCATGTCGCAGTTCGCGAGGCACTCCACCTTCTTGAGGGTGAACAGCCCGTCGGGCGTGGTCTCGTCCTTGCCGATCCCGAGGGTCTTCGACAGGTGATCGTAGATCTTCTCGGAGCCGCGCAGGGCGCAGGGCAGCGTGCTGCAGACCTGCAGGACGTAGCGGCCGTCGGTCGAGCGGCGGTAGTGCGTGTAGAAGGTGAGCACGCCGAAGACCTTGGCGGGCGACACCCCGAGGAGCGCGGCCACGTGGCGCATGCCGGGCTCGTCGACGCAGCCGAACTCGCGCTCGAGCAGGCGCATCGCGGGCAGCAGCGCCGCATCGCGCTGGGGGTAGCGGGCGCACAGGCGCTCCAGCTCTTCCTTGACCGCGGGCGAGAACTCGCGCTCGCGGGGGGGCGGCCGCGACGGCGGCACCGTGCGTCCGGTGCGCCCGGACCTCGCAGTGGGATCGCTCACCGGTCCAGCTCCCCGGCGATGATGTTGAGGCTCGACAGGCCGCTCACCACGTCGCTGATCGAGCCGCCCAGGCACATTTCGCCGAACGCCTGGTAGTTGAAGAAGCTCGGGCCGCGCACCCGCCAGCGGTACGCCTTCTGGGTGCCGTCGCTGACGAGGTAGTAGCCGAGCTCGCCGTTGGGGGCCTCGGTGGCGAAGTAGACCTCGCCGGGATCGGGGCACACGCCGTGGCCGAACATGTAGTTCTTGAAGTGGTAGATGAGGCCCTCCATCCCGCCGCCCGGCGCATTCGTCGCCGTCTTCTGCGGGATGATGACCTCGGGGTCGCCGACGTTGATCGGGCCCTCGGGCATGCGGTCGAGCGCCTGCTCGATGATGCGCAGGCTCTGGTACATCTCCTCGACGCGCACCCGGTACCGCGCCCACACGTCGCCGCCCTCGTGGGTGACGAGGTCCCAGTCGTAGCTGTCGTACCCGAGGTAGGGGCGCGCCTTGCGCACGTCGTAGGGCACGCCGCACGCGCGGAGCAGCGGGCCCGTGAGCCCGTAGCTGATGGCGTCCTGCGCGGAGATGACGTTCACGCCGATGGTGCGGTCGCGGAAGATCTTGTTGTCGTTGAGCATCGCCTCCATCTCGCCGATGGTGCGGTGCCCGGTCTTCAGGAACTCGCGGACCTTCGCGTCGAAGTTCGGCGGCACGTCGTGCATCAGGCCGCCGATGCGGGTGTAGCTCGTGGTGAGCCGCGCGCCGGTGACCTCCTCGAAGATGTCGTAGAGGTGCTCGCGCTCGATGAAGGCCCAAAGCATCATCGAGAACGCGCCGAGGTCCATCGCCTGCAGGCCGACGCCGAGGATGTGGTCGGCGATGCGCGACAGCTCGTACATGATGACGCGGATGGCGGCGCACCGGGGGGTGACCTCGATGCCCATCATGTGCTCGACGGCGCAGCTGAAGCCGATGTTGTTGCACAGCGGCGACAGGTAGTTCATCCGGTCGGTGATGGTGACCGTCTGGTTGTAGGTGCGGTACTCCCCGAGCTTCTCGAAGCCCGTGTGGAGGTAGCCGATCTCGAGCTCCATGGCGGTCACGATCTCGCCTTCGATCTCCATGATCGAGCGGAGCGTGCCGTGGGTCGCCGGGTGCTGGGGCCCGAAGTTGACGACCATGCGCTTGGCGCCGAGGTCGCCCTCCGTCTGCTCCTCGACCTCCATCGGGAGGCGGGTCGGCCGTTGGATCGCCATCTGTCACCCCCTCCGGTGGACTTCGAAGTCGTAGCGCTCGCCGAACCCCTCGAGCGGGTAGTCCTTGCGCAGCGGGTGGCCCGGGTAGGCGTCGGGCAGCAGGATGCGGCGCATCCGCCCGTCCGCGAGCTCCGGGTGGTTCCGGAAGTGCAGGCCGTACATGTCGAAGACCTCGCGCTCCGCCCAGGGCGCGGCCTTCCAGACCTCGAAGGCGCTGTCGATCTCGGGCTCGTGCTCCGGGACCCAGGCCTTGACGCGGTAGTAGCCGTTGTGCGTGAGCGAGAACAGCTCGTAGACCACGGTGAACCGCTCGAGCCGGCCCTGGTTGAGCCAGTCGACCGCGGTGAGGTCCATCAGCATCTCGAACTTCAGCTGGTCCCGCAGGGTCTTCAGGATCTCGACGATCTTGTCGCGGCGGACCTCGATCCACCGTTGACCAGCGTGGACACCGACGGCGACCACCTGGTCGTGGAACCGCTCGCGGACCAGATCCTCGGCGCGCTGCTGCAGGTCCGGCTCGGTCGGCTCGCTCATCGCGGCCTCCTGGGGGCGGCTCGAGGGGGATCCCGAGCCTGGAGGGTGGGCCCCGCCGGCGAGTGGACGGGCGGGGTGGCGCCCTAACGCTCCGTCGACCGGATGGCGAGCGGCGCCGCACGAGCCGGCGCCCGAGGCGTCAAACCGGGGCGCCGAACCGATCCTTGCTCTCGTCCACCAGCTTCCGCACCTCGAGGACCGCGTCGATGAGCGACTCGGGCCGCGGCGGACACCCGGGGACGTACACGTCGACGGGGATGAAGTTGTCGACGCCCTGGACCAGGGCGTAGGTGTCGAAGACGCCGCCGCACGACGCGCAGGCGCCCATCGAGATGCACCACTTGGGCTCGGGCATCTGCTCCCAGATCTTCTGGAGCACCGGCATCATCTTGAGGGAGATGCGCCCCGACACGATCATCAGGTCGGCCTGGCGGGGCGAGAACCGGATGGCCTCGGAGCCGAACCGGGCGAGGTCGTACTTCGACGACAGGGTGGCCATCATCTCGATGGCGCAGCAGGCGACGCCGAAGGGCATGGGCCACAGGCTGTTCTTGCGGCTCCACTTGATGACGTCGTCGACGCGCGTGGTGAGCGCGCCCTCGGGGAGGAAGGATTCTAGTCCCACTCGAGGCCTCCACGCTTCCACAGGTAGGCGAGCCCGAAGCCGAGCACCGCGAAGAAGATGCCGATCTCGGCGAGCCCCGGCACGCCGAGCTCCTTGTAGAGCACGGCCCAGGGGATGAGGAACACGGTCTCGATGTCGAACAGGATGAACATGATCGCGACGAGGTAGAAGCGGACCGAGAACCGGTCGCGGGTCTCGGCGAGCATGGGCACGCCGCACTCGTAGGGATCGAGCTTGTCCTGGTTCGGCTTCTTGGGGCTGAGGAAGTAGCCCGTGTAGGTCATCCCCATCGCGATGGCGACCACGACGAGGAGGTACACGGCCACGTGGGCCCATTCCATCGGGGCTCCGGGGGCGGTCGACCGTCGTATCGTACCGCAGGGGTCGGTGTCAACGCGGCTACACGCGCCCGTCGGTCCGCTCCTCGCGCGGATCGGCGCCCGACCGGCGCACCAGCTGGCGGCGGAGGTGGCGCGCGGCGTGGCCGAGCACCGAGGTGTCCGGGAGCCGGTGGGCGTCGAGGACGCGCTGGACCTCGTCGAGCAGCGAGCGGGCCGGATCCGCGGCGCCGCGCGCCAGCGCCGCCGCGCCCAGGTGCACCTGCCCGAGCGCGCGGGCGAGCGGATCGGCGCAGCCGGCGAGGATCCCGGTCGCCAGCGCGGCAGCCGCCTCCGCTGCGGGGTCCCTCGCCTCGCGAGCACCTCGGCCCGCAGCGCGGCCACCATCCCGGCGTCGCGCGTCCCCGCGCCCGCAGCGACGACGTCCTCGAGCTCGGGGAGCAGGCGGGCGGCGGTGGGGTCGTCGCCGTCGTGCAGCGCAGCGCGGAGGAGGTCGATGAGCGGCAGCACGAGGTCGCCCGATCCGAGGCTGCGGAGCAGCGTGGCGGCCTGGGTCCACGCCGCGCGCGCCGCGGCCGCCTCGCCCCGCGCCCACGCCACCGCGCCGGCCGTGCAGAGGCGGTTGCCGATGCTCAGGTCGTCGTCGTTGGTGCGCAGCGCGGCGTCGATGTGCTCCCGCGCCTCGTCGAGCAGGCCGAGCTCGGTGGCGACGACGCTCACGAGCGCGAGCGAGAAGCCGTCGCGGCGCACGGCGAGCAGCTCGCTGGCGCGGGCGCGCGCCACGTCGAGGCGCCCCGACTCGTGCGCGGCCAGGACCCTGTTCTGGAGCAACACTCGCGCCGCCTGGTCGCGGAAGGCGCCGCGCGACGGGGTCTCCACCTGCCACCCGGCGAGCGACGCCTCCGCCCGATCGAGGAGTCGCTCCGCCTCGTCGATCCGCCCGGACCGGACCTCGGCCGACGCTTCCGTCAGCAGCGCCCGGGTGACGAGGCTCGGCTCGTCGCCGGCCGCGGCGAGGGCGTCGCGGGCGCGGGCGGCGGCGAGACCGTACCGACCGGCGAAGGCGGCGATCTGGCTGCCCCAGATGGCGACGCCGGCGCCGACGCGGCCGGGCGGCGCGACGGCCAGCACCTCGGCGTGCAGCGCGTCGACGGCCGCGACCGCGCCGATCTCGTGGCTCACGGTGGCCGCGACGATCCAGCACCGGGCGGCCAGGTCCCCTACCCCGCGGCCAGCGCGTGCCTCGCGGCGGCGAGCCCGTCGGCGAGGAGCGCGGTGCGCAGGCCGCGGCGCGCCTCGGGCAGCGCACGGGTCGCGAAGCCCGCCACGTGGGTCACGAACCGGCGGACGGCGTCGCCCAGCAGCGCGTCGTCCTCGCGCGCGCGCGCCTCGACGAAGGTGGCGACGGCGCCGAGCAGGCGGAACGCCGGGCGCTGGTCGAGGGTGCGCTCGAGGAGGTGGTGGTCGTCGGCCAGGCGCAGGACGGCGTCGACCGGCCAGGCGTCGTCGCGGTCGGCGGCGAAGACGGCCTCGGCGTCGCGGAGATCGAAGGCGCCGGCGAACAGCGTCGCCTGCGCCAGGAACTGCTGCTCGGCGCGATCGAGGCGGTCCCAGGAGGTCTGCAGCGCGCGCTGCATCGCGGGCACCTCGGACGGGAGGTCGTCCAGGTCGGCACCGTCGCGGACGAGGCCGGCGACGATCTCCAGCGCCAGGGGCAGCCCGTCGAAGCGCCGGACCAGCGCCCGCAGCGCGTCGAGCTCCGCGACGACGGCGCGGTCGCGGAGCATGGCCACGCCCCACTCCTCGCCGAGGGGGCCGAGCGGGACCTCGGTGAGCGGCGCGTCGAGCGCGTGGCGGGAGGCGACGAGGATGCGCAGCGCGGGGGCGCGCTGCCGCAGCCGGGCGACGAGCGCGGCCACGGCGTCGGGACCGGCCTCGGCGTCGTCGATGACGAGCACGGTGGGCGGCCGCGCGGCCAGGGCGGCCACGACGTCGGCGGCGCCGTCGAGGCCGAGGGCGTCCCGCAGGGCGGCGGCGACGTCGCCGTCGGCGGGGAGGCGGGCCAGGCAGGCGCCGCCCGGCCAGGCGCCGTCGCGGGTCAGGGCCCGGGCGGCGGCGACGACCAGCCGCGACTTGCCCACCCCCGGCGGCCCGACGACGGCGACGGCCGGCCCGGCGTCGAGGACGGCGCGCAGCTCGGCCGCGCGCCCGACGAACGCGCCGGGCCGCTCGGGGAGCGTGTCGGCGAGCGGCGCGCAGGCGTCGACCGTCTCGCCGGGCGCCGCCTGCCACGCCGCGACGGAGGCGCGGTCCAGCAGCGCGCCGCCGTACAGGGTCCGCCCCGTCGCCGGGTCCAGGACCGGCTCCGGGCGGCCTCCGCCCGGCCGATCCGCGCGGCGACCGCGGCGTGGAGGCGCTCGGCGACCTGCGCCGCGGCGTCCACGCCGGACGCCAGCACGAGGCGGTCCGGCGCGGCCGCCACGACATCTGCGCCGTCCGTGCCCGCGACGGCCGCCGCGAGCCAGCGCTGCTGGGCGGCCGCGTCGCCCGCCTCCACGGGCAGGGCGACGATCAGCGCGATGTCGCCCGTGCCGCGCGGGACCGCCGGCGGCCGCACCGGCACGTAGCGGTAGCCCACGCCGTGGACCGTCAGCACGACCTCGGGGGTGGCCGGATCGAGCTCGATCTTGCGCCGCAGGCGCAGCACGGCGTAGTCGGCGGCGCGGCTCGCGGTGGCCGCGCTGTGGCCCCACACGTGCTGGTGGAGCTCGTCGCGCGGGACGTCGCGGTTCGGGTGGCGCGCGAGGTAGGCGAGCAGGCCCCCCTCGGCGGTGGTCAGCTGCAGGCGGCGCTCGCCGCGGACCACCTCGCAGCGTTCGAGATCGACGTGGCCGTCGCGCAGCGCGATGCGGGTCATGCGGCCAACGTAGCCGTCCGCGGCGGTTACCGGGCTGCACTGGAGGTCCGGTGGCCGACGACGCCGAAGACGACGCGCCGGTGAAGGTGCCGTTCCGCATCCACACCGCCCGGGGGGTGCTCGAGGCGAGCGTGCAGACGACGCGCGCGCCGATCCCCGTGGTCGACGTGGTGGGGGCGGCGCGGGGGCTCGACGATGCGCTGATCGGGCTCGCGCTGCAGCAGGCCGAGGCGGAGGGCGCGCCGGCGACGTGCCGGCGTGGGTGCACGGCGTGCTGCCACCACCCCGTGCCGCTGTCGCCGGCCGAGGCGCATGCGCTGGCGGCGCAGATCGCGGGGATGCCCGAGGCGCGGCGGGAGGCGGTGGAGGCGCGGTTCGCGGCGGTGCGGGAGCAGGTGCGGGCGGCGGGGCTGCTGGAGGCGCTGGAGGGGACGCTGCAGGGCGGGGAGCTGCCGGTGGGGGCGTACCTGGCGGCGCGGATCCCGTGCCCGCTGCTCGAGGACGGCGCGTGCAGCATCTACGCCGACCGGCCCCTGGCCTGCCGGGAGCACCTGGTGAGCTCGGATCCGCCGGCCTGCAGCGAGCCGGGGTCGCCGGCGGTGCGGGCGGTGCCGCTGCTGGCGCGGCTGGCGCGGGCGCTGACCCGGGTGTCGGCGGAGGCGTGGCCGGCGGCGCCGGCGCGGATCCCGCTGCTGGTGGCGCCGGGCTGGGCGCGGGCGCACGCGGCGGAGGCGGGGGTGCGGCGGGGCGGGGTGGCGCTGCTGGAGCGGCTGCTGTCCGAGCTGCGCTGAGGCGCCACCCGCGCGGAGCGTGGTGGGCTCGGCGTGCTCGAGGCCCGGGACCGAATTCCTACGGTGCCGCCGGGCGGGGGACCCTGTCGGTCAGGCGCAGCCAGCGGGCATCGTCGACGGATCTGCTCAGCGCCTGCCCGCCAATAGTCCCCTTTCGCCCGTCAGCACCATTGCGCGAGCAAAGCCGATGGGGCTTCCCCGATTCCTGCTCCGTTCACGAGGTTGCTCCAACGTGACCAGGAATCGGGAAGCCATTTCGGCGCGCACGCGCTCGTGGAAATGCCTCCGCCACAGGATGAAATCAGGTCGGGCCCGATCCGCTTCCGGCTGTCGGATCCATGGCGTCGCTCCTGGTGAACGGCTCGGCTCCCCGGCCGGGCCCGAGACCGATCTGCCTCCGCAACAGGATGAAGAGAGGTCGGGCCCGATCCGCTTCCGGTCATCACCGAGCGTCACTGCCGCCCGCCCCCCAGCTGGCCACACTCCGAGCGGGGGTGCCGATGGTCGTGCTGGTCCTGATGGCCGCGCTCGGCGCGGTGGGCCTCACCGTGCTGCTCGCGACGGGCTCGGTGATCGCCGCGCTGAACACCTTGTCCGTCGCGTTCGTCGGCGTGATGGCGATCCGCGTGCTCGTGGCCGTGGTCCGCCTCCCCTGGCCCCGCCGCTACGGCCTCCCCGACCGCGTCCTCGTCGTCCCCGACCGCATCGACCGCCAGCACCTGCCCACCTGGCGCGAGCCCTGGGGCGAGGTCGCCCTGGCCGACCTCGTCGACGCCGTCATCCACAAGATCCGCGTCGCCGCCGACGAGTCCGCCATCCAGACCTTCGTCGGCGCCCGTTTCGACACCCTCCGCCGCCAGGTCGCCGACCGCTACGCCAGCTGCAGCGCCCAGATCGAGACCCTGGGCTTCGAAGGCGTGATGGGCACGATCCTCGGGCTGATGGTCTTCCTCGCCCAGGCCGCCGCCCTGTTCGACCTGCCCCTCACGGACGGCTCCCTCGACAGCGGGCAGCTCGTCTCGGCCATCGCGTCCAACGTCGACGCCATCAACCTCGGCACGGTCATGACCGCCTTCGTCACGAGCCTCATCGGCTGGGGCGCCCGCGCCTGGCTCGGCGGCATCCTCGCCGAGCGCCAGCGCCGCGAGCTCGTGAGCCTCACGGCGGTGGAAGCATGGGTCCAGGACCAGATCCTGGCCCGCCTGTACCTGCCGGCCCAGGTCCAGACCGTCCTCGAGCTGCAGGAGATCGAGGCCCTGACGCGCCCGATCGCCGAGGCGCTCGCCCGCATCGATCTCCGCGAGGTCACCTTCGACGTGCGCTACGTCGAGGGCGGCGTCCGCGTCGTGGGCCGCCAGGCGGAGCTGTCGTGAGCGCCGCCGGAGACGCCCAGTCCGACGTGATGAGCGGCGCCACCATCGCGCTGATGGTTCTGTTCGTCGCGATGACGCTGTACCTGTTCGTGCTGCTCGTGATCGTGGCGCAGGCGCAGGAGGTGCAGACGGAGACGGAGGCCGCGCTGCAGGCCGAAGCCGAGCGCCGCGAGGACGCCGACGGCGCCCAGGCCGCCGCCACCGAGGCCCTGGCCCGGGCGCAGGCCGAGCTCGAAGCCGCCCGCGCCGAGCAGGAGGCCCTGCGCGCGGAAGCGGAGGCCGCGAAGTCGGTGAGCCCGTCGGCCAGCGGCGAGGAGGCAGCCCGCCGCGCCGCGGAGCAGCGGGCGGCCCGGCTGCAGACCGAGCTCGACGACGCCCGCCAGGCACTCCAGCGGGCGCAGGAGCAGGCGGAGGAGACGGCGGCCGCCTGCGGTCAGGACGGCGAGCAGGACGGCAACCTCGTCTCGACGGGGCTCAAGCTGTGGACGCTCGGCGGCGAGGCCGTCATCACCGACGCCGACCTCGACGCCGGCCGCTGGCGCAAGCGCTGGACCTGCCAGGCCGACGACGGGTACCTCTATCCCTCGCGGAGCTGGTTCGGCGGCGGCTACCAGCCGGGCGGGACGCTCGGGCGGTAATTGCGCGAGCAAAGCCGATGGGGCTTCCCCGGTGACGCAAAGTCGCCCGACGCTTTTCCGTCAAATGACGGAAAAGGCGTCGGGCGCGATCGCGTCGTTTCCGCGGCGGGGCCCCCGCGGGTCCGACGGGGCAGCCCCGGAGCGCCCCCATGGTCCTGGCCCTGCTCACCGCCGCCCACGCCGCCGAGCCGCGCGCCCCCGACGAGGCCTGGCACCGCCAGCCCATCGAGGAGAAGGCGAACCCGCACGGGACGGCGTACACGGTGGGCCGCGGGACGTGGTCGCTCGGCCTGGTGGAGCAGGAGCTCGGCCTGCTCGACAACCTCGACGTCGGCGTGGTGACGCCGCTGTGGGCGCTCGGCGTGCCCAACGTCCACGGCAAGGTCACCGCCGTCCGCACGCGCCGGCTCGACGTGGCGCTCGACGCCGGCGCCTACAGCACCGGCCTGGCGCGCTTCGGCGTGCCGGACGGGCGCCTGACGGTCACCCCGGTGGGCTTCACCGCGAGCGGCGTCGTCTCGCGGCGCTTCTCCGTCCACGGCGGCGCGGGCTGGACGCTGGCCAACGCCCACGGCGCCCTGCACGCCGACGACCTCTCCGCCGCCGTCCTCGCCGCCACCGGCGCCGACATCCGGCGCGAGCTCCGCCAGGCCCTCGGCGACGGCGGCGGCGTCTACGCGGGCGCGCACCTCACGCTGTTCCAGACGCGCTTCGCGGCGGACTGGCGCCTGAACCGCCGCGACAGCCTGGTGCTCGCCTCGAACACCTGGGTGTGGATGTCGGGGCTCGCGGCAGCCGGCGTCGGCGTGGACGCGGGCGACGCCGAGCTGCAGGTGGGCGCCTCGGCGCGGGTGAAGGTGCCGCTCGGCAACACGCTTCCCTCGCTGACGACGCTGTCGTGGCGCTTCGACTGGCCCCGGGTGGACCTGCGGATCGGCGTGCCGCTGTCGCTGTCGAACCCGTTCGCCTGGTTCCAGGCGTTCGACCTGCAGCTCGTGCTGGGGCCCCGGCAACCGCGTTGACGCTCGGGCCCGGACGCGGGCAAGGGGCTGCGGGGCAGGAGGAGCAACCCGATGACGACGATGCTGTGGCTGGCCTTCATCGCCTGTAGCGGCGACAAGACCGACACCACCGACACCGGCACGGTCACCGACGCCGACGCCGACGCCGACGCCGACGCCGACGCCGACGCCGACACCGACACCGACAGTGACACCGACACCGACACCGACACCGACACCGACAGCGACACGGACACCGACACCGACACGGGCCCCACCGACACCGGGCCCACCGACACGGGCACCACGGGCACCACTCCGGTCTGCAACGGCCTGCCGTCCGACCTGATCCCGTTCGTCGAGATCCGCGACGCCAACGGCCCGTGCACGGTGTGCACCGGCAACCTCGACTTCGCGGGCGGCTTCCAGAACCCCTGCCCCAACGACGTCACCATCGACATCCAGGACGGCTGCCTGGTCAGCAGCGCCGACGCGACCAACGCCGCCGGCAACGGGATCGGCGTCGCCATCGCCTGCGGCATCAACGTCGTGCAGCTGGTGGTCCCGGCGAACAGCACCGCGGAGTCGGTCGTGAACTTCGGCGTGCTCCCGAACGGCATGTGGCAGGCCCACATGACGATGGGCACGGTCCCCAACCCGGTGATGGCGCAGACCGGCTTCCAGGTGCAGTAGCGCCGCGGCTCAGGCCGGGGGCAGCAGCGGCCAGGCCCTGGTCTCGCGGAACGCGTACAGCCGGCGGAACAGCTCGGGCAGGTGGATGCCCCGCGCCACCGGCCCGCGCTGGTCCACCACTGCCCGCAGCGCGTGGTGGCTCCGCGTCAAGATGCGCTCGGCGCCGTCGGCCACGCCCTGGTGCTGCTTGACCACGAACGCGGCCCCGCACAGCAGCCCCTGCAGCAGCCACGCGTCGACGCTGCCCCGGTCGAGCGGCCGCCACTCGGCCTCCCAGGTCTCGTGCGCCTCCCAGAAGTAGCGCCGGTCGAACAGGTCCCACGCGTAGTCGAAGTCGGCGGACGCCACCCAGCCGAGCTCGCGCGGGTGCGCGCCCTCCCCCGGCAGGTACCGGTGCGCGGGCAGCGCGCGGGCGCTCCGCCGGGGCGGCAGGTCCGCCTCGGCGGGCGGCGGGATCGGCGTCACGGCGCCTCGGCCACCGTCTGCTGCGCCGCCACGATCTTGCGGTGCTCCTCCGCGTACAGCTGGAGGTTGTCGGTGACGATGCGGAGGTTCCGCTCGTTGATCTCGTCGTCGTGGTCGCGATCGAGCTGGTCCATCTGCCGCGCCACGCACCACAGCTGCTCGAACAGCTCGTCGAGCCGGTTCGGGTCGGTCTGCTCGCGCGCCTTGCCGGCGAAGGCGTCGCGGTAGGCCGAGGCGATGTCGTTGGCGGCGGACGCGAGCGCCGAGACGCGCGTGGGCACGTCGGCCTCGCCCTGCGCCTTGCGCACCTCGCCGAGCTCGGCCCGGAACGCCCGGATGCGGTCCTCCACCAGCCGCACGTTGTCGTCGTTGCTCTGGTTGGCGAAGCCGCCCGCCTGCAGCGACAGCATCGCCCGCCGGATCTCCTCGAGGGCGCCGACGATGCGCTCGAGCGCGGCCGGGTGCCGCGAGATCCGCGACTGCCGCGCGAAGCACAGCGTGTAGACGTGGAACTGGCGGTTGGCGAGCCCCGCGAGCCGCGTGCCCTGGTCGACCGGCTCGCCCGTGCGACGAGACGCGCGGATCTCGACCACCTCGCGCTTGTAGGCCGCCGCCCCGCGCTCGATCTGCCCCAGCACGCGGTCCATCTGCAGGGTGGGCGCCTGCTCGTGCATCGCGGCGACCGGCGCGCGCAGCGCCTCGAGGTCGGCCACGATCTCCTCGAGCAGCGCCACGTCGCGCGTCCGCCGGTCCTTGCCGGCGAAGCCCCGCTCGTAGCGGCTGAACGACAGGTCGGCCCACATCCGCAGGCGCGCCGACTGCACCGCGCCGGGCTGGGCGCGCGCCGCGGTGATCGCGGCGATCTCGTCGCCGTACACCTTCTTGAGGCCCGCGATCCGCTCGGCCAGATCGGGCGCGCGGCCCCCGATCTCGTCGAGCTCGGCCACGATCTGCTCGAGCTCCTCGGGGTCCCGCGTGACCCGCGAGCGCCCCGCGAACATGGCGTTGTACCTTTGCTCCAGGCGATCGACCGCCGCGACGTGCTCGGACATGCCGCGCAGCGTAACACCGCCCGAAGGCTCCGCGCGCGTTCACCGGATCGTGTCGGCGCCGCCGTAGACCCAGTACATCCCGGCCACGCGGACCTCGCTGCCGTCGTGGGGCAGCACCGTCCGGGTCTCGATCACCCGCGCCACCTGGATGTGCAGGAAGTCGTCGACGTACCAGTCGGGCCACACGCCGCCGGGGATGGTGAACGAGCCCGTGTCGGACAGCGCACAGGTCACGACGCCGTCGTCGATCCAGTTGCCGAACAGGTCGGCGTACTGCCGCAGGATGTTGACGAGGACGTAGTCCCCTCCCCCGCCGTCCCAGGTCAGCGTGAAGCTGCGGGTCACGTTCGGCGGGTTGTTGGGCCGGTCCATGTCGGGGAACAGCACGTGGAACGCCGACGGCACCTCGACGAAGCCCGCCACGCCGAAGCCCGGCCAGTCGGCGCTGCCGGCCACCGGATCGAGGTCGTAGACGGTGCCGGGCACGACCTGCACGTTCGGCGTCAGCGACGCGTCGGCGAAGACGGTCGGCGCGAACTGGGCATCCAGCGGGAGCACCACGGCCTGGGCCGCGCCCGTCAGCGAGACCGACGCCGCGCCCGAGTCGATGGGCGCGGGCAGCGCGAGCCCGGCGTAGTCGAACTGGCAGGTGTCGATCGCGGGCGCGTAGTCCTGCCAGGCCTCCCAGGTGCCCGGCGCGGTGAAGCCCACCAGCCCGTCGGCCTCGTCGGGCGGGTTGCCGACCCAGTAGCCGCCGATGATCTCGGTGTACTCGACGCGGCCGTACGCGCCGACCTGGCCCGCGCCGTCGGCCCAGTACTGGTAGGCGTGGGGCAGCGGCGCGGTCGACGCGCCGGAGACGGCCTCGACGTCGGCCCAGCCGGCAGCGCCGGCCGGCGTGTCGAGCGTGATCTCGGTGCCGGTGGACGACACGATCGTGCCCGCGACGCCGTCGAACCGGATCTCGGTGCTGCCGTCGAACACCCCGGTGGCGACGACGCGGGTGCCGCCCGCGGTCGTGCCGTAGGCCGGCGAGACGCCGCTCAGCGCGAGCGTGGGCCCGCTCGTGCCCGAGGTCCCGGAGGTGCCGCTCGTGCCCGACGTCCCGCTCGTGCCCGAGGTGCCGCTCGTCCCCGACGTCCCGCTCGTGCCCGACGTCCCCGAGGTCCCGCTCGTCCCCGACGTCCCACTCGTCCCCGACGTGCCGCCGCCCGTGTCGACGACCGGCGTGGTCTCGGACGTCCCGTCGGTCGTGTCGGCCGGATCATCCTTGACGTCGGGGTCGTAGTACTCGAGGCCGGAGCACGCCGGAGCGAGCAGCGCCACCATCAGGATTCGCGACATCGGCAACCTCGGGGCCATCGACCGAGCGCCCGGGCGCATCATATCCCGCCGCTCCCCGCTTCGGCGGCCCGCGATCGCGCGGCCAGCGCCGCCCGGATCTCGGCGTGGCGCGCCCTCCCCATCGGGTAGGCGACCGCCGCCACGATCGCGGCCACGAGCAGCAGCGCGCCGGCCGGGCCCGTCAGCAGCCGGACCGCCCACACGGCGCGCTCGGGCTGGCCCGCGCCGCCCGGGTCGTAGCCCGTCCAGCCGAGGACCTGCAGGGCGCCGAACACCGCGACGGCGCCGGCGCCCTTGCGGACCAGGTTGAGGGCGCCGGAGAACGCGCCCTCGTTGCGGCGGCCGGTGGCGAGCTCGTCCTCGTCGATCACGTCGGGCAGCATGGCGTCCGGCAGGACGTGCGCCGCGGCGACCCCCACCCCGGCGAGCGCCGCGGCGCCCACCGCGAGCCCGAACCGCCCGGGCGGGACCAGCCAGACGACCAGCTGCACGGCGGCCCACCCGGCCATCGCGATCGCGTACGCCGCGCGCTTGCCGATGTGGTTCGACAGCCACACCCACACCGGCACCGCCGGCAGCGACACCACGAGCAGCGCCCCCAGCATCGCCGACTCGACGGGCAGCGGCAGGCCGAGCACCGACACCGACGCCAGCGGGCTCCCCGACGCGAGCCACCACGTGACGAAGAACGGGATCATGAGCCCGACGAGGTCGAACGTGATCCAGTTCAGCAGGTACAGCACGGTGAGCACGCGGAACGAGCGCAGCGACCAGGCCGCGCGGAACGTCTCGCTCACGGGCGGCGGCTCGGGGGCCTCGGCGGCGTCGACCCGCTCGCGGATCAGCGCCACGATGAGCAGCGGCGGGATCACCGCGAGCCCGCCGAACAGGGCGCCGCACAGCAGGTAGCCCTGCTGGGCGGTGCCGCCGCCCGCCACGACCTGGTCGACGATGCTCGGCGCGAGCACGGCCACCGCCAGCGACGCCACCAGGTTGAACCCGGTGCGCCAGGCCGTGAGCGCGGTGCGCTCGTCGTAGTCGGGCGTGAGCTCGGGGGTGAGCGCGAAGAACGGCACCGTCACGAGCGACTGCATCGTGTCGGTGATCATGTAGGCCAGGGCGACGTGCACGGCGAGCGCGACCTGCGAGTGCCACGGCGGCGCCCACCACAGCGCGACGAACGACAGCCCGAACGGCACGGCGAACGCCAGCATCAGCGGGCGGCGGCGCCCCCAGCGCGTGCGGAGCCGATCCGAGACGGTGCCGACGATGGGGTCGTTGATCGCGTCCCACGCCACGCCGATCAGCGCGGCGACCGAGGCGAGCCGCGCGTCGAGCCCCACCACGTCGGTGAGGAACGCGGCGTAGAACACCTGGCGGAAGGTGTTGAAGCTCGACAGCGACCAGTCGCCCGAGCCGTAGACGATGCGCGTCCACAGCGGCAGGCGCTGGCGGGGCGGCCCGACCGGCGGCTTCACCCGACGGTCCGGTCGTAGAACCGGTAGCGGCGGTAGACGGTCATCCCGATGCCCTCCACCACGGCGCGCATCGGCCCGTTCCGCTCGTCGATGACCGAGGCGTCGACGCGATGGTACCCGGCGGCGCGGACGCCGTCGACGACGGCGGAGATGAGCGCGGCGTGCAGCCCGGTGCCGCGCAGCTCCGGCACGACGCCGATGAGCTTGAACGACGCGGTGCGCACCCGGCGCAGCCCGCGCAGCAGCCGGGCCCAGCCGAGCGGCAGGAGGTCGCCGTCGGTGCGGGCGACGGCCTCGTTGAGCTCGGGCAGGCAGGCGGCGAAGCCGACCGGCCGCCCGTCGACGGTGGCGAGCTGCAGCAGGCGCGGGTCGGCGACCGTCAGGAACGGCCGGCCGACCGAGAGGAATGCCGCGCGCGACATGGGCGCCGTCTCGGGGACGGTGCGGTAGGCGGTGTTGAGCACCTCGTGGGCCAGCGCCAGGTCGCGGCCGAGGTGCAGGCGGCTCGCCGGGCGCAGCACCAGGCCCGGGACGTCGATGCTCGCGGCCTTGTCGAGGACGTGCTGCGGGAGCTGGTTCGGGCGGCCGTCGGGCAGCACGACGGGGATGTCGTAGGCCAGCAGGTCGTGGTGCTTCTGCAGGCCGGCGGCCTCGACGCGAGCCCGGTAGTACGCGGGGTGGTGGCCCTGGAGGAACGGCGGCGGCACCTCGTGGCCCTCGACGGTGAGCCCGACGTTCTCCCAGCGGGTCAGGTCGCGGGGGCCGCGCAGGTGGGTGCCACCCCAGCGGCGCGCCTGGGCGACCGCGGCGTCGAACAGGGCGTCGACGATGCGCTGGTCGTCTTCGGCGGCGAGGTAGCCGAACCAGACGACGCGCTCACCCTGGTCGCGCTCGAAGCCGCGGTCGCGCAGGGCGCTGATGGTGCCGACCAGGCGACCGTCGCGCTCGGCGCGCAGCAGCACCAGGTCGCCCGCGCGCAGGAAGGCGCGGGTGCGGCGGCGTTGCAGCGCCGCGATGGGCGGGATCCAGGACGGATCGTGGCCGTGCAGGCGGGCGGGGAGCGCGAGGGCCTCGCGCAGCTCGCCGTCGGTCGCCACCGGGCGGACGCGCAGACGCGAGTCGTGGGGTTGCACGGGCAGCGGGTGTATGTCCTGCATCGCGGAGCTCCTGTGGCGCCACCGGGGCGCCCGACGCTCCCTATGTAATCGCTCATTACATCGGCGCCAGCCGAAGCCGTGACGATCGGTGGCAGCGGCGATCGGGAGCGCCCGCGGCGTGGTCGCGGCGGACGGAACGGGTGACTTGGCGCCCCGGAGGAGCCATGAACCGCACTGGAATCACCGGAGCCCTCGCACTCGGCGCCGTGGCGCTGCTCGCCGCCTGCAGCGGCGACAAGTCGACGACCGACGACACGGGGCCCGCGGCGACCGACTCGATGACCATGACCGACACCGACACGATGTCGGACGCCGACGCCGACGCCGACACCGACGCCGACGCCGACGCCGACGCGGACACCGACTCGGATGCGGACGCGGACACCGACACCGACACCGACACCGACACCGACACCGACACGAGCACGGGGACGAGCACCGAGACCGGCACCCCGATGTCGGTCGACACCGTGGAGGTGCCGGTCGGCGACTTCCTCATGGGCAGCGACGTCCACGACGCCGACGAGGCGCCGCAGCGGACGGTGACCCTGTCCACCTACTCGATCGACCGCACCGAGGTCTCGCAGGACGCGTACCAGCTGTGCATCGACGCCGCCGCCTGCACCGCGCCGGGCCAGGGCACCTTCGATCCCGTGAACACGCCCGCGCTGCCGGTGACCGGCATGACCTGGTGGCAGGCCGAGGAGTACTGCACCTTCGTCGGTGGGCGACTCCCCACGGAGGCGGAGTGGGAGAAGGCGTGCCGCGGGACCGCCGGCGACCTGTACCCGTGGGGGAATGCCGCCGCGGACTGCACCAAGGCGAACACCAACGGCTGCGTCGGATCCGCCATCGAGGTCGGCCAGCTGCCGGCCGGCGCGAGCCCCTACGGCGCGCTCGACATGACCGGCAACGTCTGGGAGTGGGTCGCCGACTGGTACGCCGCGGATGCGTACACGACGCAGCCCAACGTCGACCCCCAGGGGCCGGCGACCGGGACGAACAAAGTGTACCGCGGCGGGAGCTCGGGGAACCTGGACATCGACGGCCGGTGCAGCAACCGCGCCTCCACGTACAACCCCAACTTCGGCGGCACGGGCCTCGGGTTCCGCTGCGCGTACTGAGCGCGGCGCTACTGCACGCGGATCGCGTTGCCGTAGATCCACGGATAGGCGTGCAACCACACCTCCGGGTCGTCCCCCAGGAAGCCCCGGAGGTGCCACGGCACCATCTGCACCTCGACCCGGTACACACCGGGGCCGTCCGTCTCGAACGCGCCGCAGCCCTCGCGCCACGGCGCGCCGTCCTTGAGGACCGAGACGGTGATCTCCGGATCCTCGAGCCCGCGCGGCGACGCCGGATGCAGCGAGGGGCAGCCGACCTCGAGCGTGCCCGCGGGCGCGGCGCTGCCCATCTCGTGGACGCCGCCGTCCGCGTCGCGCAGGTCGAAGTCGAAGCCCTGCTCCGAGCCCAGGATCTCGAACACGAGGTGGCTGCGGCCCGCCGCCAGGGCGTCCTGCACCGCCGCCGGCGACGTGGTGTCGGCCCAGACGATGTTCGCGAACCAGCGCAGCATGCGCGCGTAGCCGTCGCCGCGCCGCCCGTCCCGCAGGTCGATGGGGAGCACGTTCTGGTGCGCATCGGTCCCGCCGATCCCCACGGCCGGGCCGCGCTGCAGCAGCGCGTCCCACGCGGCGAGCGAGGGCGGCTGCGCCTGCAGGACGGCGAGGACGAGCAGGTCGGGCTCGGCCGTGCCCTCCGGCGAGGTGAACGGCGCGGCGTCGGTCACCCAGCCGAGGCCGTCGAGCCCGAGCCACTCCTCGCGGATGTCCGGCGCGAACATGGCGTGCAGGTTGAACACCTCGACGCCGGCGATGCCGGCGTCCTGCAGCGCCGACAGCGTGGGGACGTCGCGCTGCTCCGTGTGCGCCACGAACACCGACGCCCCGGCGGCGCGCTCCGCCGCGACGGTCTCCGCGTCGTAGCCGTTGTAGATGCGGTCGTTCTCGGCGAAGTCGTCGCCCGCGACGTGCCGGTCGAGCCCGACGGGCATGAGCTCGTCCTCGATGCCGGGCATCCAGGTGACGGTGCGGCCGTCGTCGCACCGGATGCGGTTCGCCACGCCGTCGACCCGCTCGTCGCCCTCACGCGCGTGGAACAGGGCGTCCCACGTCTGGTCGGCGGCGAAGGCCGGGTGGTCGGTGACGAACGCCACGTCGATGCCCGCCTCGCACAGCCCCGCGCGCAGATCCTGCAGGCAGGGCTCGTTCACGACACCGTCGGGGAGCGGGTCGCCGTCGCAGGCGTCGTGCGACCAGGGCGAGTGCAGGTGCACGATGGTGCGCAGCGCCTGCTGGCCGCGCGGGGCCTCGAGCGGGGGCAGCGTGTGCGTCCAGGGGACCTCGCGCGGGGCCGGCTCGGTCGTCGCGCTGTCGGCGGGCAGCGCGTCCTCGCCGTGGCAGCCCGTCAGCGCCGCCAGGGACCACCACCAAGCCATCGCGCACCTCCCCGTGGACCGGCAGCCTAGCACCGACCGTGCTAGGTGACCTGGTCCCGTGGAGGACGGATGATGCTCGGGCTCCCGGCGATGCTGCTGGCCGGCTGCAGCGGCCTCAACCCCTCGTACGTCGACGGGATCGGGGACGACGGCAACGGCCCCGACCTGACGATCCTCGACACGGCGGACGCCGATGCGGACGTCGACGTCGACACCGATGGCGGCGGGACCACCGACGCCGACGCCGACGCTGACGCTGACGCCGATGCGGACGCCGATGCGGACGCGGACGCGGATGCGGATGCCGACGCAGACTCGGATGCGGACGCGGACGCCGACACGGACACGCAGCCGCCCGAGCTGGGGGTGGCCGACCTCGTCGTCGGCGACCTCGTCATCTCCGAGATCATGCGCAACCCCGACGCCGAGGCCGACGAGGTCGGCGAGTGGTTCGAGATCTGGAACGCGAGCGGCGGCAACGTCGACCTCGACGGCCTGATCGTCCGCGACGACGGCAGCGACTCGTTCACCGTCGCGGGCACCCTCTCGCTGCCCGTCAACAGCTTCGTCGTCCTCGGCCGCGAGCTCACGGCCGGCGGCGGCGCCGCGGCCTACGCCTGGGGCGGCGCGATGAGCCTCGCCAACGGCGCCGACGAGCTGGTGCTCGAGGGCCCCCAGGGCGTCATCGACGCCGTGGTGTGGGACGACGGCGCCACCTGGATCGAGCCCACCGGCGCCTCGATGTCGCTCGACCGCAGCGCGGTCGACGCCGCCAGCAACGACGACCCCGCCTCGTGGTGCGCGGGCACCGCGGCCTACTTCTCGACCGACCTCGGCTCGCCGGGCCTCGTCAACGACCCCTGCTGACGCCGGCGCGCCGCGAGGCCCGCCAGCCCGAGCAGCAGCCACCCGCCCGAGGCGCCGCCCTGCGCGCAGGCGCACCCGGCGACGCCGCCCGAGCGGGGCTCGTCCTCGGCGATCCCGCCGCGCCCGAGGTCGCACTCCAGCAGCTGGCCGTCGCAGTCGTCGTCGAGGCCGTCGCAGATCTCGAGCGCGCCGGGGTGCACCCCCCCGTCGCCGTCGTCGCAGTCGCTCGCGTCGTCGACGTAGCCCTGGCCCACGCAGCCCTCGGCGCTGGCGTCGGGGTCGCCGTAGCCGTCTCCGTCGGCGTCGGCGTAGACGACGCCCGTGACCAACCCCTCGTCGATCTCCTCGTCACAGTCCTGGTCCCGGCCGTCGCACAGCTCGGGGGCGCCGGGGTAGCGGTCGGGATCGAGGTCGTCGCAGTCGTCGCCGCTCGCGACGTAGGACTGCGGCGCCGCACAGTCCTCGACCGTGTCGGCGGGGTCGCCGTGACCGTCGCCGTCGTTGTCGCGGTACCAGGTGACCGGCACGGCGTCGGTGTCGATCTCGCCGTCGCAGTCGTCGTCGATGCCGTTGGCGCACTGCTCGGGTGCGCCGGGATACGCGGCGCCGTCGCCGGGCTCGCAGTCGCCGTCGACGGGGGCGGCTCCCGCACCCGAGCAGTCGAGCGTCGCGCTCGGGAAGTCCGGATCGCCGGCGCCGAACCCGTCGTCGTCGGTGTCGGCGTAGCACAGCTCGGTGCCGTCGCAGTCGCCGTCGACCCCGTCGAGCGGGACCTCCTGGCCGGCCGGCGAGACGAGCGGGTCGGCGTCGTCGCAGTCGCCGCCCACGCTGGCCTCCTGCGGGCCGATGCAGGCGAGCCCGACCCCGTGCACGACGGCGGCGCCGCTGTCACCGTAGCCGTCGCCGTCGCCGTCGAAGAAGCAGTCGTCGAGGCCGTCGCAGTCCTGGTCGATCCCGTCGCCCGGGACCTCGGCCACGGGCGTGCACGCCTCGCCGAGCGCGCCGAGGTAGGGCAGGTGCCCTGCGGCGCCCCAGCCGAGCTGCGGGCTGCCGACGGCGAGGTGCAGGTCGTTCGCCTCGCAGTCGACGGTGTCGACGTACGAGACATAGTCGGGCGCCGCGGAGTGGCCCCCCGTCTCGCTGGCGTTGCCGGTGAAGGCGCCCGTCACGTCGCTGCTGTAGCTGTCGACGGCGACGGCGGGCCCGTAGAGGCCCTGCGACGACAGGTCGGTGAACAGGATGTTGTAGAGCGCCATCGCGCCGGACGCGCCGTTGGCGTAGACCGCCTCGCCCTGCTGGTCGGCGGCGTCGCCCACGAAGTCCGCGTTCTCGAGGGTCCCGCTGCTCTGCCCGTCGAGGTAGATGCCGCCGCCCTGCTGGTGGGCGAGGTTGCCGAAGGAGACGAGGTGCGAGCCGCTCCAGCCCGTCACCTGCGAGAAGGCGAGGCCCCCGCCCTGCTGCTGCGCCTCGTTCCCACAGACCCACGCCCGATCGATGCCGAAGGACGCGCCGGACGCCACGAAGACCGCGCCACCCGCGCCACCCGCCGCGTTGGCGAGGAAGCGGCTGTCGGACACGTCGCAGGCGCCGTCGCACCACAGCGCGCCGCCGCTGGCACCGGAGGTGTTCGCCGCGAGCCGGACGCCGAGGAGCGTGGCCGACGCGCCGTCGCCCACCCGGACCGCCCCACCGTCCGCGCCGGAGGCGTTGTCGTGCAGCTCGCCCCCCGCGACGACGAGCGAGGTGCCCACGCCGTCGACGGCGACGCCGCCGCCGCCCGCGCTCCGCGACGCGCTGTGCAGGTCGACCCGGTGGAGCGTGAGGCGCCCACCCCCCGACACGCGCAGGCCGGGGCGGCTGTTGCCGTCGAGCTCGAGGTCGCGCAGCGTGAGATCGATCCCCACCGCGTGCAGCAGCCCGTCGGGCTCGACCGCGGCGACGCTGGCCGACAGCCGCACCGACGCGCCCGGCTTCGCCTCGATCGTCAGCCGGTCGGGCTGCTCGATGCGCCACGCGCCCGGGTAGACGCCCGTGTTCATCAGGATCCGATCGCCCGACGCCGCCGCCGCGAGGGCGTCGTCGAGGTCGGGGTACCCCCCGCCGCCCACCTCGAGATCCGCGGCCCACGCGATCGTCGCGGACCCGAGCCAGACCAGCACCATCGAACCCCCAGACCACCAGTCTACTAGCGTGCCTCGATGGACACCGGCGCCACGACGCCACCGCGGACCGCCCCGATCCCCGCCACGGCGGACCCCTCCGGCAACTCCGAGAGATCCACGAAGCGATCGTCGAGGGTCAGCACCCCCGCGGTCCGCACCCCGTACGCGTCGGGCGGGCCGAGATCGCCGCCGCCGAAGTACACCATGGCGCCCTCGTCGCGGTGCGTCTGCACGGCGACGGGCCGCGTCCCGCGCACCTTCGGCGCGATCCACGTCCGCAGGTACACGCCGATCTCGTCGTAGCGGACCTCCACGGTCCACCGCCCGACCTGCGTGGGCGCCACGCGCTGCCACACCGACCAGCCCTCCTGGTCGACCCACAGCCCGCGCCCCTCGGCGTCCTGGACCACGGCCCAGCGCAGATCGCGTGACCAGGGCGTGGCGAGCACGAGGTCGTCGAGCACGAGGGGCGTGCCCTCGCGGACACCGTCGACCTTCCACAGCGGCAACCCCTCGAACGGCAGGTCACCCAGCAGATCGCCCGTCCAGTCGTCGGCGCTCCGCGCGGACAAGCGCCCGTCGTCGCCGAGGATCCCGGTGAGGTCGCCCTCCCGCGCGTAGCCCGGGACCAGGCCGAACCGGGCAGCGAGCGGCACGACGGTGCTGTCGGCGTGGCCGAGCGGGTCGGGCGTGCTCGTGACGGTCAGCGCGGGGGCCACGCACAGCGCGTAGCGCAGGTCGTCGTCGGGCCCCTCGAGGACGGCGGGGACGACGGGCTCGACGGGGACGTCCGGCGCTTCGACGTCGAGTGCCGCCAGGTCGGCCGCGGCGGTGATCCACAGCACGGGCGGCCGCCGCTGGACGAGCGTGCCCGTCGCGGTGAAGCCCGTGCCCACGGGCAGCGGCCAGTCGTCGATCGCCGGGCCGAGGACCACGCGGACCCCGCTGCGCGGCCC
Source organism: Myxococcota bacterium (assembly GCA_041389545.1). Lineage (GTDB taxonomy): Bacteria > Myxococcota_A > UBA796 > UBA796 > JACKER01. The sequence continues at coordinate 9,763 of JAWKRQ010000077.1, read as the reverse complement.
GCCCTCGGGGGCGGCGGCGAAGAACGCGGCCAGGTCGATGTCGCGCGGGCTCGTCACCACCAGCGGCCCGACGGTCACCCGCGCCCCGACGCTCACCTCGCCGCCCCACAGGTCGGCGACGGGCCGCGGCGGGACCTCCTCGGCGCCGTCGCCGAGGAGGTCCCGCGGCGCCGTGGCGAGCGGTGGTTCGCACGCGGCGGCCAGCACAGCCGCCCACGGGAGCGCTCTCACCGGCGTCGCCGCAGCATCCCGGCCAGCGCGGCGAGCCACGCCCACCCCGCCGCCGCGCTCGTGCTGCAGCCGCTGCGGCGCACGGGGCCGGGGGTGACGCGGACGGGGATGGTGACGCGGCCGGTGCGCGGCGGGGCGCCGTCGTCGGCGACCTCGACCACGACCTGGTCTTCGCGGTCGGGGAGCACGTCGGGGGCGAGGTAGACGAGCCCGCCGCCGGCCGTGAGCTGCGCGACGCCGTGCGCCGGGGGCTCGACCACGCGGAACGTGTGCTGCTGCGTGTCGCCGTCGGCGTCCCCCGGGTCGACGACGGACAGCGCGGTGCCGCCCTGGACGACCTCGATGGGCGCCGCGGTGGGCACGGGCGGGTGGTTGAACCCCTCGCAGTCGGGGCGCGGCAGGGTGCGGCCCGCGGTGCGCTCGATCCAGTCCGCCACGGCGTCGACCCGGACGTAGATGCCGCCGCCGCCGCACGGGGCGTCGGCCGGGACGCGGGCCCGGCTCGTGATGCCGACCAGGAACGCGTCGGTCTCGGCGAAGGCGTCGCCCGTCTGCAGGTAGAGCGGGCCGCCGCTGTCGCCCAGGCAGGAGTCGATGCCCTCGCCGCCGGCGACGAGCTCGCCGCCAGGCGAGACGGACTCGTTGCAGCCGCCGTCGAAGTCGAGGCAGTCGGCGTCGACGACGGTGGTGAAGGCCTGCTGCAGGTCGTCGGGGAACTCGTCGGCGAAGTCGTCGGTCGCGCCGTAGCCCACGATGGCGACGTCGGCGCCGTCGTGGAGGTAGCCCTCGACGACGCAGTCGAGCGCGAGCGGGCGCGGCTGCGCGGCGGCCGGGTGCTCGAGCGTGATCAGCGCCACGTCGTAGGTCGTGTACGGGTCGGGGTGGGCGACGGCGTCGAGGACGGAGATGCGCTCGCCGCCGCTGCGCAGGTCGGTGGCGCCGACGACGGCGTAGTCGAGGGCGGCGCGGCAGTGGCCGGCGGTGAGCACGAGGTCGGGCGCGATGAGGACGCCCGAGCAGGCGAGCTGGCCGAGGCCGTAGAGCGCGACGGCGTCTTCCCAGGCGCCGACCGGCGCGGGCCCGCCGCCGACGACGGGGGCAGGCCCCGCGGGGGCAGGCGCGACGACCGCGGGGGGATCGCGGTCGAGCGCGGCGGTCAGGTCGTCGGTCTGGAGGACAGGAGCGGACAAGGGGACCCCGATGGGGGAGCTTGCCACGTCCGCGGCCCGCTCGCCAGCGCCGGGGCGCCCGCGGTCAGCAGGTCTGCCCGTCCGACTGGTCCGACGACTCCTGCTCGTCGAGCAGCACCGCACACTCGTCCTGCACCGCCGACCCGGCGTCCTCGTAGGTCGCCGAGAGCGCGTCGCAGTCCACCGCCGTGTCCTGCGCGTGGCACGAGCACATGTAGTCGACGTAGTCGGCGCATGGGTCCCCGGGCTCGCAGCCCGCCACGCCGAGGCCCACGGCCACGGCCAAGCCGGTCCACCAACGCATCACCACCTCCACCGGCCCCGTATCGCGCCGCAAGGGCCGCGGGACACCGCGTGAGACGCCCGCCCGGCCCCCGCGAGGATACCGGAGGTCGTGGGAGCCCCTTGGTCTCGGTAGCGCATCACGAAGTCACCACGCCGGACGGCTGGACCCTGCGCCTCGAGCGCGCGCTGCGGCCCGGCGGTCGCCCCGCCGAGGGGCCGCCCGTGCTGTTCGTCCCGGGGTACGGCATGAACGGCAACGCCTTCGGCCACCACCCCACCGGCCCGAGCTACCGCGAGGTGCTGCTCGAGGCCGGCCTCGACCCCTGGTCGGCCGATCTCCGCGGCACCTCCACGGCGCGGGGGCGCGGGCGGGTGCGCCTGCGCGACCAGGCGTTCGTCGACCTGCCGGCGCTGCTGGGCCGGATCGCCGAGGTCAGCGGGTCGCCGCGGGTCCACGCGATCGGCTGCAGCCTCGGCGGATCGCTGCTGTACGCCCTCGCCGCCCGGCGCGAGCCGCGCCTCGACCGCCTGGTCGCCGTCGGCGCGCCGTTGCGCTGGTCGCGCACCGCCCAGACGCGGGTGCTGGCCCGGGCGCTGCCCACGATCGGCGCCGTGCCGATGCGGGGCACCCGGCGGTTCGCCCGCCACGCGCTGCCGGTGGTGGCGCGCGCCGCGCCGTGGGCGCTGCGGGTGTACCTGAACCCGCGCATCACCGGGCTCGGCGACCCCGTCCGCCTCACGCGCACCGTGGAGGACCCCGTCCCGTCGCTGAACCGCGCGATCGGGGCCTGGATGCGGGCCGGCGACCTCCAGCTCGACGGCGTCGTCGTCCGCGAGGCGCTCGCCGGCTGGGAGGGGCGGCTGCTCGTCGTCCACGGCTCGGGCGACGGCATCGTGCCCGCGTCCGCCGCGCTCTCGGCCGTCGGCACCACGGCCGGGCCCGTCGAGGTGGTGCGGGTGACGCACCCGGACGGGCAGCCCGTCGGCCACGCCGACCTGTTCGTGTCGGACGTGGCGCCCGAGGGCGTGTTCGCCGTCACGGCGCGTTTCCTGACGGCGGCCTGATCGGCCGGTTACACGGGGGCCGTGACCGTCCCTGCCCTGAAGGTGCGCGGCCTGACCCGCCGCTTCGGCGCTCGCGCCGCCGTCGCCGACCTCGACTTCGAGGTCCTCGAGGGCGACGTCTACGGGTTCCTCGGCCCCAACGGTGCGGGCAAGACCACCGCGATCCGCTGCATCCTCGGCCTCATCCGCGCCGACAGCGGCACGATCGAGCTGTTCGGCGAGACCGGGCGCGCCGCGCGGCGCCACGTCGGCGCCATCGTCGAGACGCCGGCGTTCCACGACTGGCTGTCGGGGGGCGACAACCTGTCGCTGTCGGCGGCGTACGCCGGGCTCGCCGCCTCGGTCGCCGGGGGCGAGATCGCGCGGGTGCTCGAGCGGGTCGGGCTCGCGGAGCGGGCGAAGGACCGCGTGGGGAGCTACTCGCTCGGGATGCGGCAGCGGCTGGCCATCGCGCGGGCGCTGCTCGGCCGCCCGAAGCTGCTGCTGCTCGACGAGCCCACCAACGGGCTCGACCCGGCGGGCATGCGCGAGGTGCGCGACCTGGTGCGCTCGCTGGCGCTCAACGACCGCATCACCGTGGTGCTGTCGTCGCACCTGCTCGCCGAGGTCCAGGCGACGTGCAACCGCGTCGCGATCCTCGACGCCGGGCGGGTCCGGGCCGAGGGCGACGTGGCGCGGCTGCTCGCCGGCGACGCCGCCGTGACGCTCGTGGTCGAGGTGTCGAGCCCCGGCGCGGGCGGCTCCGACCGCATCCGCGCGGCGGTGGCCGGGCGCGAGGGGTCACCGTGGAGGGCCGAGGCGCGCAGGGAGGCGGCTGCGGCTGCGGCTGCAGGGCCGAGGAAGCCGGGCTGAACCGGCGGCTGCTGGAGGCCACGTCGACGATCGACGCGCTGGTGCCGGGCGACGCAGCCTGGGGACGTGTTCCTCGAGGTCACGACAGGGGCGCCGAAGTGAGCGGGGTGGGGACGGCCGCGGTGGTGTGGGCCGAGGTGCGCAAAGCTCGCCTCGCGGCCGCTGACGCGGCTGGCGCTGCTGTTCCTGCTGGCGGTGGGGGCGTTCGGGCCGCTGGCGATGCGGGCCGCGGTCGCGGCGCACGTCGTGGAGACGGCCAGGATCTCGCCACGCAGCTCGACCTCTCGGTGGCGAACGGCGCGGCCTGGGACCTCGTCGTGCGCGGGTTCTTCACGGCGCAGTTCCTGATCACCATGCTCGGGGCGGTGTCGTTCGCGGGCGAGCTGCAGGCGCGCACGCTGCGCGACGATCTCGTGCGGCCGGTGTCGCGGACGCAGGTGCTGCTCGCGAAGTGGCTGGCGCTGTGTGCGTGGTCGCTCGTGTCGCTGGCCGGGCAGCTCCTGGTGGCGTTCGCGCTCGGGGTCGTGCTGCTGTCGCTGCAGGAGTCGGTGTCGGCGAGCAGCGTGCTGCTGGGCGCGGGCGGGCTGTGGGTCGCGGAGTGCTCCTTCGCGGCCGTGGCGCTCGCCGTGGCGACGGTGACGCGGTCGGTGCCCGGGGCCATCGTGTCGCTCCTGCTGTTCGTGCTGCTGGAGCGGGTGGCCGTGCTCGGGGGCTGGTCGCTGCGGTGGGTGATGAAGCAGGGGGGCGGCGGGCCGGCCAGTGCTCGAGCTGCTGTGGTTCGCGCCGTCGACGGCGTGGTCGGCGTGGTCGGAGCTGATCGGCGGGGCGCCCACGTGGGAGCCGTGGGTAGCGCTGGTCGGGTTGGACGGCGCTGGCGGTGGGCGTCGCCTGGGCGCGGTTCCGGCGGATGGACGTGCTCTGACGACAGGGCTCCCCGCCCTGATCCTTGCCCCTGCCCCCTGCCCTTGCCCCTTGCCCCTGCTCCCGTCCATCCGGATGCAGATCTCATCCTGTTCCGGATGCAGATCCGCCCCAGGCCCCCGACCCTCACCCGCCCGCTCCCCCGCCTCCCCCGGAATCCCCCTTCCGGAAGCGGATCGCCCGACCCGTTTGCTTCCGGGATCGGAGGCAGAGGCGGGACCGGGCGTCGGTCAGGCCGACGTGGCGCCCATCCTGTGCTCCGGCCCCCCGCTCAGCGCGCGTACAGCACGAGCAGCGTGAACCCCACCGTCGCCGGCAGCAGCAGCAGCAGCGCCTGCACCGCCGCCCGCGGCCACGCACTCCCACCACCACACGAAGAGCACCCCACTGAGCAGCGGCGTCACGAGCACGCTCGTCGCCAGCAGCCCCAGCCGCTGCGCCACCGTCAGCCCGGCGTCGGTCTCGAGGTGCCGCCCCAGCGCCCGCCGCGCCTTGTCGAGCATCCGCCCGCTCGGCCGGATCACCTCCCCGGCCCGGATCCGCTCCTGCACCCGGTCAAAGGCTCCACGTCCGACAGGTTCTCGGACGACAGCAGCCGCGACGAGCCGCCCGTCGGCATCGAGCCGAGAAGTGCCCGCAGCGGCGAGATCTGGTCGAGCTCCGACCGCGCGTGACCGCACCGGACGCAGACCGCCCGCACCGCCATCACGCCACCCCCTGCTCGATCGGCGCGTCGTCGCGCTCGGGCAGGGCGGCGAGCCACGCCTTCTACGCCTCGGCCTCGCGTAGCGCGTCGCCCGCCACGAGCACGTCGGGCCGCTCCACGAACGCCGCCACGAGCAGCCGCATCAGCGTCGACCGCGCCGCGCCCGAGCTGCCGCGCAGGGACGAGGCTCCGCACCGAAGCACAGCCCAGCCGCCGTCGGAGCGCACCACCTCGGGCAGCAGCTCAGGAACGGCGCCTGGAGTGGCCGCCTCGACGGCCTGCGCCGCCCCGCCGGCGCGCCGGATCCGGCGAGACCTGCGCGGCGAGCAGCCGCTCGCGCCACCTCGGCCTCGCCGAGCGCTGGATCCAGCCGGGAGAACCGGGCCCCGAGCTCGACGAGCAGCTCGGGCAACCAGGTCGCGCGCTCCTTGCCCTGCACGTCTCCAGCCCACGTCGCCGACCCGCACGGTGAGCACCGCCGGCGTGGCGCTGCGGTCGCGATGACCCGAGCCAGCCCACCTTGATGCGCAGCGAGGGCCGTGCCCGAGGCCGTGATATGCGGATCGCGCGCCGCGTGGTGGCGCAGCCGCCCGAACGGCGGCGGATCGAGCGCCAGCACCGCGTCGATCGTGACCGCGCGCACGTCGGGCGCGAGCGTGCCGGTGACGGTCGCGCGGTGCAGCCCCTGCAGCTCGCCGTCGCCCCGGCTCCCCCGCGACGCTCGTGTCGACGGTCGCCCAGCCGAGGCTGGCCCGCCAGCGAGCATGCGCTGATCGAGAGCCCCGCCGCCAACAGGTCCACGGCATCCGCCACCGCGCAGCCGATCGGGGCCGCCGGGAGCGCCAGCGCCCTTCGCGCCTCGCCACCCGGTGCTCCGCCCCGGAACGCCGACCTGAGCCGATAGCCCGGGGTACATGGCCCTGGCTTACCCCGGAGAACGGCATGCGGCCCCTCCTGCCCGCCCTGCTCGCCCTGGCGCTCCCCGCCCCCGCCCTCGCCGCCGCCCCCTACGCCGGCCTCGAGTGGCGCCCGCTGTCGCGCGGCGACCTCGCCTGGGTGCTCGAGGGGGACTCCACCGGGCTGCTCGTCGGTCCCGACGACGGCTTCGTCCGCCCGCAGCTCGCGCCCTACGCCGGCGCCTGGGTCACGCAGCACGTCGGCCTGCACGCCTCCCTCGGCGTCGCCCGGCTCACGACGACGAGCTGGGCCGGCGACGTCTACGTCCAGCACCACTGGGGCGTGATCCGCCCCGCCTTCGACGTGCGCGTGGCCCTGCTGCGCCGCGACGATCCCCGCCCGTCGCCCTGGCTGTTCGCGGGCGCCCACCTCGACGCGCCGAGCAGCCGCGCCACGTCCAACGGCTACACCCAGGAGGAGCGGGACGCCGCGCGGGAGGCCGCCGCGCTCGACCGCGTGCGGCTCGGCGGCGTGGGCGGGCGGATCGGCGCCGGCGTGGACGTGCAGCTGCTCCCCGCCGTCCGGCTCGGGGGCCAGTGGGCCCTCGGCTGGCAGCGGACGCTGTTCCGCGGCGCCGACCCCACGGCCATCACGCAGTGGCTCGCCGCGGAGGGATCGCTGCTCCTGGAGGTCCACTGGCCGCAGAAGCCCGCGCCGCCCGACGAAGCGGCGCCGGCGGAGTGACCTCGCGCAATTTGTTGCAGGCGGTGGTCGCGCCGACCGCCAGGGGATTACCTGCTGCGACCCCGCCGGGACGGCCCGCAGTCAGCTCGGGGCTGCGGCACCTGCGTCGAGGAAGCGGCCGGCTCGCCGGCCCCATCGCCGTGGCACGGCCCGGCACACCCGCAGGGCGGCACGCTCACCATGGAAATCTATCCCGACCCGGTCCACACCGCGCTGCTCACGCTCCCGTTCCTCGTGGCGCTGGTCTCGATGTACCTGATCCTCTGGAACCCGCTGCTCGCCTACCTCGACGCCCGTGACGAAGCGTCGGAGCGCGCACGCCACGAGGCGAAGGAGCTCGACAGCGCCGCCGACGAGCAGCTGAGCCGCATCGAAGGGCGCCTGGCCGAGGCCCGCGTCCAGGTCCACGAGCTGCGCCAGACCGCCCGCAGCGGCGCCCTGGCCCGCGAGGCCGAGATCGTCGCCGCGGCCCGCGCCCAGGCCGACGATCACGTCCGCGCCGCCGTGGCCCAGATCGCGACCGACCGCCGCGAGGCCTCGGTCGCCCTCCAGACCTCCGCCCAGGAGCTCTCCCGCGAGATCGCGGAGCAGGTCCTCGGCCGCACCGTCCAGGGTTGAGGCGCGCCATGATGCACTTCGGTAGCCGACTCCTCCTCGCCCTCTGGCTCTCCGGCGCCGCCCACGCGTCCGACGCACCGGTGGAGCACGCGCCGGCCGCGGTCCCGAGCAGCGTCGACCAGGCGGTGGAGAACGCCGACAGCCACGACGAGCACGGCAGCGAGCACCACGCCTACTACACCGACGACGACGATCACGACGGCGTGCCCAACTGGCGCGACCCGATGAACGGCGACGTGCCGAACAACGACACCTACATCGTGTGGAGCGTCGGCTTCCACATCTTCAACTTCCTGCTGCTCGTGGTGCTCGGCGTGGTCTACGTCCGCCGCCCGGTGGCCGACACGTTCCGGACCCGCGCCCTCGGGATCCGCAACGAGCTCACCGAGTCCGCCCGCCAGCGCGACGAAGCGCACCAGCGGCACCAGGAGCTCCTCGCCCGGCTCGACAAGATCGAGGGCGAGGTCCGCACGATGGAGGCGGAGGCCGCGGAAGACGCCAAGCGCGAGGAGGCCAAGCTCGTCGAGCGGGCCGAGCGCGAGGCCGCCCGCATCGTCGAGCAGGCCGAGCGCAACGTCCGCGACGAGGCGCGCCGCGCCCGCTTCGAGCTGCGCGCCGAGGCCGTCGATCTCGCCATCCAGCTCGCCCGGAGCACCCTGGCCGAGGGCGTCACCAAGAAGGACCAGCAGGCGCTGGCCCGCGACTTCCTGAAGTCCGTCCAGGAGGGCGACCGTGTCTGACGCCGCTGCCCGGCGCTATGCCCAGGCCCTGATCGAGCTCGCCGAGGACGCGGGCGCCATCGATCGCGTGGGAACCGACCTCGAGCGGGTGGCCGAGGCGCTGTCGGCCCACGACGCGCAGCTCGGCGACGCGCTGTCGAGCCCCGTCTTCACGGTCGAGGAGCGCCGCAAGGTGCTCGATGCCGTGCTGCCGAAGCTCGAGGTGCACCCGCTCGTCGACAACGTGCTCCACCTGGCCAACGACAAGCACCGGATGGGGCTCGTCCCGAAGATCGTCGACGCCTACCGGGCGATGGCCGACGAGCGGGCCGGCCGGGTCCGCGTCACCGTGCAGACCGCCGAGCCGCTCACCGCGCAGCTCGAGACCGAGGTCCGGCAGGCGCTCGAGAAGCTCACCGGCCGCACCGTCGTCCTGCACACCGAGGTCGACGAGAGCCTGATCGCGGGCCTCGTCGCCCGGGTGGGCGACAAGGTCTACGACAGCTCCCTGCGCACGCGCCTCCAGCAGATGCGCCAGTCGCTCCTCGGCTCCGCCACCGCCGAAGCCTGAGCCCGAACCCCTTCCTTTCCGTCGAGGGCCCGCCCTCAGGAGACTCCGCCCCATGGACATCCGCGCGGACGAGATCAGCCAGATCCTGAAGAGCCAGATCAAGAACTACGAGACGCGCGTGTCGGTCTCGGAGACGGGCACGATCCTGTCGGTCGGCGACGGCATCGCGCGGGTCCACGGGCTGCAGAACGCGCTCGCCGGCGAGCTCGTCGAGCTGCCCGGCGACATCGTGGGGATGGTCCTCAACCTGGAGGAGGACAACGTCGGCGTCGCCATCTTCGGCGACGACACGCACATCCACGAGGGCGACGAGGTCAAGCGCACCGGCCGCATCGTCGACGTGGGCGTGGGCCCGGGCCTGATGGGCCGCGTGGTCGACGCGCTCGGCAACCCGATCGACGGCCTCGGCCCCATCGAGTTCGCCGCCCGGTCGATCATCGAGACCAAGGCCCCCGGCATCATCCCGCGCAAGTCGGTCAGCGAGCCGCTGCAGACGGGCATCAAGGCCATCGACGCGATGACCCCGATCGGCCGCGGCCAGCGCGAGCTCATCATCGGCGACCGGCAGACCGGCAAGACCGCCGTGGCGATCGACGCGATCATCGCCCAGCGCGTCTTCAAGGACGACCCGCAGCGCAAGGTGCACTGCATCTACGTCGCCATCGGGCAGAAGCAGTCCACGGTGGCCCAGGTCGTCGAGAAGCTGCGGCAGTACGGCGCGCTCGAGTACACCTGCGTCGTGTCGTCGCCGGCCGCGAGCCCGGCGCCGCTGCAGTTCCTCGCGCCCTACACCGGCTGCGCCATCGGCGAGTACTTCCGCGACAACGGCATGCACGCGCTCGTCATCTACGACGACCTGTCGAAGCACGCCGTGGCCTACCGCCAGCTGTCGCTGCTCCTCCGCCGCCCGCCCGGCCGCGAGGCGTACCCGGGCGACGTGTTCTACGTCCACAGCCGGCTCCTC
>JAWKRQ010000076.1:0-38944 GCA_041389545.1 Myxococcota bacterium | reverse complement strand
TCAGCGCTCGGGCCACCGCCGGATGAGGCCCTCCTGCGCGGTCGAGGCCACGAGCCGGCCGGACCGGTCGAAGAACGAGCCGCGCACGAGCGCCCGCCCGCCGCTGGCGGTGGGCCCGTCGATGACGTAGAGCAGCCAGTCGTCCATCCGGAACGGGCGCGCGAACCACATGGCGTGGTCGAGCGAGGCGACCTGCATGCGCGGCGACACCCACGACAGCCCGTGCGGCAGGAGCGCTGTCGTGAGCAGGCTGAAGTCGCTCGCGTAGGCCAGCAGGTAGTGGTGGACGGCGGGGTCGTCGGGCAGCGCGTCGACGGCGCGGATCCACACCCGGCGGACCGGCGGCCGCACCTCGGGCGCCAGGATGTCGAGCGGCTCGACGCTGCGCGCCTCGATGGGGCGGTCGGCCAGGGCGCGGGTGCGGAAGACCTCGGGCAGCTCGTCGGCGCGGCGGCGCAGCGCCTCCTGGTCCGACACGACGTCCTCGGGCGCCGGCACGTCGGGCATCTGCACGTCCTGGTGCTCGAGGCCGGCCTCGGCGACCTGGAACGACGCCGACAGGCTGAAGATGGCGCGCCCGCCCTGCACGGCGACCACCCGGCGGGTCGTGAAGCTGCGCCCGTCGCGGATCCGGTCGACCTCGTAGACGATGGGCCGCCGCGCGTCGCCCTGGCGCAGGAAGTAGGCGTGGAGCGAGTGGACCGTGCGCTCGGGCGGGACGGTGTGGGCCGCGGCGGACAGGGCCTGGCCCAGCACCTGGCCGCCGAAGACGGCGCCCCAGCCGAGGTCCTGGCTCTGTCCGCGGAACAGGTTGACCTCGATGGCCTCGAGGCGCAGCAGGTCGAGCAGCTCGGCCAGGATCGGTCGCAAGGGGTCCCTCCGGTGCAGCTGCCCTAACGCACGCGCGGGCGACCCCGTCCGGGGCGCGGGAGTGCGGCATTCGTGCCGCAGCGCAGCCGGGATCTCCGAGCGCCGGCCTCACGATGCCCCGACGGAGGCCCTCGCTTGACCGGACCCCGAGCCGTGCAGCAGGATCGGGACTTGCAAGGATCGCTGTTCGGTGCGGCCGAGGAGCGGAACCGAGCGCCGATGGGGGCACGATGGGCAGCGGACTGGTGTCGTTCGACGACGATCCGCGCCGTTGGCGAGGATACGAAGACCCGGAGCCCGTCGAGACCAACTGGACGCCTCGCGGACGCCCCGCTGCGCCTGCTCCCGACCGCCGCGCCGACCCGCGCCCCCACCACGGCTCCAACGTCGCGGCCCGCATCCGCCCGTCCGCGCCGCCCCCGCCGGAGTACGACGAGGATCCGGGCGGCATGTCCGACGGGCTGCTCGCGATGGTGGCCGTGGCCGCCGGGGTCTCGGTGGTCGCCATCATCGGCGTCGGCATCGTCGGCGTGGGGGTCGTGGCGGCGAGCCTGGCGCGGCCGCCCATGGTGGTGCCGGGCGGCGTGACCGTCGCGCCGCAGTCGCCGGCCGGGCTGTCCGCGCCCAGCCGGGTCCAGCTGCCGCCGAACGCGATCGGCGGGGGCAGCGCCCGCCCGGTGGCGGCGACGAGCCAGACCGCGCGGCCCGGGGGCGGGACGTGGTCGCAGCCCGCCGCCCCGCTCGCCGCGAACCCCGCGAACACCACCAACCCCGCGAACCCCGCCGCCGCCCCGCCGGCCCTCGCCCCCGCGCCCGCGGCGGCGGACGACGGCTGGATGGGCGGCATGCTCACCGCCGGCAAGGAGCTCGTCTCGAAGGTGGTGGGCAGCGATCCGCCGGCGCCGCCGCCCTCGCTCGCCACGACCGTCGCGCCGCCCGGCGCCGCGGCGCGACCGGGCGCGACCAGCGATCTGCTGGCCGGCGACGACGGCCTGACGGACCTGACCGACGACCTCGCGGCGGAGCGCGCCAACGGCTGGACCACCGACGCCGCGCCCGACGACGCCGCGGTGGCGCTGCTGGCCGAGCTCGACCTGCCGAGCGACCGCCGCGCGCCGCCCCCGCCCGCACCGGGCCTCGCTGCGCCGCAGCAGGCGCCGCCGCCGCAGGCCGCGCAGGCCGCGCCGGCCGCGCCGCTCGACCTCGGCGAGGCCGACGGCGCCGGCGACGGCTGGTTCGACGCCATGCTCGAGGCCGGGTCCGGGCCTCGCCAGCGCCATCACCTGGCGGCGGCGCCCCCGCCGCGGCGCTGCCCGCCGCCGCCCGCCCGAGCCCTCGCTCGCAGCCGCGCTCGGCGCGCCGGCACCGGAACGCCCGCCCGTCCACCGACCTGCTCGCCGGCGACGACGGCCTGTCCGACCTCGGCCGCTCCGCCGACCACACCGACGGCTTCGGCACCCCCGCCGACCCCGACGACGCCGCGCTCGCCATCCTGGCCGAGCTCGACGCACCCGGCACCGGCCGGCCCGCCGCGATGGCCCCGGCACCGACGCCCGCGGCGGCACCGTCCCCACCGCCGCCCCGGCGGCGCCCGCCGCCGCCGAGCCTGACAACAGCTGGCTCGACGCCGTCGGCGTGGGGAGCAACCTGCGCTCCCTCGTCACGGGCGACGAGCCACCGACCGCCACGCGCAGCCCACGGGCGCCGCCGCGCCCTCGGCCGTGCCGGGCGGCACCGGGACCTCGGCGGCGCGCGCCCCGGCTCCGCCTGGTCCGACGGCGGCGCCCCCGCCGCCCCGCCGCCCCGGCCGCCCCCGTGGACCTGCTCGCCGGCGACGACAGGCTGGGCGGCCTCGAGGGCTCCGCAGCGGCGGCGACCGCACCGACGGCTTCGGCACCGCCGCGGCGGAGGACGACCCGGCGCTCGCGCTCCTCGCCGAGATCGAGCGCGAGCCCGCCCGCGAGGCCGACGACACCTCCTGGCTCGACGCCATCACCTCGGTCGGCAGCGCCCTCTCGACGGCATCTCGTCGAGGTGAGGCCCGGCGGCGGCGGCAGCCGCGCCCCCTCCCTGCCCTGCCCCCGAGCGCCCAGCCCCAGGCGCGCCCGTCAGCGGCACCGGCGGCCTCGAGCAACCTGGTCGCCGACCTCGCCGCCGACCGACCTGCCGCGAGCGCCGCGCCCACCGCCGTCCGCTCGCCCGTCGCGCCGACCGCGGCCAGCGCCGACCAGCTCGCGTCGTCCGCACCTCCGGCGCCTCCGACGCACGCGCCGACGACGGCTGGCTCGACTCCATGATCAGCGCCGGCAGCGGGTATGGTGAACCGCGCCATCGGGGCCCCGACCAGGGCCTGCACCCCGCGCCCCGCCGTCGACCTGCTCGCCGGCGACGACGGCCTGGACGACCTCGGCGGCGGCGGCCGCGCCAGCCGCACCGACGGCTTCGGCACCGCCGCCGCAGCCGACGACCCGGCGCTCGCGCTCCTCGCCGAGCTCGACGAGCCGATGCCCGCCCGCAGCGCGCCGCCGAGCCTCGCCTCGGTGGGCGTGACCAGCGAGCGGAGCACCGCCGTCGCCGCCGACCCCTCGCTCGTGGCGGGCGGCGCCTCGGGCGCGTCGGCCGCCCGCGACGGCTACGCCGGCCGCCCGATGGCCGCGGCGCCCACGCCCGGCGCGCCGCCGCCCGAGGTCGCCCGCGACGACTCCTGGCTCGACGCCCTCACGAACCAGGTCGCCACGCTGGTCGGCTCGCCGTCCACCACCTCCGCCGCGCCCCGCCCCGCGCATGGCCGCAGGCACCCCCGCCGCGGGCGCGCCGAAGGTCGACCTGCTCGCCGGCGACGACGGCCTCGACGACGGCTTCGACGCCCTGGTCGCCGACCTCGGCAGCGACCGCACCGACGGCTGGCGCCAGGACGCCGCCCCCGACGACGCCGCGCTGGCACTGCTGGCCGAGCTCGACGCGCCGATGCCGCAGCGCCCGCCGTCGCTGTCGTCCGTGATGTCCACGTCGACGTCCACGTCGCCGTCGGCCGGCGGCAGCCCTGCCCTCCACGATGTCGACGATGTCGACGCCGCGGCAGGCCGAGCCCGCGCCCGCCGAGGACGCCGGCTGGTTCGACTCCGTCGTCGCCGTCGGCAGCGCCATCAAGTCCTACGTGACGGGCGACGACCCCGCGGCCCCCGCCGCGCCGGCCGCGCCCGCGCCGAGCGCGCCCAGCCTGTCGAGCCTGGCCACCTTCCTCACGGCCACGCCGTCCCCGTCCGTCGCCGCCCCGTCGCGGCCCGCCGTCCGCCCCGCCGATCCCGGGCCCCGGGTCGATCTGCTCGCCGACGGCGACGAGAACCTCCGCCGCGTCGGCGGCGACGCTAAACCCGCAGCGCCCCGTCGACGAGTGGGTGAACCCGAACCTCACCCCCGGACCCACCGCCGCCGCGGCCCCGGCCGGCACCGCCTCGCAGTGCACCGCCGGCGAGCTGTGCGACGCCGAGCTGCGCCACCTTCCGCGATCCCCAGGGCGGCGGCGCGGTCGACCTGCTCGCAGGCACCGACGAGGAGCTGTTCGTCGGCCCCGTCCGCCGCAGCGAGGCCGAGAACGCCGAGCTGTTCTACGACCCGAAGGAGGACGTCCCCGACGCCGACGGCCTGTTCACGATGCGCGAGTTCCTCGTCATCCTGAACACCGACGTGCCCGGCGTCCCCGTGGAGATCGACGGCGAGAAGGTCGGCGACGCGCCGCTCGTGACCGAGGTGAAGCCCGGTGCGCACCAGGTCCGCCTCTACGGCGGCGGCAACAACGTCACCGAGTTCCAGCTGCGGGTCGACAGCGATCCGCAGGAGTGGTGCTTCCAGTCGCGCGGGCGGCAGTTCAAGTACGTCCGCTGCCCGTGAGCGCGCCCTCCACCCCGTAGACGTGTGCCAGCAGCGCGGCGCGCACCCACAGCCCGTTGCGCATCTGCCGCCACCCGAGGAAGCCCGGGTGGTCGTCCCAGGCGGTGGGCAGCTCGTTGACCCGCGGCAGCGGGTGCAGGATCAGCAGGTCGTCGCGCAGGCGCTCGCGGTACGCCGGCTCGAGCACGTAGTCCGAAGCGGTGCCGAGCGAGCCGGGCGCGCGGTCCCACTCCTGCTGCAGGCGCGTGACGTAGACGATGTCGAGCGCGGGCCCCACGGCCGCCACGGCCGCCGCGACCGTCCGGTGGCTCGCCACCGGCACGCCCGCCGCCCGGTACGCCTGCAGGACGTCCTCCTGCAGCGGGTGGTCCGGGTGCGAGACCAGCTCCAGCCCGCCGAGCTCGTAGTGGACGAGCAGATCGAGCAGCGAGCGCGCCGCGCGGTTCCGCCCGAGATCGCCGATCAGCAGCAGCCGCTTGCCAGCGAGCCCGCCGCGGCCTTCGAGGCGCTCGAGCAGCGTGTACAGGTCGAGGAGCGCCTGCGTGGGGTGCTCGCGGGTGCCCGATCCGGCCGCCACGATCGGCATCGGCCACGGCGAGCGCGACATCGCGAACGCCGCCTGCACGGCGAAGGTCGGGTCGGGATGGCGCACCACCAGGCCGTCGAAGAAGGTGGCGAGCGTACGCAGGCCGTCCTCGACGGACTCGCCCTTCGAGAACGAGCTCGCGGACAGGTCCGACACGACCCGCACGGTCGCGCCGAGCTTGTGGGCGGCGGCGGCGAAGGACTCGCAGGTCCGGGTCGACGGCTGCGCGAACAGCAGGAACAGGCGCCGATCGGCGAGCGCCGCGCGCAGCCGCGCGCGCCCCGCGTCGGTGCGATCGAGCCGCCGCAGCGCCGTGGCCGTGGCGAACAGGCGATCGACCCACGGCCGGTCGAACTGCCGCGCCGTGAGCACGAACCTCGGCCGCCCCTCCGCCCACAGCAGCTCGCTGCGCCCCTCGGGCGTCTCGAGCGCCCGCTCGAAGGCCTCCCAGTCGCTCACGCGGCGCCTCCCTCGCGAGGCCGGATCTCGAGGACCCGCCCGTCGGCCAGCTCGACCTCGACCCGGTGCGTGGCGGCGAACAGGTCGTGCAGGAACGCATCGGCCCGGCTGTGGCGGTCGAGCGCGGGCCGGTGCCGGTCGATGGCGCCGAGCACGGCCGCCAGCGCGTCCGGCTGCTCCGCATAGGCCCGGAAGCCGACGGGATCGCGCTGTTCGGCCTTGTCGCTCACCAGCAGCCGCGCGTAGGGGCTGCCGGTGCGGGCGCCGGTGTCGAGCGCGACGTGCTCGTCGAACAGCCACAGCGTGCACTCGAGCACGGCCCGCTCGTTGTAGTGGCGCCCCACGCCGATCGGGCTGATGGCGAAGCCCGTGCCGCTGGTCACGAAGTTGTGCCAGTTGCGGGTGTCGTTCCAGCCGAAGCCGTCGAGCGTGTCGACGAAGCGCTCCACCAGCGCGCGCTGCGCCTCGGTGAGCTCCTCGAAGCGGACGCCGCAGCGCTCGGAGTCGGCGAGCAGCGCCTCGGTGTCGTCGCGCTGGGCGTGGTCGGGGCCGTCGATGCCGAGCCGGGCGCACAGATCGAGCCGGTCGCCCACGTCGAGGCCCTGCTCGGCCAGCGCGGCCACGGCGTCGGCCGGGTAGACCCAGGCCCCCGGGCTGTTCGCCACGGCCCGCAGCACGTCGAGCTGCAGCGGGGTGGGCGGCTCCTCGTAGCCGTCGGGGAGGGCCGCGGGCAGCAGCGCCTCCACGAGCGGCAGCGCGATGCGGTGGTTGCGGCTGCGGCCGAGCACCGCCGCCAGCGCGCGGACCAGCGCGGGCGACATCGCCGCCGGGTCGAGCAGCTCCACTGGCTGCGGCAGGCCCACCGCCGCGACCGTGGCGACCACCTCGGCCAGGGCGGCGTACGCGTCGGGGTCGAGCTCCCGCAGCGCGCTCGGGCGCCCGGCGCGGACCAGGCCGAGGCGGGCGGCGAGCTGCATCGGCGGGCCCCCCGCCAGGACGTAGCCCTCGAGCAGGCTCGGGTCGGGCACGACCAGCCCCGCCGCCAGGCCGTACAGGGCGACGAGGCGCTCGGCCTCGTCGCCGCGCAGCCGCTCGCGGAGCACGCCGCCGTCGTCGGCCCAGGCGAGCGCGCCACCATCGCCGCGATGCGCTCCACCTCGTCGGCCGAGTCGAGGCAGCCCTGAGCACGGGCACGCCGTCGCGCAGGGCCTGCAGCGCGCCTCGCCGTACCACGGGTCGTCGCCGAGGGCGGCCGCGCGGCCCACGTCGGCGAGCAGCCGCAGGATCAGCGCGCGATCGGGCGCGGCCGGATCTGCGCGCGCGCGAGCAGGAACGGGATCGCCGCTGCGGTCGCCGGATACAGCGCGCCCTGGTTCCACAGGCTCGTCGACAGGGCCTCGAGCGCCGCCTCGCGGATCCCTGGATCGGCGGAGCCCAGCGCCGTCAGGTGGCGCGGCACGTCCACCGCCGGGCCGAGCGTGCTCGACGCGGACCAGTCGACGCCGTCGAGTCCTCTCGGTTCGCTCATCCCCCCTCCGCGGTCGCTGCGCACTTACCACGGACGGAGCCGGGCGACCCCTGGCCGGGCCCGACCGCCAGGTTACGGCGCGGGGCGGAGGTGACATGCGCGTCCCCGAGCTCCTGGCCCCGCTCATGGCGCCGTGGCCCTCGCGGCCGGCGTGGGCATCGTGGGCGTCTACCTCCACGGCCTGAACCAGCCGCCCGACCACGTCGCCACCGTGGAGGCGGTCGTCCCGGTGTCCCCGGAGGCCGCCGCCGCGCTGCTCGTCGACCTGAAGCGGCGCCCGACCTGGCGCCCCCACGTCACCCGCATCGGCCGTGGGTCGCCGACGCCCCGACGGCCGCGAGGTCTGGCGCGAGCTCGACCGGCGCGGCGATCGCTTCGAGTTCGTCGTCGACGAGTCACCCCGCAGCGGCTGGTCATCGAGGCCGCGCACCCCGAGCAGCTCGGCCTCGCCGCCCGGTGGATCTGGACCCTCGATCCCGTCGAGGGCGGCACCCGCGTGCGGGTCACCGAGGAGGGCACCGTCGACAACGACATGTTCCGCGGGTGGTGGTCGCTGCGGTTCGGCCCGAAGGCCGCCATCGCGTCCGACCTCGCGGCGTTCACTGCGGCGCTGACGGCGCCCGCCGAGGGATGAGCCGCGGGAACAGCCGCGGCGTGTCGGCGAACGCCTCGCGCCACCGCTCGAGGCGCGACAGCTCGGCCTCCTCGGTGGGGATCCGCACCGCGAGCACCGAGCGTTCCACGCCGTCAGCGCCAGCGCCGACAGCCACGCCGTGTGCAGCATCGGCAGCGCCGCGATCTCGAGGATCACGCGCACAGGTAGTTCGGGTGCCGCACGAAGCGGTACGGCCCGGTCGTGACCACGCCGTCGGCGGCCGCACCACGCGGACGTTCCACACCCGGCCGAGCGTCCGCAGCGTCCAGACGCGCAGGATCGTGCGAGGGAGCAGGACCGCGGCCGCCGCTGCGGCCACGGCGGGCACGAACGGCCGGTGCAGCCAGAACACCTCGGCGATGGGCAGCGCCACCAGGCCGGCGTGCAGCGCCGCCATCATGGGGAACAGCGCGGGCTCGGCGACGACGGCGTCGGGGCGCGCGCGCATCCGCCGGACGGAGACGGCGAGCTCCACGAGCCGCATCGCGCCGACCGCGAGCAGCACCCCCACGAACCCCGCCTGCGTCGCGGTCATCGGCCCCCCGGGGGCGTCTATCCCCCGACGGCGGCCCGCGTCACCCGGCGCCCGCCGAAGGCGAGGTCCTGCAGCGTCGCGGCGTCGGACGCGGGGTGCTCGAGGCGCGCGAGCACGCGGTCGACGACCTCCTCGGTACTCGCGCGACACCGCCGGATCGGTGCCCGCGGCGCCGAGGTACAGCCCGTCGGGCAGGCCGCTCACCCACAGCGACAGCGGCGCGCCGCGCGGTCGGGCCGCGGACGGCGTACACGTCGCGCAGGACGAACGGCCCGTGGTCGACGGTGTGGCCCCAGCGGCCGAGGTTCACGAGCGCAGGGGGCGTGCCCGCCCGCACGGGATCGGCGCCCGCGGCGTCGAGGAGCCCGGCGAGGTCGCCCCCGTCGGCCACGACCCACGGCAGCAGCTCGAGCCGCCAGCCCAGCGCGGCGTGGCAGCTGGCCGCCCATGGCGCGGGCGAGGTCCCAGAACGGCAGGTCGGGGTGGGGCTGCGCGGTCAGGCGCATCGCCGCCCGTGTGCATCCCGACGGCGTCCTCCCGCACGAGGCCGCGGCGGCGCAGGTCCACGGGCAGGTCGAGGGGCACGCGCGACGGCCCGTCCGCGACCTCCCACAGCGCCAGCGCCAGCGACGCCGACACCGCCTGCCCCACCGACACGCCGTGGCGCGCCGAGGCGACGCGCAGGCGCCGCATTCCCCGCCGCCGAGCCGCGCCGGAACACGCACGCCGCGCGCATCGGGCCGTGGCGCTCCGGGGCGAGCACGGGCTCGCGCTGCTGCGCGACCACGTCGCGGGCCCAGGCCTGGCGCAGCAGCGGGCCGCCAGCCGCATCGCCAGCGGCGCCCGGGCAGGGCGCGCGCGGCCGCTCGCGCAGATCGGGGTTCGCGCCCGCCATCCGCGCGGCCGCCGCGGCCAGCACCTCGTGCAGGACGCGGGCGAGCGCCACGTCGTCGAGCAGCGCCGGGTGACCACAGCACGACCGCGCTGCCGCCCGGCTCCGGGACGTGCACCACCCGCAGCACGCCGCCGCGCGCCGCGTCGGAGCGGCCACGACAGCTCGGCCTCCACCACGCTCTGCCCGAGCGCGGATCGCCAGGTCGGCGCGGGGCGCCGCACGGCCACCGGCGTCCCGCGAGGGGCCCGGCGGCTCCGCCACCAGGGTGTCGCCGCGCAGGGTCGTGCGCAGGGCGGGGTGGCGCGCCACCACCTCGTCGACGGCTTCGCGCAGGATCTCGGTGGGCAGCTGCCCAGCGACCCGCCCGGCCACCGCCGCCGCGGGGCCGACGGCGAAGGCCGAGCTCCATCAGCGCGCGCTCCAGTCCGCGAGTGCGTCGGTCCATGGTCCCTCCGTCGATCCGGTAGCACCGCGGGGCCGCCGGTTGCCCGGTGCGGTCATCGGCCGTCAGCGCCGCGCACCCTCGGATCGGGACGTTATCGGGCGCCTGGGAGGCGGCATGGAGCGACCGAGCGCGGAGGAGGCGCGGCTGGCAGTGGAGACCCTCATCCGCTGGGCGGGCGACGATCCGGAGCGCGAGGGGCTCCGGGGCACGCCCGATCGGGTCGTGCGGTCCTACGAGGAGTTCTTCCGCGGCTACCAGCAGGATCCGCTCGACTACCTCACCCGCACGTTCGAGCAGGTCGAGGGCTACGACGAGATGGTCGTCCTGCGCGACATCCCGCTCGAGTCGCACTGCGAGCACCACATGGTGCCGATCGTCGGGGTGGCGCACATCGGGTACCTTCCCGACCAGCGGGTCGTGGGGATCTCCAAGCTCGCGCGCGTGCTCGACGTCTACGCGCACCGGCTGCAGATCCAGGAGAAGCTCACCCGCCAGGTCGCCGAGGCGATCCAGAACGTGCTCCAGCCGCGCGGCGTCGGCGTCGTCATCGAGGCGGCCCACGAGTGCATGACCACCCGCGGCGTCCACAAGACGGGCGTGAAGATGGTGACGAGCTGCCTGCTCGGCGCGTTCCGCGAGGACTCGGTCACGCGCAACGAGTTCCTGAGCATCATCCACTCGTGAGCGGCTGGCCCGCCCGCGTGGTGCTGGCCACCGGCAACCGCGGCAAGGCGGCCGAGCTGGCGGCGCTGCTGGGCGAGCTCGGCGTGGAGGCCGTGGTGCGCGCGCTGCCCGAGCCCGAGAGGACGCGCCGGGACTACGAGGGCAACGCCCGGATCAAGGCGCTCGCCGCGGCCCGCGCGACCGGCGAGCCGGCGCTCGGCGGACGACGTGGGGCTCGAGGTCGACTCGCTGGGTGGCGCCCCGGGCCTGCGCACCCGGCGCTGGGCGGGTCGGTGGGCGGCTGGGCGGCGGCCAACGCGGCCCTCGCGGCCCACGCCGGCAGCCCGGCCACGTTCTGTTGCGCGCTGGCGCTGGCCTGGCCCGACGGGCGCACCGTGAGCGCTGGGGCGCACCTCGGGCGTGGTGCGGGCGGGCGCCGGCGCCGGGCCGGGGCTCGAGCCGTCCTTCGTCGCCGACGGCACTCGCGGGCGCTGGGAGCGCGCTCGATCCGGTGGCGCGCGCCCGCGTCCACCACCGCACCGCGCCTTCGCCGCGCTGGTGAGCGCGCTCGGTTAGAGACTCGACCAACCATCCGTGGACGTGGGTCACCTCGCAGCAAGCTTCGCCGAATGCACCGCCTCGATCGCGGGTCCGGCTTCGCCGCACCCCCGGTCGGACAGGCATTCGGCTTGCTTGCTCGCTCAATACGTCGGAGAACGCGCTGGCGCGCGTCCTCCGACTCCTGCGAGACGCGCCCAGGCATCCGCTGGCGCGGATGCCTGGTCGCGTCTCTAGGACACTGATCCAGGCAGTTCGCACCGCGGCTTTCGTCGAATTCTCGCGAAGAGGCCGCTCGATCCCGACGTTCGTCGCCGAAAGCGTGAGCCCTCACTAGGCAACGGAGATCGTTGCTGATCTCCTGGCGTTGGAAAGAAACAATCCGCCAGCCCAGTGAGGGACCCATGCTGTCTTCCACGTTCTATCAGGCATCGCTGCTCGGAGGTTGACCCCGACGAGATCCGGCTGGAGAAGGACTCTTTCGAGCGGGCGCTCCGGGGCTCGTGCCGAAGCTCGTGTCGCTGGACGACTTCCGGGAGTTCCATCCGTCGGACGATGGGCGCAGGGACGTGCTGTCCGCTCGTCCTCACGGCGATGCTCGTCCTACAGTTCAGGTACAACCTGACGGACGAGGCGCTCATCGCCAGGTGCATTCGAGACCTGGGGTTTCGGTACGCGCTCGGATTGCCTCGAGGGAAACATCCTCCGGGATCTCGTCGTTCCAGACGGTTCCGCTCGTGGATCCGCGTCGCCAAGGGTTCAGTGGTTGTTCAGGCTCTCCCTGACTCTTCCGAAGGATTCGGGCTGATCGATGACGCCGAACTTCAGGTCGCCGATTCGACGAATACGAACTGTCGAGGTGCCATATGCGACACCTACAACCTGATCGCGCGCGGGATCGGCGGCGTCGTGCGCGAAGTGGCGCGATGCAAGGGCAGAAGGCGGAAACCCTGGCGAAGACCTGGGGTCTCACCCAGTATCTGGGCCGCAGCATCAAGAGCGCTGTCACCATCGACTGGTCCGACGAGGCCGAGCGCAACGCCCTGCTCACCAAGGAGGTGCGCGACGCCGATCGCCTGCCGCGGCTCGTTCGCCGCATCAAGCTGGACGCGGCAGCCGAGGAGGCGCTCGAATTCTTGGCGAAGGTGGCCCATCAAGACGTGGCGCAGCTTCTGACGGGACCTACAAAGATCGTGCGGGGTACCGCGTCAGGCCGGATCGTCAGCAGCCAGGACCCCGAGGCGAGGCACGGTCGAAAGAGCGAATCGCAGCCGATCACCGGGTTCAAGACGCACGCGCTCGCCACGGCCACGGAGCTTCTTCGTGACCGGGATCGACGTCACGGACGCCAGCATCCACGATTGGAAGCCGGACGCCCGACGATCGACCAGGCTACGGCCGCGGGCTGCGCCCGAAGCGGCTTTGGAGACGGCGCCTACGGGACCGGTGCAAATGTCCGAGCGTGCGCGGGGAAGGGCGTCGAGGTGCTCACGAAGCAGGGAGGCGCGACTGAGATGGCCATTTCAAGCGCGATTTCGAGATCGACCTCGAGACCATGTCGGCGACCTGCCCAGCAGGCCATACGAGCACGAAGTACACCTTGGTCAAGGATCCGGAGGGTGGGAAGAACGCCGACACTCCAACGTACGAGTGCCAGCGTTCAAGTTCGCCTCGGACCGTACTGTGCCGTGGATGCCCGCTTGCGGCGAAGTGCGGAAGAACGTCGAAACGCACGGCCGAAGCGTCAGGTGAATGCCCACGAGCCCGAGCTCCAGCGCATCAAGCGGTTCAACGCCACCCCGAGAGCAAGACGCTGCTCCGTCGCCGCTGCGCGATCGAGCGCCTGCTCTCGCACCTGGTCCGGATGGGCATGCGGCGGGCCCGATTCTTCGGCCTGGCCATGGTCCAGTTCCAGGCATTCATGACGGCGGCCGCCTACAACCTCCAGCGGTTCATCACGTTGAGCGCTGCGCGATCCTGAACGGCTGACCGAACCCAGCGGGTGACCTACCGAGCACGCAAATTTCGAGGCTTCGCCGACGCGACCGACTTCGTCGTCGCCTCAGCACCGCCGAGCACGCCTCAGATCGCCATGAGACGGCGATCGTCAGCCTCTCGAGCCGACTTCTGACCAGAGTGTCCTAGCGCAGCGCGACTGCGCCAGGCGCAGCGCGCGGCCAGCTGCGGATCCTCCGACAGCCGCGGCAGCTCCGAGCGCGCCACCGTCCCGGAGATCCGGCACGGGCGTGCCGTCGGGGTGCACGGGCGGCAGCTCGCGGCCCGCATCGCAGCGCACCTGCAGCCGCTCGGCGGGCGACAGGACCACGGTGACGTCGGGATCGAGCCCGTCGCGCTCGCCGCCGGGGGCCTCGAGCGCGCGGTGCGACGGCAGGAGCCAGGCGCCGTCGGTCACCCTGCCAGCCCACGCCGAGGTCGGCGTCGACGCGCAGCGCCTGCGACAGGCCCTTGCCGTAGGTCTCCTCGCCCACCAGGCGGGCGCCGGCGAGCTCCCGCAGCGCACCCGCGACCAGCTCCGCGGCCGACGCGGTGTCGCGGTCGACGAGGATCACCACCGGCGGTCCTCGCAGCGTGGCCCGGCAGGGGCGACGTTCCACGGCACCTCGCCCGACGTGCCCGCCTGCGGCGGCGACAGGGTGCGGCCCTCGAGGTGGGCCAGATCGCCGTGCGCGACGAACCGGTCGGCGACGTTCACCGCCGCCATCACGTCGCCGCCGCCGTTGCCGCGCAGATCGAGCACGACGACCTCGGGGAGCGGGTCGGGCAGCCAGGCGTCGAGGTCCTCGTCGGTGTGGGGGCGGAACGCGGCGATGCGGACGAAGCCGATGCCGGGCGCGAGCCAGTCGTCCCAGCCGTCGGCCATGCGCCGGTAGCCGAGCACGGTCTCCTCGCGGACCGACGCGCGGGTGAGCGCGAACGCCAGCGGCGCCTCGGCGCGCAGCACGTCGAGGGCCACGTCGCTGCCCTCCTCGCCGCCGAGCAGCGCGGCGACCCGCTGGCTGTCGAGGCCGGCGGCTGGCGCGCCCGCGACGGCCACGATCCGGTCGCCGGCGTGGACCCCCGCCGTCCACCCGGGGCCGCCCACCGCGGGCAGCGCGACGAAGACGCCGCCCTCGGGGCCGTCCACGAGCTCGAGCCCGACCCCGACGTGCGCCCCGGCGTGGTGCTCCTCCCAGCCGAGCAGCGCGGCCGGCCACACGGGGCGCGTGTACGGGTCGAGCGCGCCGAGGGCCGCGGCGACCCCCTCCCCCACCGCCACCGGCTCGGGGAGGCCCGCCGCCACGGCGCCGTCGATGCGCGCGACCACCGTGTCGCCCGCCACGGCGCCGCTCCAGCGCGGGAACGCCGCGCGCGCGTCGGCGCTGTCGGCCAGCTGGCGAAAGCGCTCGCCCACCGCGGCGGCCATGCGGTCGCGGTCGGGCTCCACGACGTACTCGGCGTCGACCCCCTCGAGGACCCGCACCCCGCGCCGCCGATCGACGCCGTCGAGGCCGGCGAGCGTGTCGCGCAGGGCCCCTCGCCCGTAGCGCCGGCCGACGTCGCTGCGCTCGGCGCGCTCGCGGAACCGCTGCCGGTCCACCCGCGACGCCAGGATCGCGAGGGCCTGCGGGTCGTCGGTCTCGGCCAGCGCGTCCACCAGGGGCAGGAACCGCTCCCGGTCGACCTCGAGGCCCATCGCCACCGCCGCCGCCGCGGCGTCGTCGCGGTGCTCGGCGAGCGCCTGCTGCGCGCTGCGCCACAGCAGCGCGAGCTCGGTGCCGTGGACCATGCGCCGCTCGGCGTCGCGCTGGACGTCGACCGCGAGCTCGGTGTCCGCGGCCCGCTCGCAGCCCGTCCCGGCGAGGATGGCCAGCCACCACATGACCGTAGCGTAGCGCGCCGGCGCCGGGCCCGCGGTGTCGCGGCGGTGGCTACTCGCTGTTGCCGACGCCGTAGTACCACAGCTGCGAGGCGACCTCGATGCGGCCGCGGTTCCACGGCAGCAGGCCGCGCGCCGTGGTGTACCGGCCGATGAGGACGTGCACGTGGCGGCCGGGGATCCAGTCGACCCACTGGTCGGCCGGCAGCCAGAACGAGCCCGTGTCGCGCACGGCGCAGTGCAGCTCCTCGGCGAAGGCCGTGCCGTCGTCGTTGACGAGCCCGACCTGGAGCAGGACGGCGTCGCCCTCCTCCTCGGTGCTCCACTGGAAGTGGTGGTCGGCCGCGATGTCGGGGTAGGTGGTGCCGGCGATCCGCGGGTCGGTGACGGAGAAGTGGTTCGGGACCGACAGGGCGTCGGCCAGGTGGAGCTCGGGGATGCCGGGCGCGTTCACCACGTCGATGTCGTACGTCTCGCCGGGGACGAACTCGGGCGGACGCAGGTCGTAGTTGTTGTACCGGACGTCGGCGGCGTTCCAGGTGAGCGCGGTGGTGGCCGTGGGGCTCGTGAAGCGGGCGTCGCCGCCGAGCGCGTCGATGGACTCGAAGTCCGGCACGTAGTCGTACTTCGGGGACGTGCCGAGCGTCCAGTGGGTGCAGGTGTCGAGCGCGGGCGCCCAGTACCGGTACCACTGGTGGTCGAAGGGCTCGGTGAACCGCAGGGTCGCCCGCCCGTAGTCCTCGCTGCAGGCGCCGCCCCAGTACGGCCCACGGCGAAGAACCAGGTGAACTCGCCCGACGCACTGACGGACCCGGCGGCGTCGGCCCAGTAGCGGAACGCAGCGGGCATCGTGGCGGAGCTGCCGTCGGTCGTGACGGAGACCTCGACCGTGCCCGGGTGGCGGCCGGGGTCGCGACCAGCACCTCGTCGGCGGTGACCGTCACGATGCGGCAGCGGAGACGCCGCTGAACCGCACGTCGAGCTGCGGGTCGCCCTCGACGAACGGCCTGCCGGAGACGGTGACCTGGACCTCGCCGGCGTCGGTGCCGTAGGCGGATCCACGGCGGTGAGCGTGGGCGGGTCGAGCTCGGTGGTCGTCCTGCTCCGTGGTGGGCCCGTGTCGATACCGCCGGGCCCTGGAGCTCGTCGATCCGCGACTGGTGCAGATCGTCGTCGATGTACAGGCACGGTCAGGGCGATGAGCAGCATGCGCGCATCTTCATCGCCTCGGGCGCCCACCCGAGGTGGCCCGGGTCGCAGCGGTGTGCGATGATCCGCCATGCTGCCCGCTCTCGCCGCCCTTGGCTGCCCGCGCCGACTGCCTCTGCCACCAGCGCCGAGGTCCTCGACGCCCTCGACGACGCCGAGCGGGTTCTCTCGGCGCTCGATCTCGACGGCTTCGCACTGCCACCCGCTCGCCCGCGAGGAGGTCGTCGGCTGCGTGGGCGAGGCCTTGCCGCGGCCCGTCATCGCGCGGCTGCACCGGGTGGTGGGGCTCAAGGCCTTCGTCGACGACGACGCTGGGGCGTCCGCTCGCCTTCGCCTCGGCGCGCGCCATCGAGCCCATGTACCAGTTCGAGGCGCTCGCGCCTGCCGGGCACCGTCCGCGGGCGCTGGCCGACCAGCAGGACTTCGACAGCGGCGGGCTGGTGGCGCCGGTCGAGCCGCCGAGCGACGGGCGGATCGAGGTCGACGGCTGGCCGGGCGCCGACCGCCGCGCACGCGGCCGAGCGTGGTGCAGTGGTGAAGTCCGACGGGACGGTGCCGCAGAGCGCCTACCTGCTGCCCGACGCGCCGCTGTTCGACTACCCCCGCGGCGGTCCGCCCGTCGCGGCGAAGGGCGGGCTCGGCCCCAGCGTGCCCATGGCCATCGGCGCCGGGGTCCTGCTCGCGGGCGCAGCCGCGACCTATGCGCTCGCCGCCGGCGCGCACTCCGACTACCTCGCCACCACCTCGCTCCGGGAGCTCGACCCGCTGCGCAGCAAGACCAACGGCCTGTTCTTCGGCGCGGTCGGGCTGGGCTCGGCGGGGCTCGTGCTCGGCGGCAGCGCCGTGATCGTCGGGAAGTGGTGAGCGGAAAACCCGAGAAGATCGCCGTCAAGCTCGAGCCTGGCCAGGTGATCGAGCGGTACACGGTGGAGGAGCGGATCGGGCGCGGCGGGATGGCGGCCGTCTACCGCGTGCGCCACAACACGCTCGGCAGCCACCACGCGCTCAAGGTGCTGCGGCTGCACGGCCCGATGATGCGGGAGCGGCTGCAGCAGGAGGGCAAGCTGCAGGCCGCGCTCCGGCACCCGAACATCGTGCCGGTGACCGACGTGGTCACGGTCGAGGGCAACCCGGCGCTGGTGATGGACTTCGTCGAGGGGCCCACGCTCGACGACTGGCTGCGGGACACAAGCCCGGCCTCGAGCAGGCCGAGGCCATCTTCCGCGGGATCCTGGCCGGGGTCGCCAAGGCGCACCGGCTGGGGCTCGTCCACCGCGACCTCAAGCCCGGCAACGTGCTGCTGGCCGTCGACGACGAGTGGATCATCGTCCCCAAGGTCACCGACTTCGGCCTGGCGAAGCTGCTGCACGACGACGCCGACGCCGAGCCGAGCCACACGCAGACCGGCGCGACGATGGGCACGCTGGCCTACATGGCGCCCGAGCAGGTGCGCGGACTCAAGTCCAGGATCAGCGGCGCTGACATCTTCGCGCTCGGCTGCATCCCGTACGAGCTCGTCACCGCGAGCAGCCTGCACACACCTTGATCTGTTCGAGATCTCTTCAACGCGCTGGCGTCCGGGACGTACGTGCCGCCGCGGGTCAAGGCGCCTGGACCTGCCGGAGCGCATCGCCAACGCGATCACCGGGAGCCTGGCGACCTCGCGGGACGAGCGATCCATCCGCTGCAGCGTGCTGCTGAAGGTGCTCGACGGGACGATCACCGAGGATCTGGCGAGCGCCGGCCACCGAGGATGCGTGCCGCTGCCGTCGAGCGGGCGACGCTCTCCAGGGCGAGCCGCAGCGGGCGGAGCAGCCTGGTGAAGTGGGCGCCGCCCGCCGAGCCGGCCCCGGCGCTGCGTCCGCGCCGGCGGCCCGGTGGCTCGCCCTCGCCGTCCTGATGGGGGTGGCCGTGGCGGGGGCGCAGCGCTGGGTGAAGCTGTTCGCCGGGATCGGCGCAGGGCGCGGCGTGGTGGGGCTGTCCGGCGGGGCGCCCCGCTGGAGGAGGGCTCGAGGAGGTCGCTGTGGCGCCGGAGCCGGTGCCTGCCGAGGCGTGGCCCGAGGCGCCCGCGCCGCCCGAAGCCCCACGCCCGCGCCGCCCGAGGCCGCGCCGGCGTGGCCGGTGCCGCCGCCGTCGCCGGGCAAGCCGCCCGTCCCCGTCCCCGTCCCCGACCCCGTCGAGGCGCCGGCGGCCACGGGCTCGGTCGCCGCCACCGGCAGCGCCGACGCCGTGTGGCTGGAGCGCGACGGCGCGCGGATCGAGCTCGGCGACGTGCCCCCCGGCACCTACGGCGTGATCGCGGGGTTCAAGGGCCAGGCGCCCGCCCCCGCCGGCCGGGTGACGGTGCGCGCCGGGCAGGCGGTGACCTTGTCGTGCTCGGCAGACTTCCAGATGTGCCAGCCGAAGTGACCCGCGCACAAGCGGCGCGCCCGGCGCCCGCGCGTCCGGCGAGCCGAACGGGGCCGGCGCGCCCGGTTGCGGCGAAGGCCCTTGCGTGCCCGGGTGTCGTCGAGTACCACCGGCCCTGTGTGCGAAGGAGGCGGCTCCGACATGGGATGGGTCCGAGCGATGATGGCTGCGCTGGTGGCGCTGCTCGCCCTGCAGGCGCCCCCGGCGCGGGCGCAGACGGGCGAGGGCCGCGACCTCGCCCTCGAGGCGCTCCGCATGGAGTTCGAGCGCGACGGGCGCACCGGCACCACCGAGCAGCTCGCCGGGATGTTCGCGCAAGCGTGCAACCGGGGCTACAACCTCGCCTGTCGGCACTCGACCTGGCAGACCGACGGGCGTCCCGATCCGCACAAGGCCGAGGCCGTGTTCACGCCCTCGTGCGAGGCGGGCGACGAGGTGGCCTGCCTGGTCATGGGGTGGAGCCTCGACGCCATCGCCCAGACCCAGACGCCCGACGACCGCGATCGCACCTGGCGCCGCGCGGCGCGCCAGCTCAAGGAGAGCTGCGACGACGGCTTCCAGCCCGCCTGCCACGACTACGCCGAGTACCTGCTGCACAACAAGGGCGTCGTCTCCGACCCCGCGCCCGCGCTGCGCCGCTGGCGCACCGCCTGCGACAAGGGCTACTGGCCGAGCTGCGCGACCCTGTCGGAGCTCTACCTGAGCGGCGAGGCCGGGGTGAAGCCGTCCGAGGCCACCTCGCGCGCGCTCGCCGACAAGGCCTGCGACGGTGGCTACGCGCAGGGCTGCTTCCTGCTCGGCCAGTTCGACGACGCGCACTGGCCGGTCGACCGCCTCGACAAGTTCTACGGCGCCCTGTGCGACGAGGGGCACCGCGAGAGCTGCTGGCGCCTGGCGCGCTTCTACCACGACGGCATCTTCAAGGAGCCCACCGAGGGCCGCCTGGAGGGGCTGTTCGAGCGGGGCTGCGACCTGCGCCAGCCGCGGAGCTGCTTCGAGGCCGGCCGCTGGAAGCTCGATCACGGGGGCGACGTCTCCGCCGCCGCCCAGCGGTTCGGCAAGGCCTGCTCGCTCGGCGACTCGGCGGGCTGCTCCGCGCAGGTCGACCTCATCCTGAGCGGCCAGGCATCGGGCGGCGTGCGCGAGGCGTTCGCCGCCTTCGACACGGCCTGCGAGGCGCGCCAGTCCGTCCAGGCGTGCTCGCAGCTCGCCTATGCGCTGCTCGCCGGGGTCGAGGTCCCGCGCGACGCCGAGCGCGGCCGCAAGCTCCTCGAGCGCGTGTGCGTGGGCGAGAGCTCGGATCCCGAGGCGTGCACCGCGCTCGGGCGCGCCTACGAGGAGGGGCTCGGCGTGGAGCGCGACCGCACCGAGGCGAGCAAGTACTACCGCTGGGCCTGCGCGTCGGGCCGGATCGACGCCTGCGAGCGCCGCGGCGACCTGCTCGTGAGCGACGTGGGCGTCCGCCGCGACGACCACGAGGCCCTCAACATGTACGAGCGGGCCTGCGAGGGCGGCATCGCGCGCGCCTGCACCGAGGCGGGCAGCATCCTGTACATCGCCACCTTCGTGAAGCAGGACCTGGCCCGCGCGGCCGAGCTGTTCGGCAAGGGCTGCGAAGGCGGCCACGCCCACGGCTGCTACGGCCTCGGCCAGGTCCAGGAGCGCGGGGTCGGCGGCACCCCCGACATGGCCGCGGCGCGCGCGTCCTACGAGAAGGCGATCGCCCTCGGATCGCTCGAGGCCAAGCGGGCGCTCGCGCGGCTGCTGTGGAACGGGTACGGCGGGCACAAGAGCAAGGGGCGGGCCAAGCAGCTGTCGCGGGAGGCCTGCCAGTCCGGAGACGCCGTCGCCTGCCGCGGTCCCGCCTTCCTGTGACGCACGGTGATGGCGCGACGTGCCATCGCCGTGACACAATCTTCGGGTCCGCCTGGCTACGTACCGGGTCGCCCCGGGGGCCCCATGGATCGCCGAACCCTGCTGAGCGGGGGCGCTGCGGCGCTGATCGCCGCCCCGTTCCTCCGTCACCTCGAGCGTCCCGCCCGCGCCGCCCCGTTCGGCACGGCGCAGCGGCTGCTCGTCGTCCACTCGCCCAACGGCACGATCCCGCCGCACTGGCGGCCCACGGGCAGCGGCGCGTCCTACAGCTTCGCGCCGGGCTCGATCCTCGCGCCGCTCGCCGGCCTCGAGCCGCACCTGCTCGTGCTCGACGGCATGGACTTCAACACGGGCGACAACCACGAGGGCGGGATGCACGCGATGCTGACCGCCGGCGGCCCGACCAGCATCGACCAGGTCGTGGCCGACCACATCGGCCAGGGCACGCGCTTCGCCTCGCTCGAGCTGTCGGCGCAGACCTCGGCCTGGGGCGGCACGGGGCAGACGCGGATGGTCTACCGCGACGGCGCCTTCGTCACGCCCGACGACGACCCGGGCAGCGTGTGGCGGCGCGTGTTCGGCGATCTGGGCGACGACCGGCTGCTCGCGCGGCGCACCTCGGTGCTCGACCTGGCGTCCGCCGAGCTCGCGGAGCTGCAGGGCCGGCTCGGTGCCGAGGGGCGCGCGCAGCTCGAGCAGCACCTCGAGTCGCTGCGGTCGGTCGAGAAGTCGCTGCAGGGCGAGCTCGGCTGCGTCGCGCCCGCCGCGCCCGCGCCGACCAGCACGCAGGACAACGCGCGGTTCCCCGACGTGGTCGCGGCGCAGCTGTCGCTCGCGGTGGAGGCGCTCGCCTGCGGCGCCACCAACGTCGTCACGGTGCAGCTGTCGCACACCGTCAGCCCCGTCGTCTTCACCTGGCTCGGCCAGTCCGAGGGCCACCACGCGCTGTCGCACTCCGACGACAGCGACACCGCCGGGGTCGACGCCTTCGTCGCCGCCGAGCAGTGGTACGCGCAGCAGTTCCGCTGGCTCGTCGACGCCCTGCTGTCGCGCACCGACCCCGTCACCGGCGCCCCGCTGCTCGACGGCACCGTGGTGCTGTGGGCCAAGGAGATGGGCGACAGCCGGGATCACGTCTGCCGCAACGTGCCGTGGATCCTGGCGGGGCGGGCCAACGGCTTCTTCACGCCCGGGCGGCTGGTCTCGGTCGGCGGGGCCACCCACGACGGCGTGCTGGTCTCGGTCGCGAACGCGCTCGGCGTCGACCTCGAGCAGTTCGGCACCGGCACCGCCGGGCCGCTGGGGGCGCTGCGATGAGCTGGCTGGCGCTGCTGGTGGGGTGCGGGCTCTCGGGGCTCGGCCCAGCCGACGATCCGCACACGCTGCCGGAGACGTCCACGACCGCGACGGCGGAGCCCACGCCGTGCCAGGCGCCGGGTGCGCCGCGGCTGCTCCGGCGGCTCACCCACGAGGAGTACGCGCGCACCGTCGCCGACCTGCTCGGCGTCTACGTCGACCCCGACTCGTTCGCGTCCGACCCCGTGGTCGACGGCTTCCGCAACGACGCGAACGCGCTCGTCGTGGGCGACCTGCTCGCCGACCAGTACCGGGCCGAGGCCGAGGACATCGCCGCGCAGGCCGACCTGCCGTCGCTGCTCGCCTGCGACGTGACCCAGGGCGACGCCGCCTGTGCCACCGCCTTCGTCGAGGACTTCGGGCTGCGGGCGTTCCGGCGTCCCCTCACCCAGGCCGACGTCGACCGCTACATGGGCCTGTGGCTCACCATCGTGCCCGAGGACGGCTTCGAGGAGGGCATCCGCTGGGTGCTCACGGCGATGCTGCAGTCGCCGTCGTTCCTGTACCGGGTCGAGGTGGGCGCGGGCGGGCGGTTCTCCGACGCCGAGCTCGCCTCGCGCATGTCGTACCTGCTGTGGGCCGGCCCGCCCGACGACGCGCTGCTGCTCGCCGCCGAGGCCGGCCAGCTGCAGGATCCCGACGAGCGGCGCGCCCAGGCGGAGCGCATGCTCGCCGACCCGCGCGCCCGCCGCGGCCTGCGGGCCTGGCTCGACGACTGGCTCGGGCTCGACACCGTCCCCGGCCTGCCGAAGGATCCGCTGCTGTTCCCCCACTGGGTCGAGGGCGCGGGCGAGTCCGCGCGGGAGCAGACGCTCCGCACCTTCGAGTGGCTCGTCTTCGACGCGGACGGCGACATCCGCGACGTGACCACCACCCGCACCACCGCGCTCGACCGCACCCTCGCGGCGCTCTACGGCGTGCCCGCGCCCGCCGCCGACGGCTTCGCGATGACCGAGCTGCCGCCGGGCCCGCGCATCGGGCTGCTCGGCCAGGCCTCGTTCCTCGCGCGCCAGGCGCACTCCGTGAGCACGTCGGTGACCCGGCGCGGCCTGTTCGTGCACACCGCGCTGCTGTGCCGCGAGATCCCGCCGCCGCCGACCAACGTCGACACCTCCATCCCCGAGCCGTCCGAGGACGCGCCCACGATGCGGGATCGCGTCGCCGTGCACCTGCAGGACCCGATGTGTGCGAGCTGCCACGCGGTGACCGACCCGGTGGGGCTCGCCTTCGAGCAGTTCGACGGGATCGGGCGCTACCGGACCGCCGAGAACGGCGTCACCATCGACCCGTCCGGCGAGCTCGACGGCGAGCCGTTCGCCGACGCCGCGGCGCTCGGGCGGATGCTGCACGACCACCCCGACTTCGCGTCCTGCCTGGCCGAGACGGCCCTGCGGTACGCTCAGGGCCACCCGCTGTCGCTCGACGAGGTCGCCCTCGCCGAGTGGCACCGCGAGGGGCTCGCCGAGGCCGGGTACCGCTGGCAGGCCATGCTGACCGACATCGTCGCCGCCGACGGCTTCGGCGCGGCGACCGGGGAGGGGCGATGAGGGCGAGGCTGTCGCGGCGCGCGGTGCTGCGCGGGGCGGGCGGCGTGGCGCTGGGGCTGCCGCTGCTCGAGGCGATGCTCGAGGAGCGCGCCTGGGCGGTCGGCGGCGGGTTCCCCACCCGGTTCGGCCTGTTCTTCTGGGGCAACGGCACCCTGCCGGGCGATCCGGACCACCCGGCCGAGAACCCCGACCGGTGGACGCCCGTGGGCACGGGCGCGGGCGACGCCTGGGCGCTGTCGGAGCAGCTCGCGCCGCTCGCGGCCCACAAGGAGCGCCTGGCCGTGGTCACCGGGCTGTCGATGAAGCTGCCGAACCCGTACCCGCACGGCTCGGGCGCGGCGGGCATCCTGACGGGCAAGCAGCTCGGCAACGAGGCGCTCGAGAGCTTCCAGGCGGCCACCGTCGACCAGGTGATCGCGGCGTCGATCGGCCAGGACTCGCTGTACCCGTCGCTGCAGACGGCGGCGACCGACACGCTCGGCCTGTCGTTCTCGGGGCCCAACGCGCGGCACCCCTGCGAGTCCGACCCGTTCGCGCTCTACCAGCGGCTGTTCGGCGACACCTTCGTGGAGCCCGGCTCGGGCGGGGTCGTGAGCCCCACCCTCGGGCTGCGCCGCTCCGTGCTCGACGCCGTGATGGGCGACCTCGGGCGGCTGCAGGGCCAGGTCGGGGCCGCCGACAAGGTGCGGCTCGACCAGCACCTCACCGGCGTGCGCGAGCTGGAGGCGCGGCTCGCCCGCCTCGAGGAGGACCCGCCCGACCTCGAGGCCTGCACCCGGCCCGACGAGCCGCTGTCGGCCTACCCCGACGTGGGCGACTCGCCGCAGATCGACGCGCGCAACCGGGCGATGGCCGCGATGGTGGCGATGGCGCTCGCCTGCGACCAGACCCGCGTGTTCGCGCACTTCCTGACCGAGCCCATCACCGAGGTGCGCTTCGACGGCACCACGGGCGGCTACCACTCGCTGACCCACGACGAGCCGAACCCGCAGTCGCAGGTCAACAGCGTGGTCATCGCGTGCATGGGGCACTACGCCGCGTTCCTCGACGCGCTGGCCGCCATCCCCGAGGGCGACGCCACGCTGCTCGACCACTGCGCCGTGCTCGGCACGTCCGAGACGAGCTACGGGCGCACCCACAGCAAGGACGAGCTGCCCATCGTCATCGCGGGGTCGGCGTCGGGGAAGCTCGTGCAGGACGTGCACGTGCGCACCAACGCCGAGAACGTGAGCAAGGTCGTGCTGTCGCTGGTGCGCGCCTCGGGCGTGGTCGCCGGCGAGTGGGGCGTCGAGGAGGGCCACGTGACCGACGGCCTGTCGGCGGTGGAGGCGTGATGCGTGCGTGGTGCCTGCTGCTGGCCGCCTGCGCCGGGGCGCCGGACGTCGCGGAGGATCCCTGCGAGGGCGGCGGCGAGGCGCTCTACGTCGTCCGCTCGCTCTACTTCCAGCGGCCCGAGGAGGGGGTCGACGGCGTCTGCGACGGCTTCGACCTCGACGGCATCGACACCCCCGACGGCGGGGTCGAGGGCTGCGGCATCCCCGACTTCGTCGGCCCCGACGGCGGCGGCGGCGTCGACAACGCGTTCGCCTACCTGCTGCCCGCGCTCGAGGCCACCGAGGCCAAGGCCGTGGAGTCGCTCGTCCAGGCGGCCATCGAGAGCGGCGAGCTGC
This sequence comes from Myxococcota bacterium, assembly GCA_041389545.1. Lineage (GTDB taxonomy): Bacteria > Myxococcota_A > UBA796 > UBA796 > JACKER01. The sequence continues at coordinate 13,916 of JAWKRQ010000076.1, read as the reverse complement.
TGATCACGCTCGACCAGCAGGGCGTGTCCGGCCCCGACGACGCCTGCACCTCGCTGACCGTCGGGCGCGCGCTGGGTCCGCCGCTCGCCGGTGCCCCGCTCATCGGCGCCGACGGGCTGCTGCTCGCGGGCCAGACGTTCGCGCCGGACCCGTCGCTGCCGGCCACCACCGTCGACGGCGTGGCGCTGTCCGACGGCGGCTTCGAGGCGCCGCTCGAGCTGTCGCTGCCGCTGCAGGTCTTCGACGTGGCGCTCGACTTCTCGCTGCTCGAGGGCCGCGTCCGCGCCCGGCTCGACGACGACGGCGTGCTGCGCGGCCTGTTCGCCGGCGGCGTCGACGTGGACTACCTGCTGTCGATCGCGGCGGAGGAGAACGTCGACTCGGCGCTGGAGGGCATCCTGGCGCAGCTGCTCGGCACCTGGTCCGATCTGGCGCCCGACGAGCGCGGCGTGTGCACCCGCGTGTCGATGACGTTCCGCTTCGAGGCGGTGCCGGCGTTCTGGTACCGCTCGCCGTAGGGGCGCTCCCGGTGGCATGATGCGGGCATGAGGCTGTTCGCGGCCCGGCTCGGAGCGCTCAAGTGGCTCGCCGGCGGCTCGATCGTGGGGCTGCTCGGCCTCGCCGCGGTCGGGCTCGTCGCGCTGGTCGTGCTGGCGCTGGTCGTGCGGCTCGTGCGGTCGCGGACGGGCGCCGGCGGGCTGCGGCGCCGGGGCTATGCGGCGTCGGCGGGCGGGCGGTACACGCGGTCGGTGCAGCGGGTCCGGGTCGAGTACGAGCCCCGGGCGCGGCGCTTCGTGGCGCGGACGGGGGTGTACGCCGCGGCGGACTTCGTCAGCGAGCCGCTGGCCGGGGAGCGGCCCGAGGACGGGTTCCTGAGCGGCGACCCGGAGATCGACGAGGTGCGGGCGCTGTGGTCGGAGCGGCCGCCGTTCGCGAAGCAGCTGCTGGCCGACGGCGCGGTGAAGGAGGCGCTGCTGGCGATGCCGTCGGCGTCGGTGGCGCTGCGGGGGGACGAGCTCGTGGTGGAGGTGCCGCGGGTGCGCGGGGTGCACCACGAGCGGGTCGTGCAGCTCGCGGCGGCGCTGGCGTCGGCGGCCGCGGCGTCGGCGGGGGGCGTGGGCGGATGACGGCCGTGGACGTCGTGCTCGACTGGCTCGAGGACCGGCGCGGGCTGCCGCGGGCCGCGCCGGCGCCGGCGGACGAGCTGGCGGCGCTGTCGGCGCGCGGGGTGCCGGCGGCCGGGGTGGGGCTGTACCGCGTGGTGGGGCGCGACGTCTGCGGGCTGCTGCCGCCGGTGGCGCCCGGGGTGCCGAGCGTGCTGCTCGATCCGGCGGACGTGGGGCCCGATCCGCGCGGGGGCTGGGTCTTCGCCCGGGCGGGGTCGGGGCGGGTCGTGTGGGACGGGCGCGTCGCGTTCCGCACGCTGCACGCCGAGGTCGCGCTGGCCGGGACGGTGCCGGACTGGCTGGATCGGCGCCCGGCGCAGCTGCTGCGGGGCGCGGAGCCGCTGCGGGAGGTGGCGGTGTCGGCGCCGCTGGGGCGGACGCTGGTGCCGTTCGGGCGCGGGTTCGCGGTGGCGGATCGGCACAGCGTGCTCGTGCTCGACCCGTCGGCGGGGACGGTGGTGCGCGGGCCGCGGCACGCGTCGCCGGTGGTGCAGATCGACGTCGACGGGCGGCAGATCCTGAGCACCGACGGGCAGCAGGTGCAGGTCTGGGCGGGGTCGGTGGTGGGGCGGCGGGCGCTGTCGAGCTGGAACGTGCGGCTGTGGGGCGGGCGGGTGTGGGTGGCGGCCGACGAGGGGCTGCTCGTGTGGGACGTGGCGGCCGACACCGTGCAGTGGCTGGCGAGCTGCACCGGGCTGCACGACGTGGCGGCCGGCGGGGTGGTGCTGGACGAGCGGCCGGCGATCGAGCGGCTGGTGCACGGGTCGCGGACGCCGGAGGTCGTGGCGACCGAGGCGCAGGAGGCCGGCGACGCGGGGCTGCTCGCCGACGGGACGGTGTGGTGGGTGGGGGCTCGGAACCGGTGCCGGGTGGTGCGGATGGCGCCGGGGGCGAGCCCGCGTCGGGCGCCGAGCCGTGGCTCGACGGGTGGTGGCGCTGCGGGGCGGTGTCGCCGGACCGGCGGTGGCTCGCGGTGGGGACGCGGGCGGAGACGGTGGTGCTGCGGGACGGGGGTGGTGCGGCGGCTGGCGGTGGGGGCGGACGCGCTGGCCGTGGAGACGACGGGCGGCTGGCGATGGTGACGGACGGCGTGCTGACGTGGGACGGGGGCGGGGTCGTGGCGGTCGACGGGGCGGTGCACGGGCTGGCGGTGGCGGGGGAGTGGATCGCGGCGGCGCTGTCGGGGCGGGTGGTGCTGCACCGGGCGTAGGCGGGGTCATCACGATCACGGCCACCACGACGCCGGAGGCAGATCCGGCCCGACCGGAAGCAGATCGGGCCCGGAAGCAGATCGGGCCCGACCTGATTTCATCCTGTTCCGGATGCGGATCGGTGCCGGGCATCGCGGGGTCGAGGTCGAAGGAGTGGGCGTCGGGCGCTGGAGATCGACGATCCGGAGGCGGATCGGGCCCGACCTCATTTCATCCTGTCGCGGAAGCAGATCGGTGCCGGGCATCGGACATGCCGTGGTCGTCACGCCGCCCTCGGTCTTGCGTCCGTCGCCGTCGACCGCCACAGGGGGCAAGCCCGTGCCAGTGCGACACCGGCGGGAGGTATGCCCCCTCGATCGCACAGTTGGCGGGGAGAGCGGTCTCGGCAGCGCTCGGCTGGACGGATATTGACGGTTCCACCGTTCGCCGCGCGGCCGATCACTGCCCGGGTGTGCGATCGAGGAGCATACCTCTGCGAGGTGTGCGATCGAGGTGGCTTACCTGGAGGAGCCGGCTGGGTGGTGGTCGTGCTCTTGCCAGAAGCGCAGGCGAAGCCCGTTCGCGACGAACCGCCTAGGGCGCCAGCACGCGCTCGAGGAGCGCCTTCAGGTGGCGTGCTGCTCGGCGTCGGTGAGGTGCCCGAACACCTCGCGGTGGGCGGCCTCCAGCGCGGGGACGGCGCGGGCCAGCAGCGCGCGCCCCGCCGCCGTCAGCCTGGGTCCGCGGCGCGCCGGGCTCGGGCGGCGCGTCGACGAGCAGCCCGTCGCGGCGGAGGCCCGCCAGCGCCTGGCTCGCGCTCTGCGGCGTGACGAGCACGCGCGCCGCGCGAGCTCGGCCTGGCTCAGGCCGGGCTCGCGGTCGAGCAGCGCCAGCATGCTGAACTGGCGCGGGTGGATCCCGAGGTCGCGCAGCGCGCGGCTCCAGGCGCGGTGGGCGCGGTCGGCGGCCAGGGCGAGCCGGTAGCCGAGCTGGTCGTCGGGGTCGAGGTCCACGCGCGACCGTATCCGGCGGTCGTCCCCGTGGCACCATCAGGCACCTGATGGTACCATCAGGTACCTGATGGTCGGAGGTCCCCGTGCGTCCCTCGCTCCAGCGTGCGCTCACCGTGGCCGTCCTCGCGGGCTTCGCCGCCTGGGGGTACGGCAACCTGTACGAGGCCGTCGTGTTCTCGCCGAACTGGGTCGTCGACGCCGGCGCGCAGATGGCGCGGCTCGACGCGTTCTTCGTCCGCACGAGCCCCACGGCCTACTTCGTCCCGCCGGCGTTCCTGGCGCCGCCGGTGCTCTGGGCGCTCGCGTGGCGCAACGAGGTGCCGTCGGCGCGCCGTCCGTACCGCCTCGCCAGCTTCGCTGCCGTGGCCGCCGTGGCGCTCAACCTCGCCATCGTCGCGGTGATCATCCCGCGGCTGTTCGGCCCACACCGGGCGTCCGACGGCGAGATCGGGGCGTTCTGCTGGCTGTGGAACGGCGCGAACGGGCTACGTGTCCTGGCCGTCAGCGCCACCGTGTGGCAGGTGCTCGGTGCGCTGCGAGCGCTGGAGGGTGCGTGGACGTCGAGGTCGTCTTGGACTGGCTGATCGAGCACCGCGGCGCGACGCGCCCACCGCCTGCGCCGGCCGACGCGCTGCCGGGCGTCCCCGAGCCGCTCCGCGCCGTGTATCGCGCCGTGGGCGGCGACGTCCCCGGGCTGCTCCCGCCCGTGGGCCCCGGCCGACCGAGCACCCTGTGGGCGTGGGACGCCGTCCGCACCGACGACGACGGGGCCGTCCGCTTCGCCCGCGCCGCCGACGGCCCGCTCGTCTGCCTGGACGGGCGGGTGCTGCTCCGCACCCGGGCCGGCGACCGCCTCGTCGCCGACGACGTCGCCGCCTGGCTCGCCGGGCGGATGGCGGCGCTGCTCGCGGGCGGGGAGGGGCCGCTCGTCGAGGTCCCCGCCGCGATGCCGCTCCCGGCGCGGCTGGTCGGCGGGCGGTGGATCGTGGCGGCGGACGGGCGGGATCGGCTGCTGCTCGATGCTGTCGGCGGGACCGTCCGTCGTCAGCGCGGCCCCGCGGCCGTCTCCGCGCTCCGGGCCGACGCCGACCGCATCGTGAGCCGGGACGCCGACGGGATCGCGTGCTGGTGGCCCGCCACGGGCGAGGAGCGGCGGCTGGCCGCCGATCGCCACGGCACGGCCGGACCCTTCGGCGAGGCGGTGGCCTTCGTGGACGACGGCGTGCTGCGCGCCTGGGACCCGCCCTCCGGCGCGGTGCGCGAGATCGGCGCCGTCGGGGCCTACGACGCGGTCGACGGGGCCGCTGGCGTCGCCATCGCGTGGTCGGGCAAGCAGGTGCGCCGCTTCGAAGCTGGTAAGGCGCGGGCGGCGCGCCTCGACGCGGGCAAGGACCTGCGCGCGGCGGGGGTCCTCGCCGACGGCACGGTCTGGTGCGCCAGCTCGAGCGGCGGCGGCGTGGTGACGCTGTTCCCGCCGGGGGCGCGGAAGCCGTCGGTGGCGATCGCCGTGGGGAACGCCGTGTCGGGCGCGGCCATGTCGGCGGACCGGCGGCTGGTCGCGGTGTGCTCGCCGACGGAGGGGGTGTCGGTGATCGCGGACGGGGCGCGGCGGGCGCTCGGGGTGCCGGCGTCCGAGGTGGCCGTCGCGTCGGAAGTGGCCGTCGCGCCGGACGGGCGGGTCGCGGCGGCGTCGGGGACGGTGGTGGCGTGGACGGACGCGGCGGGGCGGGTCCTCGGTCGCGAGGACGTGGGCGCGCGGGTGCACGCGCTGGCGGTCACGGAGGGCGTCGTCGCGGCGGCCGTCGGCGAGGGCTTCACCGCCGACCGGGTCCGGCTGCTGCCCTGGTAGTCGGGTCGCGCGCCGCTGCGCGCGCCGGATGGCTGCCGCTCGAGGACACGCCGCTGCGGGCGTTCGGTCGCCCGTGGGCGGCGCCGCTGCTGGGGGCGCTCGCCGTCGGCGAACTCCTGGCCGACCAGCACCCCGCCACGCCGGCGCGGACGGCGGCGCCGTCGCTCGCGTTCCGCGTCGCGTCGGGCGGGACGTCGGGGGCGGCGGTCGGGGCGGCGCGCGGGCGGCTGGGGCGCGGGCTGCCGCCACCTGGGCCGGGCTGGCGCTGCGGCGGCGGCTCATCGCGGCGGTGGGCGAGCCGGGCGCCGGCCTGTGCGAGGATGCGCTGACGGCGGGCATCGCTGCGCTGGCGGTCGCGGCGCGTCGGTGAGCCTCGGGAACGGGATCGGGTAGGATGCTCGCCCGGAGGCCGCCGTGTCGCTCCTGCTCCCGCTGCTGCTGACGGGCTGCGCCCGCATGGTCCCCGGCCAGGTCGCCGACGGCGTCGCGCGGCTCGCCATCCGCCACGTCGGCGCGGGGATGGTGCTGGTCAACGACGACGACGTCTGCGGCTTCGCCAGCCCGGACGTCGCCGCCCACCCCGTGGTCGACGGCGCCATCGGCGAGGTCGGCACCGCCACCTGGACCGTCACCGGCTGCACCCTCGATCTCGGCCCCAGCCCCGTCGTGATCGACGAGGACCGCAACGGCGACACCACGTCGGCCAGCGGCGCCGTCACCGTCACCGTCCGCAAGATCGTGACCGGACAGGTGACCGGCGACCCCGACACGCCGGTCGTCCCGCTGTCTCGCGACGCCGCCCGCTTCGTCGTCGACCGCGCCGCGTTCCGCGACTTCTCCGTGAGCAAGTCCAGCAGCGACAACGCGCTCCGCCTCTACGACGGCGAGCTCCGCGGCGGCTTCTCGCCCCTGCTGGCCGCCGACGCCGAGGTCGGCGCCTGCTCCGTGAGCACCCCCAACGCGACCTTCACCGACATCACCCTCGGCCCTGCCCGCGCCGAGGTCACCTCGGGCAAGCGCCAGTTCGACGTCGACATCGCCGACCTGCGCCTCGACGCGACGAACGGGGTCGTCGGCGACGAGGTCAACGCCGTGCGCGGCGAGGTCACCGTGTGGCACCACACCGAGGCCATCGACCGCGCCGGCGAGCGCGACGGCCTCGATCCCGACTACGACCCCGACCGCTTCTTCGACAGCTACGCCTGCGACGACGCCCTGGCGCGCCCCGTCACCTACGCCTGCGACCCCGAGCCCGCGCTGGTCGAGAACGTCGCCCGGCTCGTGGTCAAGGACCTCGGCCTGGTCATCAAGACCGTCGACCTCGACGAGACCTGCGGCTTCGGCAACTTCGACGCGGCCATCGCCGACCTGCTCAACCTCGGCACCGCCATCGACCTGCTGCTCGGCACGCCGCAGACCGTGGTCCTCGAGGCCGACGCCTGCCGCCTCGGCGGCGACCTGTTCCCCATCTACAGCGACTGCGTCGGCACCGACTACTTCCTCGACGGGACCGTCGCCGTCACGGGGACGAAGACCGTCACCGGCAAGCTCGCCCTGGATGCCGACCCGCTGCGCCCGCAGGACCGCCAGTCCGCGCTCGTCGTCATCGACCGCGCCGACGTGAGCGAGCTCACCCCCTACGAGCTGCAGCCCGACGGCACCGTCGCGCCGAGCCTGACCCTGCACGGCGGCGTGATCGGCGGGACCTACCACCCGGTGACCGGGGAGGCCGCGGACGCGCCTGGTGACTACTTCATCGTGATCCCGGTGGGCGAGTTCGAGCACGTGCGGCTGTTCGACGCCGACGTGACGTTGAACAACGGGGCCATGGGCTTCCCGATGCACCTCGACGACTCCGACCTGTACGCGTTCACCGGCGCCTACCTCGACGACGCCAACTGGCTGTACGGCACGATCACCGTCGATGGGCGGGTGTGGGAGATCGGCGCCGGCAGCGCGCCGGTGGCGCTCGACCCGGACTACGACCAGGCCGCGTTCGACCTGTCGTACGAGTGCATCGACAACCTCGCTGGCGTGGTGCCGGTGAACTGATCGCGCTGCGGCAGCGGATCGGGATCGGTGCCGCCCCGGTCTCCCCCCGGAAGCGGATCGGGCCCGACCCGATCTCATCCTGTTGCGGAGGCAGATCGGTGCCGGGCATCGGCCCGCGCCTCGACGCTTCGGTGCGAACGACGACCGGAATCCACCATCCGGAGGCGGATCGGGCCCGACCTGATCTCATCCTGGTGCGGAGGCAGATCGGTGCCGGGCATGGCCGACGTCCGACGGACGTCCGCATGGACGCCGCCGGCTCGCACGTACTCGGGACATGCCCACCCACGACGCCCTCTCGCCCCTCCGCGCCCTGTCGCGCCAGCTGGCCCGCCGCCCCGTGGGCCTGCCCGCCGCGCTCCTCGGCCACACCCTGCTCCTGTCCGTGCCCCTCGGCGGGCTGCTGGCAGGCGCCGTGTACGCCGGCGAGCGCATCGAGCGCGCGACCCACCCCGACCTCTCCGCGGGCGCGCTGCTCGCGGCCGTGCTGCTCGGCTTCGCCGTCACGGTGCTGCTCTGGCGGCCCCTCCTCGACACCGGCCTGGCGCGCGCCCTCGACGCCGAGGCCGACCAGCACGCCGGCCTCGGCCCGCTCGCCGCGCTGTCCTTCGGCGCCGACGCCCCGCGCGCCGTGGGCGCCCGCCTGGTCACCGAGCTGCTGGTGCAGCTGGTCGCGCCGTTCGCCGTCCCGCTGTTCGTCGTGCCCGTGCGGGTCGCGCGCGGGGCGACCCTGTCCGATGCCTTCGGGCTCGTGCTCCGCCGCATCGTCGCCCGGCCGGCCTGGCACGTCGCCGTCTGGCTGCTGCTGCTCGCCGCGGTCGCGCCGGTCGTGCTGCTCCTGCCGCCGCTCGGCTACGCGCTGCTCGTGGCCGCCAGCGTCCACGTGGACCGCTGTCTCGACGACGACGCGCCCGCCCCGCCCGGCAGCGCCGCCGCCGACCTCGCCTGGGCCACGATCGCGGTCATGGCGCTGTGCAACGTCCTCGAGACGGTGCTGGGGCTCGCGTGGGGCGTGTCGGCGTCGGTGGACGGGGACCCCGGAGGCATCGCCCTCGCGGCCGGCCTGGCGGCGCGGTCGCTGGTGGGCTGGGGCCTGCTCGCCCACCTGACGCAGGCGCAGCGCCGCGGCCCGGCGGCGCGCCAGCGGGCGGCGATCGCGGTCGCGGCGGGCTCGCTCGCGCTGACGGCGTGCGGCGCCGTGGTGGGGTGCTGCTACGGCTGGGTGCTGGTGGGCGTGCTGGCGCTGGTGGTCGCGGTGCTGCCGGTGCCTCCGGATCGCTAGAGACGCGACCAGGCATCCGCGCCAGCGGATGCCTGGGCGCGTCTCGCAGGAGTCGGAGGACGCGCGCCAGCGCGTTCTCGACGTATTGAGCGAGCAAGCCGGAATTGCCTGCCCGACCGGGGTGCGGCGAAGCCGGACCCGCGATCGAGGCGGTGCATTCGGCGAAGCTTGCTGCGAGGTGACCCACGTCCACGGATGGCTGGTCGAGTCTCTAGCCAGGAGCTCGTCGCGGAACAGGCTTCTTGCCTGCGTTTCTGGCACGAATCGACCACCACCACGACCCTCACCACCACGGCCTGGTGCCCGGCCAGGCCGCGTGCCCAGCCAGTGGCTGGTTTCTGGCGTGGTCGTGGTGGTGGGGTGGTCGTGGTCGTGGCCTGCGTGGCCGCCGGCGTGGTCGTGGTGGTGGGGGTGGTCGGGTCGTGAACCGCATGGACAGCGAGCGAGCGGCCCGCCTCAGGAGCGTCCACCGGTACACCGCCCGCACTCTTGTCCCACTCCCCAACGCCTCCCACACCGCCTGGTACGCCATCTCCGCGCTCCGCCGCGCCTGCATCTCGTCCACCGGGTCGAGCCCGAGCCCGAACTGCGCCCGGTCCGCGATCTCGGCCAATTCCACCAGCGGCTGCACGTTCAGCCCTGCCGGCAGCACCGTCGACGCCCGCAACACCATCGCCGTCGCCGTGTCGCCGGGCCGCCGCTCCACCCCGAGGTCGCCGAGCGCCACCGCACAGCCGCCACGCGTTGGCCACCGACGTGCTCGGCGGCAAGTGCACGGGCGGCCGGCGCACCCAGCCCAGCAGCACGCTGCGGCGCAGCGGCGGGCCGAACACCACCAGCCCGAGCAGCGTCAGGAACACGATCAGCAGCAGGAACAGCATCGACAGCCCCGCCCGCTCCAGCGCCCGCTGGATGGGCTGCGGATCCAGCGGCTCCGCCTGCGCGTCGCCCTGCGCATCCCCCTGCGCGTCCCCCTGCTGCTGCCCCTGCTCCCCCTGCTGCTGCCCCTCGTCCCCCTGCTGCTGCCCCCCTGCCTCCGGCGTCCCCGGATCGTCCGGGTCGGGGATCCCGTCGCCGTCGGTGTCGGGCGACAGCGGGGACGTCCCGTTCGCCGGCTCGTCGCCGTCCTGCAGCCTGTCGCCGTCGGTGTCGGCGTCGCGCGGGTCGGTGCCCCGCTGCTGCTCCTGCCCGTCGTCGAGCCCGTCGCCGTCGGTGTCGGGGTTGTCGGGGTCGGTCTGGTTCCTCCGCTCGTCGCGGTCGGAGACGCCGTCGCCGTCGGCGTCGCCGGGGGTGGGCTGCCCGTGCCCCGCCGACGGCCTCGGCCTCGGCCACGGCCCCGGCCCCGGCGGCTGCGGCCGCGGCTGCGCCGCGTGCTCGTGCCCCTCGTCCGCCGGCGCCGAGCGCATCAGGTACGGCGACAGCAGCCCCGTCCCCACGCTCAGCACGGCCACCAGCAGCCCGACCACGGCGATCGTCCCGCACCCCGACGCCGTCGCCCCGAGCGCGCTCCCCTTCACCCGCCGCATCGACGCGGCCTCGGGCGACGCGGGCGCCGTCATCCAGCGGTGCAGCCGGTGCCGCTCCCGCGACGCCAGGAACACGATGGACAGCCCGACGCCGAGCACCAGGATCGGCGCAGTGAGCAGGTCCCACATGGCCCACTTCTGCCCGGCGAACCACCGCGCCGCGCCGCCCGTCACGTTCTGCGCGATCCACAGGATCGACGCCGTGACGTAGACCATCGGCGTGAACAGCGCGAGCACCTGCGCCAGGCTCGTCCGCAGCGACAGGATCCCCGACACCGAGAAGAAGGGGAACAAGAACCAGGCCATCGCGAGCGGGATCCCCAGCATCACGAGCCCGGCGTTGCCGACCATCACCAGCCCGCCGAGGAGCACGCCCTCCACGAGCGCGCCGGCCGCCAGCACCACCCAGGTGCGGATCCGCATCACGGCGCACACCTGCCCGAAAGTCACCCCGAAGACGGTGGTCCCGACGAGGCTCCCGAGGATCCACAGCGAGTTGGTCGACGGCCCCTGGAACGTGAGGACGATGGCGCAGAACAGGCCCGCCGACAGCCCGAGGATCCCCCAGTACGCCAGGATCGGCCACAGCAGCGCCCGCGCGTCGGACAGCCACCGCCGCAGCCGGCTCGGCCGCTCCCGCGGCGCCGCGCTCACGACGCCTTCCGCGACGCGATCCCCAGCAGCCGGATCGCCGTGGGGGTGCGCTCGATGCGGTACACGGCGTCGCCGCGCGCCCGCACCTCCTTCACGGTGCGCCCCGCGCGCTGCTGCGCGAGGATCCGCAGCACCCGCCGCGCGTGCCACCGCCGCCGCAGCTGCCAGGCCGTGCCGACCCGCCGCGCGAAGTGGTTCTCGTCGGAGCCGACGGGGTGCGGCAGCAGCACCACCCACCGCAGCAGCGCCATCGACTTCGCGCTCGCCGGGGCGCCCGCGGGCAGCCCCACCACGTCCCACAGCCAGTGCCGGTCGGGCTTCCCGAGGGCGTCGGCGGGGTCCATCATGAGCCAGGTGGTGGTCTGGCCACCCTGGTTGCCCGGCGGCGGCGCCGTGAACCGGGCCGTCACCACGACCCCGTGCATGTCGTCGCCGATCGACGCCAGCATCGCCGGCAGGTCGAAGCGCGGCTGCCAGCGGGCCCGCGCGCCGAGGTCCTGCCAGCGGGCCACCGCGCCGCCGCGGGCGTCGATGGACTCGGTGACGACGTCGGTGCCGTCGGCCTTGGTGACCGCCGCCAGCAGGGTCACGCGGTTGCCGCGGTCGACGAGCTCCCGGGCGATGCCGAGCCAGGCCAGCACGAGCGCGTCGAGGATCTCCTCGCCGCCGTGCGAGGCGTCGAGCAGCTTTCCGGGCGGCAGGTAGCTGTCGAGCAGCAGCACGATGCGCTCGGTGCTGGTCTCCTTCGTCTCGGGCAGCCGCACGTGCAGCTGCCCGGCGCGCATCGACAGCCGCCAGTGGATGCGCCGCACGTCGTCGCCGGGCAGGTACTCGCGGAACCGGAAGTGGTCCTCGGTCGGGTAGCGGTGGGGGCGGGTGACCACGTCGGGGGACTCGAGCGGGCTGCGCGGCGGATCGACGATGACGACGGGCATCAGCTTCGGCAGCACCTTGAGCTCGGCCGTCGCCACGCTCGCGACGCTGACCCGCGTGATGCCGAGCAGGTCCTGGTACGCGATCCGCGCGGGGCCGAGGTGGTAGAAGCCGCGCGGGGTCGCGCGCAGGAAGCCGCGCGCCTCGATCTCGCCGCTGCGGGCCGTCGCCCCGACGGCGTAGCGCGTCTCGGTGCGCAGGCGCGGCGGGTTCGGGTCCTCCACCACGAGCACGTAGCCCCACGGCACGGGCACCCGCCGCAGGCTCACCACCTCCTCGACGCTGTCGCCCGCGTGGGCCACGGCGGGCAGCATGCGGCGGGTGATGCCGGCGTCGGCGCGGCCCATGCCCGACTCGAAGGTGCGGGCCAGGAAGGTCGACACGAACAGCGTCCACCCGACGACGAGGTAGAACAGCAGCAGCGACAGCACCGCCAGGATCCCGAGGCTCGCCCACTTCAGGCCGAGCGCGATCAGCGTGGTGAGCAGCCCGCCCAGCAGCAGGACCACCCGCGCCCGCTGACCACGCTCGCGTGGCGGTAGAGCACCTCGACGAAGCGGGAGACGGACAGCTCGCGCTCGCGCCGCCAGGAACGCGAGCTCCTTCCTGGACTTGAGGAAGATGCCCAGGATCTGGACCACGGTTACGGGCGCGAGCAGGATCGCGGTGAGCGCGAGCAGCGCCGGCAGCGTCTGCACGACCTCCGACAGCTCGAAGACGAGCCCCGCCGGCAGCGCCACCTTGAACGGCAGCACGAAGACGCCGACCGTCTGGGCCAGGCAGCCCGGCACCGTCCACAGCATCGAGGTGGGGCGGCCGTGGCGCGGCGGGGGCTTGGCGGCGCGGGTCCCGGGCGGCTTCGCCGGCGCCACCTGCGGGCTCACGGCAGGCGCACCTTGCGCAGCATCTCGTCGACGAAGGACCGCGCCGTCACGTCGCCCGAGATGACCATGCGGTGCGACAGCACGTCGGCGGCCACGTCCTGCACGTCCTCGGGCGCGAGGTGGTCGCGGGCGTGGGTCAGGGCGCGGGCCTGCGCCGTGCGCACCAGCATCAGCGTGGCGCGCGGCGAGGGTGGGGCCAGCGCGCGGGCGTCGCCGCGGATGGCGTTGACCAGGTCGACGACGTAGCGCTTCGACCGGCTCGGCGACGTAGACGAGGGCACCGTCTCCTGCCAGGCGACGAAGGTGTCGCGGTCGATGACGGGCTGCAGCTCCTCGACGGCGGAGCGCACGCCGAGGTGGACGTCGAGCATCTCCATCTCGGCGTCGGCCGGCGGGAACCCCATGGTGAGCTGCACGGCGAACCGGTCGAGCTGCGCGGCCGGCAGCACGTAGGTGCCGTCGTGGTCGAGCGGGTTCATCGTGGCGAGCACCTGGAACGGCGGCTCGAGCGCGTAGGTGTGGCCCTCGACGGTGACCTGCCGCTCGGCCATGACCTCGAGCAGCGCCGACTGCGTCTTCGGCGTGGCCCGGTTGAGCTCGTCGGCCAGCAGGATGTTGGCGAAGACGGGCCCGCGCTGGAACTCGAAGGCCTTGGTGCGCAGGTTGAAGACGTTGCTGCCCGTGATGTCCATCGGCAGCAGATCGGGCGTGAACTGGATCCGCCGGAACGTGCAGTGGATGGACGCCGCGATCGAGCGCGCCAGCATCGTCTTGCCCGTGCCGGGGACGTCGAGCAGCAGCACGTGGCCGCGGGCGGTCAGCGCGACGAGCACGCGGCGGACGACGTCGTCCTTTCCTTTGATGACCTGGCCGATGTTCGCGAGGGTCCGCTCGAACTGGTCGCGGAAGGCGCGGATGCGCGTGGCGAGGGCGGGATCGTGGGACGTGTTCTGGAAGGGCTGCACCGTTCTGCCACCTCTCGGCTGGACTAACCGGGATGCGTGGCGATCGACCCCCCGCCAGTGTACGGTGCCCCATGCTCCCCCAGGCCGCCCTGCTGCTGCTCGCCGCCTGCGGCCCGCGCGACCCCATCGTGATCCCGGGGCCTCCGACCGACACCGCCCCGCCGCCCGTCGACTTCGGCGTCGACGTGGCCGACATCGCCGTCGAGGCCGGCTACCAGGGCACCTGGCTCGGCCACTTCACCCGCGGGCGCACGGCCCTGGCGGGCGATCTCGACGGCGACGGCCTGCAGGACGCCTACATCGGCAACCCGGGCGACCCGTCCTACGTGCTGTACAACCGCACCCCGGCGGGCGGCCCGCTGCGCTTCGAGCCGGGCGACGTGCTGTCGCAGGTCGACGTGG
>JAWKRQ010000075.1:0-40608 GCA_041389545.1 Myxococcota bacterium | reverse complement strand
CGGTGACCTCGCCGCGCACCACGCGCCGGCGCTCGAGGTCCACCCAGCCGTCGAGCAGCGAGACCCGCACGGTCAGCGCCCGCGGACGAGCGACAGGCGCACGTAGGCGAGGGCGAAGCCCAGCCGCTGCGCGTTGCGCTCCGTGGCCACGCCGGGCTCGCAGGAGATGGTCGCCAGCTCGCAGCCGCGCTCGCGCAGCGCCTCGAGGCGCGCGGCGATCAGTGCCTGCTGCAGCCCCTTCCGCCGCCAGGCCGGCAGCACCGAGAGCGAGAACAGGCCGCCCACCGGCGCCGCCGCCTCCGCCGCGCCCGCCGCGACGACCTCGCCGTCGGCCAGCGCCACGAGCGCCACCGTCCGCGGGTGGCGCGCCACGCGCTCGTCGAACCGGAGCTGGTCCTCGCTCGGCCCCTCCGGACCGCAGAAGCCGCTGCCGACGACCGCCGCGAACCGCCGCACGTCGGCGTCGTCGTCCACCCGCACCGGGCGTAGCTCGACCCCCTCGGGAGCCGGCCGCGCCGGCAGCGTCTGCAGCTCGCGCGCGAACACGTTCTCGCAGCGATCGAGCGCGAAGCCGGCGGCGCCCAGCGCCCGCAGCCAGGCCCGGTCGACGGTGGGCGGCAGTTCGATCCGCGCCGGCGCCTCGAGCTGCTCGTAGAACGCCACGATCCGGTCGACGTCGCCGGGCTCGGGCGGCCCCTCCAGCCCCACGCCCACCGCCGCGTTGGTCGGCGACGACGGGCTGTCCCAGCACAGCCACCCGCCGGCCAGCGGCTCGGCCCGGGCGGAGACCTCGGCGGTGCCCCGCGCGCACCGCCGCTCCTCGGCCCGCGCCACGGCCGCCTGGTCCCACACCGGGCGTCAGCCCCCGCTGCCCGGCACCGGCCGGTGGAAGCGGTGCTGCGGCCGGTGCTCGGCCAGGCCCTCGTAGTACTCGAGGATCGACGTGTCGTCTCCCGAGGTCATCTGCTTGATCGCCACCCGCGGGTGCGTGTTGAGCCAGCCGCTGATCGCGTAGGGCACGTGGTAGCCCCACCGCAGCTCGCTCCGCAGCGCCGTGTAGGCGTCGCTCAGCGCCAGGATGGGCTCCACGTCGTACTTCGAGGTGTCGAGGTACATCAGCAGCAGCTCGAGTGGGCAGTTCCCCGCGCCGCGCCCGATCCCGAGGATGGTCGCGTCGACGATGTCGGCGCCCTCCTCCACCGCGACGATGGTGTTGGCGAACGCCGTCTCCTGGTTGTTGTGCAGGTGGACGCCGAGCTTCTGCTCCGGACGCAGCCAGTTCTTGTACTTGCGGATGAGGTACCGCACGTGGTGCGGGTAGAAGGCACCGAACGAGTCCACCAGCGCGACGTTGGGGATGGTGGAGTCGTGGAGCTTGCCGAGGAAGCCGTCGACCTCCGACGGTGTGCAGGTGCTCACCGCCATGACGTTGCACATGACCTCGTAGCCCTTGTCCTGCACCCGGTGGAGCAGGTCGATGGCGCCGTCGATGTCCTTCGCGTAGCAGGCGAGGCGGACCAGCGTGACGGGTGAGCCGCTGCGGGGCCCGAGGTCGTCGGCCGTGGCCTTGCCCCAGTCGAGCATGACCGACAGCTTGATCCCGGTGTCGTCGACCATCTCCGCGAGGAAGGCGTCGTCGCAGAAGCGCCACGGGCCGACCACGGCGGTGTCGAAGCTGCCGGGGGTGCTCCGGTAGCCGATCTCCATGTCGTCGACGCCCGAGGCCGACAGCGCGCGATAGGTGGCCTGCACCAGGTCCGGCGAGAACTGCCAGGCGTTGCAGCAGCCCCCGTCGCGGATGCTGCAGTCCAGCACCTTCACGTTGTGGCGGCGATCGGTCATCAGCCCGTCCGGGCAGCACGCCACCCGGTAGTCCAGTCCCACGCTCCCTCCAGGGAGACCCTCTATCGTCGCCGAGCGCCCAGGGCGTCGAGGGCCGCGAAGAACCCGGGCCAGCTCGACGACACGCTCTCGGCGCCGCTCAGCGCGATCCCCTCGCGCGAAGCGAGCCCCAGCACGGCGAACGCCATCGCGATGCGGTGGTCGCCCGTGGCGTCGACGCTGCCGCCGCCGCGCACCGCGCCGCCCCGGACCACGAGGCCGTCGGGCCGCTCCTCGACGGCCACCCCGGCCGCCGCGAGCCCCGCCGCGACGCGCGCGATGCGGTCGGACTCCTTGACGCGCAGCTCGGCGGCATCGCGGATGGTGGTGGTGCCCTCCGCGAGCGCGGCGGCGACCGCCAGGACCGGCAGCTCTGCGTCGAGGCTGCGCAGCGAGCTCGCCCGCCACCTCGACCACCGCGCAGCGGCCCGTGGCGCACCACCACGTCGGCCACGGGCTCCCCGTCGCCCGGCCGCGGCTCGACCGTCAAGTCGGCCCCCATCGCCCGCAGCACGTCGATGACGCCGGTGCGCGTGGGGTTCACGCCGACGCCCGTGACCCGGATCTCGGAGCCCGGCACCACGGCCCCCGCCACCAGCAGGAACGCCGCCGCCGACAGGTCGCCCGGCACGGCCACGTCGCGCGCCGACAGCGCCGAGGGCCGCAGCGCCAGCCACCCGTCGGGCTCGTCGCGCAGGTCGGCGCCCATGGCGCGCAGCATGCGCTCGGTGTGGTCGCGCGACCGGCGCGGCTCCCGCACCCGCACGCCGCACCGCAGCCCTGCCAGCAGCAGCGCCGACTTCACCTGCGCGCTCGCCACGGGCAGGTCGTGGTCGACGGCCCGCAGCGGCCCGCCGCGCACCGCCAGCGGCGCGAACCGCCCGCCCTCGCGCCCGTCGATGCGCGCACCCATGGCCCGGAGCGGCGCCACCACCCGCAGCATCGGCCGCCCGCGCAGGCTGTGGTCGCCCGTGAGCACGGTGTGCCCGTCGACGGCGCACAGGGCGCCCAGCAGCAGCCGGATCGTGGTGCCGGCGTTGCCGCAGTCCACCACGTCGGCCGGCTCGACCCACCGCGCCGGCGGCGTGACCCGGACGCCGTCGCCCTCGGGCTCGATGCGGGCGCCCAGCGCGCGGCAGGCCGCGGCCGTCGCCGCGACGTCCTCGCCGTCGGGCAGCCCCGTGACCCGGCTCGGCCCGTCGGCCAGCGCGCCGAACAGCAGCGCCCGGTGGCCCACGGACTTGTCGCCCGGGACACCGATGGCGCCGCGCAGGGGTGAGCAGGAAGGACAGCGTCCGGAGGGGGGCAGCGTGCGCTCCACCCCCCACGGCTACCCGGCGCGAGCCTAGTCGTCGAGGTCGGCGATCAACGCGAGCTCGCCGTCGTCGTGGTCGGTGCGGTACAGCGTGGTCGGCACGTCGTCCTCGTCCTCGGAGCGGTCGCGCGACCCGTACTTGGGCAGCGGCGGCAGCGGCGTGGAGAAGGGCAGCAGCGACGGCGCGTTCTCGTCGTCGAAGCCCTCGACCTCCTCGCCCCACTCGTCGGCCTCGGCGTGGCGCGCCGGCGCCCACGGCTCGGGCTGCGGGTAGGCGTTCCAGCCCTGCACGGGCGACAGGGTCGAGTCGGGGGCCTCCACCACGCCGGGCTCGGGCGCCCGATCACGGTGGGAGAGGGCGAGGGAAACGATGTTCTTGAGGATCCAGAGCGAGACCGTGCCGAGCGCGGCCAGCACCACCAGGAACCCCACCACCAGCACGATCTGGACGGTCATGCGTGCTCCAGAGACGTCTTCAGCGTAGCACGCCCCCCCCCAGCCACCGACCCGGTCGTGACCCCCGCGTACCCAAAAGATCCGGCTATCGTCCGTGCTTTCGAGGTACCTTCGCTGAAACCGTGCGCCGCCGGCGCAGGAAGATCAGCCCGGCGATCGCGAGATCGAGGGCCCCCCCGACCGAGCGGCCGCCCGTCCCGTCGCAGGCGCAGCCGCAGTTGCGGATCAGCCCGCTGTTGTCCTCGCCGCCCGTGTCCCACTGGTCGCCCGGGGCCACGATGCCGCCCACGAGGTCGACCTCCACCGCGTTCCAGCCCTCGACCGTCCACGACAGCCAGTCGTGGCCGTCGTAGCCGTACACGGCGTAGAAGGTGCTGCCCGGGTGGCCGTTCACGTCGATGACCTGCTCGGGGTCCCCCACGTCCACGTCGTCGATCTCCTCGACGACCTCGCCGTCGTCCGCGGACTCGGGGAACCCGCCGAGCTTGCGCACGACCCGCACCCGCTCGACCGGCGCGTGCTTCGGGTTGGTCCAGGTCAGCGCCACGGTCACGTCGCTCGTGGGCTCGGCCTCGAGGTCGGTGATGCCCAGCCGGTTGTCGGGGGTGTCGGGCGCCAGGATGCAGACGTCGTCGATGTTCCAGCCACCGTAGTTGCCCGAGCCGTTGGTGCGCAGCTCGAAGCCCAGGCGGAACCGCGTCTGGTCGGCCTTGCCCTCGAGCGGCACGGTGTGGTTGACCCAGCCCGAGTCGAGCGTGTCGTCGTCGTTGCGCTCGGGGCCCTTCCAGTTGAACCAGACGTCGTCGTCGTCGACCGTGATGGCGGCCGTGTCGAAGTCGCCGTCCTGCACCCGCAGCCAGCGCCGGTACTGCAGGAACACGCCGGTGTAGTGCTCGGTGTCGATGCGCGGGGACTCGAGGCGGGTGACCCGGTTGCCCTGGTACAGCCCGTCGTTGCCCGACAGCCCGATGTCGGTGCCCCACAGGTGCGTCCCCGAGAAGGCGCCGGCGGGATCGCCGCCCTGGCCGGCGGGCAGACCCCACTGCCAGTCGTCGCCGCCCGGCCCGGAGACGAGCTCGCTCTCGTAGCCGCCGTCGTCGTCCTCGAAGTCGTCGCAGCGGATCTCGAGGGTCCCGCCCACGTAGTAGCTGAACGGGTTGACCTTGCCCTCGGGCGGCACCGAGAAGTCGCTGCCGTCGTCGGCCACGCCGGTGATGTAGTACTGGACGGTGCTGTAGGCCGGCTGCCCGGGGATGGCGCCCTCGACCCGCTGGCCGGGGGTGTTCAGGTCCTCCTCGTCCCAGCTGCCGCCGTCGACGCGGTAGTGCACCACGGCCGAACGCGCGCCCACCGTGTCGCAGCCCGAGGCGATCGACACGAGCGACACCTCCACGTTGGCGTCCTCGTCGGGGTCGGCGTGGTCGAGGGGCTCGTGGCTGGCGATCACGGCGTCGACGCCGATGTTGGTGCCGAGGCCGTGGCGCCCGAAGGCGTCGAAGATCTGGCAGACGTGGGGGGTGCCGTTCTCGAGGTCGCCGTCGTCGTCGTCGGAGACCAGCGCCTCGTAGAAGCTGCCGGGGATGTCGGTGCCGCCCTTGAGCGTGCCGGCGAAGATCTGGCTGGTCGCGACCGTGCCCGCGTCGCGGCCCAGGTCGTCCTGCAGCAGCCCGAGCAGGTCCCAGAACGCGCCGCCGAAGATGAGGCCGTTCTCGTGGACGTAGTAGGTGTTGTTGACGTAGTCCTGCGGATAGCGCCGGTCGGGGCCCACGTCGCGGACGGCGCCGCCGTTGGTCAGGAAGTACGGCCCGATGAGGTGGTCGTCGGTCTGCAGGAAGGCGGTGATGTCGCCCGCGCCCTCGGACAGCGAGCCGTCGAAGAAGCCGGCCTCGATGCTGTAGTAGTGGAAGCCGTGGCCCCACTCGTGGTAGTTCACGTCGGCGATCTGGCCGGTGTTGTTGCACCCGCTGCCGCTGACGAAGAAGTTGATGGCCGCGCCGTCGAAGTAGGCGTTGCACACCTGGTTCAGGTTGACGTTGGACGTGACGGGGCCCTGCACCCAGGCGACCTCGGGCGCCGTCTGCTCGCCCCACAGCCGCACCTGGTTGACGAACACGTAGGAGTCGATCTCGGCCTGCGTGGCGTCGCCGCTGTCCCACGTCAGGTTCGCGCTGCTGCCCGACAGCGAGCCCTCGCGCCCGCTGGCGTTGCGGACGTCGACGTAGGCACCATCGAGGTCGGTCGCGTACGGCCCGCCGCCGTTGAGGCTGTAGTCGCCGTTCTCGTCGGTGGTGGCGCTCCCGCCGCTGCCCGTGACCTGCACGAGCGGCATCGGGCTCGTGACGAGCGGGCTGCCGTTCACGGTGCGCTCGTGGTGCTCGCCCTCGATGGTCCCATTGAGGTAGCGGACCTCGTCGTGCACCGACAGCAGCTCGCCCGTCTCGCCGTCGACGAACGAGACCCAACGGCCGAGCGGATCGGAGGTCGCGGAGCGCACGCGCCACACCTTGCGCAGCACGTCGCCGCGGACCGGGTCGGGGCGCTCGAGCAGCAGCTGATCGGCCGCGACGTCGGTGTGGACGGCAGACGGCGCCGGGCCGCCGGCGATGGCGCGCTGGACGGCCGAGCCCTCCGACAGCACGAAGCGGCCCGTCACCGGCGCCCGCGCGGCGGTGGCCGCGGTGATCAGCACCAGGTTGCCGCGCACGACCCGCGCCGACAGGCCCCCGCGGAAGGTGGGCAGCCCGTCGCGCAGCGCGTCGAGGTCGACGTACCAGGTGTCGGTGCGGTCGACGTGGTGGGCGGAGCGCAGCCGCAGCGAGCCCGGCTCGACGCCGAACAGCGCGGCGTGGCGCTCCACGAGGGCGACGATCTGGTCGGCCATGGCCGTGCCGTCGCCCGACAGCGGGATGCCGCGGCCCCACAGGTAGCGGGCGGTGCCGTGCAGCTCGTCGAACCGGGCGTCCCACCCGGCGCCGTCGGTGGCGAGGAAGCGCTGGAACGGCTCGCCCGCGAGCAGGCGGCCCTGCTCGCCCGGGTGGGTGACCAGCACGCGCTGCGGCTCGAGGCCGAGGGGGACCTCGCTGTCGGCGGGGACGTCTCGGGGCGCGAAAGACCAGGCAGTGGCGCACAACCAGACGAGGGACAAAGGTCCTCCCTGTCGATCGCCGCGTCGGGACGCGGCTCGGGACCGCGATGATACCCCCGCCGCGGGAGGTTCGGGTGGAGACTGTCGCGGTGCTGGGGGCTGGGCTGTTGGGGAGCGGGTTCGTGGAGGCGGCGCGCGGCCGGGGGATCGCCGTCCGCGTCTACAACCGCACCCGCGACAAGGCAGAGGCGCTGCGGGCTTTCGGCGCTGAGGTCGCCGGCGATCCGGCTTCGGCGGTGGCCGGGGTGGATCGGGTCCACGTGGTGCTGTCGGACGACGCCGCGGTGGACGCCGTCCTCGAGCAGGCGGGCGACGCGCTGCGCGGCGTGCCGGTCGTCGACCACACCACGGTCTCGCCGGCCGGTGTGGTGGCGCGCGTGGCGCGGCTGCGGGCCCGCGGCGTCGCCTACGTCCACGCGCCCGTGTTCATGGCCCCGGCCAACGCGCGGGCGGCGACGGGGATGATGCTCGTCTGCGGCGCCCCCGAGGCGGTGGACCCGCTGGTGCCCGCGCTGGAGGCGATGACCGGGCGCCTGATGCGCCTCGGCGAGCGGGTCGACCTGGCCGCGGCGATGAAGCTGTTCGGCAACGCCGTGCTCATCCAGCTCGTCGCCGCCGCCGGCGACGTGCTCGCGATGGCGCGGTCCCTCGGCGTGCCGCCCGAGCAGGCGCTCGCCCTGTTCGACGTGTTCGACCCGGCGCCCGGCCTGCGCGGCCGCGGCGGGCGCATCGCCCGCGAGGAGTGGGAGCCGGCGTCGTTCGAGCTGGTCATGGCCCGCAGGACGTGCGGCTCATGCTGGAGGCCGCCGGCAGCGAGCGCCTCGTGGGGCTGCCGGCGGTCGCGGCGCGGCTCGACGAGCTCATCGCCGAGGGGCACGGCCAGGAGGACCTGGCCGCGATCGGGCGGAAGCGCTGACGGCGCGGCGCGAGAGACTCGACCAACCGTCCGTGGACGTGGGTCACCTCGCAGCAAGCTTCGCCGAATGCACCGCCTCGATCGCGGGTCCGGCTTCGCCGCACCCCCGGTCGGCAGGCATTCGGCTTGCTTGCTCGCTCAACACGTCGGAGAACGCGCTGGCGCGCGTCCTCCGACTCCTGCGAGACGCGCCCGGGCATCCGCTGGCGCGGAGGCCTGGTCGCGTCTCTAGCCGAGGGCCTCGGCCAGCCGCTCCACGCCGATCACCTCACCGACGGTGCCCGCCGCGGAGCAGGCCGACGCCGCGTCGGGCGCCACGGCCACCCGGCTCTGCTCACCGGTGGGCGTGCTGAAGCGGACCATCCAGGCATAGTTCCGGCCGCCGCGGGCGGCGCTCGCACCCGCGGCGATCGGCCGGGGGGCGGCGGGACCGGGCGTGAGCTCTCCCACGACCCGGTTGCCACCGGGGGGACTGGCGGCCGGGATTCCGTGCGTCCGGCGGTACATCTGGACGGCGGACCGGGTGACGCCGGCGCGCTTGGCGACCTCGCTGTCGGACAGCACGCCGACGAGATCGCGGTACGGATCGAGCTTGGAGCGGCCCTTGCGGGACTTCGGGCGCTTGCTGCGAGCGGGCGCCGGCTCGGCGGCCGCAGGCTCGGGGAAGGCGGCGATGCCGAGCTTCTCGCGGAACGCCTGGACGGAGTCCCTGGTGACGCCGATCTGTGCGGCCACGGTGCGGTCGGCGGCCCGGCCGAGCTGGTCGACGTGCAGCGCGATGGCGTCGTCGGCCTCCTTGCCGGTGAGCAGCGCCCGCCCGCGGCGCCCCCCGCCGGACGCCTCGCGCGCCTTGCGGCGATCCATCGCCCGCCGGGTGGTGCCCGGGGGCAGCGCCGGCGCGATGCCGAGCCGGTTCCGGTACTGGTGGACGGCCGACGAGCTGACGCCCGCCTTCGCCGCCACCTCGGAGTCGGTCAGCACGCCGACCAGGTGTCGGAACGGATCGATCCGCGATCCGCGCTGGTTGGCGCCCTCGGTGCTGGTGTTCTGGTCGCTCATCTCGCCTTCCTCAGTCATGGTTGCGGTCCTGGTGCACAGTACGAACGGGAGCACAAGTTAGCCTACCGTATACGACAGTGCCACGTGGCAACACCCCGCGAGACGTGACGCAGCGGGATTGATCGACCTACGAAGACAATCGACGGACCTACAGAAATCGAGATGGCCCGGGGTGCGAGTCGTCGGCGGTGCGGACGTCACTCGGTTGGGGGTCCACCGGCGCGGGAGGGATTACACGTCCCGGGGAGGGAGCGTGGAGCTGCGGGCGTTGGCGGTGGTGGTCGGCTTGGGGGCGGCGGGCTGCGGTCCGGCGGACACCGTGGACTCGGGCACCCCCGAGGACCAGCTGCTGGAGCTGAGGAATGCCGGGAGCGCATGCCTGTACGGCGATGGCGTCCCCGACGGGGCCACGACGACGCTCCCGGCGTCGCAGAGCGCCTTCGCCAGCGACGCGCCGGTCGATGCCCGCGTGATCCTCGACCCGTGCGCGTCGGGCTGCGCCCACGACATCGACGCGAGCTGCACCGTCCGGGTCGTGAACACCGAGGTGGTGATCGACGCCACGGCGAGCTGGCTCGAGCCCACCCGCGGCGGCTGCCCGGCCGTCTGCGTGCCGATCGCGGCCACCTGCAGCGGCGCCCCGCTCGCCGACGGGGTGTGGGTCCTCGACTACGGCGGCGGCCACAGCCTCGAGTTCACCGTGCCGGGCACCGGCCCCGCGCCCTGCGCCGAGGCGCTGACCGCGATGTGAGCCGCCGGGGTGACGGTCGTCGGTCCGGGCACATGGGCCATGGAGGAGGGCCCATGCTCGACCCCTGCGCCCGCTGGCGCGACCGACTGGACTGCGAGGAGGTCGTCGGCCGCTCGGCGCCGCTGGCCGAGGTGCTCGGCGAGGCCGCCGCCGCTGCCCAGTGCGACCTGCCGGTGCTGATCCTCGGCCCCACGGGCACCGGCAAGACGCAGCTCGCCGCCGTCATCCACCAGTCGAGCGCCCGAGGCCGGCGCCCGTTCGTCGCCGTGGGCTGCCCGACCTTCCCGGACTCGCTGTTCGAGGCCCACCTGTTCGGCGCCGAGCGCGGCGCGTTCACCGGCGCGGTGCAGGCGATCGAGGGGTTCGTCCCCCGCGCCGCCGGCGGGACCCTGTTCCTCGACGAGGTCGGCGAGCTGCCCGGCCCGGTGCAGAGCAAGCTGCTGGTGCTCGTCCAGACCGGCGCCTGGGCGCCCCTCGGGAGCACGCGCACGCGCACGTCGGACCTGCGCGTGATCGCCGCCACCAACGTCGCGCCCGACCGGCTGCGCAGCGACCTGTTCCACCGCCTCGGGGGCTTCGTCCTCCGCATGCCGTCGCTCGCGGAGCGCCTCGAGGATCTCCCGCTCCTCGCGGCGGCCGTGTGCGCCGGCTACGCGGCGACCGCGCGCGGCGGATGTTGCCGCTGTCCGACGCCGCGCTGGCGGCGCTCCTCGCCCACGACTGGCCGGGGAACGTGCGCGAGGCTCGAGAACGTGTTGCGTCGGGGGATGGAGCGCGGGTGGGCCGCGGGCGCCACGGCGCTGGCCCCCGCGCACCTGACGCTGTCGGGGCCGCCGCCGGCGCCGTCGGCGGCGCTGCGCGCGCAGGTGCGCGCCTATCGGGGCTGGCTCATCGAGCGGGCGCTGATCCGGGCCGAGGGCGCGTCGCCGATGCCGCGGATTCGCTCGGCGTTTCGGAGTCCTTCGTCTACGCCCACCGGCTCGGGGCGTTGCGGCGGCGGCCAAGTTGAGGTTGGATGCGCCGTGCACGTCATCTACGAGACCACCGACTACCGGCGGTTCCTCGCGCAGGCGCTCCGGCTGCTCGGCCTGCAGCAGCAGGACCTGGCCCGCGCGCTGGGCCTCGGCAAGGCCACCGTCTCCTACATCCTGTCGGGGGAGCGCGACCTCGACCCGTCGCTGGTCGACCGGGTCGCCGCGCTCCTCGGCCTCGACGCCGAGCAGACCGAGTACTTCGCCGCGCTGGTCGACCTGACGAGCAAGAGCCCGCGGAGCCGCACCCAGGCGCTGGCTGCCGTGCGCGCGATCCAGCGCCACCGCGCGGAGGCGGGGTACACGGAGGGGCTCGCCCAGTCCGGCAACGCCTGGTACTTCGTGCCGATGCTGGAGCTCGTCCGCTGCGAGGCCTTCGAGCCGCGCGCGGAGTGGATCGCCGCGGCGCTCGATCCGCCCATCCGGCCCGAGGAGGCCGAGCAGGCGTGGACCACGGCCGTGTCGACGGGGCTCGTGGAGCTGTCGGGCGACGACGCGCGGGCGCCCGAGATCGAGTGCTGGACGCCCTCGGACGTCCAGGGGGAGTGGGCGCAGGACGTGGCGCAGTTCCACCGCAACGGCATGGCGCTCGCCGCCGGCTGCCTCGAGCGCGCCGACGCGAGCGAGCGTCAGGTCTCCACCACCGTCTTCGCCGTGAGCGAGGAGCAGTTCGATCGCATCCGCGCCCGGCTGCGGATGGTGGAGCAGGAGATCGTCGCCATCGCGAGCGAGGCGGGGTCGGCGCCGGCCAACCGGGTCTATCAGCTGGGGCTCCAGCTGTTCCCGGTCAGCCTGTACACCGACAGCGTCGCTCACTCGATGTCGACGAGCAGCCAGGGCGAGCCGCCCGACATGGAGCCCGAGATCACCGAGTAGGGCGACAGCGCCACCGGATCGATGGTGCTGGCGAGCGTGACGGTGGTGGACGACTGGGCGTAGCGGACGGTGAACGTGCCGAGGCTGCCGTCGCCGTCGATGTCGACGTTCGACCCCCAGAAGAAGGTGAGGGAGCACTCGTTGCCGGCGGCGATGGACAGCTGGTTCGTCGCGACGGGGTCGATGCTGCCGACGGTGTAGTCGGTCGAGCCGCCGGCGCAGTGGTTCACGCGGACCTTGGTGAGGGTGGCGGTGCCCTCGACGTAGTCGGCCGACGGGCGGTCGACCCGGAAGTTCAGGACGGGGTTGCCGGCGTACCAGACGGCGTGGGCGTCGGGGGTGAGGGCGGCGAGCAGGAGCGAGAACGGACTCACGGTGTCCTCCTTGGTTGGGACGCCGTGGGTCAGAGCACCGAGAGTGCCAGTTATTCTTGGCTTTCTAGCGTACCGGCTCCTGGTTCGTGGAGGCGCGGGGGCGGTCTCCGCTCCGAAGACGTGGGACCTCCGTTCTGTCCTTCGGAATTGCGCGAGCAAAGCCGATGGGGCTTCCCCGATTCCTGCTCCGTTCACGAGGTTGCTCCTGCGTGACCAGGAATCGGGAAGCCATTTCGGCGCGCACGCGCTCGTAGTGACTCGACGGTTCACAAGTCGTGAACTGGCGCCCGGTCCCGGGTATCGCGCGCCGAACGCCGGCTGCCGTAGAACCGGGGGATGTCCGACCTCGGCCGACAGGCGCTGGTGGCACACGGGGCGGCGAGCCGCGCCGTGCGCGGCTTCTGGAACGTGCCCCCACCGGTGCGCGAGGAGCTCGTGCAGGAGGCGGTGCTCCGGTTGCTGCTCACCGGCGGCGCCGACCGCCCGGACCGGTTCGCCGTCCACGTCGTGCGGCGCCTCGCGATCGACTGGCTGCGGCGCGTGCGGCCGGTGCCGCTCGACGGCGAGGTGGCCGAGCGCACCCCGTGGGCCGACCGCGTGGAGGCGCGCCTCGCGCTCGGCCGGGTCCAGAGCGCGCTCGCCGGGGCGCCGGCGCACCACCGCGAGGCCCTGCTGCTGTGCGCCGACGAGGTGGCGGTGGCGGAGCTCGCGCGGACGCCGCTGCTGCGCGACCGGTGGTACAAGCGGCGCCGGCGGGCGATCCGCTGGCTGCGCGAGGCGCTGCCCTGTTTCGAGGTCCGCGCCAGGCGGCCTGACGGCTACAGCGCGGCGCTGGCGCCGGCCCGGAACAGCGACGAGCCGAGCGCCTCGAGGCGGTCGTAGACCCGATCGGGCGCCGGGTGCAGCGCGGCCGGCGCGCCGGGGCGGCCCACGGCGACGGGGATCACGCTCGCGACGGGCGGGTCGGTGCCGAGCTCGATCCGGAGCACGAGCCCGTCGGTGCTGTCGGTGCAGTCGCAGGCGAACGCGAGGTCGCCGAGCCCCCAGGCCACGACGGCGCCGCGCCGCCGCTCCACCCGGCCCACGGCGTGGCTGCCCTGCACGACCACCACCTGCGCCCCGGCGTCGAGGGCGGCGTCGACGGCGGCGGCGAGCAGCGCGGGCTGGTCGACGTCGTGCAGCGACACGACCCGGAGGTCGGCCTCGGGCAGCGCCATCGGCGGCGCGGGCAGCGTGAAGGCCGACAGCGACACGGTCGTGGCGCCGAAGCTCAGCACCGCGCTGCCGGCGGCGCCGCCGAAGGGCTGCACCCCGCGCCCCCGCAGCGCTTCGGCGGTGCGCCGCGGCCCGTCCGGGCCGGCGTCGGCGGCGTGGTTGTTGGCGAGGCCGGCGGCGACGATGCCGGCGGGGCGCAGCGCGTCCAGCGCGGCCGGCGCCTGGGTGAGCGTGACGGCGCCCGGCGAGCGGACGGCGCCGCCCGGCCCGACCGGGCCCTCCAGGTTGACGACGCCGGCGCCGTCGAGGGGCGCGCCGAGCAGGGCGCGTCGCCCGCGCCGAGGAACACGTCGCCGCCGAACCACAGGGCGGTGGGGGGCGCGGGCGCGCGGGCGCAGGCGGCGAGCAGGGCAGCAGGAGCAGGGGCGCCCGACCGGGCGCCGACCGGCTCATCAAGCCGCGCTCATGAGCCCGCCGCCCTCCTCGCCGAGCTGCTCCTCGTCGGTGATGGGCCCGCCGAGGGCGTCCTCCCGCTGGGTGAGCAGGTCGATGTTGGCGCGGTCGGCGTCGGTGAGCGGCGCGCGCGCGTCGTCCCAGGCGGGATCGACGTGGTACCAGGCCTTCTGCGAGAAGTAGTCGGCCAGCAGCGGCGACGCGAAGGGGCGCCCGTACCGGGCGAAGATGGTGTTGCGCACGAGCCGCAGGTCGCGGCGCGACAGCTCGTCGATCTGCTGGGGCTTCAGCGGGCGATCGAGCACCGACGGGTCCTCGAGCGGGTTGCGCCGCGCCTTGGGCACGCTGTCGTCGCCGAGCCACTCGCCGAGCGCGGCGGAGACCAGCCGCAGCTCGATCGCGTCGTCGCCGCGGAGCGCGCCCTCGGCCTGCGCGGCGAGGAGCCGCTCCTTGCGGGCGAGCAGCTCGCGCCGGGGCAGGTTCGCCTCGACGTCGCCGATGAGCGCGGCGTTCTGCCGGTCGACGGCGGTGAGCACCGACAGGTCGACGGGGTCGCGCGGCGTGTACCAGGGCTGGCGGGCGAAGTACTTGCGCAGCCAGGGCTTGACGAAGCGGTTCCCCGCCCGCGCGTAGATGGTGTTGCGCCGCAGCGACAGCTCCCGCAGCGTCATCTGCTCGAGGTCGCCGCGCACCAGCGGGGTGTCGCTGTAGAGGGGGATCGCGGCCGGCACCGGGGCGGCCACCGGGGCCGGTGCGGGCGGCGCCGGCGGCTCGCCGCTGGCGCACGCCAGGGCCAGGGCCACCGACAGGCCCAGGGCCAGCGGGGCAGGGTGCTTCGGTCCAGTCACCGTCACGTCGCCTCCCGACCGAGCGTATCCGGTATCCTGCGCCCACGGAGGTCCCCTGGCGCTCGTCGTCCTGGTCGCCCACCCCGACGACGAGGTCGCCGCGCGCTGGCTCGCGCAGCTCGGCAGCGCCGGCCACCTCGCGCGCCGCGTCGATGCGGCGGACCTCCCCGAGCGGCCGCCCGTGCTCGACGCGCTGCTCGTCGACGGCAGCGTGCCCGCCGCCGCCGTCGACGCGCTCCGGCGCTGGGCGGGCGGCCGGGTGGCGGTGCGCATCGGCGGCGACGACCCCGACGAGGCGTGGCTGGCCGAGCTGGTCCGCGCCGCCGCGGAGCCGCTGCAGCTCGGCGACGCCCGGATCGATCTCCGGCGGGGCGTGGTCGCGCGGGGCGACGACCTGGTGGCGCTGACCGACACCGAGGCGCTGCTGCTCGCCTTCCTCGCCACCCGCGGCGGCGCCGTCGTCACCCGCGGCGAGCTGCTGCAGCACGTCTGGGGCTACCACCCGGCCATGCGCACCCGCGTGGTCGACGTCACCGTCGCCCGGCTGCGCACCAAGCTGGAGCGCGACCCGGCCGCGCCGGAGCACCTGATCACGGTCCGCGGCGTCGGCTACCGGCTCGACGGCGCCGCCGCCCCCGGCGTCGAGGCGCCCCCGGCCGCCCCGAGCGAGCTGTGGGGGCGCGACGACGACTGGGCGCGCCTGCTCGGCTGGGTCCGCGCCGGCGAGCCGCTGGTCACGCTGCTCGGGCCGCCTGGCATCGGCAAGACGGCGCTGGCGCGCGCGGTGTGCGCGGCCGTCCCCGGCGCCGTGTGGTGCGCGCTCGACGCTGCCGAGGGCGAGGACGAGGGCCACGCCGCGCTGTCGGCCGCCCTGGGGCTGCCCGCCGCGCTGCCCGAGCCCCACCTGCGCCGAGCGGTGGTGGAGGGCGACCGCCCGCTGCTGGTCATCGACAACGCCGAGCACCTGCTCGGCCTGGTGGGCCGCCTGCTCGACGCCGCGCCGGCCTCGCCCGTGGTCGTGACGAGCCGCGTGCGCCTCGGCGGGCCCGCGGAGCGCTGCCTCGACCTGGCGCCGCTCGCCCCCGAGCCCGCTCAGGCGCTGTTCCTCGCCCGCGCCCGGCGCGTCCGCCCCGACTTCGACGCCGGCCCCGAGACGCTCGGCGCCCTCGGGACGCTGTGCGAGGGCCTGCCGCTCGCGCTCGAGCTCGCCGCCGCGCGGGTGCGCCTGCTGTCGGGCGCCGATCTGGTCCGCGCGCTCGGCCAGGGCGCGCTGGCTCGCGGCCACAAGCGCTACGACGAGGCGCTGGCGTCGTCCTGGGCGCTGCTCGACCCCGACGCCCGCGCCCTGCTCTCCCGCCTCGCGGCCCTGCGCGGCGCGCTGCCCGTCGCCCTGGTCGAGGCCCTGGCCGACGACCCGCTGGAGACGCTGGCCGCGCTGGACGACGCCTCGCTCGTCCACATCGTCCACACGCCCGCCGGCGCCGAGGTCCAGCTGCTCGAGACGGTGCGGCGCTACGTCCTGCGCACCGCCTCCCTCGGCGACGACGCGCTGCCGCTGGCCCGCGCCGTCGCGGCCCACGTGGAGGCGCTCGACGCCCTCGCGGTCACGCCGCCCGGCTGGGACGGCGTCCGCGGGCTCGCGCGCGCCAGCCGCGCCACCTGGAGCGCCGTCGACCTGGCGCTCGCCGCGGGCGACGGTGCGCTGGCCGTCCGGCTCGGCCTCGCGCTCACCCACGTCTACGAGAGCCTGGGCGCCAGCGCCGGCGACCTGGCCATGCTGCGCAAGCTCGGCGCCGACGACCTGCCCGACGCCTGGCGGGTCGCGCAGCTCCAGGCGCTCGTCCTCTCCATGCAGGGCGAGGTCGCCGAGGCCGAGCGCGCCGCCGCGCGCTGCCGACGGCTCGCCGCGGGCGTCGAGGCCGGCGCCGAGGCGACGTACACCGAGCTGATGGTCGCCATCCGGCTGGGCCGCGCCGATCCCGCGCCGCTGCTCGCCGAGCTCGACGCGCTGCCGCCGCTGTCCCGGGTGCGGGCGTGGGGCGCGCTCGGCCTGTCCCGCCGCGCCACGCCCCAGGGCGTCGCGTGGCTCGAGCGGAGCCTCGCCGAGGCCGACCGGCTCGGCCTCGGGTGGCTGCAGAACGGCACGCTCGGCGTGCTCGCCACCGCCTACGCCGACAACGGCGACTGGGAGCGCGCCGCCGAGGCCGCCGACGCCGCCCTGCGCATCCACACCGAGGCCGGGCTCGGGCAGAACGCCGAGATGGTGCTGGCCCTGCGCCGGATGGCCCACCAGGCGCGCGGGGAGCTCGCCCTCGCCCGCGACGTCCAGCGGGAGCTCGTGGCGCTGATGCGCCGCCAGGGCCGCACGTGGACCGTCGCGCGCATGATCTACCTGGTCGCGGACCTGTCCGTGGAGCTCGGGGAGCCGGCCGAGGCCGGCGAGGCCGCGCGCACCGCCGCCCGGCTCCAGCGGGCGGCCGGCGTCGCGGTCGCGGAGGCGGAGGTGCTGGAGGCGCTCGCGGCGGTGGCGCTGGGCGATCCGGAGCGCGCCCTCGCGCTGGCCACGCCGCACCTGGGCACGGCGGCGCGGGCGCTGGAGGTCGTCGTCCTCGCCGCCATCGCGACCGGCGATCCCGCCCCGGCGCGCGCGGCCCTCGCCGACGCCCCCGACCCGCTGTGGGAGACGCTGCTCGACGCGGTCGCCGGGCGCGCCTACGCCCCGCCGGCCGTGCCGCCCGACCCGACGCAGATCCAGTCCGCGTGGGTTCGGCGGCTCGGCGGGCCGCCGGCGCGCCGCCTCCACTCGCCGCGCGCCCGCGCGATCGCTGCCGGCGACGGCGACGGGCCGTTCCCCGAGGCGGCGGCGCTCCCGCCAGCTCGCAGCTACGGGCAGGCCAGCAGCTCCGGGCCCAGATCCACGTCTTGATGATGGTGGACAGCCCGGGCTGCACGCCGCAGACCTCGTCGGCGAGGTCGGGCGCGTCGGCCCAGTCGTCGACGTACTCGGTGTGGAGCACGGCCTTGTCGGCGTCGACGAACGGCGCCAGCGTGCGGCACTCGCGGTAGGCCGCGCACTCCTCGTTCACGGTCAGGTCGAACCAGTCGAGCAGGTCGGGGATCTGCTCCACGTCGTTCTTCAGCGCCACGGCCATGCCGCGCCGGTGCGCCTCGTCGGCGAGGAAGCGGTTGTAGTCGAGCTGCTCGGTGGCGTTGAGGCCGAAGCCCGAGCGGTTGCTGTAGGCGGTGACGTTGTCGGGCTCGACGGCGTCGCAGCCCCAGTCGGCGGCCACGTCGAGGCGGTCCTGCATGATGGCGCGGACCTCGGCGTTCGTGTGGTCGAGCCAGCGCTCGTCGGGCCAGCCGTCGAGCGGGCGGCCGATGGCCTCCTCGGGGAAGCGGTCGGCGTCGTCGCGCCAGGGCTCGAACGAGCCGGCCGAGAAGTAGCAGACCATGCGCCGCCCGTCGGCGCGCAGCTGGTCGCGCACGGCCTCCGTCAGGTCGAACACGTCGACGTCGTAGACCTGCAGTCGTGGGAGGTGTCGACCTTGCCCGTGATCTGCCACTGCCAGGTCACGCCGTTCTCGAAGCGGACGCCGTCGACGAGCGGCTCGGGCTCCCCGGGCTCGTAGCGGACGCAGGCGTCGCCGCCGTCGCGGATCTGCCCCTCGGGGCACCAGTCAGACTCGTGGCAGCCGAGCGCCGCGAGGAGCAGGGGGAGCAGCGTCATGGGGGCCTCCGGGCTCGTTCCCCCACCCTATCGGCGCGCGGCCGCTCGCGGCGGACGTAACGGCCGGTGTTGCCTCGGGTAACGTCAGCGGTCGAGGCGCCGCTCGCCGGGGTCCACCTGCCCGTCGCCGTCGGCGTCGTGGTGCAGCGCGACCCCGTCGCGCAGGCGGTCGTGCAAGGCGTCCAGCACGTCCGCGTGGTCCGCCGCGGTCACCGTCACCGGGTCGCCCGGCAGCGCCAGCAGCGCGTCGGCGTCGATCCAGGTGGCCACGTCGAAGCTCAGGAGCCAGCCGCCGCGGTCGGGCAGCGGCTCGTCGTCGAGCGAGAAGGACAGCGCCACCGCCTCGTCGAGCAGCACCTCGAAGGCGCGGCCGTCCGACAGCGTGCCCGCCAGGGCCACCGACGCGGCGTCCAGCCCCGTGGACGAGGCGGGGCCCGCGTCGAACGACGTCTCCACCCGGCACACGGTGGCCGCGGTGACGGCGAGCGCCTGCACGGCGGCGTCGGGGTGGGCGTGATCGGCGAAGCCGAGCGCGTCGTAGCGGGCCTGCACGGGGTCGCTGTCGCAGTCGCCCTCGAGCCGCACGGGGCCGAGCCGGAGCCAGACCTGCTCGGCGTCGGCCGCGCCCGGGTCGTCGCGCTCGAGCGACACCTCCGCGGGCGCGGTGGTGCGCGCGTTGTAGCTCAGGGCCAGCAGGTCGGGGTTGCCGGTCTCGGTGCCGCAGGCGGCGAGCCCGAGCAGAGCGGCCTCAAGTCCCAGTCGCATCGTCGTCGTCTCCGGGCGGCAGTGGCTCGCGCGTCAGCGGGAAGATCTGGAAGTTCACCTGGATCACCCGGGCCGGCTCGGCCTCGTCGGCGGAGGCCTGGAGGAGCTCCCGGCGGAACGCGCGGATCCGCTCCTTCATCCGGCCCATCGCGCCGGGGCCCAGGCACAGGGTGACCGACGAGATGTCGCGGTCGGTGGGCGGCAGCTCGTCGAGCGACGCGGCGGCGCGCGTCATCAGGGTCCGGTGGTACTGGCGGTACAGCAGGCCCTTGATCTCCGGCCCCGTCGTCACGAGCGCCTCGGAGGGGACGAGCCGCCCGTCGCGCTCGGCGACGAGCTCGAGGTCGCGGAGCAGCTGCAGCGCCTCGGCGGCCTCGCGCTCGGTGATGGCGGGCAGGAGCTGGGCGGCCACCCAGGCGGGGTCGTCGCGGAAGTCGTGGCGGAAGGTGAGCTCTCGGATGGCGGGGACGTACCAGCGCGAGTGGTACTGCCCGTACGCGATGTCGATCTTGTGGATGACGCGGTGCTCGCGGAACCGGATGAGCCGCTCGTACCGCGCCATCTTCTCGTCCGTCGACTTCGCCTGGGTGAAGGCGACCAGATCGACGAAGTAGTTGAGCCCGTCGCCCGACAGGCGGCAGGCGCCGGCGAAGCGGTGCGCCATCTCGGGCGTGAGGTTGCGGTCGCCGTCGATGACGAGCTTGAGGTAGTTCGGCGACTTGAGCTTCGCGCGGCGCGAGAACGCCCGGTACGAGAAGCCCCGGGCCGTGCGCTTCTGGTGCTCGTAGTAGTCCCGCAGCCACTGGCGGGCGTCGAGGTAGGCGAACACGTTGGGCGGCGGCTCTCGGGGCTCCATCGCGGCTCCGGGTCAGTTGGGGGGCAGCATCACGCCGTCGATGACGTGGACCACGCCGTTGGTGCCGTTGAGGTCGGCGGCGGTGACCGCGGCGCCCTCCACGGTGACGGTCGGGGTGGTCTGGACGGTCACGGGCTGGCCGAGCAGCGTGTGGACCTCGCCGTCGACCAGGTCGCCGGACAGCACGGGCTGGTCGCCGCCCACGACGTGGAACAGGAGCACGTCGCGCAGCTCGTCGGCGGTCAGGCCGCTGGTGATCGGGGCAGCGGCGGTGAAGGCGGCGTTGTCGGGCGCGAACACCGTGAACGGGCCGGGGCCCGACAGCACCGTGCCGAGGTCGCCCGAGGCCGCGCCGACGGCGTCGAGCAGGCCGGTCAGGCCGGCGTTCTGGGCCAGGCCCACCACGGTGGGGGGCAGCAGCACGGCGTCGACGACGTGGACGGTGCCGTTGGTGGCGTGGACGTCGGTGACGACGACGTTGGCGCTGCCGTTGACCACGGTGCCGTCGAAGAGCGCCGAGATGCCGTGGCCCCAGGCGTTGCCGAGCAGGCTGTCGGCCTTGGCGGGCAGCGCGGTGGAGGCGAGGGCGTCGGGGTAGACGTGGTAGGCGAGCACGGCGGTGAGCTCGTCCTGCGACAGGCCGGAGACGACGGCCGCGGCGTCCGCGAAGGCGGCGTCGTCGGGCGCGAACACGGTGTAGGGGCCGGGGCTGTGCAGGAGCTGGGCGATCTCCGGGCGCGCGTCGCCGACGGCGCCGAGCAGGGCGTCGAGCCCGGCGTAGCGGGCGGCGTCGACGAGGTCGGGCGGCAGCAGCACGCCGTCGACGACGTGGATGATGCCGTTGCTCGCCTCGATGTCGGCCGTGGTGACGGTGGCGTCGTCGACGCGGACGCCGGCGCTGGTGTCGAAGAACAGGGTCACGCCGGAGGCGGCGTCGGCCAGCGGCGGGATGGCGGTGGACGGCACCTCGCCGGGCACCACGTGGTAGAGCAGGATCGACGAGAGCTCTTCGGTCGACAGCGTCGACAGGTCCACGCCGAGGGCCGCGAAGGCGCTGTCCGGCGGAGCGAACACCGTCCAGGGCCCCGGGCCGGCCAGCGTCTCGTCGAGGCCGGTGGCGACGAGGGCGCTCACGAGCGTGGAGAACTGCGGGTCGGCGGCGGCGATGTCGACGATGGTGCCGGGGCCCGTCGTGTCGGTGTCGGTGTCGGTGTCGGTGTCGGTGTCGGCGTCGGTGTCGGCATCCGCGTCGGTGTCGGTGTCGGCGTCGGCGTCGGTGGGCTTGCCGGTGTCGGTGTCGGTGCCGTCGTCGCCGTTGCAGGCGAGCAGGGCGACGAGGGTGAGGGTGGGCAGCAGGGTGGGGCGCATCGGCGTTCTCCTCGGGCTGGGGACACCCTCTCCATGCCGAGGCCCGCGGGCGCGGACCAGCGGGCCGGCCCGAATTCCGTATGCCGCCAGTATACGGTCGGGCCGGATCCGGAACAGGCGGTCGAGCCGAAAATGTAGCTGAAACGAACCGAATGGTGATGTCTTCGGTCGTGATCCGAAGACGACCAATCGGTGATCACGGCCAGTCAGAATACGGTCGCCCGCCGGTCAGGGTTCGGTCAGCTCCGCGGGCGCCCGCCGGGTTCCACTCTGCGAGGAACGCCGCCGGCACGGCGTCCTCGCCAGGTGTCCACTCCGGTGGACGCCGCGACCGGCGTCCGTCCGCCGCAGTGGACGGTCTCGCGGGCGCGATCTCGGTGGGGACGACGTCGTCGGCTCGGCACGCGCCGTGCTTCCGCACCGAGTCCACCCCGAGGCCGCATCCATGCCCACCAAGATCCTCGCGCCGACCCTCGCGCCGACCCTCGCCCGCCACCTCGGCGCGCAGCCCGACGCCCTGCTGTACCGCTTCCTCCCCGACGGCGACCCCGACGCCGCCGTCGCGTGGACCTACGCCGACACCTTCGCCCACGCCGCCGCCGTCGCCACGGCGCTGCGCGACGCCGGTCTGGTCGGCCGCCGCGTCCTGCTCGTTCACCCGCCGGGCCTGTCCTACGTCGCCGCCTTCCTGGGCAGCCTGCTCGCCGGCGCGGTGCCCGTCCCCGCGTACCCGCCCGTCCGCACCCGCCTGGCGCGCACGCTGCCGCGCCTGCTCGCCATCGCCGGCGCCGCCGGGATCGACGCCGTCCTCGTCGACGCCGACGGCGAGGCCGAGGCCCGCGCGCTCGTCGGGGGTACGCCCCTGGCGGAGGTGCCCTGGCTGTGCACCGACGCGCTGCCGCTGCCCGCGCGACCCGATCCGGGCTGGCTGCGCGCCCCGGCCCGCCCCGACGACGTCGCCTACCTGCAGTTCACCTCCGGCTCGACCGCCGACCCGCGCGGGGTCATGGTCACCCACGCCAACCTGGCCCACAACGCGCGCGTCATCGGCGAGCGCTTCGGCACGGGCACGCACACCCGCGGCTTCAGCTGGCTGCCGCCGTACCACGACATGGGGCTCGTCGGCGGCCTGCTCCAGCCGCTGTTCGCCGGCGGCCACACCACGCTGATGGCGCCCGAGGCGTTCCTCAAGCGGCCGCTGCGCTGGCTCGAGGCCGTCTCCCGCTTCGGCGTGACCACCACCGGCGGCCCCGACTTCGCCTACGCCCTGTGCGCCCGCCGCGGCCCGCGCGGCGCGGCGCTCGACCTCTCGAGCTGGACGCTCGCCTACAGCGGCGCCGAGCCCGTCCGCGCCGCCACCCTCGCGCGCTTCGCCGAGGTCTTCGGGCCCCACGGCTTCGACCGGCGCGCCTTCTACCCGTGCTACGGCCTCGCCGAGAGCACGCTGTACGCCACCGGCGGCCGCCACGGCGCCGGCGCCGACGCGCTCGCCGTGTCGCGCATCGCGCTCGCGGAGGGCCGCGCCGAGCCCGCCGACGACGACACCGTCTCGCTCGTCTCGGTCGGCGCCCCGGCGGACGAGCACCGCGCCCTCGTCGTGTCGCCCGAGACCCGCCGGGTGCTGCCCGACGGCCAGGTGGGCGAGATCTGGCTGCAGGGCCCCAGCGTGACGGCGGGCTACTGGGGGCGCCCCGAGGTCAGCCGCGCCCTGTTCGGCGCACAGCTGGCCGACGCGCCCGACGCTGGCGCCTTCCTGCGGACGGGCGACCTCGGCTTCCTTCGCGACGGCGCGCTCTACGTGAGCGGGCGGCGCAAGGACCTCATCGTCGTCCGCGGGCTCAACCACTACCCGCAGGACCTCGAGCAGTCCCTCGCGGACGTGCACCGCGCGGTGCGCGAGGCCGTCGCGTTCCCGACGGCGGGGGAGGGGGCCGCCGTGGCGGTCGAGGTCCGCGGCGAGCCCGAGCCGCTCGAGGTCGTGCAGGCCGTGCGCCGCGCGGTGGCGGACGCCCACGAGCTCGCCCTCGACGAGGTGTACCTGCTGCCGCCGCGCACGCTGCCGAAGACGTCGAGCGGCAAGCCGATGCGCGCGGCGCTGCGAGACGGCCTGGCCGACGGCAGCGTCGAGGCGCGCTTCGTGTGGCGGAAGGCGGCGGCGACGGACGTGTCGGCCGGGGACCTGCGCGAGTGGCTGATCGCGCAGGTGGCGGCGCTCGCGGGCACCGCGCCGGGCGACGTCGATCCGGCGCGGCCGCTGGTCGAGGCCGGGCTCGACTCGACGGCCGGCGTCGCGCTGGCGGGCGAGGTCGAGCAGCGGCTCGGGCGCCCCGTCCCGGCCAGCCTCGTGTGGGACCACCCGAGCATCGACGCCATCGCGCGGCACCTCGCCGGTGAGGCGGCCGCCGCGCCGGTGGCGGTGGCGCCCTCGGACGAGCCCATCGCCATCGTGGGCCTGGCCTGCCGCTTCCCCGGCGACGTCGACGGCCCCGACGCGCTGTGGCGGCTGCTGGACGGCGGCCTCGACGCCGTCACGCCCGGGGCGCCGGCCCGCGGGATCCTGCGCGACGCCGACGCGTTCGACGCCGACTTCTTCGCCACCTCGCCGCGCGAGGCCGAGAGCCTCGATCCGCGGCAGCGGATGCTGCTCGAGGTCGCCTGGGAGGCGCTCGAGCGGGCGGGCCTCGCCACCGACGCGCTGGCGGGCAGCGCCACCGGCGTCTTCGTCGGGCTGTGCGGCAACGACTTCCAGCAGCAGCTGCTCGACGCCGGTCCGGTGGACGAGCGCTACGCGCTGACGGGCAACCTCGCGAGCGTGGCCGCGGGGCGCCTGTCCTACGCGCTCGGCCTGACGGGGCCGGCGCTCGCCGTCGACACGGCGTGCTCGTCGTCCCTGGTGGCGGTGCACCTCGCCTGCCAGAGCCTGCGCAGCGGCGAGTGCACGGCGGCGCTGGCCGGCGGCGCGAACCTCGTGCTCTCGCCCGTCCCGACGGCGTGCTTCGAGGCGATGCACGCGATGTCGCCCTCGGGGCGCTGCGCCCCGTTCGACGCCGGCGCCGACGGCTACGTCCGCAGCGACGGGTGCGCGGTGGTCGTGCTCAAGCGGCTCTCCGACGCCCGGCGTGACGGCGACCCCATCGTGGCCGTGCTCCGCGGCTCGGCCGTGAACCACGACGGCCGCAGCAACGGGCTCACCGCGCCGAGCGGCCCGTCGCAGGAGGCGGTGATCCGGGCGGCGCTGCAGCGCGCCGGCCTCGCGCCGGGCGACGTGTCCTACGTCGAGGCCCACGGCACGGGCACGCCGCTCGGCGACCCCATCGAGGCGCGCGCGCTGGGCGCCGTCTACGGGCCGGTGCGGGTCGGCGCGGTGAAGTCGAACCTCGGGCACACCGAGGCCGCGGCCGGGATCGCCGGGCTCGTGAAGGCGGCGCTGGCGCTGCACCACGAGCGGATCCCCGCCACGCTGCACTTCCGCGCGCCGAGCGCGCACGTCGACTGGGCCGGGCTCGGGCTGCAGGTCGTGGCCGAGCCCGTGCCGTGGCCGCGCGGCGACGTGCCGCGCCGGGCCGGCGTCAGCGCGTTCGGCTTCGCGGGCACCAACGCTCACGTGATCCTGGAGGAGGCGCCGCCGGCGACGCCGCGGACGGCGGGCGCCGGGCCGTGGCTGTTCCCGCTGTCGGCGCCGACGGACGCGGCGCTGGCGGCGACCGGGCGGCGGCTGGCGGCGCACCTGCGCGAGCACCCCGAGGTGGCGCTCTCGGACGTGGCGTTCACGCTCGCCACGGCGCGCCGCGCCTTCGGGCGCCGCGCCGCGGTGGTGGCGGACGGGCCCGACGCCCTGTGCGCCGCGCTCGAGCGGCTCGAGGCGAGGGCGGTGCGTCCGGGCAAGCTCGGGCTGCTGTTCGGCGGGCAGGGCAGCCAGCGGGCCGGCATGGGGCGCGCGCTCGCGGCGCGGTTCCCGCTCGTGGCCGACGTGCTCGCGCGGTGCGAGCGGGTCGCCGCCGAGGCCGGGCTGCCGAGGCCCCTGCGCGACGTCATGTGGGCGGAGCCCGACAGCGACGACGGGCGCCTGCTGCACCACACCGCCTACACGCAGCCCGCGGTGGTGGCGCTCGGGTGCGCCGTGGCGGCGCAGCTGCGGGCGCTCGGCGTCGCGCCGGACGTGGTGTGCGGGCACAGCGTCGGCGAGATCGCGGCCGCCGTGGCCGCCGGCGCGCTCGACCTCGACGACGCCGTGCGCTGGGCGGTGGCCCGGGGCGGGCGCTCGGCGCGCTGCCGGGCGGGGCCATGCTCGCGGTCGACGCCGCCGAGGCCGAGGTGCAGGGCCTCGACGGGGTGTGGGTCGCCGCCGTGAACGCGCCGGAGCGGGTCGTGCTCGCCGGCAGCGCCGAGGCCGTGGACGCCGCGGCCGCGACGCTGGCCGCCCGCGGCCGGCACGGTGCGGCTCGACGTGTCGCACCCGTTCCACAGCCCGCTCGTGGCGCCCGCCGTCGACGCGCTGGCCGAGGACGCCGCGCGGCTCGTGGCGCGGCGGCCCGCGGTGCCGCTCGTGAGCAGCGTCACCGGGGCCGTGGCCGACGCGCTCGGCGCCGCGCACTGGCTGGAGCAGGTGTGCGCGCCCGTGCGCTTCGCCGACGCCGTCGCCGCGATGGCGGGGCTGAGCGTCGAGGTCTGGGTCGAGGTCTCGGCGCGGCCGGTGCTGCTGCCCGCGCTCGGGCAGGGCCCCGACGCGCTGGCCCTGCCGGCGCTGCGCGCGGGCCGGCCCGAGCCCGAGGCCCTGCTCGACGCCGTCGGCGCGTGGTTCGCGCGCGGTGGCGCGCTGGACGGCGCCGCGCTGTTCCCCGAGGGCGGCGCCCGCACGGTGCTGCCCGCGTACCCGTGGGCGCGGCGCGCGTCGGCGCCGTCGGAGGCGCCGGCCGCGGCGAGCGACGAGGTGCTCGACACGCTCCGGGCCTTCGTCGCGAAGCAGCTCCGGCGCGACGTCGGCGAGATCGACGTCGACCGGCCGCTGCTGGAGCTCGGCGCCGACTCCATCGTGTTCGTGGAGACGGGCCACCTGGTGGAGCGCACCTGGGGCCTCCAGCTGGCCCTGCACCAGCTCTTCGACGAGGTCGCTACGCTCCGCGCCCTCGCCGCCCACGTCACCGCCCACCGCCCGGCCCGCGTGCCCGAGCCCGTCCCCGTGCCCGAGCTGGCACGGCCCAGCGAGCCCGCGGCCGTCCCGTCGACCGTCCGCGACCTCGTCGAAGCGCAGCTCCGCATCATGGCCCAGCAGCTCGACGTCCTCCGGGGCACCGACCCGGCGCCCCGCGCCGCGCCCCCGCCCCGACGGCCCCGTCGTCCACCACCCCCACCGTCCACCAGCGCCGCACCCTCACCCCCTCCCAGCGCGCCCACCTCGACGCGCTGAACGCCGCCGTCGTCGCCCGCACGCCGGGCTCGCGCGCCCGCGCCGAGGCCGCCCGCCCCGTCCTCGCCGATCGCCGCGCCATCGCCGGCTTCTCGCTCGAGGCCAAGGAGGCGCTCTACCCGCTCGTGGCCGCCCGCTCCGCCGGCAGCCGCCTGTGGGACGTCGACGGCAACGCCTACGTCGACCTGGCGATGGGCTTCGGCGTCCACCTGCTCGGGCACCAGCCCGCGCCCGTCCGCGAGGCGCTCGCGCGCCAGCTCGAGGACGGCTTCCAGCTCGGCCCGCAGTCGCCGCTGGCCGCGCCCGTCGCCGAGCGGATCCGCGAGCTGACCGGCCTGCAGCGCGTCGCGTTCTGCAGCTCGGGCACCGAGGCGGCCATGACCGCGCTCCGCCTGGCCCGCGCCGCCACGGGCCGCACGCGCGTCGTCCTCTTCAAGGGCAGCTACCACGGCCACTTCGACGGCACGCTGGTCCTCGACTCCGGCCAGCCCATGGCCCCCGGCGTGCCGCCCGGCATGGTGCAGGACGTCCTGGTCCTCGACTACGGTGACCCGCGCTCGCTCGAGGTGATCGCCCGGTGCGCCCACGAGCTCGCCGCCGTGGTGGTCGAGCCGGTGCAGAGCCGGCGCCCCGAGCTGCAGCCCCGCGCGTTCCTCCACGAGCTCCGCCGCATCACCCGCGAGCACGGTGCGGCGCTGGTCTTCGACGAGGTGATCACCGGCTTCCGCGTCCACCCCAACGGCGCCCAGGGCCTGTTCGGGGTGACCGCCGACCTCGCGACCTACGGCAAGCTCGTCGGCGGCGGGCTGCCCATCGGCATCGTCGCCGGCGACGCGCGGTTCCTCGACCGCATCGACGGCGGCGCCTGGGCCTACGGCGACGACAGCGGCCCGGCCGTCGAGACCACGTTCTTCGCCGGCACCTTCGCCAAGCACCCGCTGGCGATGGCCGCGGCGCAGGCCGTCCTCGACCACCTCGCCGCCCACGCCGACGAGGTGTACCCGCGCCTGCAGGCCCTCGGCGAGCGGCTCGTGGCGGGGCTGCAGGGCGTGTTCCGCGCGGCGGGCGCGCCGCTCGAGGCCGTCCAGTGCGGCTCCATCGTGCGGCTGGCCCCGACGGGCCCGCAGGCGCGCGTGTCGTACCTGTACGAGCCGCTGGACCTCACGCTGCTGTACCGCCACCTGCTGCTGCGCGGCGTCTACGTGTGGGAGGGCCGCACCGTCTTCCTGTCCACGGCGCACACCGAGGCCGACGTCGACCTCGTCGTGGACGCCGCGCGGGAGGCCGTGGACGCCCTGCAGGGCGCAGGCTTCCTCGGCGGGACGGCGCGCCCGGCCCGCGCGCCGCTGTCGTGGGGCCAGCAGGGGCTGTGGTTCCTCGCGCAGCTCGAGGGCGCGGGCGCAGCCTACACCGTGCCCTGCGCGGTGCGGCTGCGCGGCCGGCTGCGCCCCGACGTGCTCGAGCGCGCCACCGCCGCCGTGATCGCCCGGCACGACGTGCTGCGCGCCACCTACGTCGAGGACGACGACGGCGTGTGGGCGCAGCCCGACGGCAGCGCGCCCGTCGCCATCGCCCGCCTCGACTGGCGCCACCTCGCCGCCGAGGCGCAGGAGGCCGAGCTGCTGGCGCTCGGGCAGCGCGAGGCCGCCGCGCCGTTCGATCTGGCGCGCGGGCCCCTGCTCCGGGTCCACCTCGTCCGGCTCGGCGACGAGGACCACGTGCTCGTCGCCACCCTGCACCACGCCGTGGCCGACGGCTGGTCGCTCGGCCTGTTCGTCCGCGAGCTGTCGGCGCTCTACGCCGCGTTCGCGGAGGGACGGCCGTCGCCCCTGGCGGCGCTGCCGCTCCAGTACGCCGACTACGCCGCCGCCGACCGCGCGCGCTCGCTGGACGCGGGCCTCGCGTTCTGGGCCGCGGAGCTCGAGGGCGCCCCGTCGCACCTCGAGCTGCCGGCCGACCGCCCGCGGCCCACCACCCACGCCGACACCACGGCCATGCTGTTCCGTGACCTGCCCGCCGACGACGTGGCGCGGGTGCGCAGCCTGGGCCGCGCTGCCGGCACGACCCCCTACATGACGCTGCTCGGGCTGTTCTCGCTGCTCCTGCACCGGCTCGGCGGCGCCCCCGAGGTCGTCGTGGGCTCGCCGGTGGCCGGGCGGGCGCGCGCCGAGCTGCGCGACCTGGTGGGCTTCTTCGTCAACACCGTGGCGCTGCGGATCCGCGCCGGCGACGCCGCCGATCTGCCCGCCCTGCTGCGGCACGTGCGCGAGGTCTCGCTGCGGGCCTTCGCCCACCAGGACGTGCCGTTCGACCAGGTCGTCCGGCGGGTCGCGCCGCCGCGGCTGCCCGGCCGGCACCCGTTCTTCCAGGCCTGGTTCAACCTCGAGCCCGACGCCGAGGGCACCGACCTCGCGCTGCCGGGGCTGCGCGCCGAGGTGCTGGAGGACTGGATCCATGCGCCCACCCAGGTCGACCTGAGCCTGGTGGTGCACCCGCGCGGCGACCAGCTGCTGCTGAAGTGGCTGTACGACCCGCGCCTGTTCGACGCCGCGCGGATCGAGGTGATCGCCGAGCAGTTCGAGCACCTGCTGCGCGAGGCTGCGCGCACGCCGGCGGCCCCGCTGCCCGACCTGTCGCTCGCTGCGCCCGCGCACGCCGACCGGCTCGCCGTCGACGCCCGCCCGGCGTTCGCCGCGCCCGAGCCGGTTGTGCGCACGGTGCTGGCGCGCGCCGACGAGGCCCCCGAGCGGGTCGCCATCGCCCGCGGCGAGCGCGTCTGGACCTACGGCTGGCTGCGCGACCGGGCGCTGGCGCTGGCCCGCACCCTGCGGGGGCGCGCCGGGGGCGGCGTGGTGGCCGTCGGCGGCGAGCCCGGCCCGGCCTTCGTGGCGAGCCTGGTCGGCGCGCTGGCGAGCGGCCGCCTGGTGCTCCCGCTCGACGCCGCGCTGCCGCCCGCCCGCCTGCGCCAGCTGCTCGACGAGGTCGCCGACGAGGCGCTCGACGTGGTGTGGGTCGGCGACGGCGCGCCCTGCGAGGTGCACGTCCGGGTCGACGCCGACGGCGCCACGGCGCTGCCCGTGCCCGACCTGGCCCTGCCCGACGGCGACGAGGACCGCCCCGCCACGCTGTTCTACACGTCGGGCACGACCGGGCGGCCGAAGGGCATCGTCCAGGGCCAGCACGGCATCGCGCACTTCGTGGCCTGGCAGCGCGAGGCGTTCGGCGTCGGGCCCGGCGACCGCGTGTCCGGGCTGACCCGCCCGTCCTTCGACGCCGTCCTGCGCGACGTGTTCCTGCCGCTCACCGCCGGCGCCACGCTGTGCCTGCCGGAGCCGGGCGCCAGCGTGCTCGGGTGGCTGCGCGAGGCGCGCGTCACCGTCGTGCACGGCGTGCCGAGCCTCGCCGAGCACTGGCTGCGCGAGGACGCCGGCGCGACCCGCCTGCCGCAGCTGCGCCTGGCCTTCCTCTCGGGCGAGCCGCTCGACGCGGAGCTCGTCCGCCGCTGGCGCCAGGTCGCCCCCGACGCCGAGGTCGTCAACCTGTACGGCCCCACCGAGACCACGATGACGAAGTGCGCCTACCGCGTGCCCGCCGCGCCGGCGGACGGCCCGCAGCCCGCGGGGACGCCGCTGCCGGGGACGGTCGTGCAGGTCGTGGGCCCCACCGGCGCGCCGTGCGGCCTCGGGGAGGCCGGTGAGGTCGTGATCCGGCCGCCGTTCCGCCTGTTCGGGTACCGCGGCGCGCCCGAGGAGCACGCCGCGCGCTTCGTCGGCGGCGCCTACCGCACCGGCGACCGCGGCCGGCGGCGCCTCGACGGCACGCTCGAGGTCCTCGGGCGGATGGACCGCCAGGTCAAGCTCCGCGGCGTGCGCATCGAGCTCGGCGAGGTCGAGGCGGCGCTCGC
Organism: Myxococcota bacterium; assembly: GCA_041389545.1. Lineage (GTDB taxonomy): Bacteria > Myxococcota_A > UBA796 > UBA796 > JACKER01. The sequence continues at coordinate 10,261 of JAWKRQ010000075.1, read as the reverse complement.
GGCCCACCCGGAGGTCGAGCGCGCCTTCGCCTGGGTGACCGACGGCCCGCCGGCCGATCGGCAGCTGGTGGCCGCGTTCACCGGCGGACGCCCCGCTGCGGGCGCCCTGCGCGCCTTCCTCGAGGCGCGGCTGCCGGCGGCGCTGGTCCCCGGCCGCCTCGAGCGCCTCGACGCGCTGCCGCTCACGCCGAGCGGCAAGGTCGACCCCGCCGCGCTGCGCGCCGCGCTGCCCGACCGCACCGCGCGCGCCGCGGCGCCGACCACCCCGGCCGAGGCGCTCGTGGTGCAGCACTTCCGCGAGCTGCTCGGCGCCGACGAGATCGGCGTCGACGACGACTTCTTCCAGCTCGGCGGCCACTCGCTGCTCGCCGCCCAGCTCGTGACCCGCCTCCGCCGCGCCACCGGCTCGCCGGTGCCGCTGCACGCCCTCTTCGAGACGCCGACCCCGGCCGGCATCGCCCGCCACCTCGCCCTCGCCCCCGCCGACACGGAGCAGATCGAGCTATGAGCACCGTCGCACTGGCCACGTTCCTCGCGGATCTCGCGAGGCAGGACATCCGGCTGACCGCCCAGGGCGGCCGCCTGCGCTGCGAGGCGCCCCGCGGGGCGCTGACCCCCGCCCTCCGCGCGGCCCTCGCCGACCGGAAGGCCGAGATCCTGCTGCACCTCGGGCCCACGCCGGGCCCGGCGGGCGCCCCCGCCCCCCTGTCGCTCGCCCAGCAGCGCCTGTGGGTCCTCTCCCGCCTCGACCCCGACAGCGCGGCCTACCACATGCGGAGCGCGCTGCGCGTCCGCGGGCCGCTCGACGTGGACGCGCTCGAGCGGGCGCTGGCGCTCGTCGTCGCGCGGCACGCCGTCCTGCGCACCGCGTTCCTCGAGGGCGACGACGGCGCGCCCGTCCAGGTCGTCCGCGAGGGCACCGTGGCGCTCGAGCGGGTCGACCTGCGCGGGGCAGGGGACGGCGCGGTGGACGAGGTGCTCGCGGCGCTCGCGAACCGGCCGTTCGACCTCGCGCGTCCGCCGCTGATCCGCGCCGTGGCGGTGCGGACGGGGGAGCACGAGCACGTGCTCGGCTTCGCGCTGCACCACCTCGTCGCCGACGGCGCCTCGCTCGGCGTGCTGGTGCAGGAGATCGGCGCCGCCTACACCGGGCGCGCCGACGCCCTGCCGCCGCTGCCCGTCCAGTACGCCGACTTCGCGCGGTGGCAGCGCCGCCGCCTCGACCCGGCGCGGCTCGCCGCCCTGCGCGAGCACTGGTGCGCCGCGCTGGAGGGGGCGCCGCCCGTGCTGCCGCTCCCCACGGACCACGCGCGCACCGGCCCGCCCCGCGGCGGCACCCTGGCGTTCGAGCTGCCCGCCGGCCTCGCCGAGGCGCTGCGCCAGCGGGCCCGCGCGGCGGGCACCACCGTCCACAACGCGCTGCTCACCGCCTTCGCGGCGCTGCTGGCGCGGACGGCGGGCGTGCCCGAGGTCGTCGTCGGCGGCTCGGTCTCGCTGCGGGACCACGCCGACCTGGCGCCGCTCGTCGGCATGTTCGTCCACAGCGTGCCCCTGCGCATCGCGCTCGGCGACGATCCGCCGCTGCAGACGCTGCTGGAGCGCGTCCACCGGACCACGGCGACGGCCTGGGCCCACGCCGACCTGCCGCTCGAGCGCCGCGCGGACGCCGGACGCGGTGGCGGTGCGCCTCGGCGACGTGGCCTGGACCTTCGGGGCGCTGGCGGCGCACGCCGGGCGGGTCACCGCGCTGCTGCAGGCGCGCGGCCTCGGGCGCGGCGACCGGGTCGGTGTGCTGCTGCCGCGCACGCCGGCGCTGGTGGGCGCTTTGCTCGGCGTGCTCGGCGCCGGCGCGGCCTACGTGCCGCTCGATCCGGCGCACCCGCGGCCGCGCCTCGACGCGCTGCTCGAGGACGCCGACGTGGCCCTCTGCCTGACGCCGGAGGTCCTCGACGAGGCCCTGGCGCTGCGGCCCGCCGGGGTGGTGGACGTCGATCCCGGCGACCCGGCCTACCTCATGTTCACGTCGGGCTCCACCGGGCGGCCCAAGGCGGCGATCGTGCCGCACGGCGCCCTCGACAACTACCTGCGCTGGGCCGTCGACGCCTACGACGTGGCCGACGGCGACGGCTCGGTCGTCGCCACCAGCGTCGCCTTCGACGCCACGGTGACGAGCCTGTTCGCGCCGCTGCTGGCGGGCCGCCCGGTGCACCTGCTCCCCGAGGGCGACGAGGTGCCCGCCCTGGCGGCGCTGCTGGCCACCGATCTGTCGCTGGCGCCGGTCAAGCTCACGCCGGCGCACCTCGACGCGCTGCGGGCGGGCGGGGAGCTGCGTCCGGGCGGCGCGCGGGCGCTGGTGCTCGGCGGCGAGCAGCTGCTGGGCGAGCACGTCGCGGTGTGCCGGGCGGTGGCGCCGCGGGCGCGCCTGTTCAACGAGTACGGGCCCACCGAGGCCACCGTCGGCTGCACCGTGTACGAGGTGCCGCCCGGCCCGGCGCCCGACGTGGTGCCCATCGGGCGCCCCATCGCGAACGCCCGGGTGTACGTCCTGAACGAGCGGCTCGAGCCCGCGCCGATCGGCACGGTGGGCGAGCTGTACGTGGCCGGCGCCGGCGTCGCGCGCGGCTACCTCGGCCGCGAGGCCCTGACGGCCGAGCGCTTCGTCGCGGATCCGCTGTCGCCCGACCCGTCCGCGCGGATGTACCGCACGGGCGACCTGGTGGCCTGGCAGCCCGACGGGACGCTCCGCTTCTTCGGGCGCCGGGACGGGCAGATCAAGCTGCGCGGCTACCGCATCGAGCTCGGTGAGGTCGAGGCGGCGCTGGTGGCGCACCCCGCGGTGCACCAGGCGGCGGTGGTGGTCGTCGGGCGCCGGCTGGTCGCGTTCGTCGTGGGGACGGAGGGCGCGGACCTGCGCGGCGAGCTCGCGCGGACGCTGCCGGGGCCGATGGTGCCGGCGACGGTGCGCTGGCGCGGGGCGTTGCCGCTGACGCCGAACGGCAAGGTGGACCGCGCCGCGCTCGCCGCCGAGGCGGACGCCCCCGAGGTCGCGCCGGGCGGCGCGGCGCCCGAGCACCCCGAGCTGGTGGCGCTGTGGGAGGAGGTGCTCGGCGTGGCGGGGATCGGGCCGCGCGACAACTTCTTCTCGCTCGGCGGCGACTCGATCCTCGGCATCCAGCTGGTGGCGCGGGCGCGCGAGCGCGGCCTGCACTTCACCCCGCGGCAGCTCCTCGAGCACCAGACGGTGGAGGCGCTGGCCCGCGTGGTCCGCCGCGACGCCGCGCCGCGCGCCGAGGCGGGGCCCGTGGTCGGGGCCGTGGTGACGACCCCCATCCAGCGCAGCTTCTTCGCCTGGGACCTGCCCGACCCGCACCACTACGACCAGTCGCTGATGCTGGAGGTCCCCGCGGACGTCGACGAGGCGGCCCTGGCGCGGGCGATCCGCGCCGTCGAGGTCCACCACGACGCGCTCCGGGCGCGGTTCACCCCCGACGGCGCGCTCACGGTGGCGGCCGAGCCCCGCGCCACCCTCGACGTGGTGGACCTGTCCACGCTCCCCGCGGCCCAGCGCCGCTGCGCCCTCGAGGCGGCCGCCAACGCGCGCCAGCGCACCCTGTCGCTCGACGGCCCGCTGCTCGCGCCGACCCTGTTCCGGCTCGGCGACGGCGCGCGGCTGCTGCTCACCGTCCACCACCTCGTCGTCGACGGCGTGTCGTGGCGGATCCTGCTCGAGGACCTCGTCCGCGCGTACGGCGGCGCGCCGCTGCCGCCGCGAACGAGCTCCATCCGCGACTGGGGCGCGCGCCTGGCGGCCTGGGCGGCCTCGCCCGCGCTGGCGGCGCAGCGGGCGGCCTGGGCGGCGGCGCCCGACCGGCCCGCGAAGCGGCTGCCCGTCGCCGAGGTCGCCGACGACCGCGTGGCGCACACCGTGACCGTGCAGCGCAGCTGGTGCCGGGCCGAGACCGAGGCGCTGCGCGGCGGCGACGTGCAGGAGCTGCTGCTGGCCGCGCTGGTGCGCGCGGTGGCCGAGCCCGGCGACGACGCGGCGCTGACCGTGGACCTCGAGAGCCATGGGCGCGCTCCGCTGTTCGACGACGTCGACCTGTCGCGGACGGTCGGCTGGTTCACCAGTATCTACCCCGTACACCTGCCGGTACGCGGCGGGGAGGCGCCCCGCGACACGCTGCGGGCGGTGCGGGCGCGCTGTGAGGTGCCCGACCTCGGCGTGGGCTACGGCGTGCTCCGCACGTTCTGCGGGATGCCGCCCGGCCGGCCCGCGGCGGTCCGGTTCAACTACTTCGGGCAGCTCGACCGGGCGGGCCCCACGGTCGCCGGCTGGCGGCTCGCGGACGAGCCCTGCGGGGCGCAGCGCAGCCCGCGGGGGGCGCGGGCGCACCTGCTCGAGGTGGACGCCGAGATCCGCGACGGGCAGCTCACCGTGCGCTTCGCCCACAGCGCGCGGCGGTGGGCGCCCGGTGCGGTGGATGCGCTCGCCGACCGGTTCGCCGCCGCGCTCGCCGCGCTGCTGCCGGTCGCCGAGCCGGGCGACGCCTGGACGCCGGCGGTGCCGATGGGCGCGGGCGACGGCCCGGCGCTGTTCTGTGCGCCCGGCGCCGCGATGGACGTGATCTCGCTGCACCCGCTGGCCCGGGCCCTGGATCGGCCGCTGGTGGGGCTGCAGTACCGCGGGCTCGAGCCGGGGGTGGCGCCGCACGAGACGGTGGAGGCCATCGCGCGGTGCAACCTCGCCGCGGTGCGGGCGCACCAGCCGCGCGGGCCGTACCACCTCGCCGGGCACTCGTTCGGCGCGCAGGTGGCGTACGAGATGGCGCAGCAGCTGCGCGACGCGGGGGAGGAGGTCGCGCTGCTCGCGATCGTCGACGCCGCGGCCGAGGACCGGCGCTCCGGCGCGGCCGCCGCCGCGCGAACCCGCGCCGACCGGCTGCAGCGGCTGCTGTCGCTGGTGCGGCGGTTCTTCGGCGGCGCGGTGGCGCTGCCGGAGGCGGAGCTGGCCGCGCTGCCGGAGGAGGTCGTGGTGGAGCGGCTCGCGGCGGCGCTGACCGGGGCGGGGCTGCTGCCGTTCGCCGCGGACCGGGCGCAGGTCGAGCGGACGCTGCTCGTGGGCGAGGCCAACGCCGCGGCGTTCGACCGGTACCGGCCCGGCGGGCGCCACCCCGTGCCGACGCTGCTCGTGCGCGCGGCCGAGCGCCACGCCCACGACGACGTGCTCGGCGGGGACGACCCGTCGTGGGGGTGGTCGGCGCTGGTGGGCGGGCCCGTCGCCTTGCACACCGTGCCCGGCGACCACGTCACCCTGCTGATCCCGCCGCACGTGGACGCCGTCGCGGCCGTGCTGCGCGGCGCCCTCGCGCACCACCGCGTGGCCGCATGACCGGACCGAGCCCGGCCGGACGGAAAGCGCCCGACGCCTTTCCGTCAAAGACGGAAAGGCGTCGGGCGCCATTGCGTCATCGGGCGCTTCGGCCCGCTGTGGGTCGGGCAGACCGCCGCGGCGCTCGGATCGGGCGTCGCCGCCTTCGGGCTCGCCGTGTGGGCCTACGAGCAGACCGGCTCCGCCGGCCAGCTCGGCGCCGTCGCCGCCGCGGGCGTGCTCCCCGGGCTCGTCCTGTCGCCGCTCGCCGGCTCCCTCGTCGACCGCGCCGGCCTGCGCGCCGCCATGGCCACGGGCTACGCCGGCGTGGCCGCGGGTGCGCTGCTCGTGGCGGCGCTCGCCACCGCGGGCCGGCTCCTCCCCGAAGCCGCGCTGGGCCGGGCGAGCGGCCTCGTGCAGCTCGGCGACTCGACGGCGCAGCTCGTGGCCCCGGCTGTCGGCGGCGCGCTGCTCGCCGCGGTGGGGGTGCGCGGGGTGGCGCTGGTGGAGCTCGCCGGCGCGATCGTGGCGCTGGCGGGCGTGGCCGTGGCGCTGCGCGGGCGCCGGGTCGCCGCCGCCGTGGCGCAGCCCGTCCCCGCCTGGCGCTACGTCGCGCAGCGCCCGGCGCTGCTCGGCCTGCTCGCCCTCGCCGGGCTGCAGCTCGGCGCCGTCGGGTTCCTCGAGGTGCTGAGCGCGCCCATCGTCCTCGCCGTCGGCTCGACGGCCGTGCTGGGCCTCGTCCGCTCGGTCGCCGGCGCGGGGATGCTGGGCGGCAGCGTCGTCATGAGCGTGTGGGGCGGCCCCCGCGACCGGCTGCGCGGGCTCGTGGCGTTCCAGGCGCTGTTCGGGGCGCTGCTGCTCGCGATGAGCCGCGCCCACGGCCCCGCCGCCATGGCCGCCGCCGCCTGCGCGGGCCTCGCCTGCCTGCCCGTCGTGAACGGCTGCGCGCAGGTCCTGTGGCAGACGCGCGTGCCCGCGCCGCTGCACGGCCGCGTCTTCGCGCTGCGCCGCGCCGCCGGCCTGGCCCGCCCGCTCGGCCAGCTCGCGGCCGGCGCGCTCGTGGACCGCGGCCTCGAGGCCTCGCTGGTGCTCGGCAGCGCCGGCGCGGCCGTGGTCGCCGCCACCCTGCTCACCGCGCGCTGGCGCCCGCTGGGGGCGCCGTGAGCCCGCAGACGGCCGTGCCCGGCATCCTCGGCGGCCTCGGCCCGCTGGCGCACGTCGAGCTCGAGCGCCAGCTCGTCGAGGAGGGCGTCCGCCGCGGCGCCGCCGCTGACGGCGACCACCCCGTGTGGCTGCTCGTCAGCGCCACCGACGTCCCCGACCGCACCGCGAGCCTGGGCGGCCGCGCGCCGTCCTGCGTCCCGTGGCTCGTCCGCCACGGCAACCGCCTGCACGCCGCGGGCGCCGACTTCCTCGTGGTCCCGTGCCACACGGCCCACGCCTTCTACGCCGAGGTCAGCCCGCTGCTGCGCCTGCCCTGGCTGCACCTGCCCGACGAGACCGCCGCCCACGTCGCCCGCGCCCACCCGCGCGCCCGCCGTGTCGGCCTGCTCGCCACCGACGGCACGCTCGCCTCCGGCGTCCACGCCGAGAGCCTGGCCGGGCAGGGGCTGCGCGCCCTCGCGCCCGAGCCCGCCGTCCAGGCCGACGTGATGCGCGCCATCTACGACCCCGACTGCGGGATCAAGGCGCGCGGCGTCACCGAGCGCGCCCGCTGGCTGCTGCTCGGCGCCGCCGCCGCGCTCGTCGCGCGGGGCGCCGAGGTCGTCGTCCTCGGCTGCACCGAGCTGTCCGTCGCGCTGCGCGACGTGACGTCCCACGCCGGGGCGTCGCTCGTCGATCCGCTGCGCGTCCTCGCCGCCGCCACCCTCGACCGCGCCTTCCGGGCGCGCACCGCCCTCCCCACCACCCGACACGGAGCTGTCCCATGAAGTTCGGCCTCTTCTTCTTCTCCTCCGACGCCGGCACCGACGAGCCGTACCGCCTGCTCCTCGAGTCCGCGCGCCTCGCCGACGCCGAGGGGTTCTGTGCGATCTGGACCCCGGAGCGTCACTTCGACCGCTTCGGCGGCCCCTACGCGCACCCCGCCATCACGAGCGCCGCGCTCGCGATGATCACCGAGCGCGTCGCGCTGCGCTCGGGGAGCCTCATCTCGCCGCTGCACGACACCGTGCGCATCGCCGAGGCCTGGGCGATGGTCGACCAGCTGTCGCACGGGCGCGTCGCCCTGTCGTTCGGCTCGGGGTGGAACGCCAACGACTTCGTGTTCTTCCCCGACCGCTACGACCGGCGCCACGACATCATGCTCGAGCAGGTCGAGGCCGTCCGCGCGATCTGGCGCGGGGAGCGCGTCGTCCGCGAGACGCCGGCCGGTCCGCGCGAGCTCGAGGTGTTCCCCAAGCCCGTCCAGCCCGAGCTGCCCGTGTGGCTCACGACGTCGGGCTCGCCCGCGACCTGGCGCGCCGCCGGGGAGCGCGGCGCCAACGTGCTCACGCACATGATGATGCAGGACGTCGACACCCTGCGCGCCCGCATCGTCGACTACCGCGCCGGACGGGCCGCCGCGGGGCTCGATCCGGCGTCGGGCACCGTCAGCCTGATGCAGCACACCTTCCTCGGCGCGACGGACGCGCTCGTCCGCGAGGCCGTCCGCCCGAGCCTGCGCGAGTACCTGCGCTCGGCCGTGCGCCTCGAGCTCGCCGCCGCGAAGTCCGGCAAGATGAGCGGCTCGCTGACGATGCCCGAGGGCGACATCTCCGACGAGGTCATGGAGGACCTGCTCGACGTCGCCTTCGAGCGCTACTACACCACGCGCTCCTGCCTCGGCACCGTCGACGCCGTGGAGGCGCGCCTGCGCGGCCTGCAGGACGCGGGCGTCGACGAGATCGCCTGCCTCGTCGACTTCGGCGTCGACCGCGGGCGCGTCCTCGAGGCCATGGGCCCGCTGTGCGAGCTCAAGCGCCGCTTCGAGGTGGACGATGCTCGGTGAGGCCCTGCGGGTCCACCCGCTGCTCGCGCCCGACGAGCGTCCCGTCGTCGTCACGGGCGACGGCGCCCTCCCGGCGCGCCTCCGCGAGCGCCGCGACGAGGTCGACGCGCTGCTCGCCGACGCCGGCGCGGTGCTGTTCCGCGGGTTCGCCGTGGACGAGCCCGGGTTCGCCGACGTGGTGGACGCGCTGTGCGTCCCCGCGCCCTACGTCTACCGGTCGACGCCGCGCACCGGCCTCGGCCGCGGCGTGCACACGGCGACCGAGTACCCGGCGCACCAGGAGATCCCGCTGCACTGCGAGAACGCCTACCAGCGGCGCTGGCCCGAGCGGCTGGTGCTGATGTGCGCGCAGCCGGCCGAGGCGGGCGGCGAGACGCCGATCGCCGACGTGGCCCGGGTCACCGACGCGCTGGACCCCGCGCTGGTCGAGCGGTTCGCCCGCCGCAAGGTGCAGTACGAGCGTACGAACCGTCCCGGCGTCGATCTGCCCTGGCAGACGGTGTTCCAGACCGACGACACCCGGCCGTGCCCGGTACTGCGACGCCCACGACATCGAGCACGCCTGGCTCGACTCGAGACGCTCCAGACCTGCGGGTCTGCGACGCCGTGCTCGCGGCCTCGGACGCCGCCTCTGGTTCAACCAGGCCCACCTGTTCCACCCCTCGGCGCTGCCCGCGCCCGTCCGCGCGTCGCTGCTCGCGCTGTTCCCGCCCGACGCCCTGCCGCGCGACGCGCGCTTCGGCGACGGCGGCGCCCTCGACCCCGCCGACCTCGACCAGGTGCGCGCCGCGTTCGCCAGCCAGGCGCGGACGTTCACTTGGCACCGCGGCGACGTGCTGCTGCTCGACAACCGCGCGTTCGCCCACGGCCGCCGGCCGTTCCGGGGCGCGCGGCGCGTGCTGGTCGCCATGGGCGACGGGCGGGCGCGGTGAGGGCGGCGCTGCCGTTGGCGCTGCTGTCCGCCGTGCTCTGCTTCCTGCCGGCGCTGGGCGGCGGGTTCTTCGGCGACGACTACGTGTTCCTCGCGTCGCTGGCGGGCTCGCCGCCCTGCACCTGCCGGCCGTTCGACCTGGACGCCTACGCGAGCGGCGATCCGCGCGAGATCGCCGCGCTCGTGCAGTCGGGGACGTTCCCCTGGTGGACGGCGCCCGACCTGAAGATCGCGCTGTTCCGCCCGCTCGCGAGCGCGCTGCTCCAGCTCGACCACGCGCTGTTCGGCACCTGGGCCGCCGGCTACCACGCGCACTCGCTGCTGTGGTTCCTCGCGCTGATCGCGGCGCTGGGCGCGGTCTTGCGGCGGGTGCTGCCGCCGGGCCTCGCGGCCGTCGCCGTCGTGGTGTTCGCCGTCGACCAGAGCCACTGGTACACGGTGTCGTGGATCAGCAACCGCCACGCGCTGGTCTCCGCCGTGGCCGCGATGGCCATGCTGTGGGCGCACCTGCGCTGGCGGCGCGAGGGCTGGCGTCCCGGGCTGCCGCTGTCGCTGCTCGCGCAGGGCGCGGCGCTGGCGGCGGGGGAGGGGGGCCTGTCGGCGCTGGGCTTCGTCGTCGCCTACGAGCTCGCTGGTGCCGAGGACGGGCCCCGGGCGCGCCTGCGGGCGGTGCTGCCGTCCCTCGGGGTCGCCGCCGGCTACCTCGCGCTGTACGGCGCCCTCGGCTACGGCGCCCACGGCGCGGGCGCGTTCGTGGACCCGCTGTCGGAGCCGCTGCGGTTCGTGGCGCGCGCCGCCGTGATCGCGCCGGCGATGCTCGCCGAGCTGTCGCTGGCCACCGAGGTCCTCTACGACGTCCACCGTCCCGGGCTGCTCGGGGTCGCGATCGTGACGGTCGGGGCGGTGGGCCTCGTGGGCTGGGGCTTCCACCGCGCGCTGCGGCCGCTCGCCCCCGAGGCCGCGCGCGGCTGCC
>JAWKRQ010000074.1:0-40615 GCA_041389545.1 Myxococcota bacterium | reverse complement strand
GGAGAAGCTCGCCCGCTTCGCCCTCGCGGCCCGACGCGCCGGCGCCCCCGAGGTCGACGTGGCGGTCGAGGTGGGCCCGGTGGTGGACGGCGTCCTCGCGGCGGCGGAGGAGCTCGGCGCGGACCTCATCGTGATGGGGACGCACGGGCGCACCGGCCTCGCGCGGATGGTGCTCGGGAGCGTGGCGGAGGGGGTCGTCCACCGCGCGCACGTGCCCGTGATGCTGGTGCGGCGCGAGCCGTCGGCCGCCTGCGGACGCGCCTCCTGCGAGTGGTGCGCCGAGGACGGGCAGAGCCCGGCGGAGCGCCAGGTCCTGGCGGAGCGCGAAGGCTGAGCGCCGTCAGCCCGGCTCGGGCGTGACGGTGCCGCTCACCGACGGGTCGCCCTTCGGCGCGCCCGTGCGCAGCTGCTGCACGACGCGCTCCAGCGGGAACCGCAGGTCGTCGTAGCGCTCGATCAGCGTGCCGTCGGCGTCGAGCACCAGCACGCGCAGCCCGTGGGCGATGTCGGTGCTCTCGCCGTCTTCGCCCGGCTGGTCGCGGAGCACGGGCAGGCCGGCCCGCATCGCCAGGTCGTCGAGGCCCTGCCCCTCGAGGCGGGCGAGGGACCAGCGCGCGGTCGCGCCGACCTGCTCGCCGTAGGCCGTGAGGACCTCGGGGGTGTCGAACGCCGGGTCGAGCGTGACCGCCACGATGCGCACCCCCTCGGTGTCGCCGAGGGCCTGGTCGAGGGCGGCGAGCCGCGCGACGGTGGCCGGGCAGAACTCCGGACGCGGGCACCGGGTGTAGAGGACGGTCAGGACGGTGCGCGCGCCCTGCTCGGGCCCCAGCACCACCGGTTCGCCGTCGGCGCCCTGCAAGGTGACCGCCGGCAGCTGCTCGCCGACCCGCAGGGGCACGGGCCCCTCGGCCTGCGCCAGCGGGTGGTGGCCCGTGACCCGCACGCGCACGATCGCGCTGCCCGACTCCGCGACCTTGTAGCGCGCCACGATCTCGGTGCCGGGGGTGAGCCCGTCGAGCAGGGCGGGATCGGCCACGTCGAACGGCATGACCATGGCTGGCATCCCGAGCCCGGCGATGGCCTCGTGGTCGAGCACGACCTCGCGGGGCGGGTGCACCTCGACGACCGTGCCCTCGACGATGTAGGCGTCGCCGCCGCCGCAGGCGAGCAGCGCCAGCAGCGGCAGCCCGGAGAGGCCGGAGAGGCCGAAGATCACGCCTGCGCCCGCTTCTTGAGCCACTCCCGCGAGGTCGCGGCCGTCTTGTCGTAGGACTTCTCGACCTCGGAGACGACGGCCTTCTCGATCTGGCCGCCGATGAAGCGCACGTTGACGCTGATGTCGCCCTCGACGATCTGTTCGCAGCCGCCGGGCACCTCGACCACCCGGAAGGTGCCCTGCGCGTCGAGCTTGCCGGGCAGGATGGTCGGGATGACCTTCCAGTGCATCGTGTTCGACGCTTTGTCCCAGCGGTTCTCCTGCTCGTAGACGAGCTTGCTCGTGCCGAGCAGCGCCGCGGCGGGGCCCGGCAGCTCCCGGTCGGGGGTGAAGCGGACGCGCCGGATCAGCACGCCGTCCTCCTCCCGCTCCTCGAGGACCTCGCGGGTGACGGCGGACTCCTCGCGGAGCGCGGCGTCGAACGCTTCGTCCCAGTACATCTCCCAGAAGACCTCGGGGGTGCAGTCGAAGCGGTGGCGGACGTTCAGCTTCACGGAGGGCCTCCGGAGGGCATGCAGGGCGTGCAGGGACGGCGCGCGCGGCTCGGCCGCGACCGGACCGGACGAGTAACTACCGGCGGCGGCGGCGTCACCTCACTCCTCGGGCTCGCGCTGGCGTACGGTGCGCCGGCCGACCCGCACCCGGCCCTCGTTGTTGCCGCCGAACAGGTCGTCGAGGTCGCCCGGGGAGCTCGCGCGGCGCGGGGAGCGGTCGACGGAGGCCGGGGGCTTCGGCTGGGGCGGCGGCTCCGGCGGCGGCGCCGGCGCCACGGGGCGCGGCGCGGGCCGGCTCGGCTGGGCCGTGAGCGACTCGTCGGCGATGAACGCCTCGGTGGCCTCTTCCTTGCGCCCCTCGAGGTACAGCTGCTCGGAGGAGCGCAGGCTCGACATCATCGCCAGCACCTCGTCGAGCCCGCGCGCCCGCGGTGCGGCGTTGTTGGCGCCCGACCGGGCCTGCTCGCGCTCGCGGCGGACCTCGGCGGCCGAGCGCCCCGAGGCGTCGACCAGGCGCTGGCGGACGGTGGGCTCCGGGCCGGCGGGCTCGGGCGGCGCCTCGCCCGGGCCGAGGTGCGCGTTGCGGATGAGCGGCGGGCGCCGATCGACGGGGGCCCGCGGCGCCGGGGGCGCGGCCTGGGCCTGCGGCTGCGGCTGCGGCTGCGGCGGCGCCGGCTTCGGGGCGGCCCGCTGGGGCTGCGGCCGCGGCTGGGGCTGCGGCTTCGGCTGGGCCTGCGGCGCCGACGACGAGGACGTCGCCGGCCCCCAGGAGCCCCGGCTCGGCTGGGTCCGCGGCAGGCGCTCGGCTGCAGCGGGCTCGCGGGGAGGCGGCGCGAAGGCGGCGGCCTCGTCGGCCGCGGCCGGCGCGCGCGGCTGGGCGAGGAACGGGTCGTCCTCCTCGATCTTGCCCCAGAACCGCCGGTTGCCGGCCGGCCGGGCGGAAGGCGCGGCGCCCGAGCAGCCGCTCGCCGAGATCGTAGCCGGCGATCCGCCGCGCCCCGACGCGGCGGGGCTTCGGCAGCACCGAGGCGGCGGCCGCCACGATCGCGTGGGCCGTGGTCTCGGGGGCGGGGGCCGGCGCCTCGACGCCGGGAGGATCCCCGCGGAGGCGCTTCGGGCGCGGGTTCGGGCAGGTCGGGGATCGCTTTCGCTTGGCCGAAAGCGGCGGCTCCGCGTGGGTGGGTCACCAGTGTACCCGTTATCCCCTCCGGGTCGGTCGGAGGACCCGATGGCAGGCGACCTGTTCGAGCATCTGACGCGCCGCGGCTACCTGGCGCAGTGCACCCACCCCGACGAGCTGCGCGAGGCGTTCGCGGCCGGGCCGGTCACCTTCTATTGCGGCTTCGATCCCACCGCGGCGAGCCTCGCGGGCTCGATGTTCCCCGCTGATGGTGATGGGCACGCTGCAGCGCACCGGCCTGGTCATCGCGCTCGTGGGCGGCGGCACCGCGCGGGTCGGCGACCCGTCGGGGAAGACCGAGCTGCGCCAGCTGCTCTCCGACGAGAGCAGATCGCCGTGAACTCGGCCGGGCTGCGCCCAGATGGAGAAGTTCCTCGTGCTCGACGGCGAGCGCAGGATCCTCGTCGACAACGCCGAGTGGCTGATGCAGCTGCAGTACATCCCGTTCCTGCGCGACATCGGCCGGCACGCTACCTCCGTCAACCGCATGCTCGCGGCCGAGGCCTACAAGCGACGGCTCGAGCGCTGAGCTTCGTCGTTCATCAATTCAACTACCAGGTGCTGCAGGCCTACGACTTCCTCGAGCTGCACCGCCGCCACGGCTGCCAGCTGCAGATCGGCGGCGACGATCAGTGGGCAACATCGTGGCCGGCGTCGATCTCGATGCGCCGCATCACCGGCGCGCGGGTGTGAGGGCTCACGAACCCGCTGCGCGACGACGTCGACGGCGCCAAGATCGGAAGACGGCCGCGGGGGCGGTCTGGCTCGACCGGCGCTCACCTCGGCGTTCGACTACTGGCGGTACTGGTACAACGTCGACGATCGCGACGTCGTGCGGTTCCTGAACCTGTACACGTTCCTCGACGACGCGCGGGTGGCCGAGCTGGCCGCGCTGCAGGGCGCCGATCTGCGCGAGGCCAAGCGGGTGCTCGCCAACGAGGCCACTGCCCTGGTCAGCGCCGAGGCCGCCGCCGAGGCCAGGCTGCGGCGCGGGCCATGGTGGGCGCGGTGGCGGCCGAGGGCTGCCCACCGTGGCGCTGGCGGCGCCGGCGAGCCTGCTCGACGCGGGCCAGGCCGGCGCGGTGAAGTCGCGCGGGGAGGCCCGCCGGCTCGTCGCGCAGGGCGGCATCTCGGTCGACGGGGTGCGGGCCGACGACCCCGAGCTGGTGCTGGCGCCGAGCGGCGACGGCGCGGTGGTGCGCATCGGGAAGAAGCGCGCCTACCGGTTCGTGCTGGGCGGCGCAGCGTAGTGCCGCTGCTGCCACGCCCCGCGCTGCTCGACTCGGGGGCCTGGCCACTCGGGTCGCGGCGGCGCTCGCGGCGGGAGCTGCAGGCCGGCGAGCGCCGCTCCGTCCGGCGCGGGCGCTCGCTCGAGGATCGCCGACCACCGGCCCCTACGTCCCGGGCGACGACCTGCGGCTGCTCGACTGGCACCTCTACCGGTGGCTCGACGCGCTGTGGGTCAGCTGTTCGAGGAGGAGGAGGACCGCGTCGTGCAGTGCCTCCTCGACTGCTCCTCCAGCATGCAGGGCGAGAAGCTCGGCCATGGCGCCAGCTCGCCGCAGCGCTGGCGGCCGTCGCCGTGGGCCACGGCGCGATCGGCGTCGCCGTGGCCGGCCTGTCCGACACGCTGGCGCACTACGCGCCGCCCCGCCGCGGCCGCCGGGCACCTCCCGGCGCTGTTCCAGGCGCTCGAGGCCGTGCACCCGGGCAGCGGCACCGACCTCGACGCCGCCGTCGACCGCTTCCCGCACTGGCGCAGCGCCGGCATCGCGCTGTTCACCGACTTCACTCTGCCGGACGGCCCCGATCGCGCGCTGCAGCGGCTGCTCTTCCCGCGGCAACGAGGTGGTGGCGCTGCACACGCTCTCCCGGCCGCGAACGTCGGCGGCGCTCGTGGGCGACCTGCTCCTGGTCGACGCCGAGTCGGGCGAGGAGCTCGCCGTCACCGTCGACGAGGAGGTCCTCGACCGCTACGAGGCCACCGTCAAGGCCTGGGCCGACGACATGGAGCAGACCTGCCGCCGCCTCGGCGTGGGCTACGTGCGCGTGCTCACCTCGGTGCCCGTCGAGACCATGGTGCTCGACGACCTGCGCCGGCAGGGGCTCCTCACCCGCTGAAGGACTCCCGCGGCGCCGCGCGTGCCTGCAGGCGGAGGTGCCGATGAGGTGGTTCGCACGGAGCGGCGTCGCGCTGGGGGCGGGGCTCGCGCTCGCCTGCGGGCTTGCCGGCGGCGATCAGCGGCGCGGTGCCGCCGGAGCGCGCGCCGACCTGGTCGACCACTGGACCGCGCCGGGCACCCGGCTCGACCTCACCGCGGAGGGCCGGGTGGACTACGAGCAGCACGCCGACGGCATCGACACCTCGCTCCTGGCGGGGTCACCCGCTACGGGAGCCCGACGCCTTCGTGGTGCTGGGCGTGTCGACGTTCCCATCGAACGCCGCCGCACCGGAGGGCGCGGGCTGGGCGATGACCCTGGACGGCGTCGACTACACGCGGTGATCCCGGGGATCACCACAGGAACTGGCGGCCGAGGATGTCGCCGACGATGCGCCAGCGCGTGTCCATCTCGGTGCGCTCGCGCGACAGCCGCACCACGTCGTCGTCGGCCGTCGCCTGGGCGAGCGCCTCGTCGAGCGTGGCCATCCGCGCCCGGGTGGGCACGACCCGCAGCACGACCTGGTCGTCGCGGTCTTCGTTGACCGTCCACATCGGGGTGGCGACGATGTCGGCGAGCTCCGTGCGCACGACCTGGTGATCGCCGCGCCCGAAGCGGCGCTTCACGGCGCGCATCGACAGCACCACGCCGTCGCGCGGGTTGCCCTGGTCGGCGGCGTGCAGCCCGGGCTCGTACCAGGCCGACTGGTTGCTCACGAAGTTGCCGAGGCTGTAGACGATGACGCCGCGGCGGCCGTCGGGCGCGTCGTAGACCTCGATGGGCTGCAGCACGTGCGGGTGGTGGCCGATGATGCCGTCGACGCCGCCGTCGACGAGGCGGTGGGCGATGCGGATCTGGCGCTCCTGCGGCGCCGTGTCGTACTCCACGCCCCAGTGGATGGAGACCAGCACGAGGTCGGCGCCGTCGGCCCGCGCCTGCGCGACGCCGGCGAGCACCCGGTCGGGCTCGAGCACGGAGACGCACGCCTCGTCGTCGCCCCGGTTGAGCGAGTCGTTGAGGACCTCGGTGCCCGCGAACATCGCGATGCGGATGCCGTCGAGCTCGAACCACCGCGGGCCGTAGGCCTCGGCGCAGGTGCGGCCGGCGCCGACGTACGCCAGCGACGCGTCGTCGAGCCGGTCCATCGTCTCGACGAAGGCGGCGCGGCCCTGGTCGTAGACGTGGTTGTTGGAGAAGCTGACGACGTCGAACCCGATCGCCGCCAGGCTCGTGACGACGGCCGGCGGCGCGTTGAACACCATGTCCCAGGTGCCGCGGCGCGGGGCGGGCGCCACCGGCGTCTCCAGGTTGAGGAACGCGAGGTCGGCGAGGGCCACCTGGTCGGCGACGCCGCCGAACACCACGTCGAAGCCGCCGTGGTTCTGCGAGACGCCGTCTTCGACCACGTCGGCGTCGTGGGCGGACTGCAGGACGCGCCCGTGGGGCAGGAAGTCGCCCGTGAACACCATCCGCGCCGACGCGAGCTCGCGGACGGCCGGATCGGCGTTCACCGGGGACGCCTCGGGGACCTCGGTGGCGTCGGGCTCGTCGACCCGTTCCGAGCCCGCGCACGCGAGCAGCGCCCGCAGCAGCAGCACGTCCATGCCTGCAGGATATCTTCCGGCATCGCGGGCAGCGACCCGGGGGGGAGCGTGGCGGAGCCTTTGCGCGTGGCGGTGCTGGGGGCGGCGGGCCGGATGGGCCGCCGCGTGGTGGCGGGGATCTGCGAGGCGCCGGATCTCGCGCTGGTCGCGGCCGTGGGCCGGGCGCCGGGCGACGACGCCGGCACGCTCGCCGGGGTCGGGGCCTGCGGGATCCCCGTCGCGCCGGCGGGGCCGGGCTGCTTCGCCGACGCCGAGGTCGTCGTCGACTTCTCGCTGCCCGACGGGCTGCGCGACGGGCTGCAGCACCTCGACGGCCGCGCGCTGGTCTCGGGCACCACGGGCCTCGGCGAGGCGGGCGAGGCCGCGCTCGGCGCCGCGGCGGCCCGCTCGGCGGTGCTGTGGGCCGCCAACTTCTCGCTCGGGGTGGCCGTGCTGCGCGACCTGGTGCGGCGCGCCGCGGCGGCGCTGCCCGAGGCCGACGTGGAGATCGTCGAGCTGCACCACCGGCGCAAGCGCGACGCCCCAGCGGCACCGCCCTGGCGCTGGCCCGCGCGGTCGAGGCGGCGCGGGGGCCGCTGCAGCGCGTCCACGGCCGCGAGGGCGACGTGGGCGCGCGCACCTCCGACACGCTGGGGATCCACGCCGTGCGCGGCGGCGACGTGGTGGGGGAGCACACGGTGTGGCTGCTCGGGGCGGGGAGCGGATCGCGCTGACGCACGCAGCGTCGTCGCGCGACACGTTCGCCAACGGGGCGCTGGTCGCGGCCCGGTGGATCGCTCGTCGGCCCGCCGGGAGATACAACCTCGGAGAGGTCCTCGGCTTGGGGGCCGGCAGTCCGCCCTGACTCGACCAGAGCCGGGGCGGCGGGTGGGGATGGCGGAGCGCGACCGCAGGACACCGGACAGCGCCGGCTGCGCGACCTGGACAACCCCACGGCCGCGTTCCCCATCGGTGCGCTCCACGGGGGCGGCGTCCGCCGGCGCGCCGTGGGGGAGGACGACGAGACCGTCCGCCGGCCGCTCCGGCATCACCATCCGCTCGGGCGACACCGAGGACGACGAAGAGGACTACGACAGCCGCAGCTTCGAGCTGCCGCCGCCCGAGCCCTCCGGCGTCGACCTGCGCCTGCTCCGCCCTGGCGCTGCTGGGCGCCGCCGGGCTCGCCATGGTGGCCGCGGTGCTCGCCGCGGCGATCGTCCTGCGGTAAGAGCAGCCCGACGAGGAGGGCGCATGTCGCGGTGGATCGGGCTCGGGGGCGCGCTCTGGATCGGGCTGGGCAGCGGGTGCGGGAACCCCTGCCAGCAGGTCTGCCGGGAGATGGCCGACTATGCCGAGGAGTGCAACCTGCCGGTGGGCGACGCCGAGGTGAAGTCCTGCATCGAGCGGCAGGCCGAGCCGAGCAAGGAAGACCTGGCGGCGTGCCGCGACTTCGGCGGGGGCGACGCGATCCGCGCCCAGTGGGACTGCGAGCAGCTGGCGCGCTACTGGTCGGGCGGCGCGTAGCGGGGGGCGCCCCGCGGCACGGTAGAAATTGACGCGGGGAGGCGGGTCTCGTACGCTGATCCGTGGCCCGGTTACGTGGCGCTGGTGCGGGCGTGTGCGCGCCGTGTGGGATGGGACGCAGCCGTGACGACGAACCAGCCGACCCCACCCCCGTTCGAGCCCCAGAGCTTCGGGAAGTACTTCCTCGTCGACAAGATCGCGACCGGCGGCATGGCCGAGATCTTCAAGGCGAAGACCTTCTCCCACGGTGGCTTCGAGAACCTGCTCGTCATCAAGCGGATCCTGCCGCACATCGGCGAGAACCAGGACTTCGTCGGCATGTTCGTCGACGAGGCGCGGGTCTCGGTGGCGCTGCAGCAGCCGAACATCGTCCGCGTCTACGACTTCGGGAAGATCCTCGAGAACTACTTCATCGCGATGGAGTGCGTCGACGGCAAGGACGTCCGCAACATCCTGCGCAAGCTCGTCCGCCGCAGGGAGCAGCTCCCCGAGCGCTTCGCCGCCTACATCGCCCACGAGGTCTGCAAGGGCCTGCACTACGCCCACACCAAGACCGACATCCACGGCAACCCCTACGGCATCGTCCACCGCGACATCTCGCCCAGCAACGTGCTCGTGTCCTACGAGGGCGAGGTCAAGGTCGCGGACTTCGGCATCGCCAAGGCCGAGACCAACGCCTACCAGACGCGCGACGGCCTGCTGAAGGGCAAGTTCGAGTACATGAGCCCGGAGCAGGCCCAGGGCAAGGAGATCGACCACCGCTCCGACCTGTTCAGCCTCGGCATCATCCTGCACGAGATGCTGACGATGAAGCGGCTGTTCAAGGCCGAGAGCGAGATCGCCACGCTCAAGAAGATCCGCGACGGCGAGATCCCCGCGCCCTCGTCGATCCGATCGGGCGTCTCGCCCGGCATCGAGCGCATCTGCCTGCGAGCGCTGACCCGCGACGTCGACGAGCGCTACGCCTCCGCGAAGGAGATGGGCGACGACCTGCGCGAGCTCCTGTTCCCGCAGACCGCCGACACCCTGCGCCCCGAGCTGCGCGAGTTCCTGCACCAGGTGTTCGCCGAGGAGCGCGCCGAGGAGCGCAACCGGCTCGAGGCGGGCAGCGTGGTGGCGCTCCAGCAGCGCGACAAGCTGTCGACGATGGAGTGGGAGGGCACCTCGCAGTCCGAGGTGACCATGAGCCAGGTCACCCAGACCGCGGTGCGGGTGGTGGTGCCCTGGGTCGCCGCCATCGGGCTCGGCATGCTCGGGCTGTTCGCGGTGGCGCTGGTGGTGCTGTTCGCGGTCATCGCGACGCAGTGGCCCACGCTGCTGCCCGTGGCCGTGCAGCCGCCGGGGGTCGAGGCGTCCGCGCCCGCCAGCATCGACGTGGTGGTGTTCCCCGAGGCCACCCTGCTGCTCGACGGCGAGGAGGTCGGGAAGGGCTCCACGGTCACGCTGCGCGACGTGGCGCCGGGCGAGCACACGCTGAAGCTCGTCGCCGAGGGCTACGAGCCCGTCGAGGTGCCGGTCGTGGTCCAGGGCGGCGGCATGGCGAAGGTGGCGCAGCAGCTGCAGCCCGTGTCGCCCACGGCGTCGCCGACCCCCACCCCCACGAACCGGCCGGCGCCCACGGGCCCGCCGCGGGTCGACTTCCGCAGCAAGCCGCTCGGCGCCACCGTGCTGGTCGACGGCGCGCAGGTGGGGCGCACCCCCGTCCTGTGGAACGACGGGCTGCCGAACCACCGCTACACGGTCCAGATGCGGCTCGACGGCTACGAGACCCGCAGCGAGAGCTGGAAGGCGGCGCCCGGCGCGCAGACGGTCAGCTGGACGCTCCACGCCGCCGACACCCCGGCCTCGCTCACGGTGACGATGGCCGGGGGCGGCTGGGCCAACGTGTTCGTCGACGGCACCAAGCTGTCGAAGACGGCCCCGTTCAAGGACGTGCAGGTCGCGCCGGGCACCCACGAGATCCGGGTCGAGAACCCCGAGCTCGGCCTCGCGCTGTCGGAGAAGCACCAGTTCGTCGCGGGGCAGGCCGTGACCATCCGGGCCGCCGCGCAGTAGCGCTCCGGGCTGCGCTACGGAATCGTCACGATCATCAGCGTGACGTTGTCCTTGCCGCCGCCGTTGTGCGCCGCCCGCACGAGCTCACGGCTGGCGATGCGCGGGTCGGTGTAGGTGTTGAGGATCGACTCCATGTCGCGGTCCTCCACCTCGCCCCACAGCCCGTCGGAGCACATCAGCACCTTGTCGCCCGCCTCGAGCTCGATCCGGAAGATGTCGATCTCGATGTCGCGCTCGGTGCCCACGGTGCGCAGCAGGATGTTGCTGTGCGGGTGGTGGCGCGCCTCGTCGGCCGTGATCCGGCCGCGCTCCACCATCTTCTGCACGAGGCTGTGGTCCTTCGTGATCTGGTGGAGCACGCCGTTGCGCAGCAGGTAGCCGCGCGAGTCGCCCACGTTGGCCATGAAGCCGACGCTGCCCTCGCCGCTGTCGGGCTGCTCGAGCACCAGCAGGCACACGAGCGTGGGGCCCATGTCGGTGCCCTTGGCGTCGGCGGCGTCCTTCACGGTGTTGTTCGCGGTCTGGAACGACTCGTCGAGCAGGTTCTCGACGGCGTCTTCTGCCCGCGGCGCCGAGGCCCGCGCCCGCGCGCGACCTCGCAGATGGTCTTGACCGCGAAGCGCGCTCGCGACCTTCGCCGCCGTCGTGCCCGCCCATGCCGTCGGCCACGACGTAGAGCTTGGCGCGGTCGGACAGCCGCACCCAGCCCCAGTTGTCCTCGTTGAGCTGGCGGGTGAGCCCCACGTCGCTCATACCGCCGAGCAGCGGCGCATAGGACAGCGGCGCGAACACGTCGAACCGCGACTCGATCTCGCGGCCGAAGCGCGCCAGATCCGCCGCGCCGCCGTCTTCCGCGGCGAGCAGGAAGTCGATGAGCGAGTCGGCCTCGATGTCGCAGTACCGCCGCAGCAGCTCGCCCACCGCGCACAGCACCTCGTGCTGCCCGTCGCGGGGGATCGCGTCGCCGTTCGGGAGCGTCTCCTCGACCTCGAGGTCGTACAGCCGCAGCGTGTTGTTGGGCGACACGAGCAGGTTGGCGCGGTTGAGGGTCGACAGCCGCACGCCGTGGTTGTGCAGGTAGGCGAGCGTGCCCACGATGCGCTGGCCGATGTCGAGCAGCCGCGCGTTGTTGAGCGGCGACGCCTCGTCGACCATCAGCCCCTCGCCCGTGTAGGGGACGACGGAGAACAGCACGCCGTCTTCCACGAACACGTCGATCGGGGTCGCGAGGCCGGGGTGCTCGAGCTGCTTGTCGAAGAAGGCGAGGTACGCGTCGTAGCGCTTGGGGCTCCACCGTGCGGAGACCAGGAACCGGCGCTCCTTGAACGGCACGCCGCAGTGCTCGCACGCCCCGGCGGCTCGCGGGGTGTCGACGTGCCCGCACGCCCAACACTTGCGGGTCGGGAGATCCGGCCGCAGGTCGTTCGCCAGGTAGAACATCCGGCCCTCGGAGAGGCGCACGAGCCCCTCCACAGCGTAGTGGGTGCCGAGAGGGGTGCCGGATGGGAGGTGAGGGGGTCGGTCGCCCATGTCCCGAGGATCGCGTGTGCCACGGGGCCCGCGTGGGAGGAAGGTAAACCGCTGCCCCGGTCCCCTGTCAAGCCCCTGCGTCCACCGGATGCACGAGACGCTGTGCCGGACGGCGCTCCAGGGTGCGAGGGCGCGCCCGCCGACGGTGGGTTACCTGCGGCCTCCGACGCGCCGTGCGTCGCCGAGGTGACCGATGCGTGGATTCCGAGCCGCCACCGCTGCCCCGCTCGCCCTGCTCGCCGCGATCGCGATCGTGGCCTGCACGCCCCGGGGCGTCAGCGGCACCGACGACACCAAGCTCGACGGCAACGCCGACGCCGATGCCGACGCGGACTCCGACGCCGACACGGACACCGACACCGACACGGACACCGACACCGACACGAACTACACCTACAACGTCGACTGCTCCGCCGGCCCGCCCGTCACCGGGCTGTGGGATCAGCACCCCATCGCGGTCGCGGGCGGCACGATCACCTACCAGCCGTACGCGTTCGACGCGGGCGTGGGCGACGTGCTCGCCGCCGCCAGCGGCCTGACCGGCCCGGCGGACGTGGAGCTGCCGGTGCACGGCGCGATCGTGCTGTCTCGGGGCTACGTCCCCGCCACCAACGACGGCACCGTCAACTTCTGGTTCGAAGACGGCGGCGGCGCCATGCTCGCCTACGGCGTCGACCTCGGCGGGATGGATCCGCTGCTGCTCGAGCCGGGCGACGAGGTCGCGTTCATGGCGACCTCGGTGACGGAGTACTTCGGCACCCCCGAGGTCACCGCGATCACGGGCTTCCAGGTGCTGTCGAACGACAACCCCGTCCACGTCATCGACGTGATGAGCACCGGCGCCGAGATCACCTTCGCCGACCAGGGCTCGCACCTGGTCGAGGTGTGGGGCGAGCTCGTCGGTGGGCCGGTCGACTGCTCCCGCAACTGCTGGGACTTCGACTACAACGGCTACATCGTGACCTACCGCTCCGGGTCGAGCTTCGACGAGCTCGGGCAGTGCAAGCACTACATCGGCCCCGTCAGCCAGTACAGCGGCGCGCCGCAGCTCGACGTGGTCGACTACGACTGGTCCTGGAGCTACTGATGCGGGCGCTGGTGATCCCGGCGCTGCTGGTGTCGGGCTGCGTCGAGGTCGGCGGGGGCGAGAGCCCGCGGGAGTGGTACGACCGGGGCACCGACTACGACGTCGAGGAGCCGCTGGCGTTCACCGACGTGAACTACGACTTCACCGGGCCGACCGCCATCGCGGATCTGCCGGCGGTGCCCACCTTCGCCACGCTGTTCGCGCCCGACGACCTGCCGCAGGCGAGCTGCAACGACTGGTCGTCCGATCCGGAGCTGCCGGTCGAGATCACGGGCATCGTCACGCTGCACCCGCGGCTGTACTTCAAGTCGAGCGGCTGCCAGGGCGCCGACAACATCGACGAAGACGAGCGGTTCTACGGCAGCTACTTCATCCAGGACCGCACGGGCGGCTACTTCGTGCTGGGCGACAGCAAGGTCGCGCACTTCGACATGGGCGACCGGGTCACCCTGCGGGTGCGGGCGCTGCGCGAGTCGTTCGGTCAGACCATGATCGCCGTGCAGGACGTGGTCGAGGCCGTGCGAGGGCCCGAGCCGATCTACTACCAGACGGTCAGCGGCGCGCTGAGCAACGACATGATCAGCCGGGTCGTGCGCGTGCAGGGCGTGGTGTCCACGGAGACCTCCACGTTCGGCGAGCTGTACCTCGATGTCGGCGGCGGCGAGCGGGTCCACGTGGTGATCGACGGCGAGCTCACCCGGCGCGGCGTGGGCTACGACGTGGGCACCGTGCTGCAGGTCACGGGCCCCGTGCTCAACGGGTTCGGGACGGCCACCGAGGAGAAGCTCCGGGTGCAGGTGATGCGCGTGGGGCAGCTCGCCGAGGTCGGCGAGTAGCGCGTCGTTCAGGCCGGCGGCGCGAAGTCGAGCGGGATCCGGGCGACGAGGTCGTCCGGGGACGCGCGGAACTGGAGCTCCGTCCAGGTCGCTCCGTCGAACACGTAGACGAAGTGACCCGCGGTGAGGGTCATCGCTGCCGGCGTGGACTGGATCGTCATGACGCTGCCCGTCGCGTGGGTCTTCGCCAGGCGGTGGCCCGCGCGGGTCAGCACGCCGAAGTCCGGGGCGCCCCAGTACTCCACGCCGCGGAACGCGGAGACCGTGCCGATCGCGAGGTCGTCCGGGATCTCGAGGCGGACGACGGCGCCGCCTTCGAGGCGGAGGCCGCCGGCGAGCCCGCCGAGGCGCACCACGCCGTCCGACGCGTGCACGGCGAGGACGTGGGCGCGGCCGAGCGCGTCGGGCGGCACCAGGGGCGTGTGGAGGCCGTCGGCTGTGCCGGTGAGGACGACGCCGTCCTGGGCGACGGCGTAGGCCCGGTCGGGCCCGTCGAACCACATCTCCATGATCCGGCGGTCGGTCGCGACGGGGATGTGCGTCCACGACCCGCCCTCGCAGCGGTAGCAGGCGCCCTGCTCGCCGAAGACGGCCATGGCGCCGGGCGCGATGGGGCGGAGGCCCGTCAGCAGCGGGCCGCTGGGGACGTCGAGCTCGGCGCGCTCGCTGCCGCGCAGCCGGACCAGCGTTTCGCCGCGCAGGAGGAGCCAGTGGTCGTCGGGGCTGGTGGCATAGTAGTTGAGGGCCTGGCGGTGGGCGACGTGGAGGATCTCCCAGGGGGTGGCCGCGTCCAGGCGCACCCGGAGCACGGCGGACGCCTCGAGGTCCCAGTCGTCCTCGTCGGTCACCTCGATGCAGGCCACGACGTGGCCGTCGCCGAACGCGAAGGCGTTGGTGACCTGGAAGTCCGGGTTCGACGAGAAGATCCGGGCGAGGTGGGGGTGGGAGCGGGTCGGGGACATGCGAGCCTCCGGGGTGGTGCGCGTCCGTCGGGTAAGTGGCGCGCCTGCGGCGGGCGTCCGGTGCTCACAGACGCTCACGGGGGCGGGCGGGCGAACGTCACGGATGCGTGGCCCCGGGCCGAGCCCACCCCCATGAACCTCGCCGCAGCAGCCCTGCCCAGCCCGCCGTGTGCGGGGCCGGGGTGCGCGCAGGGCCGGGGGGCGGGCGGGCGAACGTCACGGCTCCGTGCTGATCCCAGGGGTTCGCACGGGTGCCCGGCCCCCGGCCCGAGCACACCCCCATGATGGTACGCACACCCCCATGATCACTGTCACGGTGGGTCAACGCCTCCGGAGGGCCGCGGCGGGGAGGTTACCCGTTGGGGAAGGGGTGCCGCGCGTGGCGGAGGACGTTCTTCGGATCCGGAGCTTCGTGGCAGCGTTGGTGCGCAGGACCCGGGTCCTGCTCGGGCTGAAGATCGCCGCCCGCACTGCGCTGCTGCTCCTGGCGGTCCTGATGTGGGGCACGCTCGCGTCGGTGATCCGGCTCGACCGGCCCACGGCCGCGCTCGTCGCGGTCACCCTGGCCGGCATCGGCGGCTGGATCGCGCTCGCGCTGCCGCTCCTCGTCGACTGGCGCGCCACGGGCGACGCCGTGGGCCACGCCCGCCGCGTGGAGGGCATCCGCCCCGACCTGCGCGGCCGCCTGCTCACCGCCGTGGAGCACACCCGCGGCGCGGCCCAGCCGGGCGAGTCCGAGGCGCTGGTGGGCCTGGTGCTCCGCCGCGCGGTGGGCCGCATCGCGGGCCTCGCGCCGGGCGAGGTCTACCCGGCCCGCCCCGCCGTCCGCGTCGCCGCCACGGCGGGCGCCGCCTGGCTCGTCGGCCTCGCCCTCCTCCTCCTGGCGGGCCCGGGCGACGTCGCCCGCTTCTGGTTCGCCTCGGGCGCCGCCCGCGCCGAGGTCGACGGCATCGAGGTCCGCGCCGCGGAAGACCTCGCCCGCGTCGGCGACATCGTCGTCCGCTACACCTACCCCGACTACACCGGGCTGCCGCCGAAGGAGGTCCCCAACGGCACGGGCGACGTCTCGGCCGTGCCGGGCACCACCGTCGAGATCGAGGCCCGCAGCGCCGACGAGATGCAGGCCGCCGGCCTCGTCGCCTACGACGAGCGCCTCGAGGCCCAGGTCGGCGACGACGCCCGCTCCCTGTCGGGCACCTTCTCCGTCCGCAAGGAGGAGGGCACCTACCACCTCCTCGTCTACCGGGGGGCGGAGCCCGAGCGCAGCCGCGACTTCGCCGTCACCCCGGTCGAGGACCTGCCGCCCGACGTCATGCTCGATCTGGGCACCGAGGGCACCTTCGAGGTCGCGCTCGACGGCGCCATCCCCGTCCAGTGGCAGGCGCGCGACGACTTCGGCGTGCGGCGGGTCGGCGTCGCGCTCGACGGCAAGGACACCGACAAGGTGCTGGAGCGCCCCGACACCCGCCGCGCGGAGCTCGGCGGGCGCGCGATGCTCTACCCGAAGGACTTCGGGCTCGGGCCGGGCGACCGCGTCAAGCTCTCGGTCGTCGCGTGGGACAACGACACCGTCAGCGGCAGCAAGCGCGGCGAGTCGCAGTCGGTCGAGATCGTGGTGCTCGGCGCCAACGGGGTGCAGGAGCAGGTCGCCCAGCGCCGCGCCGAGCTGCTCGAGAAGATGATCCCCGTGCTCGCGCGCTTCCTGACCGACCCGTCGCCGCCGGGCGTCACGGGCGGCCAGCTCGTCACCTGGGGCGAGGCGGTGGCGAACCGCTACCAGCCGCTGTCCGAGGCCGTCGAGAAGCTGTGGGCCGGCATGCAGCGCAACACGCAGGACCGCGCCATCGTCGAGGCCGTGCTCGACAGCGGGCGCAAGCTCGTCCGCTACACCCAGACGAGCTTCGAGCCCGGCTCCGCCGAGGTCCCGCGCGACGACGCCGCGGCGATGACCACCCAGCTGCGCGACGAGGCCGTCACCGCGCTGGAGGACGGCATCCTCGCGTTCCTCACGCTCCAGCGCAACGAGGCGCTGGGCGAGATCGTCCAGCTGGCCGACCAGCTCGACAACGCGGCCGACGACGTGCAGGAGATGCTCTCGAAGGAGGATCCCGACACGCAGGAGCTCCTGTCGAAGCTCGACCAGCTCGAGCGCACGCTCGCGCAGATGGCGAAGGCGGCGAGCGACCTCGAGGAGTCGGGGCTCAAGGAGTTCCTGAACCTGCGCGACAACGAGGCCTCCAACCTGATGGAGGAGATCCGGAAGGCCATCGCCGAGGGCCGCCTCGACGAGGCGCGCAAGATGATGGAGCGCCTGTCGCAGCTCATGAAGGAGATGTCGCAGGGCGTCAAGGACGAGATGGACCGCCGGATGCAGGAGGGCGACGACGCCCAGCAGAGCGCCGAGGACCTCAAGGCCGAGCTCGAGCAGATCGAGAAGGACCAGCGGCAGCTGCAGTCCGAGGTCCAGGCGCTGCGCCAGAGCGACCGCGACGCCGCCGACCAGCTCGCGAAGCTGTGGGCGCAGCTCGAGCGCAAGGCCGAGGAGCACGCCACCTCGGCCACCGAGTACCGCGACGGCCTCGAGAAGGCGGAGCGCAAGTTCTTCGAGCAGGAGCGGGCGTCGGGCGGCGTCGACGAGGCGGATGCGCTGCGCGGCGCCATCGCGGCCCGCGACGTGTCCGGGGCGCGCAACGCGGTCAACGAGGGCATGATCGCCTGGGCCGGCGCGATGCACGCCCTGGAGATCCAGCTCGGCCGCGGCCCCCTCGACGGCCCCGGCCGCCGCGAGCTCGGGCAGCTGCTCGGCCAGCTCGACGAGATCGAGGAGCTGCTGAAGCAGCTCGAGCAGGCGGAGTCGCAGGTCGACCCCGAGACGCTGCAGAAGGCCCAGCAGATGGAGGGCCAGCAGCGCGACCTCGAGAACCGCCTCAAGCAGTCCATGGAGAAGGCGAAGTCGCTCGAGCAGCAGTTCCCCGTGCGCCCCCAGGGCATGCAGGAGGCGCTCGACGAGGCGCAGGACCGCATGCAGCAGGCGTCGGAGGACCTCGGCGAGGGCCAGCCCATGCAGGCCGAGGGCTCGCAGGGCGTGGCGGCGCAGCGCGTGCGCGACGCCATCGAGTCCATCGAGCAGGCCCAGCAGCAGGCGCGCCAGCAGGCCCAGCAGATGCAGGGCGGCCAGGGCGAGGGCGAGCAGAAGCAGGACGGCAACCAGGAGCACGACGGCTCCGGCGACCTGAACCAGGCGCTGATGGAGATCCCCGGCCGCGAGGAGTTCCGCACCCCCGAGGAGTACCGCCGGGCGCTGCTCGAGGGCATGGAGGGCGACGTGCCCGAGGAGTATCGAGCCATGAAGCAGCGATACTTCGAGGAGCTGGTGCACCAGTGAGCGCACTGCTGCAGCTGCTGCTCGTCTCCGCGTCCGCGGCGCTGCCCGACAGCGTCGAGGACTGCCTCGACGCGCTCGACACCGACTGCGCCGAGCAGGCGCTGGCGAAGCAGGGCGCGCTCGGGCCCGACGGCGCGCCGTCCTCCCGCGACCCCGACTGGATCGCGGCCGTGGGCGAGACGCGGTTCTACGAGGGGCGGTACCCCGAGGCGTACGACGCGCTCAAGGCCGCGGTCGACGCCGGCTGGGAGGACAAGTACGAGGACCTGCCGCTGTTCGAGCGCACGATGTACGCCACGGCGAACTGGGTCGAGGAGCAGCGCGGGCGCTTCGTCGTCCGCTTCCGGCCGGGGGTCGACGCCATGCTCGTCGACGACGCCTTCGGCGCCATCATGGGCTCCGACCGCTACATCGCGCCGCTCCTCGGCGGCTCGCCGCCCGGCGTGTCGCGGGTCGAGCTGTACCCCGACGGCCGCTCGTTCATCGCCGCGAGCTCGCTCAAGGCCGAAGACGTGCAGACCACCGGCGTGGTGGGGCTGGCCAAGTGGTCGCGCCTGCTGGTGACCTCGCCGCGCGCGCTGCCCCGCGGCTACTCGTGGCAGGACACCATCGCCCACGAGTACATCCACCTCATCGTCGCCCACCACACGGGCGACCGCGCGCCGGTGTGGCTGCAGGAGGCCGTCGCCAAGTACCTCGACGCCCGCTGGCGCGACGGCAGGGATCGCTTCCGCCTGTCGGTGCGCCAGCAGGGGCTGCTCGCCGAGGCGCTCCGCAAGGACGACCTCGTGAGCTTCGAGGAGATGCACCCCTCGCTCGCGAAGCTGCCCACGGCCGAGCGCGCCGCGCTGGCCTACGCCCAGCTCGCCACCCTGATGCAGTACTGCTTCCAGCAGGGCGGCGAGGACGTGCTGAAGAAGGTGCTCCCGCGCGTGCGGCAGGGCACCGACCCGCGCGTGGCGCTGGCCGAGGCGGCGGGCGCGAAGGACTTCGACGCGCTCGAGAAGGCGTGGAAGGCGTGGATCGCCCAGCGCTCATCGACAAGGAGCTGCAGGAGCTGCCCACCGTCCTCGACGGCGGCGACGAGATGGACGTCGACCCCGTGCTCGCCGAGCGGGAGGACCTCGCGCGCTTCGTCACGCTGGGCGACGTGCTGCGCAAGAGCGGCGAGGTCGAGGCCTCCTCGTGGAGTACGCCAAGGCCGTGCCTGAGGACGAGCCGTTGTCGCCGCTGCTGTCGAACCGCATCGCGCAGGCCAACCTGCAGCTCGACCGCCTCGGACATCGCGCGGGCCACGCTGAAGCAGAGCCTCGCCGACTACCCGGAGTTCGCGCTCTCCCGCAAGACGCGCTCGGGCAGGTGCTGCTGCAGCAGGGCGACCTCGACGGTGCGAAGGAGCAGCTCGTCGAGGCTGTCGCCATCCACCCGTTCGACCCCGAGATCCAGCAGATGCTGGTGCAGGTCTACACCAAGCTCGGTGACACGGCCGACGCGCAGAAGCACGAGCGGTACCAAGATCCGTGCCCAGGGCGGCGACGATGTGCAGCGCAAGGTCATCCACACCCGCGAGGGCGAGTACGAGCTGCCGACCTACGACGAGGCGCGCTCGTCCCACGGCGACGCGGGCGGCGGCGGCGACGACTGGATCGGCGAGGAGGCCCCGCAGTTCGCGGCGTCGGAGGTGGGCGGCAAGACCGTCCGCCTCGACCAGCTGCGCGGCAAGGTCGTGGTGCTCGACTTCTGGGCGACCTGGTGCGGCCCTGCCGGCAGGCGATGCCGGAGATCGCGAAGCTGTACGAGGCGCACCGCAAGGAAGGCCTCGTGGTGGTGGGCCTCACCCAGGAGGATCTCCCGAAGGTGAAGCGCCTTCCTGCAGCCGCCCGTCCCCTACACGATCGCGATCGACTCGGGCGGCGCGGCCAACCGGCGATACGGCGTCTCCGCGCTGCCCACCGCGTTCGTGATCGACCGGCAGGGGAAGATCTGCGAGATGGTGCGGCGAAGCAGGAAGAGGGCCTGACCGCCTGAAGGCGGCGGTCGAGGCGGCACTGCAGGAGGAGAAGTGAGCGACGACGTGGCGCTGGACGACGTAGCGCTGTTCGAGCGGGCTGGCTCCCACCCACGAGCGGCTGGTCGAGGCCATCGGCGCCGTGGTGGTCGGGCAGCGGGAGGTCATCGAGCGGCTGCTGTGCGCCGTGTTCGCCGACGGCACTGCCTGTTCGTCGGCGTGCCCACCTGCGAAGACGCTGCTGGCGCACACCCTGGCCGAGGCCGGGCGCCGACTTCGGCCGCATCCAGTTCACGCCCGACCTGGATGCCGTCCGACATCACGGGCACCGACGTCCTCGAGGAGGACCGCACCACGGGCAAGCGCGCCCTGCGGTTCGTGCGCGGACCCGTGTTCACGAACCTGCTGCTGGCCGACGAGATCAACCGCACCCTGCCGAAGACGCAGGCGGCGCTGCCGCAGGCGATGCAGGAGCGCGCGGTGACGGCGTCGGGGCACACGATGCGCCTCGAGTCGCCGTTCCTCGTGTTCGCCACGCAGAACCCGATCGAGCAGGAGGGCACCTACCCGCTGCCCGAGGCGCAGCAGGACCGCTTCATGCTGTCGGTGCCGGTCGGGTACCCGTCGTTCGAGGAGGAGGAGGAGATCCGGCGCACCACCGTCGGCGAGATGCGGCACGCCGAGCGGGTCATCTCGGGCGAGGAGCTCGTGGCCTACCAGCGGCTGCTGTGGCGGCTGCCGGCGAACTCCCGACGTGGTGCGCTACTGCGTGCAGCTGTCGGCGGCGACGCGGCTGGGCTCGGGGCTCGACGCCACCCGGCGGATCCGGGGCGCCGGCCCGCGCGCGAGCCAGTTCCTCGCGCCGTGGGCGCGCGCACCTGGGCGGCGCTGCGCGGCAACGAGGTGCCCACCCGCGAAGACGTGCGCGCGATCGCGCCGGCGGCGCCGCGGCACCGCATCCTGCTGAACTTTCGAGGCCGAGGCCGCTGGCGTCGACGTTCGACCGGGTCGTGGGCGCGATCCTGGAGGAGGTCGGTTGAGCGTCGATCTCACCGAGGGCACGCCCTGGGACGCGGCGGTGCTGGCGCGCGTGCGCCACCTGCACCTCGTGGCCCGGATGCTCACCGAGTCGCTGCTGTCGGGCGAGCACCGCAGCAAGCGCGTCGGTGCGGCCATCGAGTTCGCCGACTACCAGGAGTACCAGCCCGGGATGGACCTGCGCGGCATCGACTGGCGGGTCTGGGGCCGCACCGACCGGCTCGTGGTCGCTGGTTCGAGACCGAGACCGAGCTGCCGTGCACGGTCGTGCTCGACCTGTCGGGCGATCTCGGCACGGGCGAGGCGGGCCGGGCGCGCCAGCTGCCCGACCTCGAGGGCAGCAAGGCCGGCTACGCCATCACGCTCGCGGCCACGCTGCTGTACTTCCTCCACCGCCACGGCGAGCCCGTCGGGCTCGGTTTCGTGGCCGGCGACGGCGTGTCGTTCCGGTCGCCGCCGCCGCGCACGGGCCGTAACCACCTGCAGCTCGCGTTCCCGCAGCTCGCGAGCGCGGCCGGGCGGGGTGGCCGACCTGCTGCCCGCGCTGAGCCGCGTGGGCGGCCGCATTCGGCGGCGGGCCTGGGTGGGGCTCATCACCGACGGCATGGAGGACCCGGCTGTTGAAGCGCCCGCGCTCGGCGCCTTCGCCAAGCGGGGGCCGATCCGCGGCTGTTCCACGTGTTCGACCGGCGGGAGTGGACGATGGCGTTCGACCAGCCCGCGCTGTTCGGCAGGCCTCGAGGGCGGCGACGACCTCGCCGTCGACCCGAGCGGCGCGGCGGAAGGCGTTCGCCGAGGTCGTCGAGGAGTACGAAGGAGGTCAAGGGCGGCGTGGTGAGTTCGGCGGGCGGTACTGCCGGTGGCGACGGACCGCCCATGGAGCAGGTGCTGCGCGCCGCCATCCTCGACGCGCCGGTGGTGGCCGGGTGAGCCTCTCCTGCTGGCCCTGGCGGCCTTCGGGCTCGCCGCGCTCGTCGCCCTGCCGATCCTGGCGCACATGGCCCGGCAGACGCCGCGCACCCGCGTGCCGTTCGGCGCCATGCTGCTCCTCGAGCGCGTGGTGAAGCGGCTGCGCCGCCGCCGCCGCCTGAAGGACCCGCTCCTGCTGCTGCTCCGCGCGCTGGCGGTGGCGCTCATCGCGGCCGCCGTCGCGGCGCCGCAGCTGGCCGTGCCCGGCGGGCTGCCGGAGATCGGCGGCTCGGGGCGGGTGGTCGTGGTGCTCGACCGCTCGCTGTCGATGTCGCTGCAGGACGGCGGCAAGACGCTCCTCGAGCGCGCCCGCGCCGAGGCGATGCGGGTCGTGCGCGAGCTGCCCGACGGCGTGCTCATCGGGCTCGTCGCCTTCGACGACGAGGCGCTGCGGCTGACCCCGTCGCTGGTCGGCGACCGCCAGCGCGTGCTCGGCCAGATCGAGGCCGTCGAGCCCACGGCGGGCACCTCCAACCTGCGGGCGGCGCTGCTCGAGGCGCGGCGGCTGCTCGCCGGGGAGCCCGGCGAGGTCGTGCTCCTGTCCGACGAGGCCGGCCCGCGCATGGTGGGCGAGGCCTCCCCCGAGATCACGCGCCTGGTCGAGACGGGCTCCTCGGTGCTGCCGCGGCGCATCGCCGGCGACCCGCCGCGCAACATCGCCGTCACCAGCGCGAAGTACGGCGACGGGCCCGAGGGCGGGCAGGTCCGCGTGCGCGTCGCGAACTACGGGCCCGACGGGCTCGAGGTCCCCTGCGAGGTCACCCTCCCCGACGGCGCGCGCATCCCCATCTTCGTCGACCTGCCGCCGCTCGGCGAGGCCGAGGAGCGCATCACCGTGCCGAGCGAGGCGCGGGGCGGCGTGGGCCAGGTGACCTGCGAGGACCCGGATCTCGCGCTCGACGACGCGCGCTACTTTCACCTGCCCCGCGTGGGCGCCTCGCGCGTGCTGGTCGTCGACGGCGACCCGGGCGACACGCCCATCCGCAGCGAGGTGTACTTCCTCGAGAAGGCGCTGGCGCCCTGGGGGATGCGCTCGGGCGTCACGCTCGACGTGACCACCCCGCTCGGGCTGATGGACCTCGACCCGCAGGAGCACCGCGTCGTGTTCCTGGCCAACGTCGCCGACCCGCGCCCGTTCGGGCCGCGCCTCGTGGAGTTCGTCCGCAAGGGCGGCAACCTGGTGATCTCCGGCGGCGACCAGGTCACGGCCGAGCGCTACAACGCCGCCTTCGCCTCGCTGCTGCCGGCGAAGCTGCGGGCGCCGCGCTCGGTCGCCGATCCGGGCGAGGAGGGCGTGCCCATCACGCTGCCCGACACCGAGCTCCCGCTGTTCGCCCCGTTCCGCCGCGCCGGGCGCAGCTCGTTCTCGCGGGTCCGCTCGCACACCGTGCTCACCTTCGAGCCCTACCGCGACGTGCCCGACGAGACCACGACCCTGCTGACCTACGACGGCGGCCTGCCCGCGCTCGTCGAGCGGAAGGTGGGTGCCGGGCGCGTGCTCGTGTGGACGGGCACCTTCGACCTCGGCTGGAGCAACCTGCCCCTGCAGTCGGTGTTCATGCCGCTGGTGCAGCGGCTCGTGGGCTGGCTCGGCGGCGAGTCGGGCGCGGGCGCGCTGCGGCTCGAGGGCGTGGTGGGGCAGCCCGTGGGGGTCGACCTGCCCGACCTGGCCATGCAGCCCGACGTGCTCGGCCCCGACGGCGCGGTGGTGCGGTCGCGCATCGAGGGGACGCACCTCACCTTCGTCCCGCCGAAGCCGGGGGCGTACCACCTCGAGCTCGAGGGGGCGATGCCGCTCGCGTGGGTGGCGGTGAACACGGACCCGGAGGAGAGCGACGTGCGCGCCTATGCTTCCGTGGCGGAGATCGAGCGGGAGCTCGCGCCCGACGTGCTCCTCCGCCGGATCGACCTGTCGGTGCCGCTGCTCGGCCTCGGGCTGGCCCTGCTGCTGCTGCAGGGCGTGCTCGGCCTGCGGGGCACGGCGTGAGCGGCGTCACCCGGCGGGGGGCGCTCCTCGGCGCGGGCGCGGGCCTGCTGCTGCCGCGGGCGTCGCGGGCGTTCGGCGAGGCCACGCGCGTCGACATCTGCGAGCTCGATCTGGGCGCGGGTACCCTGTCGCGCCCCAACGCCTGGAAGCGGCTGCTCTACGAGGTCAAGGGCACCACCTCCGTCGAGTGCGAGGCCCGCTCGGTGCGGCTGAAGCCCGACGACGACGCGCTGTTCGAGCACCCGTTCACCGTGCTGCTCGGCTCGGGCGGCTTCGCCATGCCGAGCGACGCCGGGCTCGAGCAGCTCGAGCGCTACCTGCAGTACGGCGGGTTCCTCGTCGTCGACGACACGACGGGCGACGAGAACGGCCCGTTCGACCAGTCCGTGCGGCAGCTCGTGGAGCGGATGTACCCCACGCGCCCGCTCGGGCCGCTGTCGTCGGACCACAGCATCTTCCGGAGCTTCTTCCTGCTCCGCGAGCCGCTCGGGCGCCTCGACCGCTTCCCGTACCTCGAGGGGGTCACCGCGGGCAGCAACACGCCGCTCGTGTACATGCGCAACGACCTGTCCGGTGCGCTCGACCGCGGCGACGACGGCCGCAGCACCCACCCGTGCGTGCCCGGCGGCGAGAACCAGCGTCGGGAGGCCATCAAGCTCGGGATCAACCTCATCCTGTACGCGCTGACCAGCAACTACAAGAAGGACCAGGCGCACGTGCGGCAGCTCATGAAGGAGGGCCGCCTCGAATGAGGGACTTCTGGCTGGGGGGCGAGCTCGGGTCGCAGGGGCACCTGCTGTGGACGGCGCCGGACTGGCTCGTGCTGCTCGCGGTCGCCGGCGCGGTGCTCGGCGTGGTGCTGGTCGCCGTGGGGCGGCGGGCGCCGCTGGCCCGCGCCGTCGAGATCGCGGCGGCGACGGCCGGGCTCGGGGGGCTGGTGGTCATGCTCGCCGGGCCCACCTGGGTCGAGGAGGAGGGCCGCACCGAGCCCGGGCGCACGGTGGTGCTGGTGGACGGCAGCCGCTCGATGGCGGTGCGCGAGGGCGGCCACGCGCGGTCCGACGCCGTGGCGAAGGTGCTCGACCACGTGCGGAGCGAGGTCGGCGACGTGGAGGTGTTCCACTTCGGCGACGACCTCGCCGTGGGCGAGCCGGACGGCTTCGACCTGCCCGGCACCGACGTCGAGGGGGCGATGCAGTCGCTCGGCGAGCGGGTGGCGGGCGAGAAGCTCGCGGGGGTGGTGCTGCTCACCGACGGTCTCGACCGGGGGCTGCTGCGCAAGCGCTACCAGCAGGAGGAGGCCACCGCGCAGGGGCCCGAGCTCGCCGGGCCGCTCACCGTGTTCCAGATCGGCGAGGCCGTCGACGTGCAGGACCTGGCGGTGCGGTCCGTCGACACCGGCGGCTACGCCTTCATCCGCGCGCCGTTCGCCATCACGGCCGAGATCGACGGCGTGGGCTACGCGAACCGCTCCGTGCCGGTCACGCTGCTGCGCGACGGCGCCACGGTCACCGAGCAGCGGGTCGTGCTCGACGCCGAGGGCAAGGCGTCGGCGCGGTTCGAGGTCACCCCCGAGGACGCCGGGCGCTTCGCCTACGCCGTGAGCGTGCCCGTCTACGAGGGCGACGCCGTGCCGGCCAACAACACGATGCCCGTGGTCGTGAAGGTGGTGCGGGACCGGATCCGGGTGCTGCAGGTCGCCGGCGCGCCGTCGTGGGACGTGAAGTTCCTGCGGCGGTTCCTCAAGGACGACCCGAGCGTGCAGCTCGTGAGCTTCTTCATCCTGCGGACGCAGCGCGACCTCGCCTCGCAGTACTCCGACCGGGAGCTGTCGCTCATCCAGTTCCCGTACGAGCGGCTGTTCGCCGAGGACCTGTGGACCTTCGACGTGGTGATCTTCCAGAACTTCGACTACGCGCCCTACTTCCAGTTCAACAGCAACCAGCTGCTGTCGAACCTCGCCAAGTACGTGGAGGAGGGCGGGTCGCTCGTGATGATGGGCGGCGACCGGTCGTTCGGGCTCGGGCAGTACGGGGGCACGCCGCTCGCTGACGTCTTGCCGGTGGAGATCGGACGTCAAGAAGAGACGCCCGACACCGCCCCGTTCCTGCCGCAGCTGACCGAGGACGGCGCGCGGCACCCCATCACGCGGGTCGTGGCGGACGCCGCCGAGAACGCCGCGTGGTGGGCGCGGCTGCACGACCTCGACGGGACCAACGTGGTGCTCAAGGCGCGGCCCGACGCCGCCGTGCTGCTCGCGCACCCCACGCGCAAGGACAGCACCGGCGCGCCGCTGCCCGTCTTGAGCGTGCGGAGGTCGGCGCGGGGCGCACCATGGCGCTGACCGTGACCGAGCTGGCGGTGGTCGCTGTCCGAAGCGGCGGCGGGGCGCGGGAACAGGCTACCTGCGGTTCTGAAGAACGCGCTGCGGTGGCTGATGAAGGACAACACCGTGTCGCGGGTGACGCGGTGGAGACGCCGCGCGAGAACTATGCGGTGGGGGAGGAGGTCCGGGTCGTGGTGCGGGCGCGGGACCCGGGGTTCGGCGCCGCTGCCCGACGCGCGGGTGAGCGCCGAGGTCGACAACGAAGGGAAGGTGACGAAGCTCGAGGGGGCGGACCAGCGCGGACGGCGATCTGGTGCTGGTGGTGCCGGCGGAGCGGTCGGGGACCCACCGGGTGACGGTGAGCGTGAGCACCAAGGACAAGGAGGCCGTGGGGGACGCGGAGACGGTGTTCGCGGTGACGACGCGGGACCCGGAGACCGACGAGATCGCGCCGGACGGGCGGTTCCTGCAGTGGCTGGCGGCGGTGACCGGCGGGCGGTACCACGGGCCGGGGGAGCTCGGGCCGGTGGCGCAGGATCCGGGCGCCGGGCGGGTTGTGAACGACCGGCGGGAGACGCCGCTGTGGCGGGCGCCGCTGCTGGGGCTGTGGGTACTCGGGACGCTCGGGGTGGCCTGGGTGGTGCGGCGGCGGTCGGGGCTGCGCTGAGGCTGGCGTACGGGGTGTCGTAGCAAGAGTTCCCGGGGTGCTGGATCCGAGTGTCAGCGCGACGTACGCTGGCTGTCCTGCTCGTGCGCGACGTGCGGCGGGCCCGGTCCCCACCCCGAGGATGCCATGCTCTGGATTGCGCTGACCTTCGCCGCTTGCCGCGACGGCGCCCCACCCCCGGTGGTGTCCCCGCCGATCCCCGATGCCACCACAGCGCCGGCTTGGATCCCACCGTCGGTCGTGATCCACGGTGCGCGCGATCAGGGGATCGACGCGAACTTCCTCGCGCTCCCCGCCTCCGCCGGCGACCCCGGCGCGTTGCTCTTCGCCAGCGGGTGGCAGCCCGCCGGCTACCCTCAGACCTTCGCCCAGTACCCGCCGATGCTCGTGCTCTCCGGCGACCTGCCCCGCGGCGCGTTCGACGTGGCCGAGGTCTGGGACGGTGTCAGCGGCGTGCCCTTCGTCGACACCTTCACCGCGGCCGGCGACATCGACCACGACGGCCACCTCGACGTGTGGGCGCAGGAGGGCGGGCTGTACCGAGGCCCGCTCCTCGGCCAGCTGCTCGACCCCGGCGCGGCGCTGGCCGACGCCGGCTGCTGCGGCGTGCCCGTCCTCGGCGACTTCGACGCCGACGGCGACGGCGAGACCGACGTCCTGCTGGTCGACGGGCGCTCCGGCGTCGTGTCCTACGGCCCGCTCGATCGCTGCTACGGCATCCTTCGCGCCTACCGGATCCGCGACTACTTCGGCCCGGGCGCGGACGCCGTCGGCGTGGGCCGCAACGCCGACGAGTGCGACGTCGCCACCTGGTTCTACCCGCTCACCGGCGACCGCGGGCGGCGCCCCTCGCTCGACGACGCCCTGTCCCGCGCTGCGCTCGGCGGTCGGAGCCAGTTCGCCGGGCTGGACGTGACCGGCGACGGCCGCGCGGAGGTGCTGGGCACCGCCGTCCGCGGGCTGCACGCCTACGCCAACCCGCTGGCGCCGGCGTTCCGCGACACGCCCGAGGTCTGGGACATCCCGTGGGAGATCTCCGACGTGGTCGGCGACGTCGACGGCGACGGCGCCACCGACCTCGTCGCCGTGCTCCCCGACGACGACGGCGGCTTCTTCTACGGCCTCGTGCTCGGCCCCATCGACGCCGCGGTGCCGCTGACCGCGGACCAGGCGCTGCCGCTCACGTCGAGCCGCGCGGGCCAGGCGCTGACCCAGGGCGACACCGACCTGGCCTACGAGGGCATCGGCGAGTTCGCCGTCGACCTCGACGGGGACGGGCTGACGGACCTGCTCGACGTCCAGCCGGGCTTCGATCGCGCCGGGCACATCGCCATCTGGTACGGCGCGGACCTCGTCGCGGCACTGGAGGGATCGGCTGTGCTCGCGCAATTGCCCGAGCGGACGTTGCGGCAGACCACTTCCGCCGGGCGCTCCCTCCGGCGCTGGCGGCAGCGGCTCGGTGGGACACCCTGGCACTCCTCGACGGCAGCTTCGTCGATCCGGACCTGGAGCAGCGCCACAGCGACGTCCTGCACCGGGTCACCCTCGACGACGGCTCGGCGCTCTGGCTGTACCTGGCTGCGAACACCAGAGCACCGTCGACCCGCTCATGGCCTGGCGCCTGCTCGAGTACATGATGCGGATCTGGGCGCGCGCGCTGGGCGAGCACGGCCGACCGCTGCCCCTCCTCGTCCCGATCGTGCTCTACCGCGGCGATCGACGATGGACTGTCTCCGACGCGTTCGAAGACCTCTTCCGGACGGTGCGATGCGCGAGGCGGCGCAACCGCACCTGCCGCGGTTCTCCTACGTCCTGCAGGGCCTCTCCGCGTCCTCCGACACATCCCTGCGCGGCCTGGTGTTCCGAGAGGCCGTCCTGCTGGCGCTCAAGCACTGTCGTGACGGGACCGTCTGGGACGTACCACAGAGGCTCGAGCTCCTCGTCGCGGTCGCTGCAGCGGACGGGCTCGGCGCCCTGGAGACGCTGTGGCGTTACGTGCTCAGCGTCGGTCCAGCACCGCCGCCCGAGGCTTCGCGCGCATACCTGGTCGAGCGGTTGTCTCCCGACGGACAGAGGTTGGTCATGGGCTACGGTCAGCGATTGATCGAGGAAGGACGCCAGGAAGGGCGACAGGAAGGACGCCAGGAAGGGCGCCAGGAGATGCTCCTCCGCCTGCTCGGCCTCAAGTTCGGCCCCGTCCCCGACGCCCTCGTCGCCCGCGTCCTCGAAGGCGGCGACGTCGAGCTCGAGCGCTGGAGCGCGCAGCTGCTCACGGCCAGCACCCTGCAGGCCGTCTTCGAAGGCAGCGGCTGACGCCCTACAGCACGATCGCCAGGTAGATCGCCAGCACCCCGAGCGTCCCCACCATCCACACCGCCGTCCGCAGCCCGGTGATCCCCGCGATGTAGATCACGCCGTGCAGCACCCGCGCCACGGCGTACGTCACCGCGCCCACCGCGCTGATCGTGTCGGCCTGCCCCGCGAGCGTGACCACCACGACCCCCGCGAAGAACAGCGGGAAGTTCTCCTTGTGGTTGTCGAGCGCCCGCCCGGCCCGCCCGACCCAGGCGGCGAACTCGGGCTCGTTCGCCCGGTTCCCGGCATTCCACGCAGGCCCCGCCTGCCGCGTCTTCCCGTAGATCTCCACGAACACGAGGACGAAGCCCCACAGCGCGTTCAGCGCCAGGCACGCGAGCTCGACGGTCACGGCGCCCCCCTCAGGCCGGCAGCAGCCGGTAGACGACCTCGGCGAACACCGCGGGCTTGTCCTGCCCCTCGAGCTCGATCACCGCCTCGAACACGACCTCGTGCCACTCCTTGACCGGCTTGGTGCTCTGCAGCTTCATCGCCAGCCGGTACCGCGCGCCCTCCTTCATCGGGTTCGGGAAGCGGACCTTGTTGCAGCCGTAGTTGATGACCATCGAGAAGTTCTCGAGCGACAGCACCTCGAAGAACAGCCCGGCCACCAGCGACAGCGTGAGGTACCCGTGGGCGATCGGCGCGCCGAACGGCCCCGCGGCGGCCTTCTCGCGGTCGACG
Organism: Myxococcota bacterium; assembly: GCA_041389545.1. Classification (GTDB taxonomy): domain Bacteria; phylum Myxococcota_A; class UBA796; order UBA796; genus JACKER01. The sequence goes on along the minus strand of JAWKRQ010000074.1, from coordinate 10,569 downwards.
TGGATCCACTGGTGGTCGCCCGTGGCCTCGGCGAACGCGACGATCTGCGAGAACGGCATCTCGCGCCACTCGCTGGCGCCGAGCGGCTGGCCGACGTGGGCTTCGAGGTCGGCGACGGATGCGATGCGGGTCGGCACGGGCTCCCTCCGGGGCAGTCCCCGCTCTTACTCTCGCGGCCGGAGCCGGACCACCACCGCCGGAGCGGCGAGCGAGACGGGCCCGGCGGCGTCGGCCACGTCCCAGCGCGCCAGCGGCGGCATCGGCTGCAGCGCGATCACCAGGCCGCGCGGCCCGAGGTCGACCTCGCCGGCCTCGACCGTGACCTGCGCCGCCCAGCGCGCCCGGTCGACCATCACGTTCAGGTCGCGCACCGGGCCGTCGAGCAGGGCGCAGTCCCAGGGATCCTCGCCGGCGAAGGCGAACGGCGCCGCCACCTCGCGGATCGTGACCTCGCGCGCGCCCGTCAGCCGGAAGCCGTTCCCCTCGAGCAGCAGGATGACGCGGTCGACGCCCGGGAACCGCGAGAACGGCCCGTCCGCGGCCACCTCCGCCACGGAGACGCGCAGCGCGAAGTCGCCGTCGGCCGGCTCGCGCAGCAGCTCGTGGGTGATGCCCCCGCCATTGCGCCACGGCTGCGCCGCACGATCCGCCCAGCGCGCGATCCTCACCGGGCGAACAGCTGCGACGGGTCGCGGAACGCCTTGAACTCGAGCGCGTTGCCGGACGGATCGCGGAAGAACATCGTCGCCTGCTCGCCCACCTGCCCGGCGAACCGGACGCCCGGCGCGATGCCGAAGGCGACCCCGGCGCCCTCGAGGCGCGCCGCGAGCTGCTCCCACACCGGCCACGGGAGCACGACGCCGAAGTGCGGCACGGGCACGTCGTGGCCGTCGACGGGGTTCGAAGCGCGGTCGCCGGCGCCCTCGGCCAGGTGGACGACGAGCTGGTGCCCCCACAGGTCGAAGTCGACCCAGCGCTCGCTGCTGCGGCCCTCCGGGCAGCCGAGCAGCCCGCCGTAGAACGCGCGGGCGGCGGCCAGATCGTGGACCGGGACGGCGAGGTGGAACGGCGACAGATCGGGCATCGCCCCTCCTATCGAGGGACCGGCTCGCCTGCTCGGACGATCCCGACGCCCTGCACAACTTCCCCGCGAGCCGCGGGCCACCCTGAGGGCATGCTCGTCGCCCACGCGCCCGTCGGCTGGCTCACCGGCTCCACCCTCCGCGGACGCAGCGCGCGCGTCGCCTGCGTCGTGGGGGCGCTCCTCCCCGACGTCGACGTCGTCCCGTCGCTCGTCCTCCACGTCCACCACCACGACTGGCCCACCCACTGGCCCGTCACGTGGCTGCTGCTGGGCCTGGGCGTCGCGCCGCTGCTCGCCGGTCGCGCCCGCCCGGTCGCTCGCCTGGTCCTGCTGGCGCTCGCCAACGCCGAGCTGCACCTCGCCCTCGACACCCTCGCCGGCGACGTGCGCTGGCTCGCGCCGTGGTCGTTCCAGCCCTTCGCCCTGGTCCACGTCCAGCGCACCTTCGAGCCCTGGTGGGTGAACTTCCTGCTGCACCCCACCTTCCTGGCAGAGCTCGCGCTCGTGGCGCTGGCGACGCACCGCTGGCGACGCGCTGCGACCTGTGAGCGCCCGTCACCGGACGACAGTCGTTGCCACCGCCGCACCCCATAGACCGGGCGTGGGAGGTGATCATGCGCGGTGTGTGGATGCTGGTGGGGCTGGCGGGCTGTGGTGCGCTCTGGGGCACCGACGGAGAGGTCGTGCCGGACACCTACGAGGTCGTGTCGCTGGATGCACACGGCTGCGGCCGCCTGGCCATCGACCAGATCCGGGTCGCGCCGTCGGACACGGTCCGACCCGGCGCACAGAAGTCCGACCGCGGAGGCATGACCTACGACTTCACGCTGGTGCTCGACGCCTGGGGTGCGGACGTGGTCCTGCGGCTCGACTGCGACTACGTCGACGGCGACGCGGGCGCCTTCTCCTGCGGCCCGACCGAGGACGGCTGGCTGCGCGCCTGGGCCGAGGGCGCCGTGGACGCCGACGGCCTCGATCTCGCCTACACCTCCGAGGTGTTCTCCGACGGCAACCCCGACGCGACCCGCGACGGCTGCGCCTTCGAGGCCGTGGCGGAGCCCCTGCTCGACGCCGGCTCGCCGTTCCTCCCATAGCGCCCGACGTCGCCGGGTTACCTGCCCCTGGGGGTCCCATGGGCGTCGAGCCGCGTCGGCGGGTCGCCGAGGCCGAGTACCTGGCGCTCGAGGCGTCGGCCGACGTCCGTCACGAGTGGGTCGACGGCGAGATGCTGGCCAGGGCCGGCGGCTCCGACCGGCACAACGTCATCGCGGTGAACCTCGTGGGCGAGCTGCGCAACCGCCTCCGCGGCGGCCCCTGCCAGCCCTTCGGCAGCGATCAACGCCACCACGTCACCGCGACCGGCCTGTACACGTACCCCGACGCGCTCGTGCGCTGTCGCGACCTCGAGCGCCCCGACGCCGCAGCGCGCACCCGCGTCGTGTTCGAGGTCCTGTCCGCCTCGACCGAGGCCTGGGACCGCGGCCAGAAGTTCGCCCACTACCGCGCCGACCCCGACATCGAGGAGTACGTCCTCGTCTCGCAGCGCGCCCGGCGGGTCGAGCACTTCCGGCGGGTCGACGTGGGCCGGTGGACGCTGACCCTGTACGGCCCGGGCGACGACGTGGCCCTCCCCGCCCTGGGGATCGCCCTGCCCGTCGACGAGATCTACCTGGGCGCCGCCGCCGAGCGCTCCGACGCGCCCGACCCCGACGACGACCCGCTACCCTGACGCCTCGGTCAGGCCGCTCGGCCCGAGCGCGGCGGTCCGCCCCACGAGCCGCTCCCCGTCGAAGCGGTGCACCTGCAGCACCTCGCCGTCCCACCGGGGCCAGGAGGCGCCCTCCGCGCGCCCCACCCAGCCCTCCGCGGCGTCCCAGACCTCGACGCAGCCCGTCCCCAGGCGCCCGAGCGTCCGGTCCACGACCTCCAGCGCGAAGCGCCGGCTGTCGGGCGCCCAGACGAGCCGCACCGGCGAGCCCCAGAAGAACGCCCGCTCGACCGCGCCGCCGAGCCTGCGGAACGCGCCCGAGGCGAGGTCGACGAGGAGCAGCGTGGCGTCCTGGCTGGTGAACTGCACCCCCGCCACGATGCAGACCGCCCCCGACGGCGCCGGCACCAGCGTCGTGGCCAGATCGCCGGCGAGCTCGAGCGGGCCCGTGACCGCGTGGAAGCCGTCGGCGTCGCGCCGCCACAGGCGCGTCTGGCGGTCGGCCCAGACGACGGCCACCTCGCCGCCGCCGGGCAGCGCCACCGGCAGCCCCAGCGTCCGCCGGCCGGACCACGCCGCGCGCAGCCGCAGCCGGGTGTCCTCCTCGGGCGGGTCCTCCGCGCCGAGGGCCTCGAGCGCCCGCGCCCAGCGGACCCGCCGCTCCTCGCGCGAGATCGGCAGCGGCCCCGGCACCTGGCCCGACACGCCCGCCCGCGCCAGCCAGCGCGCGTCCATGGCGCGCTTGTCGTCGACGTCGATCACCTGGGCGCGCAGCTCCGCCAGCTGCTCGGGCAGCGGCCGCGGCGGCGGCGACAGCACCAGCCCCGCGGGGGCGGGACGGCCCGCGAAGTGCGAGGCGACCGTGCCGCGGGCCACCTCCACCGTCCACCCGGGCCAGCGCGCGCCGAGCTCGCGCATCCGCACGAGGTTGCCCACCGCGGACGGGCCGTCCAGCAGCGTGACCCGCAGCGTCTGCGCCGCGGGGTCGAGGTCGGCGATCGCCGGAGCGCCGGTGAAGTGCCCGGTGAGCAGCCCCTCGGGCGGGCCGCCGCCGCGCGTCCACAGCGCGTCTTGGACCTGCTCGAGCGTGGGCAGGCGCCCCAGCGCGCCCACCACGTCCGGGCCGACCCACAGGACCTGCAGCAGCGACTGCTCGGCGACGCGGCGGCTGTCGGGCAGCACGATCAGCCCCCCGTGCGGGAGGAACTGCGAGGCCACGTCGGTCACGTCGTCGCGGTCCATCGCCGAGGACACGGGCGAGGGCTCGGCGTCCGACACCAGGTCCACGTCGACGGCGGCCGCCACCTCCGACACGGCGTGCACCAGCCGCACCGTCCAGCCGGGCCAGAGCGTGCGCATCATCACGGCGGCCGTCTCGCGCACGTCGGCGGCGGACCAGCCGTCGAAGAAGGTGACGGTGCGCGTGTCCCAGCACTGGGCGACCGCGGCCTCGCCGAACACGTCGTCGAGCCACTGGTCGTCGTGCTCCTGGGCGCGGATGGCCGCCTCGCAGGGCTCGGGGCCCCAGAAGACGTCGGCCAGCAGCGTCGGTGCGCCCCAGTTGCCGTAGAAGAGATCGGTCTGGCCGCTCTCGCGGACGGCGTAGCTCGCGCGATCCCCCATGCCCCCTCCCGTGGTCCCGGAGGGAAGTTACCGCGCCAGGGCGAGACACCCGAGCCCCGGAGGGACCATGGGCCTGCGCATCAACGACACCGCCCCCGACTTCACCGCCGACACGACCGAGGGTCGCCTGTCGCTCCACGAGTGGATCGGCGACCACTACGCCGTGCTGTTCTCCCACCCGAAGGACTTCACGCCGGTGTGCACCACCGAGTTCGGCGCCGTGGCGCGCCTGGCGCCGGAGTTCGAGAAGCGGCGGACCAAGGTGATGGGCATCTCCGTCGACAGCGTCGACGACCACCAGAAGTGGAAGCGCGACATCGCGTCGTTCGCCGGCGTGCCCGCGAACTTCCCCATCGTCGACGACACGTCGCTCGCCGTGGCCAAGGCCTACGACATGCTCCCGGCCGACGCCTACCTCCCCGACGGGCGCACCCCCGCCCACAGCGCCACCGTCCGCACGGTGTTCATCATCGGGCCCGACAAGAAGATCCGGTTGACGGTGAGCTATCCGATGTCGGTCGGGCGGAACTTCGCGGAGATCCTGCGGGCGCTCGACGCCGTGCAGGCCACCGACGGCGCGCCCATCGCCACGCCGGCGAACTGGGAGGTCGGGCAGGACGTCATCGTGTCGACGAGCGTGCCGGACGACCAGGCGCGGGAGCGGTTCGGCGAGCTCGATGTGAGGCTGCCGTACCTGCGGCTCGTGAAGGCGCCGAAGCGATAGCGCCCGACCCGCATCGCACCGGGTGAGAAACCTGGTAGAACGGCCTCGGAGGTCGCATGTGCCTACTCATCCCCGCCGCCGAGGTCACTCGCACCAACATCTTCGCGCGTGACCGAGGAGACGGGTGGCAGGACCTCGCCTACGCGATGCGCCTCGACGCACCGACCGACGTCGCCATGGTCCTGCCCCTGCCCACCGATCCACGCGCCGGCGCCGCTGCGGTGCGCTTTCACGACCTCTCCGACAGTCCCGACCTGTTCGACCGTCTGGAGGACTGCTTCGAAGTCACCCAGTTGCTGAGCGTCGACTCGCTCTCGCTCCCCGTCGTGGAGGTGGGTTCCTTCGACGCCACGTTCGTCCCCACCGCGGACGACTTCCGGGCGGTCGACCCAAGGTTCCGACTCCCCCCGGCCGTCTGGCGCGCGTGGCCCGCCATGCGAGGCATGAGCTTCGCCGTGTTCGCCCTCCGGCCCGGCGAACACGACGTGCACCCGATGGGGCTCTCCTTCCGCCGGGCCGATCCGACGACGCTCTACTTCCCCACGCTCCACCTGCACGACGGCGTCGTCCACGAGGAGGCCCACTTCGACCACCGGCTGTACGCTCAGTCCCGCACCGACCGGCCGGCGCTGCAGCGCTGGCGCCGTTCGGACGGCCCGCTGGGCGCCGTGGGACCGCTGGTCGATCCCGACGCGCCCGGGTGGCGGCTCGAGCTCTACGGCACGCTGCCGAACACGGACGTCGTGATCTGATCCGAGCTGTCTGACCCAGCGGTCCGACCGGCGGTCACCGGGTCGCCGATGGGGCTTCCCCGATTCCTGCTCCGTTCACGAGGTCGTGCCGTAATGACCAGGAATCGGGAAGCCATTCTTCGGCGCGCACGCGCCCATTGGACAGCGAAGCGGAAGAGGGCGTCGGGGTTGCTGGCCATGCGAGGGGCTATCGGGGGGAGGCAGGGCCGTCGCGGAAATCCAAGACGGCCAGTCACGCCCACACCGCCAGCACCGCCTCCCACGGCCCCTTGATCGTCGGATCCGGTCGTGCACCCCAGCGTCCACAGCCGCCGGGCGTGAGCCGCTGGCATCCAGCAGCGTCTCCGCCTCCGCGTGCCTCCCGCAGGCCGGCAGATCGGGCGCTCGCCCGGTTGGCTCTTCGCCGTCCTCGCCGTCCTCGCCGTCTGCGCAGGCCCGCGCCTCGACCAGCTCACACATCGACCAGCTGATCGCCGTCCGTCGAGCCGGGCAGCGCCCGGTGCGGCGGTCGCTGCGTCGTCCCGACGTTACCCGCGCGGCACGGAGGCGGCATGGCGGAGCGCATCGAGGTCCAGGTCCCCGACGGCACGGCGGACGCGCTGCTGTTCCGCGCCGACGGCCCCACCGTCGTGTTCTACATGGACGCCGGCGGGCTGCGCCCCGCGATGACGGCGATGGCAGAGCGGCTGCAGGCGGCCGGGTACACGGTGCTGCAGCCGAACCTGTACTGGCGCAGCGGGCCGTTCGCGCCGTTCGACTTCGGCACGGTCTTCACCGATCCCGCCGAGCGCGACCGGCTGTTCGGCCTGCTCCGCACCGTGAGGGCCGCCGACGTCGTCGCCGACACGCGCGCATGGCTCGACCACCTCGGGATCGAGCGCGCCGGGACGGTCGGGTACTGCCTGGGCGGGCGGGCGGCGTTCGTCGTGGCGAGCGCGCTGGGCGAGCGGATCGCGGCGGGGGCGTCCATCCACGGGGGCGGGCTCGTCACGGACGCCGACGACAGCCCGCATCGCGGCGCGGCGGGGGTGCGGGGCGAGCTGTACTTCGCCGTCGCCGACCACGACAACGGCTGCACGGCCGCGCACCAGGCGACCTTGCGCGAGGCGCTCGACGCGGCCGGCGTCCGGTACCAGCTGGAGCTGTACGAGGGGGCGCGGCACGGCTTCGCCGTCCCCGACGCGCCGGTGTTCGACGCCGCCGCCGCGGAGCGCCACTACGAGCGGGTGCTGGCGCTGTTCGGGCGCGCGCTCCCGCGCTGACGCGGGCCCTCGGCGCCATGGCCCAGCGCGAGCGCAGCCCGGGGTCCGGGCTCACGGCTCCTGCACGCGGCGCCTCGCGTGCGGCAGCCGTGCTCCAGGAGCCGTGACGCGGGGGGCCCCCGGCGCGAGCACGCGCCATGGCCCAGCGCGAGCGCAGCCCGGGGGTCCGGGCTCGCGGCTCCTGCACGCGGCGCCTCGAGTGCGGCAGCCGTGCTCCAGGAGCCGTGACGCGGGGGGGCCCCCCGGCGCGAGCACGCGCCATACTGACGTGCGGTTTGCGCGGTGCGCGCGCACCCGCGCGCATCGCGCGGCGGGTCGTCGGCGTTCGCCCGTACCGCGCGCGGGCACGCGCCTTGCGGAAGCAGGGGGCATGCACATCTTCCTCGAGACGGGCCGCCTCGACCTCGCCGCCCGGAGCTTCCACCCCCACGACGGCCTCCCGGCGCGGCTCACGCACCGCCAGGCCCGCCTGGTCCGCTTCCTCGCCGAGGCACCCGGCGGCGAGGCCCACCGCGACGCGCTCACCGCGCTGCTCGGCCACGATCCCGCCGACCCGAGCTGCCGCCGGGTCGACGTCATGGTCTGCGAGATCCGCGCCAAGATCGAGCGTGTCCCGCGGCGACCCCGGGTCCTGCTCACCGTCCGCGGCCACGGCTACCGCCTCGTCACCGTCGAGCGCGCCACCGCGCCGACCCTGTGCATCGCCGGGGTCGAGCTCGACCTGCACGGCGGCGTCGCCCGCTCCCGGCGCGGCGAGGTGCTGCTGTCGGGCCCGCAGTGCGCGCTGCTGGCGGCGCTCGCGTCCGGCCCGGGCCCGCACGCCCCCGAGGACCTGCAGCGTCTGCTCGACCTCGGCGCCCGCGGCCGCCAGGCGCTGGCGAGCGCCATCTACCGCCTGCGGCACGACATCGAGCCCGACCCGTCGCGCCCGCGCATCGTGCTCGGCCGCCGGGGCCGCGGCTACTGGCTCGCCCGCAGCGAGCCTCGAGGACCGCCGCGAGCCCGAGATGCCGTACCGCGCTTTCCGCTTCGCCCGCAGTGCGTAGCTTGGCGCGATGGACCCGTACCTGCCCGCCTGGCTCGCTCACCACGCCGTCCCCCTCGCCGTCGGGGCCGCCCAGGCGGTCGGCGTCGCGCTCACCCGCGGGTGGGCGCGGCTCGTGCTGCTCGCGGGCGCCGTCGCCACCGCGGCCTGGCTCGGGCCCGGCCTAGGGCCCTGCTCCACGACGCGCCCCTGCCGACGCCCGCGCCGAGGTCGTCGGCCGCGCCTCGCCGTGGCTGGTCCTCGGCACGCTGGCGGCGCTCGGCGGGCGCGGCCGCGACGTCCGCACGGTGCGCTCGATGCTGGCGCTGATCCGGGCGCGTGGGGCGTGCCCGGGGTGGCCGCCACGATCGGCCTCGCCGCCACGGACAGCCTGGAGGCGGGCGCGCGGCGGGCGCCGGTGCTGCGGGCGTCGCTGCTCGCGCTGCTGGCGCTTCGCGGGGCCGAGCTCGCGCACTTCGCGCTGCTCGGCGCCATCGGCCACGCGCTGGCCGTCGGGCCGGACGCTGCGGCGCTGTGGGAGGGCGGCGCGCTGGCGGCGCTGGCGGCGGGGGCCTGGCTCGGGATCGCCGCCTGGAGTCAGGGCAGGACGTCGACCGGCTGGTCGCGGCCCACCACCCCCACGTCGACGGCGAAGATGCGCTGGGTGTCGCTCACGTAGAGCACGTCGCGGCGCCACGGCCCGCGGTCGCTGCCCCACCGGGCCGAGACGAACGCGCCGTAGCCGCTGACGGGGAGCGTGGTCAGGCGCGTGTGCTCGCCCGTGTCGGGGTCGAAGCGGAAGACGGCGCCGCTGCCGTAGGCCACGCCGTAGAGGTTGCCGCAGCTGTCGACCTCGATGGCGGCCATCGGCTCGACCGTGGTGACGACGGGGCGCGGGCCCGACCAGCGGTCGTCCGCGTGGTCGAACGCCCAGATCGTGCCCTCGGCGAGGTCGGAGACGTACAGCACGTCCATCGCGGGGGAGAGGGCGAGCTGGGCGGGGTAGGGGACGGCGCCGAGCGAGGTCGCCATCCCGGAGGCGCCGATCTCGTAGATGCGGCCGGTGCCCGACTCGGCGACGTAGACCACGCCGGGCTCGCCGATCTCGAGGCCGCCCGGGCCGTCCATCCCGCCGATGATCGGCAGCGACACGCCCGTGGCCGGGTTGAACCGGACGACCGTGCCGGCCTGGTAGGACGACACGACGATCCCGCCGTCGTGGTCGACCTGGAGGCTGCGGGTGTCGACCTCGACGCCGTACGCCAGGATCTCGACGCCGCTCTCGGCACCCGACCAGCCGAGGAGCAGGTTGCCGTCGATGGAGACGAGGCGCCCGAGCCCGTCGAAGTCGAAGTCGGCGCCGGTCCAGTAGTCCTGGACGGGCAGCGAGACGGCGGTGCTGGGCAGGTCGCTGCACCCGTCGTCGGTGGAGTACGTTCCGATGCTGGTGGGGCCGGAGTCGACGGCGCCCGAGCCGCCGGCGAGCACGACCCCGTCGTCGACCGCGACCTCGGGGGACGAGCCCCGCAGGACGGGGGTGGGCGTGCACCCCGCCAGCGCCAGGATGGCCGACAGCATCAGGCCTGGCATATCCGGGCTGTGGCTCGGCCGTGCAAAGAACGCGTCGCGGCGGGTGGCGTCACTGCAACAGGCGGCGGTCGAGCGTCAGGCGCTCGCGCTCGCCGTCGCGGTCGACGACCACGTCGACGTCGGTGCCGGCGGGGCCGGTGGCCAGGTCGACGAAGGAGCGGATGTCCATGCCGGCGACGAGCGTGCCGTCGACCTCGACGAGGACGTCGCCCGGGGCGAGGCCGAGCTCGGCGGCGGCGCTGCCGGGCATGACGTTCAGCACGTGCATGCCGTCGTCGGCGGCGCGGATGGTGACGCCGAGGCCGCCCTGCGCGGCCTCCGGCAGGGTGAAGTCGAGCACGACCTCCTGGCCGGCGAGCGGGGTGACGCTGGCGGGGCCGGCGGAGACGAGCAGGCGGCCGTCGCTGCGGAAGGCGTCGACGGTGCAGGGCTCGCCGGCGAGGACGGACATGGCGTAGGCGCCGTCTTCGTCGACGGGGACGCGGGTGCCGCAGCCCTCGACCCAGACGCGGCCCTCGGGCTGGTGCTCGCCATGGCGGACGCGGCCCGTGATCCAGGCGTCGCCCGGGACGAGGTGGATCGGGTCCGGAGCGCAGCCCTGGGCGCTGCCGCTCCACAGGATGCGGACGGGGGCGTAGCCCTCGATGGTGAGGACGCCCGCGCCGAGGCGGCGGGCGGGCGGGGCCTGCAGCGCGCCGTCGACGATCTCGACGGGGACGGCCTCGTAGGGCGGGCTGGCGGCGTCGCCGAGGGTGAGGGTGCCCTGGGCGTGGTCGAGGGGCGGCTCGACCCGGCAGGTGGC
>JAWKRQ010000073.1:0-41331 GCA_041389545.1 Myxococcota bacterium | reverse complement strand
CGGTCCCAGGGCCAGGCGAGGGCCCCGGCGACCGTCCCGACCGCCATCGTGAGCGCCGAGACGGCGAGGAACCAGGGCCACATGACGGCGTTGGACACGAGGTTCACGCGGGCGACCGGCGCAGGCGCCAGCGGCTGTGCAGCTTCCACCCTGTCCCCTCCGCGGTGGGTGCCCTACCGACACCGCGCCGCAGTGTAACCGGCCGTGGGGGGTCGTCAGAGGTGGTGCAGCGTCCCGCGGTACTCCGTCACGTCGAACGCGTCGCGCTCGGGCTCCGGGGCGCGGTCGACCCCCTCGATCCCGAGCATCAGCGACTGGAGCTGTGCACCGACCGGAGACGCCACGAACGCTTCGGTCGCCTCCTCCGACACCTCCATGTCGCCCCACTCCTCGGCCCGGAGGTCGAGCGAGCGCAGCGCGGGGAGCGTCTTCGCCTTGCCGATGGCCTTCAGGTCGTCGTCCTCCGGGTTGGCGTCCTGCATGGTCAGCGAGACGAGCGCCCGCTGCTCCACCTTGGCGAGCTGCTTGCCGAACTTGCTCGGTTGCGACCAGCCGTAGTGGCTCGACATGCTCAGCGTGTGCAGCTCGGGGAGCTGCGCGGCCATGATCGCCTTGATGCCGTCGTCGCCGCAGTCGTTGGCCGACAGCACGTGCAGGCCGGGCGCCCACGGCGCGGCGAGCAGCGCCTTCCACGGGCCGCCGTTGGTGTAGTCGTAGTGCAGGATCTTCAGCGACGACAGGGCGCTGGAGCCCACCAGGATGGGCGTCGAGACCTTGGTGCACTCGCACTCCGAGAGGTCGACCTCGTCCAGCGCGAGGCCCGGCGCCGCGCGGCTGAAGGCGACGAGCACGTCGGGGCGGCCGCCGTCGGTCTCGTAGTCGTAGTCGGCGGTGCCGCGCAGGCTGAGCGTCTTCACGTTCACGACGTGCGGTGACGACAGCAGGGCGGACAGGCCCTCGAGGCCGAGCTGGTTGCCGGTGAGCACGAGCGTGTGCAGGCGCGCGAGCCCGGGCCAGGCGGCGAGCCAGCCGCCGGCCTCGGCGTCCATCGTCTCCTCGTAGCGGCCGCCCGAGCCGAGGTCGTCGCCGCTCGGCACGCCGAGGTCGAGGTCGACGAGCTCCGGCAGGTCGGCGCCGACCAGCGCCGCCACGCCCTCGTTGGCGAAGTTGTGGCCGGGCAGCCGCAAGGCCCGCAGCCGCCGGACGTGCGGCGAGCGCAGCAGCATGGCGAGCGCCTCGGCGGTCAGCTGCGACTCGACGAGGTTCAGCTCGCGCACCGTCGACAGGAGCTCCGACTCGCCGAGCCACTGCAGGTCGGTGTCGGACAGCGTGGCGCCCACCAGGGTGAGGGCGGTGACGCCGGGGATCGCGGGCAGGTCGCGGCGCTGCTTCAGGCGCGGCCACCGCATCATCACGTGCGAGAACAGGGCCTCGCGCTGCAGCTCGACCCCGCGCGCGGCGAGGATGCTCGGGTCGTCGAAGGCGACGCGCTCCACGAAGCCGCGCCCCCAGCGGCCCCAGCGCACCCCCTCGGCCTCGGGCAGCGCCGCGCGCCACGCCTCGTCGTGCTCGGCCAGCAGCTCGCGCTGGCGCAGCCGGCTGTGGACGCGCCCCACGTCCCACCGCGGCAGCGCGTCGTGGTCGAGCTGGAGCCGGACGAACTCGGCGCGCGCGGCCTGGCCGTCGGCTTCGAGCCAGTCGGCGTAGACCCGGCGGGGCAAGTCGTCGTCGGGCGCGGCGAGGATGCCGTCCAGCAGCCCCTTCTGCACGTCGTTCATCTGGACCTCGTGACGGTGGAGAGCAGCGCGTGGACGTCGTCCACGACCTGGTGGAGATCGGCGGGCAGCGCGGCGGGGCGGCGGCCGCGGAAGCGGTGCCACTTGCCCACGGCGACGGGATCGGCCCACCACCCGCGGTCGAGCAGCGCACCGGTGCGCCCGTCGGGGTCGACCCGCTCGAGGGCCTCGCCCACCGCGGCCCGCGCCGGCGCGACGCGCGCGAGCCACCACAGGTCGGCGAGGTCCTTCGGGCGCCAGCGCCGGCGCGACAGGTCGGCCGAGACTCGGAGCTTGCGGCCGATCAGCACCTCCGGCCGGCAGGTCCACACGATGGCGCGCCCGCGCGGCAGCGCGAGCTCGGCCTGGACGGGGCCGGGCCACAGGTCGATGCCGAACGTCAGATCGACGGTGAGGTCGCCCGGGACGCCGTCGCCGAGGCCGGCGGCGAACAGGCGCAGCCCGGGGGCGTCGCTGTCGGGCCACAGCCGGTCGAGCCGCAGGCGATCGACGTCGTAGCGCACACCGTCCTGCGGACGCGGGTCGGCGAGCAGCGCGGCCAGGCGCCGACGCAGGTCGGCCGGGTCGTAGGGGAGCCGGCAGACGAGGTCGACGTCGCGCGCGGTGCGCCGCGCCTCGGGGAACCAGTGCCGCACGAGCATGCCGCCGCGCAGGACGAAGGCGTCGGCGTCGGGCGCGAGGGCCAGGCGGAGCAGCACGCCTTCGAGCAAGCGCTGGCGCGCCTGCGCGCCGGGGGGGGCACGGAGCATTCGCGGCAGACTAACGCCTTCGCGCGTCGCGGTTCAGACGATCGGCGGGGTGCCCGGCGCCGGGCGGTGGCGCTCGGGGAGCAGCGCCGCCAGGGCTTCGTGGGCCCGTGCCAGGGCGTCCAGCGGGTCGTCGACGGGGATCGGCGCGCCGATCGTCACGTCGATCCGCCCGGCGACCAGCGCCTGCGCGTCCACAGGGTACAGCCGGTCGACGCCGACGAGCGCGATCGGCAGCACGACGGTGCCCTCGACCGCCAGGTGGTGGCGGACGCCGGCCAGGAACGGGCCGAGCCGCCCCGTGCGCGAGCGCGTGCCCTCGGCGTAGACGAGGAGCGGGTCGCCGGCGCGCACCCGCTCGCGGGCGAGCACCAGGCCCTGCAGCACCGCCTGCGCGTCGCTGGAGGCGCCCACGTGGCGGGACTGGGCGGTGGGCACCAGGTTCAGCCCGCTGCTGGCGAGGGCGTGCAGCGGCTCGTCCCACACCTTCGGCCCGGCCAGCGCCCACATCCGGTCGGCGAACGCGCGCGCCGCCCCGCCGGCGCGCAGCAGGGCGCACTCGGTGGCGGTGGTGTCGGCGAAGGACAGGTGGTTGCTCACCGCCACGACCGGCGCCCGCCCGACGAGGCCCAGGTGGTGCACGCCGTGGACCCGGGTGGACGCGATGGCCCCCATCCAGGCCCGCATCAGCGCCCGGAGCACGGGATCGGCCGGGGCGAGCCCGCCCGCGGTGCCGGCGGTGGCGAGCCGCTGCAGTGCGGCGGGTACCGCTGCGCCGCCGAACTGGGCCGCCGCGCCGAGCACGGCCTGCTCGGCGCGCGCCGCGACGACCGGATCGGCGACCTTGTCGGCGAGCCAGGCGGCGGGGGCGGCGATCAGCGCCTCGAGGGCAGGCGATCGGTCGGGTGCGGGCCGGTGACGATCCTGCGGGGACGGACGGGCGGTCATGCCCTTCCTCGCTCGTCTTTCGGCGTGCCGCGCGCGCGGTTCACGCGATCGATCTCCTGTGGTGTCATACGAGCATAAGACGATCGTACGATGGGTCGAATTCGCCCACGAGAATCTCCGGGAGTGTGCAGCCATGTGGACGATGGTGCTCGGCGCCGCGCTGACGATGTCGGCCGGCGCGAAGGAATACCGGCTGAACCCGGCGGCGAGCGGGGTGACGATCGATGACGTGCTCCGCATGGACCCGATCGAGATCGACGCCACGCGTCCCGACTTCGTCCTGATCGTGCGCTTCCGCAACGACGGCGACGTCCCGCTCGTGATGCACACGGGCTCGATGCGCTGCCTGCGCGGCGAGATGGAGCTCCCGGTGGGCCACGGCAACTTCGGCATCGGCGAGCGCTGGCTCGATCTGATGCCCGGCGAGTCGAAGACGGCCCAGCTGCTGTGCGACCACGGGCCGGAGGCCACGGGCGACTACGGCCTCGTCATCCCGGCGGTCTACACGAACCCGAGCGGCGACGGCCGCACCGAGGGCGAGCCGCTGGTGACCGACCTCGTCTGGCGGATGCACGGCGACGACTTCAAGCCCGACCGCCAGTTCTCGGGCGAGGAGCTGTCGTGCACCTCCTACCGGCGCCCGGCGCCGAAGGTCGCGCCGGCGCCCATCGTGGGCGCGCCCCCGCCGCCCGCGGTCGAGTCGCGGCCGCTGGCCATCCCGGGCCACCCGCCGCCCCCGCCGGCCGCGGCGCCGCCGCCCCCGGCGGCCTCGCTGCGCCCCCGCTAGCTCGGCGTCACGCGAGCACGGTCGTCGCGCCGTCCCGCCGGTCGAGCGCGACCCCCACCGTGTCGGTGCGCTCGCCGAGCTCACGCGCCAGCGCCTCGCTGTGCGTCGTGAGCCACAGCTGCGAGCGCTCGGCTGCCGCCGCGCACAGCCCCGCCACCGCCGGGATCACCGACGGGTGCAGCGAGGTCTCGGGCTCGTTCAGCGCGAGCAGGGGCGGCGGCTGCGGCGACAGCAGCGCCGCCGCCAGGCACAGGAAGCGCAGCGTGCCGTCCGACAGCTCCCGCGCCGCCAGCGGGCGGCTGATGCCGGGCGTGAGCCAGGCCACGGCGAGCCGCTGCCCCTCCTCCACGACCTCGAGGCGGGTGCCGGGGAAGGCGCGGTCGATCGCCTCGTCGAGGGCGTCGGCGTCGCCGTTCTCGCGGATGGTCTGGAGCGCACAGGGCAGGTCGCGGCCGTCGTCGGCGAGGCGCCAGGTGCGGATGGGCACGGCGGAGCGGCGCGCGGGCGCGTCGGCGTCGGTGCGGACCTGGTGGACGAACCGCCAGCGCAGCAGCGTCTCGCGCAGCGTGGCGAGCTCGGGGAACCGGCGGGGCTCGGTGATCTGCGACAGCACCGACTCGGTCGGGGTCAGCTGGAACGGGAACGTCTGCGCCGCGCCCTCCTCGTCGCGCAGGGTGGCGGTGCCCGCGCCCCGCTCGACCAGCGCCATCGGGCGCTTGCGCCCGGGCACCGGCAGCGTCAGCGTCTCCTCCTTGACCTCGGGGTCGAGCGCGAACATCGTCCGCCCGATCTGCGGCAGGCCGATGGCGAGGTGCCAGGTCCAGTCGTCGACCTCGACCTCGACGCGCAGCCGCACGGGCCCCTTCTCGCGCTGGCCGGCCCACAGGACCGAGCGCATGCCGCCCTCGTCGCCGATGGCCCGGGCGAGGGTGCCGGCCGCGGCGTGCTGGAGGAGGCGGACCCCCTGGTAGAGGTTGGTCTTGCCGCACCCGTTGGGCCCGACCAGGACGGTGACGCGCCCGAGCGGCAGCTCGAGGGACCGGACCGACCGGTAGCCGGCCAGCATCAGGCGGCGGACGGCCAGCGGTCAGCCCTCCGCCGCGCTCTTCTGCGCGTCGAGGGTGTCGAGCAGCTCGTCGCGCAGGTCGGCGACCGTGGCCTGCAGCGACGGGTCGAGGACCCGGTTGCTGCGCTCCTCGGGGTCGGCCTGCAGGTCGTAGAGCTCGACGGGGCGGGCGCTGTCGAAGTCGTACACCAGCTTGAGCGCGCCGCGGCGCAGCATGCCGGTGCGCAGCGTGCCCTGCTGGGTGGCGGCGACGAGCGCGATGACCGACTCCTTGCCGTCCTGGGCCCCGGGCGCGTCGGGCCCGCCGAGCAGCTGCTCGACCCGGCTGTCGCCGGCGCCGTCGCTGTCGAGGCCGGCGAGGCCGAGGATCGTGGCCGTCACGTCGAGCTGGTCGACGACTCCCTCGGCCGCCCAGCCCGCCACGCCGCCCGGCGGCCGCACCAGCAGCGGGGTGCGCACGCCGCCCTCGTACATCGCCACCTTGCCCCACAGCTCGTGGTCGCCGAGCAGGTCGCCGTGGTCGGCGCCATAGACGACCCAGGTGTCGTCGAGGCGGCCGGCCTCGGCCAGGGCGGCGAGCACGGCGCCCACGGCCTCGTCGACCAGGGTGACCTTCGCGTAGTAGTCGCGGATGAGCGCGCGGCTGTCGGCGCCCGTGAGGCCGTGCAGCTCGGGGCGGCTCTGCCACAGGTACTCGACGGCGGGCGAGCGGGGCGTGCCCGGCGGGCCGAGGATGGCCGTGGGGAACGCCGGGTCGGTCGGGTCGTAGCGGTCGCGGAACTCGCGGGTCGCGTCGTACGGCGGGTGCGGGCCCGGGAAGTTCACCTGCAGGTAGAACGGCCGGTCGTCGTCGCCCGCGGCCTGGTCGCGGATCCAGGCCGCCGCGAGGTCGCCGCACCACAGGTCGACGTGGTCGGCCGTGCCGAGGTCGTAGGGGTCGACGTCGGGCGGGGGGAAGCCGAGGAGCTCCCAGGCCGTGACGTAGGCGGCGTAGCGCTCGGCCTTGCTCCGCTCGCCCGCGGGCGTGGTCTCGCCGAGCCAGTCGCTGTAGGGGTTCGGCTTGGTGGCGCAGGTGATCTGCGACAGCAGCTCGAGGCTGTCTTCGAAGCCCCACTGGCGCATCTTCTCGACGTTGACCTCGGCCAGGCTGTGGCCCTGGATCAGTGTGAGGTGCGACTTGCCGATCAGGGCGGTGCGGTAGCCCGCTTCGTCGCGGATCCGGCGGACGTGGCTCGGCCCGAGCGGGTCGGCGAGCGAGTCGTTGTCCCAGCAGCCGTGGACGTGGGCCAGGCGGCCCGTCATCATCGACGCGCGCGCGGGGCGGCACAGCGGCGCGTTCGTGAACATCCACGGGAAGCGCACCGACTCGGCGGCCAGCGCGTCGAGGTTGGGCGTGAGCACGACCGGGTCGCCGAGCGCGCCCATCACCGGCGCGCGGTGCTGGTCGGCGTAGATGTAGACGATGTTGCGCGGCCCCGCGGGGACGGGGGGCCCGTCCCGATCGCGCGGGGGACCCGCAGCGGAGCAGCCGGTGACCCCGGCGGCTCCGACGGCGCGCAGCACCGAGCGGCGGCTCCATCGATCCATCGACGGGAGCATGCCCCGCCGGGGACGGCGCCGCCAGCCTGCTACAGCTTCTGGCTGTAGAACTCGATGATGGCGTTCTCGTTCAGATCGAACGGCAGGTCGCTCCGCTCGGGCGCCATCAGCAGCTTGCCGGTGGCCTTGGCGGGGTCGAACTCGAGCCAGGAGGGCTTCGGCATCATCGTGGACTGCTCGAGCAGCTCGCCGATGAACTTCTTCTGCCGCGACCGCTCGCGCACGCTGATCTCGGCGCCCGGCTTCACGTGGAACGACGGCCGGTCGACCCGGCGGCCGTTGACCGCGATGTGGCCGTGGACCACGAGCTGGCGCGCCTGGGTGATGGTGCGGGCCAGGCCGAGGCGCCAGACGAGGTTGTCGAGGCGAGACTCGAGCAGGAACACCAGGTTCAGGCCGGACGGGCCCTTGAGACGCGACGCCTCGCGCACGTAGCGCTGGAACTGCGACTCGAGCACGCCGTAGTGCCAGCGGGCCTTCTGCTTCTCGATGAGGCGGATCTTGAAGTCGGACGGCTTCGACCGACGCTTGGTGCCGTGCTCACCGGGGGGGAACGGCCGCGCCAGGGTGGCGGCGGTCGTCAGACCGGGAAGCACCGCGCCCACCTGCCGGCACTTCTTGAGCCGGGGTCCACGATAACGAGCCATTGGGCTTCGCTCCGGAGGGGTGCTGGGTTGACCGGACGCGGGGGCTCGACACGGAGGTCGTGGGCCGCGCCGGTTCTGCCTCGCGGCAGAGGTGCGCGACCTACTTGATCTCGCGATGCACGGTCACGCGCTTGAGGTACGGGTTGTACTTCCGCAGCTCGAGGCGGGCAGCCGTGTTCTTCTTGTTCTTCATGGTCGTGTACCGACTCATGCCGGGGACGCCGGACTCTCGCTGCTCGGTGCACTCGAGGTGGATCACCACTCGAGCCAGGTTCTTCTTCTTCGCCACCGCTCACCTCGAACGACCTGCGCAACTAGCGCGGACCGCGCCGGGCCGCAAGCGCGAGGGGATCGCCCGCGGCGCGCGTGCGTGGTTCGGGATCGAGTTACGTCCTGGGCCCGGGAGGAGACATGCTCGTGTCGTGGCTCGTGATCGGCGGGTGCGTGGTCGGCCGCGCGGTGCCCGGCACGGCGGACGACAGCAGCGACCCGAGCGCGACGATCCCCACCGGCGCCACGCTCGTCGACACGGCGTCCTCGACCTCCTCGACCTCCTCGACGTCCACGACCTCGACCAGCACGAGCTCCTCGCCGGAGGGCGACCTCGCGCTGGTCGCCGACCTGCTGAGCGGCGCGGCGTCGCCCGCCGACGTGCTGCCGGCCGTGGCCTGGTCGGGCGGCTGGCCGGTGCGCGACGGCGAGCGCGCGCTGGTCGTCGCCTGGGACGATCGCGGGCCGTGGTCCGTCGCCGGCGACTTCGACGGCTGGGCGCCCGAGCCCATGACCGCGGGCGACGGCTTCTCGTGGGCCTGGGTCGACGTGGGGCCCGATCCGGCGGGCCTCGGCTACAAGCTCGTGCTCGGCGGCACCGACTGGCAGGCCGATCCCTTCGCGCGGTCCTACGTCTACGACGACTTCGGCGAGCTGTCGCTCGTCGCGCCGCCCACCGACCACGCCCGGCTCGACCGCTGGCCCGGCCTGGCCGCCGAGGGCCTCGCCCCGCGCGACCTGCGGGTGTGGGTCCCCGCGGGCAGCGGCCCCTGGCCCGTCCTCTACGTGCAGGACGGCAACAACCTGTTCGATCCCGAGGCGATCTGGGGCGGCTGGCGCCTGCCCGAGGCCCTCGCCACGCGCGACCCGGTGCTCGTCGTCGGCATCGACAACACCGTCGACCGGATGGACGAGTACACGCACGTCCCCGACGACATCGGCACCGGCGTCATCGGCGGCGCGGGCGACGCCTACGCCGCGCTGGTGGAGGACCACGTCCGCCCGCACATCGAGGCGACGTACGGCAGCACGGGCCTCGACGGCGTGATGGGCAGCTCCCTCGGCGGGCTGATCAGCCTCCACGTCGCCCAGCGCTACCCGGGGCGCTACGACTTCGTCGCCAGCCTGTCGGGCACGCTCGGCTGGGGCAAGTTCGGGCTGAGCGAGCCCACGGTGCAGGAGAACTGGCTGGCGGCGCCGCCCGCTGGCACCGCCGTGTACCTCGACTCGGGCGGCGGCCCCGGCGCCAACGGCTGCCAGGACCTCGACGGCGACGGCGAGACCGAGGACGATCCCGACGCGAGCGACAACTACTGCGAGACGCGCCAGCTCGCCGACGCGCTCGCGGCCTCGGGCTACACCTGGGACGTCGACCTGTGGCACTGGTGGTCGCCCGACGCGCCGCACAACGAGGCCGCCTGGGCGGATCGGGTGGGGCTGCCCCTCGACCTCTTCCTCGCGCGCTAGCAGCCCGACACAGCGCGGCCCCGAGCCCTGTCCAAGTGCGCGAGGTCACCACGACCACGACCACCACCACGACCACCACCACGCCGAGCGAGCCCGGCGTGGCGGGCCGTGTCGGCTACGGCCGGTGGCGGTGGATCAGGTCGCCGATCCGCCAGGCTGGGGCAAGGGGACGGGGTCGCGACGGGACGGGCGAGAGCGGCCGGGGCCGCGACCGGTCCTCGCACCGAGAGCGTGGTCGTGGTGGTGGTCGTGGTGGTGGTCGTGCGGGCACGCCGACCGCGCCGGCGACGAGGCAGCCAGGTCGACACGCGCTGGCCTCGCGCGCCCTTGCCAGGAGCCCTTGCTCGAGCGCGTGGTTGCGGCAAGCTCGATCTCCGACACAGCCGCTGGCGCGAGCGCGGGGAGTTCGGGTACGCTCAGCGGGTGACCACGGAGGCACGATGAGCCTGGTCTCCGCCGAGCCCGCCCCGCGATCAGGAGCGCGACCTCGCCGGTCTGCGCGAGGTGCTGCGCCAGGCCGACGGCTCGGTGCGGTTCCACGATCAGCTGCTCCGCGCCGCCGTGGTCGACGCGCAGTCGCTCGACGGCGTGCTGCTGTCGACGTGGACCCGCCTGTCCGGCACCCGCGCCGCGCGGATCGAGGAGGGCATCGCCCGGGTCCGCGCCGCGCGTGCGGCCCTGGCCCGCGCCCAGGCCGCGCGCGAAGACGCCCGCGCCGCGCTGACGGCCGCCGAGGAGAAGGCCCGCACGCGCGGCGACCGCGCCCGGCGCGCGCCGAGCAGGTGGAGGCGCGGGCCGAGCGGCTGCGGAACAGCGACTTGCCGGCGCGTCAGCATCTGCTGCAGCTGGAGGCGGAGAAGCGGCTGCTCGGTACCCGGATCCGGGGCTACGACGAGCTGCTGCAGGCGGCCACGGGCATGCTGGCCGCGGCGGCGCAGGTCCTGCGGCGGGCCGACCTGGCGGCGGAGTCCCGCCGGCCGCACAAGCGCGCCCTCGCGCGCAGCCAGGCCGACGCCGACGAGCTCGAGGTCCGCAACGCCTTCGTCACCCTCACCGATCGCGCGGCGCGGGTCGAGAAGGTGGCGCGGGCGGTCGGCATCGGCGGCTGGTCCGAGGCGTTCGTCCCGCCGAACCCGCGGGGGATGACCGTGGCCGAGATCGGCGACTGGGCGGCCGACCTGCGGCAGGAGCTGCGGGACCGCATCGACCAGCTGGGGGTCGAGCGGTCGGAGCTGCGCGAGCGCCGCCGGGCGATCAGCGCCACGCGCGCCCGGCTGGTGAACGCGAACGACCTGCGCTGAGCCACCGGGCTCAGCTGATGGTGAGGCCCTCGTGGGCGATCTCGAGCGTCTCGACGGCGAGC
Source organism: Myxococcota bacterium (assembly GCA_041389545.1). Classification (GTDB taxonomy): domain Bacteria; phylum Myxococcota_A; class UBA796; order UBA796; genus JACKER01. The sequence goes on along the minus strand of JAWKRQ010000073.1, from coordinate 30,642 downwards.
TCGGACGACCCGGCGTTGAGCGACGGCCCCTCCCAGCTCACCGGCCAGCACGACGAGAAGCTGTAGCGGCGGATCGGCTGCCCGGCGTTGTCGTACATCACGATGGCGCCGGAGTTGCCCTCGCGGGAGCCGAACTGGTCGCGCACGTACTCGTCGCGCCACTCGAGCAGCGCCATGCTCGCGTTGGTCGCGTAGCGCAGCACGATGTTCTCCCACTTCGACTGGCCGGGCCGCTTGTGGGTCATCCCGTTCATCCCGCCCTCTTCGATCTCGAAGACCGTGGCGGTGGACTTCAGGCCCGAGCACTCGAGGAAGTGCGCGATCTGGTTCCCGTTGATCTCGAGTGCGAAATAGAAGCCGCCGTGCGGATCGGCCGTGCGATCGCTGCCGCCGTCGTTGCCAGGCATGACCAGAGCTCCCACAGAGGGTGAACGGGGAGCCGCCGCAAAAAGAGACAGCGCGACGCACGGACCCCACGGGATTGTAGCAGGCGGCGGGGCAATGCGCACTGCGGCCGTGCCCCGGTCACCGGGTCGGCCCCGCCGCGGCGAGGACCTCCACGATCCGCTCGGGGAGGGTGCCGGCGAAGCGATCGCGGAACCGCAGGTCGAGCAGCTGGATCCGGACGCGCCACACGCCGGGTCGCGCGGGGTCGGCGACGATCTCGCGGCAGGAGCCCGGCGCCACCCACGGCGACAGCAGCACGGCCTCCCGCACGGCGGCCCGCAGGCGATCGGCGGGCACGCCGGCGAGGGCCCCCTCCAGCGCGATGTCGACGGCGACCTCGGGGTGCCGCGCGTCGTCGGTGCGGACGGCCCCGCCGATCAGGCGGCGGTTCGGGACGGCGAGCCACTGGCCGCCGGGCTCGACGATCCAGGTGGCGCGCGGACGCAGCGACGAGACGCGCCCCTCGAAGCCCTCGCCCGACACCCAGGTCCCCGCGACGATCCGGCCCTCCGCGCCGAGGAACAGCCACGCGACGAGGTCGGGGAGCACGTCGCGGACCGACCACCCGAGCGCGACCGACGCCGCCACGGCGACCCACGGCACGGCGGGCATCAGGCGCGGCGGCACCAGGGCGAGCGCGAAGGCGATGGCCGCGAGCACCGACAGCAGGCGGGCCGTGACCTCGAGCCAGCGCAGGAAGCGCGGCAGCACGCCGGTCGGTAGGAGCCCGGCCGCCACGGAGCGGCAGGCCGAGGCGGCGAGCGACGAGACGACCGCCAGCAGGCCGTAGGCGAGGGCCGCGGCGGGGCCGTGCGGCGGGGGCTCGGGCACGAGCGCGATCCAGCTCGGAGCGGTCGGCGCGGGCGCGGGCGCCGGCGCGGGGGCCGGCGCGGGCGCCGGCTCGGGGACGGGCGCGGGCACGGGCGCCGGCACCGGTGCGGGCGGCCCGACGAAGACGTCCGCGGGCAGCGCCGGACGCGGCGGCGGGCGCGGCGCGGGCCGCGGGCGGGGCAGCGGGCGCAGCGCCGCGGGCGGCGGCGGGGCCGGCGCGGGCACCTCGGCGTGGTCGACGTCGGGCGCCGCTGCGTCGTCGACGTCGTGGACCTGCTCGGCGTCCTCGTCGTCGCCCGGCGGGGCGGAGGGCTCGGGCGCCTCGGGGGCCTGCGCCCAGGCGGCCAGCGCCAGCCAGGCGGGGCTCACGCCCACCCCCGCCGCCGCAGCACGCGGTGGAGCGGCCCGCGCAGGTGCGGCGCGACCCGCAGCTGCTCGCCGTCGCCGGCGGGGACCAGCAGGCCCAGGTGGCGCAGCCCGGCGAGGTGGGCCCGCGCCTCGGCCCGATCGACGCGGAACAGCCGCGCCTGCTCGGCCTCGGCCGTCCAGCCCTGGCGCGTGGCCTCGATCAGCGTGAGCAGCACGTCTTCGGGCAGGCTGCCGAGGCGGGTCAGCGGCGGGCGGGGCACGGCGCCCATCCGCACGCGGGCGCGCTCGTCGTCCACCTCCAGGATCGCCGCCATCCACAGCCGCAGCGCGTCCTGCAGGACCCCGGCCGAGGCGTGGTGCAGGGTGCGGAACCAGGCGCGCCGCCGCCGCCGCTCGCGGTCCTCGCCGCGCAGGACGAGGTGCTGCACCTGCCAGCCGAGGTCCTCGTCGGCGTCGAAGACCACGTCGTAGCCGCTCATGCCGTGCCGCGCGAGGACGGCGCGCTCGAGCTCCTCCTCGGTCAGCGCCGCCAGCTCGACCACGGTGGTGGTGACCTCGTCGAGGGCGGTGGCCTGGCACAGCCAGCGCCACACGGCCACGTCGCCCACGAGCAGCCACGCGTTGCGCCCGGCGTCGGCCAGCAGGCCCTCCACGAGCCGGACCACCGGGGCGGTGCCGCCGGGCTCGCGCACGAACAGCCACTGCAGCCCCTCCACCACCACGGCGTGGCCCTGCAGGCGCGCCACGCGCTCGAGCCAGCCGTCCACCGCGGCGACGTCCGCGCGCGTCCGCGCCTCGAGCCGCACCACGCCGGCGAAGTCGCCGCGCACCACGGCGCTGGCCATCGCCGAGGCGCTCTGCACGTCCACGCCGACGAGCGCGGCCACCCGCAGCGGCCCGGGCCGCTCGAGGGCCTGCTGCAGGCGCTCCAGCTCGGTGCTGCGGCCCGCCAGCAGGTCGCCCGTCTCGAGCGGCAGGTCGGAGAACAGGCGCCGGTACACCACCGGCACGTCCACCGCGGGCTCGGGCGGCGCGAACACCAGGCGCGGCGCGCGGCGCTCGAGCCGCGGGGGCAGCCCGAGCGTGGCCCGCACCGCCTCGATGCGCTCCTCGCCGAGGGCGCGCCGGCCCACCGCCGCCGAGCGGGCCCACAGCGCGGGCACCCAGCCGCCCCAGGCCTCGGCCTGGCGGGCGAGCTGCCCCATCCGCACGTCGCGGAGCCAGGCGGTGCGCAGCTCGGCCACGTCGCCCTGCAGGACGAGCGTGCGGAGCGCCGAGAACTCCGACGCGACGCAGTCGTGGACGCGCTGCTCCGTCTGGTCGGCGGTGAGCTCGGCCACCTCGGTGACCCGCTCCAGGCGGTGGTGGCTGCGCCCGACCGCCCCGAGGAGCATGGCGCGCAGCAGCTCCATCGTGTCCGTCGACACGGCGGCGCCGTCGTCGAGCACGTCGAGCTCGGCGCACGACAGCTCGACGTTGAAGGTGGTGACCCGCTCGACCTCCTCGAGGGTGGCGGCCATGTCGCGCGCGCGCCCGGCGAGGTCCTCGGTCAGGTCGAGCAGCTCGCGCGCCACCCGCGACTCCACGAAGGCGCTGACCACCTCGCGGAACGCGATGACCGTGGTGGGCGGCGGCTCGGGGACGGCCTGGCGCGGCACCCGCAGCCGCGCGGTGGCGACGGTGGCCTCCTCCGACAGCGCCATCGTCCGCTCGATCAGCCGCTCGACGAGGTCGGACACCCAGGCCTCGGCCGACAGCTCGGCCACGAGCGTCCCCACCGCGCTGCGGGCCTCGCGGATGCGGTGCAGCAGCGGGTCGGCGTCGCGGCGGAGGCGGCGCGACAGCGGTCCGGCGAGGGGCTCCGGCGCGTCGAGCAGCGCGCGCGTCTCGGCGAGCCACTTGTCGAGCTGGGTGGCCACCAGGCCGAGCTGGACGGGGCCGCGCCCGCGGAGGTGCCGCTCGAGCTCGTCGCCGCGCCGGCGCGACACGGCCCGGACGCGCGCCTCCGCGCCCATCAGCTCGAGCTCGAGCTGCAGCTGGGTCTGGCGGCTGTCGACGAGCTGCCGCCCGTGGCGCACCGCGGCGGCGAGCGACTGCATCGCGCGGTTCCGCTCGGGGAACACGCGGTTGTAGCGGCGCCGGTGCGCCGACAGGTCCAGGGTGGAGACGACGGTGGCGTCGCGCCGGACCTCCTGCATGCAGCCGCCGACGGCGCGGGCGGCGTCGTCCACCACGGTGCGCCCGATGGCGCCGAGCTCCTGCGTGACCCGGCGGAAGGTGGGGTCGATGCGCGAGCGCGCGGCGACGAGCCAGGCGTGGACGGCCTGCTGGTCGCCGCCCTCGTCGGCGATCCGCGCGGCGTGCTCGAAGTCGGCCGCGATGCGCGCGAACAGGTCGGCGACGGCGGTGGCGACGTGCAGCTCGCCGCGCACCAGCGTGGCGACGACGGGCTCGAGCCGCGCCGGCAGCAGGCCGGAGAGGTGGTAGCGGCCGAGATCGCGGACGAAGACGGTGCGCCGGAGCGGCAGCAGCCGGTTGCGCGCGCGGGCGAGCGCCCGGCGGATCCGCATCCCCGGAGGCTCGGGGCGGGGGGCGAGCACGGCGTCGCACACGCCGGCGCGGACGTCGCGGCGCAGGGCCAGCGCGCGCTCGTCGATGGCCTCCAGCAGGCGCAGCGGCGCCCCGGCGTCGACGAGCGACGGGGTGCGCTGCAGCTCCGCCGCCACGTCGCGCCAGCGGGTGGCGAGCTGGCCCACGTCCTCGCGGAGGTCCTCGGCCTCCTCCTCGGCGAGCTCCTCGGCGCGGGTGATCGAGCGGCGCAGCCCCCGCAGCCACTCGCGGCGCAGCTGGCGCAGCCACTGCTCCGTCTGCTGCTGCTGCTCGACGACGCGCTCCTCGATGTGCTGGTGCACCATCGCCCGCAGGTCGATCTCGAGCGCGCCGAGCGCCTGGTCGAGCTCGTCGCCGCCCGTGGGCGCGACGGGGCCCCAGGGGTCGTCGTGGGCCTGGGGCTCGGGCCAGGTCGCGATCTCGCCCGGCACCAGCTCGGTGGGGGCCGGCGGCAGCACCTCCTCGGTGCCCCCGCCGATCTCGTCGGCCGCGCCGAGGCCCGCCTGGAAGAGCACGGGGCCGAGCACCTCCGACAGCGCGACCACCGACAGGGCCAGCGAGTACAGCGTCTCCCCGACCCCGGCAGCGCGCTGCGCATCTGGCCGGCCAGGACGATGGCCAGGCCCGCCTGCGAGACCAGGCCCGTCCAGGCGTACCGCTCCACCGTCCCCGGGGCGCGGGCCAGGCGCGCGCCGAGCCGCGTGCCGCCGGTACACCGAGGCGACGCGGACGGCGTACAGCCCCAGCGCGGGCAGCAGCATCGTCCACAGGGCGTGCAGGTGCAGCTTCGCGCCGGCGAGCGCGAAGAACACGACGTAGACGGGGCGAGACAGCCGCTCGACCTCGCGGATCAGCGTCTCGCCCGTGTTCGACAGGTTCCGCACCACCACGCCCGGCGGCGATGAACGCGATGGCGGGCTCGGCGCCGAGGCCGCGGACCAGGAACGTGGCGGCGTAGATCGCGCCGACGAGGAACAGCAGCAGCTCGGCGGCGACGTACCGCAGGTACAGGGCGATGCCGAGCCCCACCAGCACGCCCACGCCGATGGCGACGGCGATGCGCGCCACGGCCTCCGCCACGGTGGTCGAGCCGGAGGCGCCCACGGCCTGCATCCCGAGCGAGAGCGTCCCCGGTGAACAGCATGGCGGCGGCGAGCTGGTTGATCACCACCGCGATGAGCGAGGTCGTGGCGACGGGGCCGCGGGCGTGGGTGCTGTTGATGATGGCGATGACGACCGCGGGCGAGGTCGACGCGGCGATCGTGCCGAGCACCAGCGCCAGGGCGAGCACCGAGGAGCGGTCGAGCGCGCCGAGATCGGGCAGGGCGTCGGGCGCGAGCGCGCAGGCCGACGAGGAAGCCGACCACGCCCAGCAGCACCGCACCCATCATGCCGAGCATCGCCAGGAACGACCGGCCGAAGCTCGTGCGGAGGTCCTCGAAGCGCAGCTCGCCGCCGGCCGTCAGCGCGATGAGCGCCAGCGCCAGGGCGTCGATGGGGCCGAGCTGCTGGACGACCTCGTCCGACAGGACCCCCTCGCCGAGCGGCGAGATCTCGGCGGCGCGCGGCAGCCACGTCGAGGAGCCGGCGGTGGACGAGCCCAGGAGCAGGCCCGCGAGCAGGTAGCCGGTGATGTGCGGGATCCGCACGACCTCCGACAGGTCGCCCACGGTGTAGGCGGCGAGGACGACGAAGCCGAGCGCGAGGAGCCCGCGCGGGTCGAAGCCGTCGGTGGGCGCGGCGAACTGGTGCAGCAGCAGGACGCCCGCGGTCAGCGAGACCACGATGGTGAGCTTGCGCGCGACGTCGGCGGCGCTCAGGTGCGGGCGGTGCCGGCCACGTCAGCTCCGCGCGCCGACGGGACCGATGTCCTCGCGGAGCCTCGTCGGCGTCGACCAGCAGGCCGCGCAGCATCCGCGTGCTCACGAGCGTCTCGTGCAGCACGACCCCCACGAGCACGGCGGTGTAGGCGAGGTCCACCAGCGGCCCCTCGTACACCAGGCGGAACGACAGGGCCATCGCGACCGCGACGTCGCCCTGCGACATGAGGCCGCGGAACAGGTCGAGCCGCAGGCCGGTGCCCACGGTGGCGATGCCGGCGGCGATCACCTTGGCGACGAGCCGCAGGACGAGGAACCCGACCACCATTGCGACGCCGGCCTCGATCGGCACGGGGCGCCAGTTCGCGCCGGCGAACAACAGCAGCACCAGGCGGACGGGCCGGGCGGTGCGGACGAGCTCCTGGCGCAGGCTCCCGCCGTGGCGCGTCTGCGCGAGCACGGCGCCGAGCACCAGGTTGACGAGCAGCGCCGACAGATCGAGGAAGAACGCGGCGCCCGAGGCGAAGAGCAGGATGCCGACCATCGCGAGGAAGACGTTGTTCGCGTCGTGGTCGCCGGCGATGAACATCCAGAAGACGAGCCCCAGCACCACGCCGAGGCCGAGCGTGAGGAGCGCCCAGGCCCACCAGGGCACGTCGGCGCCGCCGCGGTGGAACACGCAGAACAGCAGGCCGAAGCCGGTGATCGCGACCAGCGCGCCGAACCAGGTGGTCTGCGACAGCAGGGGCAGCAGGCGCGTCTTGAGGTCGCCGTAGCGGGACTGGAGGAGGTCGATGGCGCCGCTCGAGCCCGCGGCGGCGGTGCAGCCGAGGAGGAGGGCCACGGCCCAGGCCTGGTCGCGGCCCGGGTCGGGCGCCAGCAGGCCGAGGCGGAGCACGGGCTGCGACACCACCGTGACGAGGCCGCCGGCGATCAGCGTGTCGAGGAGCGCGATGCGCAGCGGCTGGACCGTCCGCAGGGTGCGCGACTCGAGCTCGAGGCCATACAGCAGGCCCACCCAGCCGGCGGCGAACGCGAAGATCGGGCCCAGGCGGGTGAAGTCGGCGAACGGCTGGACCTGCGGCAGGACCGTCGGCCCGAGGACCATGCCCAGCGCGACGTACTCGACGCCGGACACGAAGAGGAAGCGCTGCTGCGCGCGCTCCACGACGAAGTGGCCCGCGAGGTAGGCCAGCGCGACCACGCCGAGCAGCAGCAGCACGGTCGCCATGGACGACGCGCCGCCGGCCTCTTCCGCGGGGGTGGAGGCGAGGGCGGCGACGGCGAGCGCGGGCAGGAGCGGCGCGAGCAACCCCGGCTACTGATCCATGTCGGCGAGCTGCTCGTTGACGCGGTAGTCGATGTGGTTCTCCGCCCAGGTCAGGATGCCGGGCGGCAGCGGCGACGTGGTCAGGCAGTTCAGCTCGAGGTTGTGGAACTTCATCCCGCCGGCGTCCATGTTGTCGAGGATGACCCACATCGGGACGTGGCGCTCGTTCCACTGGTTGATCACGGCGCAGTGCGGCGTGATCTCGGGGTCGATCCCGAGCCGCTCGAGGATGTCGCCATCCTTGCGCGCCTCGAGGACGTCGCGGGCCGGGATCTGCTCCGCGGGCGCGACGGGCGGCTCGGTGTCGACCTTCGCGACCCGAGGGCCCTGCTTCGGCGCGGCCGGCCACAGGAACCAGGCGAGCAGCACGAGCACGGCGAGCAGGACGCCACCGAGCCCCATCAACCTGCGGAGTGTGAGTTTCATGCCCGGGAGACTACACCGCGCGACACCGCGGGGGAACGGGGCGGGTGCAACGTTCGGTCACCGCGCGTCGGCAACGGTGGGCCCGTGGAGATATCCCCGGCGGAGTACCTCGCGCGAAACCGCGCAGGCTGGCGCGGTTGCGTCTAGAATGGGGATGGGAAAGGCAGTGGAGGACCGATCCCGCACGACCGACACCGGGACGAGGCGCTCAACCGCTGGCTGAAGGCGCGGCTCGCCGGGCAGCTCGGTGACCGGTCCGACCCGGATCCCGGTGCGCGCGGGGGCGCGGGCGAGGCGGGGCCGATGCCGCTGTCGGCGGGGCTCGGTGCGTTCTCGGCGCCTGCACCGGGTGACGATCCCGACGAGCCCGAGACGGTGCTCGACCACGACCTGCGGGCGCGCAGCGGCGGGGTGGCGCGGCTCGGGCGGGCGGCCGACGAGGAGTCCGTCGACGACACGAAGACCGTGGTGTCGCACGATCTGCTGCGCCAGATGGACCTCGACGAGGAGACCGACGATCCGGTCACGGCGCGCTCGCCCGATCACCCGTCGCTCGCGGGCGGCGGGGGGCTCGGCGGCGCCGGGTTCCAGGCGCTCGACCGGGCCGACGATCCGGAGACGGTGCAGCTGTCGCGGCTGCCGCTGTCGTTCATCGGTGCGGAGTCGGTGGGCGATCCCGCGACGCAGCTCGACTCGGCGGCGGAGGCCACGCGCTGGCGGGAAGACGCCGGGTACGGTCGGATCGACGAGCTCCCGCCCGGGCCGCTGCCGAGCGCCGCCCACGACGCCCCGTCCCCCACGTTGGCGCGCGGGGAGCGGGTGGCGCCCGAGGAGACCGAGGAGGACGAGCCGCTGTTCGATCTGCGCACGGCCGTGCTCGTGCCCGTGCTGATCGGGGCGGTGTTCGGGGTGCTGTCGATCGTGCTGGTGGCCGCGTTCCTCGCCGGCTGGTGGGCGATGTAGCTCACCGCGCGGTGCGGATGCGCAGCGCGCCGGGGTGGGCCTCGGTCAGCTCGATGGTGCCGCGCTCGTCGGTGCGCAGGACCCGGATCCCGCGCTGCTGCAGGCGCGCGAGGACCTCCGGGGCGGGGTGGCCGTAGCGGTTGCGGCCGACGGAGACCACGGCGACGGCGGGCCGGACGGCGTCCAGCAGGACGGCGCTGGTGGACGTGGCGGAGCCGTGGTGCCCGACGCGCAGGACGGGGACGGGCCCGGTGCGGGCGGCGACCCGCGCCTCGGCGGCCTGCTCGGCGTCGCCGAGGATCAGGGCCGGGCCGAAGCGGAGCACCACCGAGCCGTCGTTGTCGCTGGCGACGGGGTCGCCGGGCCAGGGCTGGAGCGTGCCGACGGGCGGCGCGACGGGGACGCCGCGCGCGGCGGCGGCCTCCGCCAGCTCGGGCGGCGGGTCGCGCGCCCAGACCAAGCCGACGCGCAGGGCGGCGACCACCGGCGCGAGCCCGGCGGCGTGGTCGGCGTCGGGGTGGGTGGCGACGACGGCGTCGAGCCGGCGGATGCCGCTCCGGCGCAGCCAGCCGAGGACGTCGGCGCTGGGGCGGCCGCCGTCGACCAGCCAGCGGCGGCCGTCGGGCCACTCGACGAGCGTGGCGTCGCCCTGGCCCACGTCGAGGAAGGTGAGGCGCACGCCGGGCGGGGCGGGCCGCGGGGCGAGGATCACGGCGGCGGCGAGGAGCGCGCCGGGGAGCGGGCGGTGGGCGCCGATCCAGACGGCCAGGCCGAGGAGCAGCGCGCCACCGGCGCCGACGGCGGGGGTGAGCGGGGCGGTGGCGACGGCGGCGAGCGCGCCCTACAGCGCCCGCGCGACGGCGGTGCCGAGGGTGGCGGCCAGGGCGTCCGAGCGGGGCGGGCGCCAGGGCGGCGGGCCGGCGAGCGGGGCCAGGGCGAAGCCCGTGGCGGGGACCGCGAAGAGGTTGGCCAGCGGCGAGGACGGGGCGACCGCCTGGAACCACCAGGCGGCGAACGGCCGGGTGCCGATCGTGGCGGCCAGAGTGGCTGCCGCCCCGCGCGCAGCGGCGTGCACCAGGACCGGTGCGGCGGGGGCAGCCGGAGGCCGAGGCGCGGCGTCAGCAGGAGGACGAGGCCCGCGACGGCGCCGAAGGAGAGCTGGTAGGACGCGGTGGCCGGCGCCCCGGGTCGAGGAGCGGCGACGGCGGCGGCCACGACGGCGAGGACGGGGAGGGCTCCACCCCGCGCCCCACGGCGCGCCGGCGGCGCCGGCGGTGAGCAGGGCCGCGGCGCGCCGGCCGGGACCGACCAGCCGGTGACCGCGGTGTAGGCCCAGGCGCCGGCCACGGCCAGGGCCAGGGCGGGCCGTCGGGCAGGCCGGCCGGGCGCACGACGGCGGCGGGCGCAGCGCCAGGCCCGCGCCGAGCGCGCCACGACGCCGGCGGCGGCGACGTGGAAGCCGCTGATGGCGAGGAGGTGCGAGGTGCCCGTGCGCCGCAGGGTCTCGCGGGTCTCGTCGCTGACGCCTGGCGCGGTCGCCGAGGGCCAGGGCGCGCAGCAGGCCCGTGGGGTCGCGCTCGGCGAGGATGCGGGGGCGGCGGTGCCGCCGAGCGGGGCGCTGCGGCGGGCCAGCACCTCGGTCTGGACGCCGGCGAGGGCGGGCGGCGCGGACGGGGTCGGGGGCGCCGGGCAGGGCGTGCTGGGCGGGCCGGCCTCGCCCGCCACCGCGACGGCGGTGCCGGCGGGCAGGGCGCGGTCGGGAAGCGGACGCGGACGCGGCCTTCGGCCGGGGCCCAGCCGGTGTCGGGGCGGAACACGCGCTGGACGGCCACGTCGCCGGTGCGGCCGACGGCGGCGCCCACGCGGACCCCGACCAGGGCGAGGTCGCCGCGCCAGGCCGGCCCAGCGGGACCTGCATCGCCAGCCAGGCGCCGAGGGTGGCGGCGCAAGAGGACCGCGGGCGCCGGCCAGGCCTGCGCGGCGGGGGAGGGGCGAGGGCGGTCGCGCCGGCGGCGAGGGCGGCCCCAGGCCCAGGGCGGGCCGGGAGCTCGGTGCCGAGGAGCAGGCCCGGAGGAGGAGGGCGGCGGCCAGGCGGGTGACGGGGTCGGCGAGCATGCCCCGGCGAGTGCAACGGGCGTGCCGGGCAGGCAGGTTGGCGCGTTGCTCAGGGTGACGGGCGTCCGGACGGTGACGACCGTCGTCGGAAGCGGTTCGGGCCGGGAAGCGGATCGGGCCCGACCCGGAAGCGGATCGGGCCCGACCTGATCTCATCCTGTCGCGGAGGCAGATCCGTCCCGGGCATCCGGCCCCCCGCCCGGCGATCGCGCCCGCTCCCACCGGACGGAATCCGTCCCTCCGGAAGCGGATCCGGCCCGACCTGGATTCATCCGGGCCCGGATGCAGCGCGGCCCCGGGCCTCAGCGACGCCGACGTGGCGGGCCTCCGCCGTGATCGGCTCCCGAGCGGCCTCAGCGCCGCCCCTAACCGCCAGCCCCCGGCCCCCCGCCGCCGCCAGCTGCAGCCCCAGGATCCCCACCATCGCCGCGTCCGGCCGCACCGCCAGCGCGCCCCCAACGCCGTCGCCGCCAGGATCGACAGCGGCAGCACCGGCACGCACACCGCCACGACCTCCGCCCACCGCGCCCCGCGCCAGCCCCCGGCCGCCACCGCCGCGTACAGCGCCGCCCCGCCGAGCGCCCCCCAGTGCTTGGGCCGCCAGTCCAGCAGCAGCACCTGCAGCAGGTCGCACCCCGCCACCCCGAGCGCCGCCCCGACCAGCACCCACCGCGCCCGGCTCACAGCGCGCCCGTCTGCACCAGCAGGTCGATCGCCGCCAGGTCCCGCGCCGTCCGCTCCTGCAGCTGCGCCAGCGCCGTCGCCTGCACCTGCAGCCGCGCCTGCTCGAGCTCGAGCCAGGTCACCGACCCGGCCGAGAACGACCGCTCCGCCAGCTCCAGGCTCTCCTCGGCCAGCCGCACCTCGTCGTCGACCGCCGCCAGCGCCTGCTGCGCCCGCCGGTGCGTCTCGAACGCGACCCGCACCTGCTGCTCGGCCTGCTGCCCCTGCAGCGCCTCGGCCAGCCGCGCCGCCCGCAGCTGGCTCGCCGTCTCCCGCCGCTCCGCGATCCGCAGCCCGCCGTCCCACAGGTCCCAGGTCGCCGACACCGCGATCCGCCAGGTCCAGTTCTGGTCGGTGAACCCCGGGTTCTCGGTGTACGCCGCCGTCCCCGACGCGTCCACGTACGGCAGCCACCGCAGATCCTGCGCCGTCCGCTGCGAGCGCAGCGCCTCCACCCGCAGCCCCGCCGCGGCGAGGTCCGGCCGCCGCGTCCGCGCCTCGTCCACCGCGCGCTCCGGGTCGTCGGGCACGGCGAACGGCTCGGGCAGCACCAGCCCCTCGCCCGGCAGCCCCGTCAGCAGCTCGAACGACATCCGCGCGTTCAGCAGCCCCTCCCGCGACGAGTCCACGTCCCGCTGCGCCTGCGACACGCCGAGCTGCGCCTGCACCAGCGCCCGCCGGTCCACGAACCCGGCCTCCCGCTGCCGCTGCGCGAAGTCGAGCTGCGAGTTCGCGAGCTCGAGCGCGTGCTCCGACACCGCCAGCCCCTGCTCCGCCGCGAGCAGCCCGTAGTAGGCCCGCGCCACGTTGGTCCGCGTCCGCAGCGTGGCCGCCCGCAGGTCCTCCTGGCCGGCCTCGTGCAGCCGGTGCGCGGCGCGCAGCCCCGGCAGCGCCGACCCGTTGAGCACCCGCTGCGACAGCGTGATCTGCCCCTGCCAGAAGTCGCGCTCCTGCACCACGATCGGCTGCGCCTCGGGCAGGCAGAAGTCCTGCTCGGGATCCTGGCCCTTGCGGCAGGTCTCGGTCGGGAACGCCGCCGGCTGCCCGAACTGCTCGAGCATCGGGTTGAGCGCCTCGCCGAGCATCCGCGTCGTCGACGACGGGTCGAAGTCGAGCACGACCTCCTGACTGTTCAGCACGTACGTCGCGTTCGCCGACAGCCGCGGCGACAGCGCCGACCACGCCTTGCCCCGCAACGTCGACGCCTGGATGGCGTCCTCCCGGGCGAGCCCGAGCGTGAGGTCGTTCTGCTCGGCCGCCTGCCAGGCCTCCTCGAGCGTGGTCGCCGACGCCGGGCGCGGCGCCGTCAGCAGCGCCACCACCGCCAGCAGCCCCGCCGCCGTCGCCGTCCGCCGCAGCGCGAGGCGCGCTCGCGCCCCGAGCCCGCGAAGGTCCTCGTTGATGCTGTACAGCGTCGGCACCATCACGAGCGTCAGCAGCGTCGCGAACGACAGCCCGAAGATGACGGCGATCGCCATCGGCCCCCACAGCTGCGCCGAGGTGCTCCCCACCACGAGCTGCATCCGCGTGAAGTCGACCGAGGTGCCGAGCGCCATCGGCACGAGCCCGAGCGCCGTCGTCACCGCGGTCAGCATGACCGGGCGGAACCGCGTGAGCCCCGCCTCGACCAGCGCCTCCTCCACGCTCAGCCCGCGCTGCAGCAGCTGCTGCACGTAGTCGAGCAGCACGATCGCGTTGTTGACGACCACCCCCGCGAGCGAGATCACGCCGATGCCCGTCATGATCACGCCGAACGGGGTGCCCGTGAGCAGCAACCCCCACAGCACGCCGATCAGCGACAGGATCACCGTCGCCAGGATGATGAGCGGCATGGTCACGCTGTCGAACTGCGTGACGAGCACCAACAGGATCAGCGCCACCGCGATGAAGAACGCCCGCCCGAGGAAGAAGGTTGCCTCCTCCTGCTCCTCGTTGGCGCCGGTCAGGGCGGTCGCCATGTCGTCGGGCAGGTCGTAGCCGTCGAGGAACGTCTGGACGCCGGCCCGCACGTCGTTGTCGTTGTAGCCCTCGGCGATGTCGCCCTTGATCGTCACGACCAGGTCCTGGTCGATGTGCTTGATCCCCGAGCTGCCGCCGCCGAGCTCGTAGCGGGCCACCGTCGACAGCGGCACCGGGAACGTGCTCGGGCTCGTGTCCTCCCGCCCGGGCAGCCGCAGGTCGAGCACCCGCTGCAGGTCCTCGCGGTACTCGGGCGCGAGCTCGACCAGCACGTCGATCTCGTCGTCCCCGTCGCGGACGGTGGTGGCGACGGCGCCCGCGACCGCCGTGCGCACGGCGTTGCCGATGGCCGCGGTGCTCACGCCCACCCGCTTCGCCGCGCCCCGGTCGATGCGCAGCCGCAGCTCGGGCCGGCCGACGTTGTAGTCGTCCGCGAGGTCGGTGAGCCCCGGCACGGCCTCCTGCAGCGCCCGCCGCAGCATCAGCGCCGCCTCGCCCACCTGGTCGAAGTCGGTGCCCGAGACCTCGATGTTGATGGCCGACCCCACGGGCGGCCCCATCCGCTGCGGATCGACGGTGATCTTGGCCCCCGGGATCTCGCCCGTCAGCGCGCGCAGCCGATCCACCGTCACCGAAGACGACTCCACCCGCGGCTGCTCGCCCGCCTGCGCCGTGTTGGCGTCGGGACGGAAGTCGACCGTGATCCGCGCCTCGTTCGGCGTGGCCGAGCTGCCGGCGAGCGCGTTGCCGCCCGCGTTGACCCCGACCTCGGCGACCCAGGTGTCGACGTTGTCCTGCGCGTCGAGGATGTGCTCCACCTCGCGCACCACCTCGTCGGTGGTCTCGACGTCGGTGCCCTCGGGCAGCTTGACCCCGACGATGACGCGGTCGGGCTCCGTCGCCGGGAAGAACTCCGTGCCGTGGTTCAGCGGCACGTAGATGGCGAAGGTGACGAGCAGCGCGGCCACCCCGGCGGACGCCGAGAGGTACCGCCGGCGGATCGACCAGCGCAGCAGGCTGCGGTACGCGCTCGTGACGCGGCCGAGCTCGGCGTTGCGCAGCTCGGGCTCCGTGGCGCTGCCGCCGCCGAGGCCCTCGGGCATGGCCCGCGCCATGAGCACGGGCAGCACGCACACCGCGACCAGCAGCGACATCGTGAGCACGATGATCACGGTCTTCGGCAGGAAGCCCATGAACTCGCCCATGATGCCCGTCCAGAAGACGAGCGGGACGAACGCCGCCACCGTGGTCGCCGTCGACGCCGCGACCGCGACCGCGACCTCCTGCGTGCCCTCGATCGCCGCCGTCATCCGGTCCTTGCCCATCTCGGCGTGGCGGTAGACGTTCTCGACCACGACGATCGCGTTGTCGACGAGCATCCCGAGCGCCAGGATCAGGCTGAACAGCACGATCATGTTGAGCGTGAAGCCCAGGACGTCGAGCACCAGCATGCTCGCGAGCATCGACAGCGGGATCGACAGCGCCACGAACAGGCTCGGCCGGAAGCCCATCACGAAGACGACCACGCCCACGACCAGGATCAGCGCGGTGATGATGTTGTTCTGCAGGTCGGCGACCACGAGGCCGATCTGCTTGCTCTGGTCGCCCAGCGCGCGGTAGCTGACCCCGGCGGGCCAGCTCTTCGCGTGCTCCGCGGCCGCCAGCTTCGCGCCCGAGGCCACGTCGAGGATGTTGGCGCCCGCGCGCTTCTTCACCGCGAGCGTCACCGAGGCCTGGCCGGCCATCCGGCTGTAGGTCTCGCGGGTCTTGTAGCCGTCGACGACGCGCGCCACGTCGCGCACGAACACCGGCCGGTCGCCGACCGCTTGATGGCGACGCCCTCGATCTCCGACGCCTCGTGGAACTCGCCGGGCACGCGCAGCATGAAGTTGCCGCGCCCGACCTCCACGTTGCCGCCGGGCACGTTGACGTTCTCCTCGCCGATCGCGCCGGTCACGTCGTGCAGCGCGAGGCCGTAGTGCGCGAGGCGCTCGGGGATGATCTGCACGTGGAACTGCCGCTCCGTGCCGCCCGTCAGCTCGACGTCGAGCACGCCCGGCACCCGGGTCACCTCGTCCTGCAGGTCCTCGGCGAGGTCCTTGAGCACGTCCTCGCTCACGTCGCCCGCGAGCGTGATCAGCACCACCGGCACGTCGCTGAACGAGATCTCGCGGATGGTGGGCTCGTCCACGTCGTCGGGCAGCGTGGGGCGCACGCGACCCACCCGGTCGCGCACCCGCTGCAGCGCGTCCTCGATGACCGTCTCGGGCTCGAACTCGAGGACCACGACCGACACGCCCTCGGCCGACGTCGACCGCATCACCTTCACGTTCTTGAGCGAAGCGAGCTCGGTCTCCATCGGCACGGTGATGAGCGACTCGATGTCCTCGGGCGCGACGCCCACGTAGGGCGTGCTGACGATGACCACCGGGATGGTGATGTCGGGCGAGGACTCGCGCGGCAGCGTGACGTACGACAGCGTGCCGAACACAGCCACGCAGAACACGGCGATGAGCACCGTGGTCGGGTGGTGCACGAGCCAGCGGATCAGCGCGTTCATCAGGGCACCTGGTCGAAGTCGGGGCGGCCCTTGCTGCAGCAGCGGCCCTCGCGCGAGATGACCAGCGGGTCGCCGTCGACGAGGTCGCGGTGGCCGGTGATGACGACGCGTTCGCCGGGCTGCAGCCCCTCGCGCACGACGACCCGGTCGTGGATGACGTCGCCGAGCTCCACCGGCCGCCAGATGGCGGTGCCCTCGACGACGACGAACACGCCGCGCTCGTCGCGCCGGGTGACCAGCCAGTCCTGCGGGATGACCACGGCCTCCTGCTGCACCGGCCGCTCCACCTTCACGCGGGCGATCATGCCGGGGAGCAGCAGCCGGTCGGGGTTCGGCACCTCGACCTCGACGGGGAACGCGCGGGTGCGCAGGTCGGCGGCCGGGCTCACCCGGGTGACGGTGCCCTCGAACTGCTGGGTGCGCGACGTCGCGGTCACCGTGACCGCCGTGCCCGGGACGAGCGAGACCACGTCGCGGTCGCTGACCGACAGCTCCACCACGGCCGGGTCGAGCTGGACCACGCGGATGACGGGCGAGCCCGGCGGCACGGCCTCGCCGCGCTCCACCGCCACGTCGGCCACGACCCCGGCGAACGGCGAGCGGATGACCGCGCGCGACAGGCGCGTCTGCGCCTGCGCGACCGCGGCGGCCGCCACCTTCTCCTGGGTGCGGGCCTGCTCGAGCTGCGCGTCGGCGGCCATGTCGCCGAGCTTCTCGACCCGGCCGAGGCTCGAGCGCGCCTGGTCGAGCTGGGCCGTGGCCTGGTCGAGCCCCGCCTGGTACAGGCCCACGTCGACGTAGGCCAGGGCCTGGCCCTCGGTCACGGCGTCGCCCTCGGCGACCAGCACCCGCTCGACGAAGCCGCCGTTGGCCGCCGCGAGGTTCGCGTCGCGCTGGCCGCCGACCTCGCCGGGCAGGTCGAGCTCGAGGGCGGCCTCGGTGGGCTCGACCTCCACGACCTCCACCCGCGCGGCGCGGGCGGCGCGAGCTGCGGGCGCTCGGTCGGGGTTTGCTCGGCGCCCGCGTCGCAGCCCGAGAGGGACGCGAGCGCGAGGAGCAGGGGGGAGAGCAGGAACGTCATGGCGGCGCCACTCCGTAGAGCCAGGTTCGGACGATGCGAGAGGCGATGTCGTCGGGGAGGGGCTCGCCCTCCAGCGCGACGACGAGGTGGAGGTTCGCGGCGCCGATCAGCGCCATCACCGCGATGCGGGGGTCGAGCTCGGCGCACAGCTCGGCGCGCTCGACGCCCTGGCGGATGAGCTCGGTGAGCGGCGCGATGCTGCGCATGTGGCGGCCGAGCACGCTGTGGTCGGGGTCGCCGGGCGCCTCCGGCAGGCCGCAGGTCAGCATGAACCGCATGGTGTGCTGGTCCTGCACCGCGCCGCGGAGGTAGGTGTCGACGAAGGTGGTGATCCGCTCGACGACGGGGCCCGGGCCGTCGACGGTGGCGCGGACCAGCGCGAGCAGGCCGTCCATGCGATCGTCGACGATCGCGCGGAACAGGCCCTCCTTGCTGCCGAAGTGGTAGTAGAGCGTGGGCTTGGTGATGCCCGCGGCCTCGGCCACCTCGCGCACGGAGGTGGACCCGTAGCCCTGGTGGGCGAACAGGCGGATGGCGTGGTCCAGGATGCGTTGCCTGGCGTCGAGGCTCATGGGGGGGCGCTCGGGGGGTCTCTACCGACCGGTAGGTCAGGGTTATCGGATCCTCGAGCGACGGCAACGCCACGAACCGCGGCACCCCGGCCGGAGATCGCGCCAGACCCGAGGTCTCACCCCGGGTACGGTCGTGCTGCCGCGCCGGCGCTACGTCGCGCCGTCCACGACGACGCCGAGGCTCTCGACGCCGTGCTTGGCGGCGGCGCTGATCGCCCACCGGCCCGCGCCGAGCGCGACGTGGGCCTCCGTCGCGGGGACGATGCGGTCGATCGCCCAGCCGTCGCCGTCCTCGGCGTAGACCACCCACCAGCGCGCGTCGGGGTGCGACACGATCACGCCGTCGCCGTCGGGGACGACGTCGGGCGGGTCGACGGCCACGTCCTGCTGGTCGAAGACGGGCGGCGGCAGCGCGGGGGTCGGGTAGAACTCGTCGCGGAAGACGTCGCGGATGCCCTGGTCGTTCGTCTGCAGCTTGCTGACGTTGTACCAGATGTTCCCGAGGGCGGCGGCGTCGGCGCGGCCGCGGGTCAGCGCGACCTGGTCGCGGAGCTCGTCGACGTCCCAGGCGCCCGTCGTGCCGAGCTGGTAAAGCGCGTTGCCGGGGAAGGTGTAGCGGCCGTCGGCGGGCGGCTCGGCCCACCAGTCGAGCAGCGGCTCGTAGGCCTGGGCGGTCTGGGTGGTGGGCCAGTACAGCTGCGGCGCGAGGTAGTCGACGTAGCCGGCGGCCTTCCACAGCGGCGGGTCGGCGTACAGCTCGGCGTACTGGTCGAGGCCGGTGATGCCCGGCGGCTGGCCCGGCCGGTAGATGCCGAACGGGCCGATGCCGAAGCGCACGGCCGGGTCGACGCCGGCCACCGCGGCGCCGACCCGCTGCATCATCTGGTTCACGTTGTCGCGGCGCCAGTCGGCGAGGGACAGGCCGCCGCCGTACGCGGCGTAGGTGGCGCTGTCGGGGAAGGCCGTGCCGTCGGGGTAGGGGTAGAAGTAGTCGTCGAAGTGGATGCCGTCGATGTCGTAGCGGAGGGCCAGGTCGGAGACGACGGCCTCGAGCTGGTCCTGGATCGCGGGGCGCCCGGGTCGAGCCAGACGGCGTTGCCGTAGCGGTAGGCGTACTGGGCGTACACCACGGAGGCGTGGTTGCTGGCGGCGGCCGAGGTGTAGCTCGCCTTGGCGCGGTACGGGTTGAGCCAGGCGTGGACCTTCGAGCCCGCGGGCGTGGCCCTCGGTGACCAGGTAGTCGAGCGGGTCCCAGCCGGGGTCCACCCCCTGGGTGCCCGTGAGGTAGCGGCTCCAGGGCTCGATGGCGCTCGCGTACATGGCGTCGGCCTCGGGGCGCACCTGCCAGAAGACGGCGTTGAGGCCGGCGTCGGCGCAGACGTCGAGGATGTCGCGCATCTCGGCCTGCTGCGTGGCGACCGAGAGGCCCTGGGCGCTGGGCCAGTTGATGTTGGAGACGGTGGCCACCCAGACGCCCCGGAGCTCGCGCTCGTGGGCCACGGCGACCAGGGTGGGGCCCGGGGTGGTGGACGCGCCGGTGTCGCCCGTGGTGGGCGGCGCGCCCGTGTCGACGGTGGGGTCCGTCGGGGTGGTGTCGGAGGCCGTGTCGGCCGGCATCGTGTGGCTCGGATCCTTGCGGATGGGCAGCCCGCCGGTATCGCAGGCCGCGAGCAGGACGAGCAGGGCTTCGGCGCGCACGGGAACCTCCCGGGAGGCGGCCACCCTACCCGATCGGACGGATTGCGCGAGCAAAGCCGATGGGGCTTCCCCGATTCCTGCTCCGTTCACGAGGTTGCTGCGACGTGCCCAGGAATCGGGAAGCCATTTCGGCGCGCACGCGCCCGTAGTAATTGTGCCGACGGGCGAAAGGGGACCATTGTCGGGCAGGCGCTGAGCAGATCTCGTGACGATGCCCGCTGGCTGCGCCTTACCGACAGGGTCCACCGCCCGGCGGCACCGTGGTAATGCGTCGGGCGTCTTTCCGTCGGAACTGACCGTGCGGTCAGCCGACGCTCCGCCGGCGTGGATTCACGCCCACCCCCCCGCGATTCACGCCCGCCGCCACCGGCGCCGCCGTAGGTGTTCTCCACAACCCCCGGAGAACCAACATGATCGCCCTGCGCCCCCACGTACGTGCAGCCCTGTTCGCCGCCCTCGCCCTGACCGCCTGCGACGTCCCCGCCGACGCCCCCCTGGGCACCGACCCCGGCGCCGCCGCCCGCGGCGAGGCCACCGAGCTGCCCGAGCGCGAGGCCCAGGACAGCCTCGACGCGCTGCGCCGCGCCTCCCGCGTGCCGGTCCGGATCGAGGCCGCCCACGGCGTGCCCGCCGCCGTCGAGATGCTGGTCGAGGTCCGCGGCGACGACCCCGTGGAGCAGGCCTTCGACTTCCTCGAGACCTACGCCCCGCTCTACGGCCTCGGGGAGCCCCGCGCCGAGCTGCACCCCCGCAGCGCGCGCACGGTCGAGGAGGGCGGCACCACCGTCCGCTTCGTCCAGCGCACCGGCGCCGACCGCGGCGACCTCCCCGTCTACAACGCCGGCCTGACCGTGCTGATGGGCGAGGGCCAGGTCTACTTCACCACCGGGCGCTACCTGCGCGACGTCGACGTCCCCGCCGCGCGCCTGACCGCCGAGGCCGCCCTGCGCGGCGCCCGCTTCGACCCCGCGCTGCGCGACCCCACCCTCGAGGGCGAGGCCCAGCTGGGCGTCTGGGTGGACTGGGAGGCCCGCGGCGGCCCCGTGGCGCACACCGTCTGGCGGATGTCGATCACCGGCAGCGAGCTGCGCACCGGCGAGCCCGCGTTCTGGCGGGTCGACGTGGACGCCGTCACCGGCGCGATCGTCCACACGAGCAACCTGTCGCCCACCTGCGACAAGGACTTCGACATCATGTACGGCTACCACGGGACGTCGAGCTCGTGCTGGATCTTCGCGTCCACCGACGACTGGTTCGACGAGGACGGCGCCCTGTCGGACTACAACGCGTCGACCGACCACAACAACGACGGCATCGAGGCCTTCAACGAGGGCCACGTCACCTACGACTACTATGCGAGCACCTTCGGCTACTGCTCCTACGACGACGACGACGCCGAGCTCGAGATGGTCACCCACACCACCGTGAGCGGCGGCGCCTCCGCCAACGGCTTCTGTGGCACCCTGCAGTTCACCGACGACTTCGTCGCTCGCGACATCGTCGGCCACGAGTTCTCGCACCTGGTGGACTACAACAGCGAAGACCTCGACTACGAGAAGCAGTCCGGCGCGCTCGACGAGAGCTTCGCCGACTTCTTCGGTGCGATGATCGACGGCAACTGGACGATCGGCGAGGGCACCGGCGGCGGCGCCTTCCGCGACATGTCGAACCCGCCGGCGTTCAACGATCCGGACCACATGTCGGCGTCGCTGTCGGGCGACGGCACCGGCCTGCGCAGCACCGCCAACCCGAACAAGAACAACGACTGGGGCAACGTCCACACCAACAGCGGCATCCCGAACAAGGTCGGCTTCCTGGTGACCGACGGCGGCACCCACACGGGCTACGTCATCCACGGCCTCGGCAAGTCGAAGGCGCAGAAGCTGT
The DNA here is from genome assembly GCA_041389545.1 of Myxococcota bacterium. GTDB lineage: Bacteria > Myxococcota_A > UBA796 > UBA796 > JACKER01. The sequence continues at coordinate 9,251 of JAWKRQ010000073.1, read as the reverse complement.
ACCACGCCGTCCACACGAGCCTCGGCGACGACGCCAGCTTCGTGGACGCCCGCAACATGTTCGTCGGCACCGCCAACTTCTGGGTGCTGATGGGCTGGAACGGCTTCGACGCCGACGACGTGTGCGACGTGCAGAACGCCTGGGCCTCGGTCGGTGTGTCGGTGGGCGGTGGCGACACCGACTGCGACGGGATCAGCGACGGCTCGGAGACCGACGACGACGGCGACGGCACGGGCGACAGCACCGACAACTGTCCGCACATCCCGAACTTGTCGCAATCGGACAAGGACGGCGACGGGCTCGGCGACGCCTGCGACCCCGACATCGACGGCGACGGGGTGCTCAACGGCGCCGACAACTGCAGCTACACCTGGAACGCCGACCAGGCCGACGCCGACGGCGACGGCATCGGGAACGTCTGCGACGACAGCGACCACGACGGCATCCTCGACATCTACGACAACTGCCCGTCCATCGCCAACCACGACCAGCAGGACACCGACTACGACGGAGTCGGCGACGTGTGCGACGGCGACATCGACAACGACGGCGTGCTCAACGGGCCCGACAACTGCGACGACGTGTGGAACCCGTCCCAGACGGACACCGACGGCGACGGCGTCGGCGACAGCTGCGACAACTGCGTCACGACCCCGAACCCCGACCAGAAGGACTGCGACGGCGACGGCGTGGGCACGGCCTGTGACGACGGCCTCGACCCGATCTTCTGCTACGACGTGGGCCAGTGGGTCGCCATCAACGAGTGGGTCCACCCGCTGGACGAGGTGTCGCTGCCGCACGTCGTCGAGGAGCGGGTGATCACGCGGCTGTCCGACGGCTACGCGCTCCAGGTCACCGTCGAGGGCTCGGACGACCCGTGGGTCGTGACCGACAACTTCGGCAACGTCGTGGCGAAGAGCGCGCCCGTCGTGGGCGCGCGCGACCTGCGGACGGCCTCGTTCGTCCCGGCGCTCGGCTACCACTACGACGAGGGCGGCACGCGCGCTGGCTTCGCGACGACCTACGCGCTGTCGATGTCGCCGCGCGCCGTCGACGCCGAGGTCGAGGTGACGGTCGAGGGCGTCTACCGCTAGAGACTCGTCCAACCATCCGTGGACGTGGGTCACCTCGCAGCAAGCTTCGCCGAATGCACCGCCTCGATCGCGGGTCCGGCTTCGCCGCACCCCCGGTCGGGCAGGCATTCGGCTCGCTTGCTCGCTCAATACGTCGGAGAACGCGCTGGCGCGCGTCCTCCGACTCTTGCGAGACGCGCCCAGGCATCCGCTGGCGCGGATGCCTGGTCGCGTCTCCAGCTCACCAGCCGAACCGCAGCGCGGCCATGGCGGTGAGGATGCCCACCGCCAGGGCCAGCTCCACCGCAGCGGCCCGGCGCGCCCTGGCCGGCGCCTCGGGGCGGACGGTGTCGCCGTCGAGCAGGGCCGCGTGGTGCTGCTCGGTGCGGGCGCCGCGCCAGGCCAGCGCCCCGCTCAGGGCCACCGCCGCGACGCAGGTGAGCCCGTACGGCGTCTGCAGCGCAGCGAGCGAGCGCAGCGGCCCGAACTGCACGGCGAGCACCAGGCCGAGCAGCGGCGCGACCGTGCCGGTGGCGAGGGCGACCGGGCCGAGCCGGCGCGAGACGCCGTCCAGCAGGGCGCGCGCCTCGGGGCCCGGCCGCGACAGCGCCGCCGGGAGCACGGCCAGGGCCATCGTCGTCGTGCACCCGAGCCAGACCACGCCCGCGACGAGGTGCGCCCAGTGGACGACGTACTGCAGCGTCATGCGCCCCCCACGCCGACGGCGGTGCGCACCAGCGCGTCGTCTTCGGCCACGTCGAGGAGCGCCTCGGCGTAGTCGGCGCGGTCGAGGCGCCAGTCGCCGCCGGTGGCGTCGACGGCGCGGTCGAGGTGGTAGCGTCCCTTGCCCGGCCCGTCCGCGAGCATGACGGCCCGGACGATGCGCCAGTCCAGGTCGTCGGCGCCCTGCAGCACCCCCTCGGCGCGGGCCAGGTCGCGGTAGGGCTCCCGGAACCACCACCAGGTCAGCGCCACGGCGAGGCGCGGCCGGGTGGCGACGATCGAGCGCGAGCTGGTCACGACGAGCCGCGGGCTGCCGGCCCGACGCGCCGCGCGGACGCAGGCCAGGGCCGCCTCACTCGCGACGGTGCTCGGCCCCAGCGTGTCCGCGGCGAGCGCCGACACGACGGCGTCGCGGCCGGCGAAGGCGGGCAGCAGCGCGTCGACGTCGCGGGCGTCGCCGGCGACCCGCGCGACGTCGAGGTCGGCCGGCAGGCGGGCCGGGTCGCGGCACAGCGCCGCGACGCGGTGCCCGCAGGCCAGCGCCCGGCGCACGACGAGCCCGCCGGTGCGCCCGGTGGCGCCCAGCACGAGGAGATCCACGCAGCCTCCATTCAGCTAGACGCATCTGATATCTAGATCAGTCTAGATGTCCAGGCCGGGGATCGGATAGGGCGTCCCATGCCCACCCGACGCGACACCCTGCTGGACGACGTCATGCGCGCCGGCCGCGAGAGCACCACCGCCGGCGTGCTGCTCCACACGGTCGTGGCGCAGCAGATCGGCCTGAACGCCACCGACACGCGGAGCCTCGACCTCCTGCTGCGCCTCGGACCCATGTCCGCGGGGGATCTCTCCGCGCACACCGGTCTGACCACCGCCTCCGTCACCACGCTGGTCGATCGCCTCGAGCGCCGCGGGCTCGTGCGGCGGGAGCGCGATCCCGCCGACCGCCGGCGCGTGGTCGTGCGCGCGGAGCCCGAGGCGGCCACCGTCTTCGCCGAGCGGCTCACGCCGTTCCTCGTGCGCCTCACCGAGCTGCTCGCGGACTACGACGACGACGCGCTCGCCGCCATCGCCCGCTACCTGCGCGACGCCGCCGGGCTCGCGCGGGAGGAAGCGGCGCGGATCGGCGGGGTCAGCCGCTCGGATCCATCGTGACCACGACCGGGTAGGTCACGCCCGTCTCGCCCTGGTCCATGCGGGGCCACAGCGCGCCCCACACCGCGTCGGCGACGCAGTCGACCAGGCCGTCGGGCGCGCCGGCCCAGCCGTCGATGGCCGCCTCGCGCAGGCCGGCGGTGTCGAGCTGCAGGTCGAGGAGCAGCTTGCCGTCGAAGCCCTCGGGCGGTGCGGTGCCCTCGACGCAGCCCTCCAGCGCGCCGCGCAGCTCCTCGTCGAACACGCGGGGGAGTACCTCGGGCAGGTCGGCGGCGGCCACGATGGGCCCGGCCTCGGCCGGATCGAGCGCCGGATCGGCGGCGAGCGACGCGTCGTCGGCCGCCTCGGGCTCGGGCTCGGGCGCGGCGGCCGGCAGCGGCACGGGGCGCGGCAGCAGCGTCCTCGGGCGGGGTGCGGGCGCGGTCGCGGCCACCGGGGGTGGGACGGGTGCGGCGGGCGTCTCGCCCGCCTCGGGCGCATCCGGGGCCTCGGGACGCAGCGCCACCCAGGCCACGCCGAGCAGGACCACGGCGAGGGGGGCGGCCAGCCAACGACGGTTCATCGGACCTCCGGCGCACGGGACCACGAACCGCGCGGCCGGTTCGTCAGGGTCCCGTCAACCGCTGATCGCCTCGCCCCCGTCGACCTTCAGGACGTTGCCCGTGAGCCAGGCCGTCCCCGGGGCCGCCAGCGCGACCAGGCACTGCGCCACGTCTTCGGGGGTCGTGAGCCGCTTCTGCGGGTTGCGCTCCAGCGCGCGCCGCGCGATCTCGTCGCTGCCGGGGATCTTGTCGAGCGCCGGCGTGCGCGTGACCCCCGCCATGATGGCGTTGGCCGTCACGCCCTGCTCGGCGAGCTCCACCGCGAGCTGCCGCACGTGCGACTCGAGGGCGCACTTCGCGGCCGACACCGCGCCGTAGCTCGGCCAGGCCGCCAGCGAGCCCGACGAGGTCATCGCGAAGATGCGCCCGCCCCGGCCGAGCAGCCCGGCCGCCACGAGGTCCTGCGCCCAGTACACCAGGCTGTTCGCCATCACGTCGAGCGTCATCTCGAGCTGGCGGCGCGCCATCGCGCCCTCCTCGGCGATGAACGGCCGCAGCGTGCCGAACGCCAGCGAGTGGAGCAGCACCCGCACCCGGTCGCCCTCGCCCATGGCCTCGCGCAGCTTGGCGATGCCGGCGGCGCGGTCGTCGTCGCCCGCGGCGTTGGCGTTGTGGAACACCACGGGGACGCCGCGCCCCCGCAGCGCCGCGACCTGCTCCTCGACGGCGGCCATGGCGCCGCGCCGGTCGAGGTGGGCGCCGAAGATGCCGTAGCCCTCGGCCGCGAAGGCCGTGGCCGCCGCCGCGCCGAAGCCGGAGGAGGACCCGAGGACGACCAGCCAGTCGCGGGCCATCAGCCGCCCGCGCCGGGCTTCAGGTCGCCGTGGGGCGAGCCGCCGTCGGACGGGGCGCCGCCCTCGGGCGGGGGACCGTGCGGCGAGCCGCCACCCGGGGGCATCCCGCCGGGGGGCATCCCGCCAGGGGGCATCCCCGCGCCGTCGGCCGGGCCGCCCGGGCCATGGGGCGCGCCGTCCGCCGGGGGCATCTCGCCGCCGCCGGCCTCGGGCTCCTTGTCCCACTTGATCTCCATCTGGCCGCGGATCTCCTCCAGGACCCGCGCGGCCTCCTCGTTCGCGAGCGACATCGCGGCGAGCGGCTTCACGTCCTCGAGCGGCGTCAGGTCGCGCTTGTCCTCGATCTCCACCACGTGGTAGCCGAGCCGGCTCTCGATGGGGCCGAGGATCTCGCCCTTCTGCCCGGCCAGCACCTGCTCGCCGATGTTCGGGTTCTCGCCCTGCTTGATCCAGCCGAGCTCGCCGCCCCGGGCCGCGCTCTCCTGGTCGATGGAGTGGGCCTTCGCGAGCGCGGCGAAGTCCTCGCCCTTGTTCAGGCGCTCGACCATGCTGTCGGCCAGCGGCTTGTTCGGGACGAGGATCTGGCGGACCTTGGCCTCGGGCTTGAGGAACACGTCCTTGTTCTCGTCGTAGAACCGCTGGATGGCCTCGTCGGTGACGGCGGCGTGGGCCAGCTTGTTCCGCATGACCGACGACAGGTACTGCCGCTCGACGAAGGCCAGCTCGAGCTGCAGGTCCGGGTCGTCGAGGATGTGCTCGTCGAGGGCGCGCTGGTACAGGACCGTGGCGAGGGCGTATTCCTCGGCGACGTGCTTCCCGCTGCGGGTCCAGGCGTAGTCGCCGCGCTTCTCCTCGGGGACGTTCATCCGCTTGAAGACGAGCTCGAGCTCCTTCTCGCCCACCGGGGTGCCGTTGACCGTGAGGACGCGCTCCCCGGCATCGTGGATGGCGCCGGTGGGCTCGCACTGCGAGGCGCCTCCGGGCGAGTTGTTGCACGCCGCGAGGGCGAGGGCTGCGATCAGCACGGTGGGACGGGTCACGGCGGTCCTCCTGGAGGGGCCGGACGGTACCACGGTTCGCCGACCGCAGGACCGGCGGGTGCGGCTGCCGTGGGAAAACATGACAGACGAGGGTATCGGGGTGACACCCCGCCCCGGGGGTCGGGCACACGGAGGACGAGATGTGGCTGCTGACCGTCGCGAGCCTCGCGGTGGCCGCCGAGGAGGCGCCCGCCGTCTCGCTCGTGTGGCACCGCGGCGAGGCGGAGCTCGTCGTGGCGCCCCCGGCCGGGAGCAAGGTGGCCCACGAGGCGCCCGGCCACGTGTCGCTGACCTCCGGCGCGCGCTGGCTCGAGCTCGACGCCGACGGCGCGCTGCTCGAGGGCGGCGTCTCCGTCGGTGACGTGCGCGGCACCTCGCTCGCCGGCGAGCTCGAGGTCTCGCTGTGCGACCTCGCCGGCACGCGCTGCCAGCAGACGCGCTGGGCGCTGCAGGTCGACGTCCCCGCCAGGGGGCGCGGCCGCACGGCCGTCGCCGTGCGGGTCCCCGAGGGGCCGCGCAAGCCGTTCGGCCCCGACGCCACCGCCGACGCCGCGTCCGCCGCCTTCGAGCGCGCGAAGGCGTCCGGGAAGCCGGTGCTGCTCGACTTCTCGGCCGTCTGGTGTCCGCCGTGCAACCAGCTCGCCGAGGAGGTGCTCGACGCGGGGCTGCCCGAGCTCGACGCCTACGAGGTCGCCGTGGTCGACGGCGACCACCCGAGCAGCTTCGCGCTCAAGGACCGCTACCACGTCGGCGGCTACCCCACCGTGCTGGTCGTCGCGGCGGACGGCACCGAGCGCACGCGCACCGTGGGCTTCGTGAGCCGCGACAGCTTCCTCGGCTGGCTCGACGGCGCCGCCACCGCCACCGACTCCGCCGAGCTCGAGCTCGACCCGGCGGAGCTCGGCACCGACCGCGCCGCGGAGCTCGCCTGGATCCTCGTGCAGCGCGGGGAGTCCGAGCGGGCCGAGACGATGGTGGCGCGCGCCGAGGCGTCGCCCGCGTCGGAGGACCTCGTCGACCTGCGGCTGGCGCGGCTGGCCGTCCGGCCGGGCCGGGCCGACCTCGAGTGGCTCCTGGCCCATGCGCCCGAGCGTGCGCCCGACTTCGCGCTGTACGCGCCGTCCGCCAACGCCCCCGAGGTCGCGCACGACGCCGTCGCGGCGGCGCTGCGGCAGGCGCGCGGCGCCGACGTCGCCGTGGGGCTCGAGGTCGCCGGCGAGCTGGCGCCCGATCCGGCCACGGCGCAGCTGTTCGAGGCCGCGGCGGCGGGCGTCGTCGCGTCGCAGACCACCGGCGATGCCGTCCACGACAAGCCCTACCTCGGCTGGCTGGCCCACGCGCTCGAAGACAGCGGCGACCCCGCGGCGGCCCGCGGGCTGCTCGAGGCGGCGCTCCCGCGGTACCCCGACGAGCCGACCGTCGATCTGGCGCTGGCGCCGCTGCTGCTGCGCATCGGCGACCTCGAGGCGGCGGAGGCGTCGGCGCGGCGGGCCGTGGCCGCGAGCTGGGGCGACAACCGGCTGCGCGCCGCGGCCACCCTCGCGAAGGTGCTGAAGGCCGCCGGCAAGGACGACGAGGCGCGGCAGGTCGCGCAGGCCGAGCTCGACGCGCAGGACGACCCGTCCGAGGCCGTCCGCACCCACCGCTACCGCGAGGCGCTCGAGGCGCTGGCCGGCGGGGCGCCGACGCAGTGAGCGCGCTCGGGGCGCCGCTGCCCGCGTCGTTCTACGCGCGGGACTGCGTGGCGGTCGCGCAGGACCTCGTCGGGCGCTACCTCGTGCGCGACGAGGTCGTGCTGCGCATCGCCGAGACCGAGGCCTACTGCGGCCCCGACGACACCGCCGCCCACACGCGCATGGGGCGCACGGCCCGCAACGCGCCGATGTGGGGGCCGCCCGGCCGGGCCTACGTCTACCTGTGCTACGGGCTGCACGTCATGCTCAACGTCGTCGCCGGGTCGCCGCTCGGGTCGGCGGTGCTGATCCGCGCGGCCGAGCCCGTGGCGGGGCTCGACGCGATCCGGGCGCGGCGGGGCGGAAAGGACGGCCCCGTGCTGCTCACCGGGCCGGGCAAGGTCGGGGCGGCGCTGGCGCTCGACGTGTCGATGAGCCACCACCCGCTGACCGAGGCCGGCGGGCTGTGGATCGCCGCGGGGGAGCCGCCCGAGCGGCTGCGGAGCGGGCCGCGGGTGGGGATCGACTACGCGCAGGCCGCGGATCGGGCGGCGCCGTGGCGGTTCGCGCTGCCGCGATCGCCCTGGGTGTCGGCACCGAAGGGCCTCGAGTTACGGTGACGGCGCGGAGGGCGGGGTGGCGCGGTTCCACGAGCAGGTGATGGGGGTCTACTTCGACGACCTCGACGCCTTCTACATCCTGCACAATGCGCGGTACCTGCTGCTGTTCGAGCGCACGCTCGGGAGCTTCTGGCAGGCCGTGGGGATGGGCGAGTTCGAGCCGCACACCGCGGGCGACCACAACCACCTCGTGCGCGCCAACACCATCGAGTACCTGCGTCCGGTGCGGGGGACGGGGCAGGTGCGGGTGCGGGTGTGGGTCGAGAAGATCGGGCGCACGTCGCTGACGTTCGGCTTCCGCCTGATGCCGCTCGACCGCGACGTGGACTGCGCCGTGGGGACGCGCACGATCGTGCGGGTGTCCGCCGAGAGTCAGCAACCGGAGCCGTGGACCGACGCCTTCCGCCGGGCGATGGCCGAGTGGGTGAGCCCGTGAGCAGTGTGTGGATGGTGTGGGGGGCCGTGGCGTGGGGGCAGGAGCCCGTTCCGGCGGAGCCGGTGCCCGTCGAGCCCGTGCCGATCGAGGCGCCGACGCCGGTGGAGGCGCCCGAGCCCGAGCCCGACGTGCAGGCGTCGGAGGAGATCGTCGTCTGGGGGCAGCTGGCGATCGCGAAGGCGCGCGACGCCGTGGCGAACCAGCTCGAGGACCTCGGCTACAAGGAGGTCAAGCGGAAGGACGGCGCCACGAAGTTCCGCGGCAAGTACGCCACCGTGACGTTCTACGAGGACGGCCGGCTGCAGGTCGGCAAGGTCGTCGCCGGGCTGGCGGCGCCGCCCGCCGATCGCACCGAGCCGCCGCCGCGTCCGGGGCTGCCCGAGCGCTCCGCGCCGATGGAGCCCGGCGTGGGGCCGTGGTTCTGGGCGCTGCCGTCCAAGGCGAAGACGGACCCGGTGCGGGCCGAGATCCTCGAGGCCACGCGCGACGAGGTCGAGGCGTATGTGCGGGTCGTGCAGCGCACGGCGACCGAGGAGATGCTGCAGGCGCTGCCCGACCGGCTCGACGCGCTGTGGAAGGACGGCACGCCGCTGTCGGGCGGCGGGGGGCCCATCGAGGGGGCCGACGCGCGGCGGGCGGCCGTGCTGGCGTTCTGGGCGTCGCGGACCGACACGGTCGAGGGGCAGCGGGCGGCGAAGGCCGTGGAGGCCTGGCTCGAGGCGACCGTGCAGCCGTCCGCGCACCCGATCACCGCGGCGGAGCGCACGCAGTACGAGGCCATGCGCCCCGACGGGCGGACGCTGCCCGAGTAGGCCCTACAGGAGGCAGTAGCCGAGGTCGGCGGCGGCGTTCTTGAGGAGCGTGAGCATCGCCGGGTCGGCGAGCTGGCGGTTGAACGCGGGGTGCGCGGGGACGGCGTCCTCGGCGTTCTCCCACAGGGCCAGGCACGGGGCGTTGGCGTTCATCGAGGAGCCGTAGAAGACGCCGTCGAGCTCGGGCCAGGCGGCGTGGATGGCGATGGCCCAGCGGCGGGCGCGGGCGCGGGGGCCCGAGGTGATCGCGGTGGACGCGCCGGCGCGGGTCGGCCAGCGGCCGGTGAGGTCGAGGAGGGAGAGGGGGCGGCGGGTGTCGA
>JAWKRQ010000072.1:0-41495 GCA_041389545.1 Myxococcota bacterium | reverse complement strand
GGCCTCGGCGTCGATGCCCACCGACTCCACGAACAGCACGCGGCACACGTCCTCGGCGGTGATCGCGCGCACGAGCCGGTCGAGGTTGGCGAACACCTGCCCGGGGATGTCGTGCGCCACGTCGATGGGCACCACCACCGACACGACCTCCTCCATCATCGCCGCGAGCACGACCTGGAAGATGGCGCGCTTGCTGTCGAAGTAGCGGTAGAAGGTGCCGCGGGCGATGCCGCAGGCGTCGACGATGTCAGCGATGCCCGTGCGGTGGTAGCCGTTGCGCGCGAACACGGCGCGGGCGGCGGCGAGGATGGCCGACCGGCGGGCGTCGGGGTCCATGGCGGGGGCGCGGGCCACGGACCTCCTCTCACACGTCCAGCGCGTCGGCGTCGACCTCGCTCGACCGGTCGACGATGAAGCGGTACCGCGGCGCGGGGTCGCGCCCCATCAGCTCGCCCACGGTGCGGTCGGTCGCCTCGACGTCCTCGACCGTCACCTGCAGCAGCCGCCGCTTCTCGGGGTCGAGCGTGGTCTCGTACAGGGTCTTCGGCGGCATCTCGCCGAGGCCCTTGAACCGCGTGATCTCGGGCTTGGCCGTCTTCTTGAGGCGGCGCAGGATGCGGTCGCGATCGCGGTCGTCGAGCGCCCAGTGCGTCGCCTTGCCCACGTTGATGCGGTACAGCGGCGGCAGCGCCAGGAACACGTAGCCGCCGGTGACGAGCTCGGGCAGGTACCGGTAGAAGAACGTGAGGAGCAGGGTCGTGATGTGGTGGCCGTCGCTGTCGGCGTCCATCAGCAGCACGATGCGGTGGTAGCGCAGCCGATCGGCCCGGAAGTCGTCGCCGATGCCGCAGCCGAGCGCCAGCACGACGTTCGACAGCTCCTCGTTCGACAGGATCTTCTTGAGCCCGGCCTGCTCGGCGTTGAGGACCTTGCCCCGCAGCGGCAGGATCGCCTGGGTGCGCCGGTCGCGGGCCTGCTTCGCGGAGCCGCCGGCGGAGTCGCCCTCGACGATGAACAGCTCGCTGTCGCGCGGATCGCCGCTCGAGCAGTCGGCGAGCTTGCCGGGGAGGTTGAGGCGGCCCGAGGTGGCCGACTTGCGGCGGATCGTGGCCTCGGCGGCGCGGCTCGCCATGCGCGCGCGGGCGGCCTGGACGACGCGGGCGGCGATGCCCTCGCCGAGCGACTTGTTCTCGTGCAGCCACTGCTCGAGCACCGGGCGCACGGCCGTGTCGAGGGCGCCGCGCACCTCGGGGTTGTTGAGCCGCCCCTTGGTCTGGCCCTGAAACTGCGGCTCGCGCACCCGCACCGACAGCACGCAGAACACGCCCTCGCGCAGGTCCTCGGCCACGAGCGACACGCCGCGGGGCAGCAGCCCGTGGGTGTCGATGAAGTTGCGGACGGCCTTGTTGAGGGCGTCGCGGAAGCCCTGCTCGTGGGTGCCGCCGTCGAGCGTGGGGATGCCGTTGACGTAGCTGCGCAGCACCTCGCGCGGCGCGTCGGTCCAGGCGACGGCGGCGTCGATGGCGACGTCCTCGACGGTGCGCTCGAGCGCGAAGGTGGGGCCCACCACGCGGCTCGCCTCGGCCCGCTGCAGCGTGACCTCGAGGTAGTCGCTGACGCCGCCGTCGTGCTGCAGCTCGTGGACCACGTCGTTGGTGCGGTCGCGGAAGGTGACGCGCAGGCCGCGGTGGAGGAAGGACTTGACCTCGAGCTGCGCCCGCACCCGCTCGGGGTCGAACGTCACGTCGTCGAAGATCTCGGGATCGGGCGTGAAGGTGACGGTGGTGCCGGTGCCGCGCGCCGCGCCGAGGTCCTCGACCGGGCCGTCGGGCTGGCCGCGCTGGAACTGCTGGCACCAGCGCTTGCCGTCGCGCCGGGTCTCGGCGACGAGCTTGCTCGACAGCGCGTTCACCGCGGAGGCGCCGACGCCGTGCAGGCCGCCCGACGTCTCGTACGAGCCGCCGCCGAACTTCCCGCCGGCGTGCAGCACGGTGAAGATGACCTCGAGCGCGCTGCGGCCGGTCTTCTTGTGGACGCCGACCGGGATGCCGCGGCCGTCGTCGTCGACCGACACGGTGGTGCCGTCCTCGTGCAGCACGACCTCGACGTGCCGCGCGTGGCCGTTCTGCGCCTCGTCGCACGCGTTGTCGACGATCTCCCACAGCAGGTGGTGCAGCCCGTCGGTGCCCGTGCCCCCGATGTACATCCCGGGGCGCTTGCGGACCGCCTCGATGCCCTCGAGGACGGTGATGTCGTCGGCTTCGTAGCCCTGCTGCTTCATGACTCGCCCTGCGGCCGGGTTTCGGAGACTTCGTAGATGACGGGGGACTGCAGCCACTGGTCGATCGAGCCCACCTTGAGCACGACGTTGCCCTTGCCGCCGCGGGTGGACCGCGCGAAGGTGCGCTCGCCCACGACCACGTTGCGCCCCTTCGAGGTGACGACCACGGGCCCGCCGCCCTCGTCGGTGCCGAGCTCGCAGGCCATCACGGCGTCCTTCGGCCCCACCTTGATGGCGGTCACGCCCTTGCCGGCGGCCTTGAGGACCGGCAGGTCGTCGGCGGCGAGCACCATCGCGCGCCCGCCCCGGGTGGCGAGGCACACGCGCCGGTCGGGCCCGGGCAGCGGCCACACGGCGAAGACCTGGTCGGCCTCGGCGAGCCGGGCGTAGCGCCGGCCGGTGCGGTTGCTGACCTCGGCGTGGGGCGCGAGCGGGAACCGCAGCCCGCGCCCGCCCTGCGTGATCGCCACGGCGTAGGGCGGCGGCGGATCGTCGGGCGCGGCGGGCTCGCCCGCGGGCAGCGCGTGGCGCGGGTCGTGCGGGAGCACCCCGACGACCTGCTCGCCGTCGGCGAAGGTGAAGCTCGCCTGCACGGGCTCGCCGTAGCCGGTGGTGGCGGGGACGGCGTCCACCCGCATGACGTAGGCGCTGCCGAGGTTCGTGAAGAAGGTGAGCGTGGTGCGCGTGTCGGCCTGGACGAGCCAGCCGACCTCGTCGCCGTCGCGCAGCCGCACCTTGTCGAGCCCCGAGAACGAGGACTGGCGCTTGATCCAGCCGTCGCGCGTGACCACGACCCAGGCGTCCTCGGCCACGATGTAGGCGTTCTCGTCGAACTCGAGCTGCTGGCCGCCGCCGATCTCGGTGCGGCGCGCCTCGCCGTAGGTCTTGCGCAGCGCGCGAAGCTCCCGCTCGACCTCGGCCCACAGCTTCGGCTCGGAGGCGAGCAGCTTCTCGATGCGCTCGGCCTCGGCGCGCTTCGCGGCCAGCTCCTCGAGGATGGCCTCGATCTCGAGCTTGGCGAGGCGGTACAGGCGCAGGTCGAGCACGGCGTCGGCCTGGATCTCGGACAGCGCGAAGCGGGCGATCAGCGCCGCAGCGGCCTCGGCGCGCCCGTCGGCCTCGCGGACCAGCCGGATGGCCTCGTCGAGCGCGTCGAACACCTTCGCGAAGCCCTCGAGCACGTGGATGCGCTCGCGGATCTGCGCCAGGTCGAACGCGTAGCGCCGGCGGACGGTGAGGAGCCGGAAGTCGAGCCAGTGCTCGAGGATGGCCTTGAGGTCGAGGCGCGCGGGCGACGGCACGTCGGTGTCGGCGCCGGGCACCAGCGCCGTGAGGTTGACGGGCCAGGTCGACTGCAGGGCCGTGCGCTTGAAGAGGTAGGCCATCACGGTCTCGGCCGCGGCGTCGGCCTTGAGGTCGAGGACGACGCGCACCTCGTCGGTCGACTCGTCGCGGACGTCGGTGACCTGCGGCAGGCGGCGCAGGCGCACCTCCTCGCCCAGGTGCTCCACGATCTTCGCCTTGTTCTGGCCGTAGGGCACGCTGTCGACGACCAGGCGCCGGCGGCGGCCCTCCTTCTCCTCGTGCCAGGTCGCCCGCACCTTGAGCGTCCCCTGCCCCTGCTCGTAGATGCGCACCAGCTCGTCGGTGCCGGCGAGGATGCGGCCGCCCGTGGGGAAGTCGGGGCCGCGGACGATGCCCACCAGGTCGCGCACGGTGCGGCTGCGGTCGCGGATCAGCGCGACGGCGGCGTCGACGACCTCGCCGAGGTTGTGCGGCGGGATGCGGGTGGCCATGCCGACGGCGATGCCCTCGCTGCCGTTGACCAGCAGGTGGGGCAGCTGCGCGGGCAGGACCACGGGCTCGGTGCGCTGCCCGTCGTAGTTCGGGCGGAAGTCCACCGTCCGCTTCTTGATCTCCGAGAGCAGCTCCTCGGCGAGGGGCCGCAGGCGGCACTCGGTGTAGCGCATGGCCGCGGGCGGGTCGCCGTCGAGCGAGCCGAAGTTGCCCTGGCCGTCGACCAGCGGCGCGCGCAGGGAGAAGTCCTGCGCCATACGGACGAGCGCCTCGTAGATCGAGCTGTCGCCGTGGGGGTGGTACTTGCCCATGACCTCGCCGACCACGCCCGCGCACTTGCGGTAGCGGCCGTTCGGGACCAGGCCCATGTCGTGGTACATCGTGTAGAGGATGCGCCGCTGGACGGGCTTGAGCCCGTCGCGCACGTCGGGCAGCGCCCGGGACGTGATGACCGACAGGGCATAGGACAGGTAGCGCTCGGCGGTCGCCAGGTGCAGCGGCACCTGCTCGACGACCTGGGACATGGCGGCTCCGTCGCGGAGGGGGGGTTCGGCGGCGTGGGCAGAGGGTCGGCGGGGCGGGGAGCTTAGCACGGCGCCGGGGCGGCGCTACGACGGCGCAGCCGACAGCACCTTGTCGAACAGCCCGAGCATGGTGGCGATGGTGACCGCCCCGGTGGCGTTGAGCGGCAGCGCCAGGCAGCCCATCGCGATGGCCGCGGCGTGGGTCCAGCGGCTCGCCAGCTGCGTCAGCCCCATCACGCCGAGGTAGACGAGGCCGCTCACGGCCACCGCGCCGAGGGCGGCGCTCCAGGCGCTGGGGGCCAGCGGATCGTTGGTCATGAACACCATGGCGGGGCACAGCGCCGACCAGGCCAGGATCTGCCCCACGGAGCGGACGCCCGCGTGGGCCTCGGCGGTGGTGAGGTCGCCGGCGTCGAGCCGCGCGAGCAGGCTGCGGCCCCACCACGCCGACAGGCCGATCTGCCACAGCGCGAGCGGGTAGCACAGCGGGATCGCGAGCGGGCCGCGCCCCGTGAAGTAGAGCACGGCGAGCGCGATGGCCCACGCGCCCACCGGGTACAGGTAGAGGTTGAGCACGGTGTTCGGGACGGCGCGATGATCGAAGGTCATGGGCGAGCGAACATACCTCGGCGCGGCTCGGGGTAGGATCGCGCGCTCGGAGGGGGGATGCAGCTGCGCAACGTGGGGCTCCTGCTGCTCGCCGGCTGCATCGGCGGGGCCGGCGGGCCCGAGACCGCCGACAAGCACGGCGAGACGGTGGTGACCGACGGGGTCGCGCCCGACACCGCGACCGAAGTCGAGCCCACGACCGTGCCGCTGCCCGCCTGCGCCGACGGCGCGCTCACCGCGGCGGCGACGGGCCAGACGCAGGGCGAGGCCGACGACTTCCAGCCGTCGTGCACCGAGCCGCTCGGCGCGCCCGACCTCGCGTTCGGCTTCCTGGCGCCCCACGCCGGCCGCTACGCCTTCGACACCCGCGGCAGCGCATTCGACACCGTGCTCACCGTCCTCGACGGCTGCGACGGCGACGAGCTCGCCTGCAACGACGACCTCGACGACGACGACACGGACTCCGAGGTCCTGGTCACGCTGGCGGCGGGGCAGCAGGTCGTGGTGGTGGTCGACGGCTACGACGACGTGTCGGCGGGCCTGTTCGCGCTGACCGCCACCGCCGTGCCCGACGCCGAGGCCGCCTGCGGCGACGGGCTCGACGACGACCGCGACGGGCGGATCGACTGCATCGACCCGGACTGCGCGGCCGAGGCGGCGTGCGCGCCCGCCTGCCCCGATCGGGTCGCCGTGGGCTTCCCCACCACCGTCACGGGCAGCACCGTCGGGCGCCCCGACGAGGAGCGCGGCCCCTGCGACAGCTCGGCCGACGACGGCGAGGCCACCGAGGCGCCCGACGAGAGCATCTCGTTCACCGCGCCCTGGGACGGCACCTACGGCTTCGCCACGGTGCGGCCGGCCACCGACTTCGACTCCCTGCTGGTCGCGCGCTTCGGCTGCGGCGGTCCGCTCGCCGGCTGCGACGACACCTGGTCGCACGGCGGCGAGTCGCTCGGCCTCGACCTGCGCGCCGGCGACACCGTCGTCGTCAGCGTGGACGGCTACGGCGGGCGCGCGGGCAGCTACGAGCTCGCCATCTTCGTCCCCAACGCGTACGAGGCCTGCGGCGACGGCTACGACGACGACCTCGACGGCGCCGTCGACTGCGCCGACGACGACTGCTTCTACGAGGCCTCGTGCGCCGAGGACTGCGCCAACGGCGTCGACGACAACGCGGACGGCGACGTCGACTGCGCCGATCGCCACTGCATCGACGCCGCGGGCTGCGCCGAGGACTGCGCCAACGGCGTCGACGACGACGGCGACGGGCTCGTCGACTGCACCGACCCGGGCTGCGCCGACGACTGCGTCGCCGTCTGCCCCGAAGACACCCTCGAGGCGATGGCGCCCACCGTGACCGGCTCGACGACCGGCGCCAGCGACGACTACACCGCGGCAGCTGCACCACGCCGAACGACTACACGCCCGACGTGACCTGGTCGTTCACCGCGCCGGCCGACGGCGACTACCGGTTCGACACGACCGGCTCGTCGTTCGACCCCGTCCTGCTCGTGCTCGACGGCTGCGACGGCCGCGAGCTCGGCTGCAACGACGACGCCGACCCCGATCTCCACTCCGTGGTCGACGTCGCGCTGGCGGCGGGCCAGACCGTGGTGGTCGTGGTCGACGGCTACGAGTGGTACGACCACGGCGACTACGCGCTGCAGGTGTACTGAGCTAGAGTCGGGCCCTCCCGGAGGATCCCGCATGTCCGCATCGCGCAGCAGCGCCAACGTCCTGCCCGCCCTGCCCATCGCCCTGATGGTGGTGGGGCTGGGCATGCTGCTCATCGCCGGGCTCGCCGGCACCGTGCTGTGGCTGCTGACCCGCCGGCGCCCCACGCTCGCGGCGAGCCGGATGGCGGCCTCGGAGCTGCACGCGGGCGGCGAGGCCGCCGAGGCGTGATCGGGCGCTAAAGCGGCAGGCCCTGCGCGCGGGCGAGCTGGGCGCGCGCGTGGCCCGCGGCCCCCGTCATCAGCGCGTCGGCGACGGCCGCGATCGTGCGGTCCTCGACGGGCTCGAGCGGCGTGCCCTTCGCCCAGGCGTTGAACGCGCCCATCGCCGGGCCGCACCACATCTGGAAGTCGCGCTTGCGGTCCTCGTCGCCGGTGCGGGCCCAGCGGCTCGTCATGCCGAGGTACCAGCGGAACACGAGCGCCATGCGGTGCCGCGCGTCGGTGGCGGCGCGCTCGGCCTGCTTCGGGTCGCGCGCCTGCCAGTACGACATCGTCTCCGCCTCGACCTCGGCCAGGCTGCGGCGGAAGATCTGCTTCTCGACCCGCTGGCGCTCGGCGTCGGGGATGGCCTCGAGGGCGTCGTAGCGCTTGTAGAGGTCGTACAGCCGCTGGGCGCGCTGGGCGTACATCGAGCCGCGGCCGAGGACCTGCACCTTGGCGCCGATCTCGAACATGTCGGGCGCGGGGCCGGTCGCGACCTCCCACCAGCCGGCCTCGGCGAGCATGGCCTTGGCCATGGGGCTCGTGCCGGCCTCCACCGTGGCCTGGTTGACGGAGCCCGTGAGCACGTAGTCGGCGCCGAGCGCGAACGCCGCGTGGACCGCGGCGGGGGTGCCGATGCCGCCCGCGGCGCCGACGTGGGGGCAGATGTCGAGGGCGGCGTAGCCCTCCTCGGCGACGATGCGGTCGCGCAGGGCGATCATCGCGGGGACCAGGACGACGAGCGGCCGGTGATCGGTGTGGCCGCCCGAGTCCGCCTCGGCGGTCACGGCGTCGGCCACCGGGACGCGGGCCGCCAGCGCTGCCTGCTCGGCGGTGAGCTCGCCGCGGCCGACCAGGGCCTCGAGGATCTCGGCGGGCGGCGGCCGCAGGAACTTCTCGGCGACCTCGGGGCGCGAGACCTTGGCGAACACGCGGTTCGGGACGATGGGTCGGCCGTCGGGGCCCGAGGAGATACCCGTGGTGCGGTAGCGGACGACGGCGGCGGTGAGCCCCATGTAGGCGCTCGCCTCGACCACCGGCACGCCGTGCTGCAGGTACAGGTCGACGGTGCGCTCCTCCACGCTCGGCTCGGCGGGGTTGTGGAGCAGGTTCATGCCCCAGGGCCCCTCGCCCACCTCGGCGCGCAGGCGCTCCAGCGCGGCCTCGACCGCCTCGAGGGGCAGCCCGCCGGCGCCGAAGAAGCCGATCAGGCCGGCGCGGCTGGCCGCGAGCACCACCTCGACGCTGGCGATGCCGCCCGCCATGGCGCCGACGACGTAGGACATCGACAGGCCGTGGGCCTCGCGGAAGGAGCGCGACCCGAGCGTCTGCGCCGACAGGGCCGGGACGGTGCCCAGCAGGCGCAGCTGGCCGACGCCGGGGCCGTGGATGCCCTCGGCGTACCACCGCACGTCGCCGCCGAGGTCTTCGACGGCCACCAGCGGCTCGCCCGTGTCGACGACGTCGCGGGGCGAGCGCTCGGCGTCGGGGCTCGGGCGGTACCAGGGCCCCGGGCCGCTCGCGGCGACCGGCGGGATCTCGACCCGCTCGTCGACCACGGGCTCGTCGTCCCAGCGGACCTCGAGCCGGCCGGCCTCGCCGTCGCGGGTGACGGTGACCTGCAGCGCGCCGTCGCCCAGCAGGACCGTCTGGATGCGCGGGTCGCGCAGCACGCCGAGCAGCGGCGCCTGGCCGATGCGGTCGAACGCCTCCTGCAGGCCGCCCCCCTCGCCGACGAGGTCCTCGGGCTCGCCCTCGAGCGGGACGAGGCGGATGGCGCCCGCCGTGTACACGGCGAGGGCGTCGAAGTGGGTGCTGATCGACATCGGGCCGGCCTCCGGGCGCGACCGGTAACCCCTCGGCCGACGCTCAGCCGCCGCAGCGGGCGAGCAGGGCCCGCTCGGCGTCGGCGGCGTCGAGGCCCTCGAGCAGGGCCTCGGCGCGATCGCAGGCGCCGAGGCGCAGGGCGAGGCGAGCGCCGGTGCGACGCAGCGACGCCGCTCGCGCCGGATCCGGCGACCCCTGCACGGCGGTCTCGGCGGCGGTGAGCGCCTCGGCGTCGCGCCCGGCGGAGACGAGGGCGCCGACCTGGAGCGCGAGCAGCTCGCCCGCGACCGCCGGCTCGGGCGAGGCGGCGAGGCCGCGCGCCACGGTGGCGAGCAGCGCGTCGGGGGCGTCGCCGGCGTCCTGCTGGGCGCGGGCGCGGTTGAGCAGGCCCGCGGCGGTCGTCGGGAGGCACTCGGCGCTGGCGCCGGCGCCCAGCGGATCGGCGGCGCCGCCCGCGCAGGTGAGCTCGGCCTCGCCGCGCGACACGGCGACGCGGGTGCCGAGCGCGTCGCGCTCCACGGCGAGGGCGGTGCCCGTGGCGTGGACGTCGCCCTCGGCGGTGTGGACGGCGACGGTGTCCTGCGCCATGACGTCGAGCTCGAGCCGGCCGAGCTCCCAGTCGATGGTGACGCCGTCGGGGCCCGTCTGGACGGTGCCCTCGCCGTCGTGGCGCGCGAGGACGTGCGGCGCGAGCACGCTCGTGCCGTCGCCCACGAGGTAGCGCTCGGCGCGCGGGGCCTCGCCGTCGGCGCCGACGACCATGGACGCCGCCATCGCCACCGCGCCCAGCGCGAGCGCCGCCCCGACGGTGCGGACGGGCCAGCCGGCGGGCTCGGGGCGCGCGCGCAGGCGCGCCCTCACCCGCTGGACCGCGAGGCGATCGGGCGAGGCCGGCAGGCTCGCGAGGACCGCGGTGGCGGGCACCAGCTGCCGGTCGAGGCGGCTGCGCACGCGGTGGAGGGCGCCCGCGGACGGGGCCGTCCGCTCGCGCACGGTCCGCCAGACGGCGGCGGGATCGGTGTTCGGGCCGGTGGTCATCGGGCCCCTCCCAGGTGGTTCAGCTCGGGTTCCTGTAAGTCTCGCTCGCGGTCGTCGGCGGCGGCGCGCAGCTCCTCGGCAGCCAGGTCGGGGACCAGCTGGCGCAGCGCCACGCGGGCCCGCCGGAGGCGGCTCTTCACGGTGCCCTTCGGCACGCCGAGCATCTCGGCGACCTCGCTGTCGGCCCGCTCCTCCAGGTCGCACAGCACCAGCACCTCGCGGTGGTGGATGGCCAGCGCGTCGAGCGCCTTCCACACCCGGGCGGCCACGTCGCCCTGCTCGACGTGGCGCGCCGGATCCCCGTCGACGGCGGGGATCTCGGGCACGCCGCCGGGCAGCCAGCGGCGGAACCAGGCCCGGCGCCGGTGCGCGGAGATCACCCGGCGGGTGATGCCGTACAGCCAGGCGCCGAAGGCCTCCGGTTGCTGCAGCTCGGGCAGCCGCCGGAACACCACCAGGAACACGTCGTGCGCGGCATCCTCCGGATCGACCCGCGGCCCGGCCAGGCGGGCTGTCCAACCGAGGACCACAGGCAGCCACTCGTCGCACAGGCGATCGAGGGCGCCCGGCGCATCCGCGATCGCCAGCCGCACGAGGTCGGGTTCGGTCATCGACGTCATGGTGCGCGCGGAGGCCGGAAAGGATCCACTCCGTCAGCGGCGGCGGCGCCAGGCGATCGGCAGCAGCAGCGCGAGCCACGGCACGCCGCCGGCGCCGCCCGCGTCGCACTCGCAGCCGACGTAGACGTCGTCCTTGTGCTCGCCCTGGGGGCGCGGATCGCCGGGGCCGGCCGTGTCGCGGGGGGCCGTCGGGTCCGTGGAGGTCGTGGGGGTCGTGCCCGTGTCCGCGGTGTCGGCGGGCGGCGCGGGGACGTCGTCCGTGTCGAGGGGATCGGAGCCCGCGGCGACCTCGTCGCCGTCGGAGTAGCCGTCGCCGTCGGTGTCGGGCTGGTTGGGGTCGGTGCCGAGCGCGAGCTCGTCGGGGTCGAGCAGGCCGTCGCCGTCGCCGTCCGCGGACAGCGGGTCCAGGCCGAGCTCGACCTCGGTGCCGTCCAGCAGGCCGTCGCCGTCGGTGTCGGCCTGGGTGGGGTCGGTGCCGAGCGCGACCTCCTCGTCGTCCCACAGGCCGTCGACGTCGCTGTCCCCGATCACCTCGATCCCGTCGAGGAGCAGGTCGGCCGCGATCGGGTCGCTGAAGTACGGGCACCCGGCGGCGGGCAGGCCGGGGGACTGCGTCACGCCGTCCGACAGGGTGGCCGCGCGGAACGACAGCGTCGCCTCCGGCGCCGTCGCGTAGAAGCTCTCGACGGTCTGGACGATCCAGGGCGTGGCGCCCGGGTTCGCGGCCGGGGGTGCGAGGAGCGGGCCGTCGAGCTCGGTGCCGTCGAGGGTCACCGCCCACAAGCCCGTGGACTGGCCGTAGTGGCGGACCAGGGCCGCGGTGAAGCGCACGCGGTAGGGCACGCCGGGCGACAGGCCCGTCACGGTGGTGGACAGCGACTGGGCGACGTCGCCCGACAGCGGGTCGAACGTGGCGACGGCGCGGGCGGCCGTGCCGCCGTCGGGAGAGGCGGCGAGCAGCGTGGCGTCGCAGTCGATGGGGACGCCCGCGGCGGCGAGGCTGGCGCCGTCGAACGTCCAGTCCGTCGCGGCCAGGGCGTTCGGGACGGCGGTGGGCGCGGGGCCGTCGAGGGACGGGTTCGGCACGGTCTGGGCCAGCGCGACGGTGGGCAGCAGCAGGAACATCGGTCCTCCCACCGGATCCGTCACCAGGCGCGGGGCTGCCGCATGTCGCAGTTCCGTCGCAGGGTCGCGGAGTGCGGTATGGAGGCACGGTGGAGGGGACGTGGATCTTGCACCTCGGAGGCTCCTCGCGCTGTCGGTCGCGGGGTTGGCGGTCGGGCTCGGCGGCTGCAGCGGGAACGACAAGGACGCCGACGGTGTCGAGCTGCCGGAGCAGTCCGCGGACGTGCTCGAGGGCTTCCGGCTCGGCTGGCAGGGGTTCAACCACCGGCTGTCGAGGCTCGTCGTCGTCGCCGGCGACGAGGCCACCGACGTGGCGGTGATCGGCGGGACGTCCACCTCGTTCGAGGCGCCGGACCTGCCCGAGGGCTGCGACCAGGCGTCGTGCAACGAGTTCCCGTTCGGCGACACCGCCGACGTGTCGGTGTGGTGGGCCACGGCGCGGAGCACCGCGGTCGCGATGGTGCCCGTGACGTTCACGGCCGAGGTCGGGCGCGACGGCGTCGCCGTGTCCGAGACCGTGACGCTGCCGGCGGAGATCCCGGGGGCCGTCGCGATCGCGCTGGTGACCGGGGTGGACCTCGACACCGACCACCCGCTCGCGGGCGAGGCGTCGTGCTACCGGCCGCGGTACGGGTGGCACCCGAACCACCTCGGCATCGACCTCGGCGAGGTCGAGCTGTCGGGCACCAGCGCCACGGTGACGGCGCAGCTCGCGTTCTCGGCCGGCAAGACGTTCGACCCCGACCGGCAGTGCATCGACGAGGTGAACGAGCGGGCCGTGGTGGCGATGACCGTGCACGCGGTGGTGTTGTACGGCGACACCGCGATCGCGCGGGGGGCGGTGGCGACGGCCGAGGCGTACCCGTTCTCGGGAGACAAGCTGCACCCCGAGGAGCAGGTGGAGTCGGCGCCGGTGACGGTGGACTTCTCCGGGGTGAGCGATCCGCTGGTGGGGTACCGGATGCTGGACTTCCGGTTCGATCCCGACCGGACCGACGATCGCGGGGCGTACCTGCGGACGCTGGGGTGGTGGGTGACGCCCGAGGGGCAGGCGAACGGGATCGCGACGAACTACTCGCCGGGGACGCAGCTCGAGGACTTCGGGTACACGTTCCTCGGGGAGGCGGCGGCGGTGGACGTGCAGGGGACGGTGGAGCGGGGCCTGTCGTCGGCGTCGCTGGCGGCGGCGCTGGACGGGGACGGCAACGCGGTGGTGACGGCCGTCGAGCACTGACGAGGGCGAGGGCGAGGGCGAGGGCGAGGGCGAGGGCGAGGGCGAGGGCGAGGGCGAGGGCGAGGGCGAGGTCGATCTCGAGGTCGAGGGCGAGGGCGAGGGCGAGGTCGATCTCGAGGTCGACGTCGAGGTCGAGGTCGAGGTCGAGGTCGATCTCGAGGTCGACGTCGAGGTCGAGGTCGAGGTCGACGTCGAGGTCGAGGTCGAGGTCGGGTCGAGGTCGAGGTCGATCTCGAGGTCGAGGTCGAGGTCGATCCTCGAGGTCGAGGTCGAGGTCGCTCTCGAGGTCGCTCTCGACCTCCCCGTCGATCTCACCGGACCCCCACTTCCCCCAGCCACCGCACCCCGGCCGCAACGGCCCCCGCCGCCTCAGCGCCACCGTCTGCAGCAGCCCCCGATCACCCCCACACCAGCGGCCCCCACCGGCGCATACGCCGCCCCCACCGGCCCCGCCGCCGCCAGCCCGGCCACGACGGCCACCGCCGCCCGAACACCCCCAGCACGAGCCCGGGCTGCCCGACCCCCGCGCAGCGCCCCGCGCCCACGCCACCGCCGCGACCCCGCTCGCCACGGCCAGCGCCCCCCACGTCACGGGCCCCGGCGCGACGGCCGCCAGCGCCCCGCCCGCCGCCACGGTCAGCGGCCCCAGATCCCGCCACCGCGCCAGCACGAGCTGCACCAGCGCCAGCGCGACCAGCGCGCCGGCGGCCGCGACACGCGGATCGGCGGGATCGACCACAGGCCACGACGACGGGTCCAAGCGCGACTCCTGGGCACCGGATGCGTGCGATCCGGGCGGCAGCGGGTACAGGGCCCCCTTGCCCGGAGAACGCCATGGCGAGCGAAGCCCGCGTCCAGCGTATCGCATCGTTCCACGCCCACCCCTCCTCCTACAAGCACTGGCACCTCGATCTCGACGGTGCGGTCGCGACCCTCACGCTCGACGTGAAGGAGGACAACGGGCTGCGCCCCGATGACTACGTGCTGAAGCAGAACAGCTACGACCTGGGCGTCGACATCGAGATGGCCGACGCCATCGAGCGCCTCCGCTTCGAGCACCCCGAAGTGCGCACGGTCGTGTTCACCTCGTCGCAGCCGAAGGTGTTCTGCGCGGGCGCCAACATCCGGATGCTGGCCACGAGCACCCACGCGTTCAAGGTCAACTTCTGCCGGTACACGAACGAGAGCCGCTGCGCCCTCGAAGACGCGTCCGAGCACTCCGGCCTGCACAGCATCGCCGCGCTCAACGGCACGGCCGCGGGCGGCGGCTACGAGCTCGCCCTGGCGACCGACAAGATCTACCTCATCGACGACGGCAGCTCGGCCGTCTCGCTGCCCGAGGTGCCGCTCCTCGGCGTGCTCCCGGGCACGGGCGGGCTCACGCGCCTCGTCGACAAGCGCAAGGTCCGCCGCGACGTGGCCGACCTGTTCTGCACCAAGGCCGAGGGCTTCCGCGCGCGCGACGCCGTGAAGTACGGCCTGGTCGACGGCAGCATCGCCCGCTCGAAGTGGACCGACGAGGTCGCCGACCTCGCCGGCCAGGACGCCGCGCGCCCCGCCGGCGCCGCGAAGGGCATCGCCCTCGACGAGGTGGTGAGCGAGCTGTCGGACGACGGCACGACCCGCACCTACCGCCACGTGGAGCTGAAGCTCGACCCCGAGCAGCGCGTGGCGCACCTCACGGTGAAGGGGCCCGACGCCGGGCCGCCGGCCGACCTCGCCAGCGAGGGCTGCGACACCTGGTCGCTGCGCGCCTACCGCGAGCTCGACGACGCGCTGCTGCACCTGCGCTTCAACCACGACCAGGTGGGCCTGATCCTGCTCCACACCCGGGGCGACGCCGATCAGGTACTGGCCCACGACGCCGCCGTCCTGGAGCACCAAGACCAGTGGCTCGCCCACGAGATCCGGCTCCAGGCAGGCCCGCGTGCTGCGCCGCATCGACAACACGGCCCGCTCGATGTTCGCCATCGTCGACCCGGGCAGCTGCTTCGTCGGCTCGCTGGCCGAGCTCGTCTTCGCGGCCGACCGGTCCTACATGCTCGACGACGGCGAGGTCACCCTCCGGGTGACCCGCGCCGCGAGCGGCGGCGCCTACCCGATGTCCACGGGCATCACCCGCCTGCAGGCCCGCTTCATGGGCGAGCCCGAGGCGATCGAGCGCGCGCTCGCGTCCGACCGGCCGCTGACCGGGCCCGACGCGCTGGAGCTCGGCCTCGTCACCCTCGCACCCGACGACATCGACTGGGACGACGAGATCCGCATCGCCATCGAGGAGCGCGCCAGCCTGTCGCCCGATGCGCTCACGGGCATGGAGCAGAACCTGCGCTTCGTCGGCGCCGAGACCTGCGACTCGAAGATCTTCGGCCGGCTCTCGGCCTGGCAGAACTGGATCTTCCAGCGGCCGAACGCTGTGGGCGACGAAGGCGCGCTCACCCTGTACGGACACCCCACCCGCCCGCGGTTCGACTGGCAGCGGACCTGACCGCGGCGCGCAGGTTACGGAGCCCTCTCGCCCCGGAGGCGCCTCGATGGCCGGCATCGACTACGCGGAACGCATCCCGAACAACGTGAACCTCGGCGCCGACACGCGCCTGCAGCGAGCGCTCGAGAAGTGGCAGCCCGCCTTCATCGACTGGTGGAAGGCGATGGGCCCCGAGGGCTGGCAGGCGAAGGACGTGTACCTGCGCACGGCCATCAGCACCGAGAAGGGCGGCTGGGCGCACTTCGACTACGTGAAGATGCCCGACTACCGCTGGGGGATCTTCCTCGACCAGGCCATCGAGGACCGCCGCATCCACTTCGGCGACCACATCGGCCAGCCGGTGTGGCAGGAGGTCCCGGGCGAGTACCGCAACATCCTGCGGCGCATCATCGTGACCCAGGCCGACACCGAGCCCGCGAGCGTCGAGCAGCAGCGCTACCTCGGCGCCACCGCGCCGTCGCTGTACGACCTGCGCAACCTGTTCCAGGTCAACGTGGAGGAGGGCCGCCACCTGTGGGCGATGGTCTACCTGCTCCACGGCTACTTCGGCCGCGACGGGCGCGAAGAGGCCGACGCCCTGCTGGAGCGCCGCGCCGGCGACGAAGACAAGCCGCGCATCCTCGACGCGTTCAACCAGGCGAGCCCCGACTGGCTCACGTTCTTCTGCTTCACCACCTTCACCGACCGCGACGGGAAGTACCAGCTCGGCGCCCTCGCCGAGTCGGCGTTCGACCCGCTGTCGCGCACCTGCAAGTTCATGCTGACCGAGGAGGCCCACCACCTCTTCGTCGGGCAGACGGGCGTGGAGCGCGTGCTGCGGCGCGCGGTGCAGCTCGCGAAGGAGGACCCGAACGGCGACGTGCGCGCGCAGGGCGGGATCGACCTCGCGACCATCCAGAAGTACGTCAACTACTGGTTCAGCTACAGCCTCGACCTGTTCGGCTCCGAGATCTCGTCGAACGCCGCCGACTTCTTCGCGTCGGGCCTCAAGGGCCGGTGGAAGGAGGACAAGCACGAGGAGCACACGGCCCTCGGGCAGACCCGCGCCATCGCCCAGGTGGAGGACGGCAAGCTCGTCGACCACGAGATCGCGCTGCGCAACGCGATGAACGAGGTCCTGCGCGGGGAATACGTCGACGACTGCGACAAGGTCCTCGAGAAGTGGAACAAGGCGCTCGACGAGGAGGGCAGCGACTTCCGGATCACGCTGCCGTCCACGCGCTTCCACCGCCGCCAGGGCATCT
Organism: Myxococcota bacterium; assembly: GCA_041389545.1. GTDB lineage: Bacteria > Myxococcota_A > UBA796 > UBA796 > JACKER01. Next base: position 24,774 of record JAWKRQ010000072.1, on the reverse strand, counting down.
ACGCCGAGCAGCACTTCGACCTGCAGGGCAACCCGATCAGCGCAGCGGAGTGGGAAGCCCGCCGCGGCGACTGGCTGCCGTCCGACGAAGACCGGGCCTACGTCGCGTCGCTGATGCACGCCGTGTACGAGCCGGGCAAGATGGCGAACTGGATCGCGGCGCCGCGGCGCGGGATCAACGGCCAGCCCGTCGAAGCCGAGTACGTCCGCCGCTGATCGGGGCCCCGCCGGCTCGCACCCCAAAGTGCGGTAACGGCGGGGTAACCAGACGGGCATCACCGGATCCGATGCGGCCCGGGCGAGGTGGACGTGCTGTTCTGGGGAGTGCTGGCCTGCGCGGCCGATCCGCTGGTGGCCCTGGGTGATCCACTGGTGGAGGTGCTCCCGGGCGCGTTCGCGGTCGAGGTGCCCGCGCTGACGGCCGACCAGCCCACCACCCTCTCCGTGGCGACGCTCGCGCCCGGCACGACCTGCGGCTTCCTGGTGGCGCCGGCCGGGGTGGAGCTCCCCGGCGCCGTCCCGGCGGACGCCGTGCCCGTGGGCGTGGCGCAGGCCGACGCCGACGGGGTCGCGGCGCTCGCCTACCGGGTCCCGCCCGATGCGCCGGACGTGCTCGGGCTGTGGGCGGTGTGCGCCGTCGGGAGCGCGCTGTACGCCGCCGAGCCGGCGCGACGCGCCGTGGCGACGGGGGCTGGCCCGGCCTAGCTGGCTGGGAGCTGGTCGGGCATCGTGCGGGCCACGACCACGACCACCACCACCACCACGACCACGCCGGCAGCCACGGGCTGGGCACGCGGCCGGGCCGGGCACCAGGCCGTGGTGGTCGTGGTGGTGGTCGTGCTCGGGTCAGAAACGCAGGCGAAACGCCTACTCGCGACGAGCTCCTACCGCAGCCCGGGATGCGAAGCGACGAGCCCGTCGACGGCGCGCACCAGCTCGTCCTCGTCGAGGGACGCGAAGCCGATGCGCACGTAGGGCAGGCCCGTGCCGTCGAGGTGGTAGCGGCGGGCGACGTCGAAGCCCACGCCGTGCCGCGCGGCGGCGAGCTGCCAGGCCTCCGGCTCCACCGTGGTGCGCACCCACAGCGCGAGCCCGCCCGCGGGCACCTCGAAGGCGATGCGCTCGCCCAGGCCCGCGGCCAGACGGTCGGCCACCAGCGCCTGCCGGGACGCATAGAGCCGGCGCATGCGCCGCAGGTGGCGCCCGACGGTGCCGTCCTCGACGAGCGTGGCGACGGCGAGCTCGGTGGCGGCGTCGCCCTGGCGGTCGACGGCGAGCCGCAGCGCGGCCACGGCCCGGATCACGTCGCGGTGGGCGACGAGGAAGCCGAGCCGCAGCCCCGGCGCGAGCGTCTTGGAGAAGGTGCCGACGTAGACGACGGCGCCGTCGACGTCGTGGGCGGCGAGCGGCAGCACGGGGCGGCCGCGGTAGTGGAACTCGTTGTCGTAGTCGTCCTCGACGACGGCGAAGCCCCGCTCGCGCGCCAGCGCCGCCAGCGCGAGCCGACGGGCCGCCGGCAGCGTCACCATCGTGGGGTACTGGTGGTGCGGCGTGCAGTAGACGGCGCGCAGCCCCGGCACGCCCTCGAGCCGATCCACCCGCATCCCCTCCCCGTCCACGTCGACCGGGACGAGCTCGGCGCCCGCCGCCCGCCAGGCCGCCCAGGCCGGCGGGTAGCCGAGGCGCTCGACGGCGACCCGATCACCGGGCCGGATCAACGCGCGGGCGACGAGGTACAGCGCCTGCTGGCTGCCCCGGGTCACGAAGACCTCGTCGGGGCCGACGGTCAGGCCCCGCTCCCGCCCGAGCAGCGCGGCGATGGCGGCCCGCAGCCGCGGGTGGCCCTCGGGGGCGCCGTAGTCGAGGATGCGCCCGCGCGAGTGGCGCACGGCGGCCCGCCAGGCGCGCCCCAGCTCGTCGACGGGGAGCTGGCGCAGGTCCGGGCGCCCGCCCGCCAGCACCAGCGTGCCCGGCGGCCACTGCGGCTGCAGGTCGGGCCAGGCCACCGGCGCGACCCGGAACGGCGGCGCGGCGGGCGGCACCCGCGGCGCGGGCACGGGCGCCGCCGGCAGCGACGCCACCTCGGTGCGCCCCCGCGGGTGGACCCGCACCCAGCCCTGCGCGCGCAGCTCCCGCACCGCCGCGGTCACGGTGTTGCGGTGCACCCCGAGCTGCACGGCCAGCGCACGGGTGCCCGGCAGGCGCTGCCCCGGCTGCAGGCGCCCGCGGCGGATCTCCGCCACGATCGCCTCCGCGATCCGCAGGAACGCGGGCTGATCGCCGTCGGGCAGGGTCAGGCGCACATCGGACACTGGCACCCCTGGATTGTCGAAACTGGACCTCCCTGAGGTGCCACATCCGAGCGACGACGTCCACCACGGAGGTGCCGGATGAGCGGACGCGTCGCGGGGTCGGTCGAGGACGGGTGGGCGCTGCTGCGCGCGCTGCCGGAGCTCCGCCTGGCGGGCGTCGTCGACGGCCGGCCCGTCGTCCGCACGCTCCACCACGCCGTCCACGACGGCCGGATCTGGCTGCACGCGCCCCCGCGCAGCACGCTCGCCGCGCTGGCGGGCACGCCGGTGCAGCTGGTCGGCGACGCCATCGTCGCCCGCATCCCGAGCTGGATGCGCGACCCCGAGCGCGCCTGCCCCGCCACCACGTTCTACCGCAGCGTGATCGTGGACGGCGTGCTCGAGCCCGTCACGTCGCCCGACGACCGCGCCGCCGCCCTGCAGCAGATGATGCGCGACCGCCAGCCCGAGGGCGGCCACGTCCCCATCGACGCCGCCCACCCGCTGTACGCCGCCCCCGTCCGCGGCCTCGGCATCTGGGCCGTCCGCCCCACCGCCGTCTCCGCGGCGGCCAAGCTCGGCACCAACCTGTCGGCCGCAGAGATCGGCCGCATCGCGGCGGGGCTGTGGCAGCGGGGCGGGGACGGCGACCTGGCGGCGATCGACGTCCTCGCCGACACCCACCCGTCGGCCCCCTGCCCCGTGCCGCTCCCGGCCGGCCTCCGGCTGCGCCTGCACCCCGACGACGCGCTCGCCGCCGCGGCCGGCGATCTGGTCCACCACGAGTACTGGAACGGCGGCCAGCCGCGGGACCAGCTGGCGGCCGCCGTCCGCCACAGCGCCGCCTGGATCGGCCTGCAGCGCGACGGCGCGCTGATCGCCACCGCGCGCGCCGTCTCCGACCGCACCAAGCGCTGCTGGCTCTACGACGTGGCCGTCCACCCCGACCACCGCGGCGGCGGCGTCGGCAGCGCGCTGATCGCCGCGCTGCTCGACCACCCGGCCGTCCGCGGCGCCGAGGTCAGCCTCGGCACCCGCGACGCCCAGCCGTTCTACGCGCGCTTCGGCTTCGCCTCGGCGATCACCGAGGATCGCGGCGCCTGGCAGACGACCTGGATGCGACGCCCGAGGCACTGACGGATCCCGGCGCCGCTGGATACGGCCCGGACATGCCCCGTCCCCTGCTCCCCGCCCTCCTCTTCCTGGCCGGCTGCGCCCACAAGGCTCCCGTGCTCGACCTCGGTCCGCGCGGCGTCGACGTGGCCATCCTGCCCGGCTGCCCCACCGACCCCGACGGCCACCTCTCGACCTGCCAGTGGCGGCGCGTGGTGTGGGGCGCGCACCTGTACCGCACCGGCGTCGTGCGGAGCTTCGTCACGTCCGGCGGCGCCGCGCACACGCCGTTCGTCGAGGCGGAGGCGCTGGCCGCGGGGCTCGAGGCGCTCGGCGTGCCCGCCAGCGCCGTCCACCTCGAGACGCAGGCGCTCCACACCGACCAGAACGTGGGCTACTCCCTGTCGATCGTCCGCGCGCTCGACCTCGGCACCGTGGGGGTCGCCTCCGAGGGCGGCCACGCCGAGGGCATGTGCTCGATGGCCGCGCGCTGGGGCACGGCGTGCACCCCGCTGCCGCTCGACGAGGCCGTGGTGAGCGCCGCGATGGCCGAGCCCCTCCCCGACGTGCAGCTGCAGCCCATCCCCCACGACGAGTGGGTCGCCACGCACCGCGAGCCGAAGATGGCGACCTCCGACCGCTACTCGTCGTTCGGGCACTACGCGAAGGTCATCCTGACCGCGGCGTTCACGGGCTCCCGCCCGCCGCATCCGCCCGCGCCGGAGCCGAGCGTCGGCCGCGCGCTCGGATCCGTGCGATCCGATCCCACGATCCCCTGACATGCACGTCCCTGCCGACCGCGGATGAACCGCGGGCGCGGCGGGTTGGGTGTGCCGTCGGTCCCGCGTTAATCGGCGGGCCGCAGGAGGGGACATGTCGCTCGTGTTGAGTGCGCTGCTGCTCACCCCGGGGGCGGAGGCGAAGGAGTACAAGCTGCTCGCGCCGCTGAACCAGGTGACGGCCGGGGAGACGCTGACCGTCGCCGCGGAGCGGATCGAGCCGCAGAACGACCACTACACGGTCTTCCTGAAGCTCACCAACCAGAGCGCCGACCGCGCGCTCATGATGAGCCACGACGAGCTGCAGTGCTGGTGGGGCCCGTCGCAGGCCATGCTGAAGCACGCGACCTTCGGCATCGGCGAGCGGCGCATCGACCTGCGGCCGGGCGAGTCGAAGACCTTCCCGATGAACTGCATGACGGGCGCGCGCGGCACCGGCGACTTCAAGGTCAACATCCTGCACGTCTACGACGACAGCACGGGCGACCTGCTGCTCGACGACGTGTCGTGGACGCTCACCGAAGCGCAGATGGACAAGAAGGCCAACAAGACCATCCCGCCGGGCTTCGTGCCCGCGGTGACCGACCACCCCGTGCCCCCGCCGGCGGGTGCGGCGCCCACCGAGCCCGAGGGCGTGCTGATGGAGACCGTCGAGGCCGGCGCGAACGTCGTGCACAAGGTGGTCGACAAGGTCGAGGCCGAGGTCGAAGAGCACGACGGCGACGACGCCGACGCACCGGAGGAGAGCCCGTGACGTTCGCACTGCTGGCCCTCGCGCTGCCCGCGCAGGCCAAGGAGATCACGCTCGCCCGCGTCCTGAACCAGGTGACCGCCGGCGAGACCCTCACGGTCGGCTCCGACTGGATCGAGCCCGCCAAGGGCGAGTTCTCGGTCGGGATCGCGCTCACGAACCTCGCGACCGACCGCGCGCTGGTCGTGTCGAAGGGCGAGCTGCGCTGCACGCGCGGCGGCGTGGCGGGCCAGGTCGAGGGCTCCGGCAAGCCCGTGGCCATCGGGCCCGGCCAGACCGAGACCATCACGCTCGTGTGCACCGTCCCCGGGGCGACGGGCGAGTACGGCGTCGACCTGCTGCGGGTCTACGACGACCCCGAGCGCACCGGCGCGCCGACCGACCAGGTGCTGTTCGAGCACGTCCAGTGGACGCTGCCCGAGGCGCTGGCCGACAAGAAGGCGCAGAAGGTGCCGCCGGGCTTCGTCCCCAAGGTGACCGACCACCCCGTGCCGCCGCCGCCGGGCGAGCTGGCGGCGCCGCCCGAGCAGCAGAGCCTGCTCGACAAGATGAAGGACAAGCTGTCCTCCGACGGCAAGGAGCCGAAGCCGTTCGAGCTCGGCACCAAGGAGTACGCGCTGTCGCGGCCGAAGAACCAGGTCGTGGCGGGCGACGGCGCGCTCACCGTCGGGGCGGACGCCGTGCAGCCGCAGGACGACCACTACGTCGTGAAGCTCGCGCTGGTGAACGACACCGACGAGGGCCTCGCCATCCCGCAGACCGAGATCCGCTGCCGGCGGGGCGAGACGCAGGCAACGCTCGACTACGCGGCGTTCGGCATCGGGAAGAAGGCGATCACGCTCGGCCCGGGCGAGGTGAAGCTGCTGACGATGAAGTGCCAGACCGGGAAGCTCGCCACGGGCGACTTCGGGATCACCATCGGGCGGGTGTTCGCGGACCCGGCGGGCACGGGCGCGGTGGACGGCGAGGTCCGGATGAAGGACGTGTCGTGGTCGATCGCCGAGCTGGACCTGGACCCGGCGGTTCAAGCGGCGGAGTGACGGGTTACTCGGGGTCGGGGCCTGGAGGAGCGCATGCTCGTCGGAATCCTGACCTTCGCCGCCTGTCAGCACCCGGTCGACCCCGGCGAGTCCACCCCCGCCACGGTGCCCGAGGCGGGCGGGACGCTCCCCGTCCGCCACGTGGCCGATCCGGAGGCCGCCGAGCGCGGCCGGCGCCTGTTCGAGGCCGGCACGCTCTTCGACCCGGTCCTCCCGGTGATCGGCTTCCGCAGCCTGTGGATGGTGTGGGGCACGGGCCCCATCGCCGACGACGACGCGTACTGGGCCGCCTTCCGCGAGCGCTACGGCATGCTCGAGGCGCCCTACGACAACGACGGCTACCCGGTCGGCCTGCGCACCCAGGCCGGCAACGCGCTGCTCGACTGCTACACCTGCCACGTGGGCGAGGTCGCCGGGCAGGTCGTGGTGGGCGTCGCGAACAGCACCTTCGACATGGCCGGCCTGCAGGGCGACCTCGAGCGGCTCGCCGCCCTCGGCGGGATCGACGCGCCCGCGGTCACCTCCGGCACGGGCGCCGTGGGCGCCAACGACGCCTGGGGCCTCGGCGTGCAGCTGGTGAACGACCTCTACCCCGACCCCGAGGTCAACCTCCACTTCGGGTACCAGCGGCCGGGCGCGTGGTGGACGCTCAAGTACAAGGACCGCATGTACTCCGACGGCGCGGCCGGGGCCGACGGGTACCGCACCATGATGGCGATGCTCCTGGCCTACGGCTTCACGCCCGCCGAGGCGGCCACGCTCGAGCCCGAGTTCCAGGACGTGCAGCAGTTCCTGTGGAGCCTCGAGGCCCCGGCCTGGCCCTACGATCCGCCGGCCGACGACGCCGTGGCCCGGGGCCGCGCGGTGTTCGACGACACCTGCGCGCGCTGCCACGGTGTGCACAGCGGGCCCGACGCCGCCTACCCCGACCGCATCGTGCCGCTCGACGAGGTCGGCACCGACCCGGTGCGGGCGGCGAACTTCCGCCAGGTCGAGGCCGACTTCCTGAACGACAGCGTGTCGGCGGCGTTCGGCTCGGACCTGCTGCAGGCCACGGGCGGCTACCTGGCGCCGCCGCTGGTGGGGATCTGGGCGCGGGCGCCCTACTTCCACAACGCGAGCGTGCCCGACCTCGCGGGGGTCGTCGACAGCGCGTCGCGGCCCGACGTCTGGGAGCGGACGGGCTCCGGCGCCGACGACTACGACCCGGAGCGCGTGGGCTGGCGCTACACCGTCCCCGCCGATCCGCTCGACGCCTCGACCCTCGAGGGCCGACGCATCCACGACGCCGCGCGCGAGGGCCTGTCGAACGGCGGCCACCCGTTCGGTGACGCGCTGTCGGACGCCGAGCGCGCGGACCTGCTGGCGTACCTCGTCACGCTGTGACGTTCAGTCGCGGCGGAGCAGGCGCTCGGCCTGGTCGACGTCGATCTCGCCGGCGCGCAGGCGGCGCAGCACGTCCCGGGGCGACTGCGCCGGCCCGGCGCCGCGGCCGAGCTCGCGGAACATCACGTCGATGCGCTGGCGCTCGGTGGGGTACGACACGCCGAGCGTGCGCTGGACCTCCTTGAGGTTGCCCCGCGCGTCGAGGAACTGCTCGAACAGGGTGCGCAGCGCGTCGTCGAGGCGGCAGACGGGGCACGGCGCGTAGCGGCCGTCGACGGCGGTGCCGCAGGCGTCGCACTCGAGCCGCACCACGACGAGGTCGCCCTGGCACGACGGGCAGCGCGCCGGCAGGCGCGGGTCGCTCATGCGGAGCCCCGGAGGCTGCGGCGCACGGCCACGTCGCCGCCGACGGACTTGACCGACAAGGAGAAGCCCTGCTCGGCCCCCTCCCCCACCGCGACGACGGTGGAGCCGTGGAACCGGTGGCCCTCGCGGCGCGTGTCGAAGGCGCCCTCCACGCGGACCTCGCCGCCCGTGGTGGTGGCCTCGATGCGGCCGGCGGCGCCGTCGGCCACGTCGACGGTGACGGTGCCGCCGGTGGTGGCGGCGCGGGACGGGCCCGTCAGCGCGTCGGCCAGGCCGAGGTGCAGGTCGCCGCCGGTGGTGCGGACGTCGAAGGGCGAGGTCAGGCCCGTCAGCTCGGCGCGCCCGCCGAGGGTCCGGGCGTCGACGACGCAGCCGAGCCCGTGGGCGACGAGCTCGCCGCCCATGAGCCGCACGTCGAGCTCGGTGACGGAGGCCGGGACGCGGACGGTGAGCCTCGCCGCGCTTCCAGCGGACGCGGGCGCGGTGGCCGGGCCGGGTGCGGACCTCGGCGCCGGCGCCGCCCTCGACGGTGCAGAAGCCGTCGTCGGACGGGAGCAGCACGAGCGAGCAGTGGGCGCGGTGGGCGCCCCGGCCGTGCTGCCGGATGGAGAGCTGCGCGCCGGGCGGTAGCTCGAAGCGGGTCGGGCCCGGGGGCTCGCCGTCCTCCTCGTCGTCGTCGTCGTCGAGGCCGAGGCCGACCTCGACCCCCTGCACGGCCTCCGACAGCGTGGCCTGCACGACCTCGCCGATGGCGCCGAGCGCCTCGCCCATGCCGTCGAAGGCGCCGGCCACCACGCCGCGCCGGTCGCGCTTCGGCTCGGCGCGCTTGCGCTCGCCCTGGTCCAGCGCCTTCAGCAGCCGCTCGGCGTCGTCCACCGTGATCACCTGCTCGGCGACCATGCGCAGCACCTCGATCCGCTCGTCGCTCATTCGGCCCTCCCGGGCAGAATGGTAACGGCAGCCTATCAATTTATCAATGTTCGGTTTCTATTCTGGAGTCGTCTCGGGCGGACGCCGATCGAGGACGAGCTCCACCTCGTCGGCGAAGTGGCCACAGGCGTCCACGCCGTCGAACAGGGGCAGCGCGTCGGAGACCAGGTAGGTGGTCTGCCCGGTCCACGCGACGGCGGAGACCGAGACGGTGTGGCCGTCGCAGGGGTCGACGCCGACGGAGGCGCTCATGAGGCGGATGGCGTCGTCGACCGGCAGCGCGACGTCCTCCTCCTGGGACAGGTAGGTGACCTCGTCGACGGTCAGGAGCAGCGAGACGACGAGCGGGCCGTCGATCTCGGGCTCGACCTCGGCGGCGGCGTCGGGGTCGGCGACGATCGAGGCGAACACCTCGTAGCGGGCGGAGCAGGCGAGCAGCGCGGCGAGCAGCACGAGGACCTCCTCCCCGGGGGATGTCGGCGGCGCGGCGAAAGGATCGATTACTATGGGCGCGTGCGCGCCGAAATGGCTTCCCGATTCCTGGTCACGGAGGAGCAACCTCGTGAACGGAGCAGGAATCGGGGAAGCCCCATCGGCTTTGCTCGCGCAACGACACCCACGTCTGGCGCCGGGAGCGGCTGCGGGTGGGCGGCCGCGACGTCCTGGTGCGGGGGTCCAGCCCGTGGGGTGGCCGCCAGCCCAACAGGAGAACGCGATCTCGGATCCGTAGACGTCCCGCCGGACCTCCGCGCCGTGGGCGTGCGTCCCACCTGGCACGATCACTGCACTGCACCCTGCGCGAGCGGAGCCCGCTGAAACAGGCTTCCGAGAGTCACTCCTGCTGGAACCGTCCCTGTTTCTGCGGCGCGAGCACGCGCCATGGTGGTGTGTCGTGGTTCGCTTCGTTCGCTGGCTGATCCTGGCGGGGGCGCTGGGGATGGACCTCGTCGCGGTCGCGGTCACCGCCGCCATCGCCGCGTACCAGATCGCCCCGCCCCCTGCCGCCCGAGGATGTCCGCGCCGCTGCCCGAGCCGGCACGCGAGATCCTGTGGGTCGCGTTCGGTGGGGACGCGGGTGAGCCCAGAGTGCTGGGAGTCGGCTCCGTGGTTGGCCGATCTGTCGGCCGAGATCGCCACCGGCCACGCCGCACGACCGCACATCATGGTCCCTGACGCCGTCGGGCGACGGCTGGTGTGGCGGGCTGGCGGCCCGTTCAAGAGCTTGAGTGGCACACCGCCACCCTCCGCGCCAGCCTGCGCGTCGGCCGGTGGTGGAGCGCGGACCGCGCGCTGGACTTCCTGGGGCGCGAGCTGTCCTTCGGCCACGGGCTCCATGGCATCGAGGACGCGGCGGGCTGCTACTACGGCCGCGACGTCGCCCGCTGAGTCGCGTGCAGCTCGCCGTGGTGGTCGGCATGGAGCTGCGCCCCGGGGCGTTCGACCCGTGGCGCCACCCCCGACCGCGCGATCGAGCGGGCGAAGTCGCTGCTCACCCGCGCGGGCGGGCCGATCCTAGCCGACGATCAGCTGCTCGAAGGGCTCGTCCCCTTCGAGCACGCCGTGTGCACCTGTCGCGAGCCGTGACGGCGTTCAGATCCCCGCGCCGCCCGCGCGGTGAGGGACGCGGAGGTCACGAGTCACCCGAGGGTGCGCACCACCCGCAGCCCGAGCCGCCGCTGCGACTGCCCCGGCTCGAACGCCTTGCGCTCCCCCACCCCGCGCGCCAGCCGCCGCGGCCCGTCGTCGAGCGCCGGATCCGTGTGCTCCCCCTCCGGCAGCGGCGTGGGCCCCCGCTGGTACGCCGGCCCCGGGTCGGCGCACCACGTCCACTCCAGCGCCCCCTGCGGCAGCTCCGGCGCCGACGCCGACAGGTGCACCCACTCCGCCTCCGTCGGCAGGCGGTACCCCGGCGCCTCGCGCTGCCAGACCACGTCGCGGACGAAGTACTTGTCGCGGTCCCACCGCTCGGCGTACCCCGCCGCCGTCTTCCCGCCGATCCCCGGCACCTCGGCCAGCCGCTCGGGCTCGAACTGCATGACCTGCAGCGCGTCCGTGCCGAAGTGCGCCAGGATGGCGGGCACCTTCTTGAACGGCACGATCTCGCGCAGCATGCGCCCGATGTCGTCGATGGAGTAGGCCTTGCGCGGGTGCGGCGGGCCGAAGGCATAGGCCGGGTGCAGCCCGCAGCGCTCCGACAGGCCGATGCAGAAGGTCACGGCCTCGAGCCACGACACGGCGTCGACCGGCTCGGGATCGGCCCCGACCTCGGCCTGCCGCTCCACGACGGCCTCCCACAGCCCCCGGCTCACGGGCCCGGCGTCGAGCAGGCCGCGCGTGAGCACGACCTGGTGGCCCGGCGCCATCTCGAAGCGCCCCGGCGGCACCTCGCGCACCTCGAGCTCGAGCCGCGGCAGGTCGCTCGCCTTCGGCGGCGGCGGCTCCGCCGCGACGGGTGCGGGCTCGGGCGTCACCTCGGGCGGCGGCGCGGCCACGGGCGGCAGCACCGCCGCGAGCTCGGGCACCTCGCGCGCCTCCCGCCAGCCGGCCCAGCCGGGCAGCCACACCGGCAGCGACGCCGCCTGCGCCCAGGGCGCGGCCGCGATCTCCTCCGCGGTGAGCTCGGCGCGCGTGCCGTCGGGCTGCTGCACGTGGTAGCTCGGCGCCACGGCCACGGGCGGCGGCGCCGACGGGCGCACCGGCGCGGGCGGCGCGCCCGTCCCGAGCTTGTCGAGCGCCTGCTGCGCGGTGGGCCGCTCGGCGGGGTTGTCGGCGCACAGCTCGCGCACGAGCTCGCCGATGGCCCCGGCGATCCCCTCCCCCGGCGTCACGTCGCCCTCGCGGCCCGTGGCGAGCTCGTGGAGCACCACCCCGAGGCTGTAGACGTCGGAGGCGGCGGTCACGTCGTTGCCCCGCCGCTGCTCGGGCGCCATGTAGGCCACCGAGCCGAGCTGCTCGAGCGTGCGCGTGAGCCGCAGGTCGTCGCTCTGCAGGGCGATGCCGAAGTCGGCCAGGAAGCAGTCGTCGGCCTCGTCGAGCAGGAAGTTGCTCGGCTTGATGTCGCGGTGCACGACCCCCTTGCCGTGGAGGTAGGCGAGCGCCGACAGCATCTGCCGCGCCCAGCGCTGCACCCGCTCGGGCGGGCTCGCGCCGGCCTTGACCCGGTCGCGCAGCGTGCCGCCCGACAGCAGCGGCAGCTTGAGGTAGAGCCGCCCGTCGTCGAGCTGCCCGGCCTCCTCCACCGCGAGGATGCTCGGGTGGCGCAGCCGCTTCATCGTGCGCGCCTCGCGCCGGAAGCGCTCCTTGAACGTGGGATCGTCGGCGAGCTGCTTGTGCAGCACCTTGAGCGCGAACAGCTGCTCGTCCCACAGGTCCCACACGAGCAGCACCGAGGCCATGCCGCCCTCGCCGAGCGGCTCGCGCACCTCGAACCGCCCGCCGATCACCTCGCCGTCGACCCGCGCCTCGGTCACCGTGGCGAAGGTCTCGCTGCTGCCCTCATTGGTCTGCCACAGCGACAGCTCGGCCCGCGCGGCGAGCCAGGCATCGAGCGGGACGTCGCCCTCGTAGGACGCGATGAGGGACGTCTGCGCGGTGCCCGTGGCGTCGTTCTTCAGGACGAGCTTCTTCTGCTTGTGCGTGCCCGCGAGGACGAACACGCGCTCCTCCTTGGGCCCCTCGTCGTAGATGACCTGCACGAACGGCGTGAGCTCGAGCACGGCGGTGCCCGCCGGGTCGGTCAGGTAGACGCACTCCTCGAACAGCCGCGCCGGCCAGCTCGCGCGCACGGGCTCGGCCTGCGGCGCCACGCCGGTGAGGAACTGGATGCGCCCCTCGAAGCCGCCCCGCCGCGACAGCGACGAGGCCAGGATCCGGAACGGCCGGTACCGCCCGAGCCACGACAGCTCGCCGAGCAGCAGCCGCATCTCGCCCAGCACCTCGGCCGCCCGCGCGTTCTGCTCGGACGGCGACAGCGCGCGCCCGTGGGCCTCGTCGTTGCGGATGGCCACGAGATCGTCGAGCCGGCGGGCGCTGTCGCTCGGCCGCCCCTTGGTGAGGTACCAGGAGACGGCCTCGGGGGCGAAGGCCGGCAGCTCGCGGGCGTCGATCGCCCGGATCAGCGAGCGGAGCAGCTGCACCCAGTGGCCGAGGGCGGGCCGGTCGAGGCGCTCGAGCGTCTTCTCGACGGCCTCGTCGGCCGGGCCGCGCAGGTAGTCGGGCAGCAGCAGCACGCACTGCACCCGGACGAGCACCTCCAGGCAGGCGAGCAGCCGCTTGACCCGGTCCGCACTCGACGGCGCGAGCGAGACGCGGTGCCACGCGGCGGCCACCGGGTGCGGGTACGAGGATCGGATCAGCTGGTCGATCAGCGGTTCCAACGCGCGCGCTCCCTCGGGCGGTGGCCCAGCGTATCGGGTCCGGAGCGGTCGCGCCGGGTTAGGCATCCGCGCGGTCCACCCTCCGACCGCTCGCCCCGGGGAAGGCAGGCATGCTGCAGCGGATGACGATCACCGGGCTCGGGCCCCACCAGGACTTCACGGCTCAGTTCAACCCCTCCGGCCGCACGCTGATCGCCGGCCCGTCGGAGTCGGGCAAGACCTTCGTGCTCGAGGCGATCACCTTCTGCCTGTGGGGGCGATCCCACGGCGGGAAGTTCCGGACCGACGCGATCAACGACGAGGAGCAGAAGGCCGTCGTCGAGATCCTGCTCGACTCCGGGCGCCTGATCCGCCGGTCGATGACCCGCGGCAGCAGCCAGCAGCGCTCCGTCACGATCGGCGAGGACACGCAGACGTTCACGAGCGAGTCGGCGTTCCTGAGCGCGCTCGGCGACCTCGGGAGCGACACCGAGGCGCTGCGGGTCGTGATCGCGCCGTTCGAGTGGGTCTCGATGGTCGAGGGCAACGCCCGGCCGTTCCGCGACCTGCTGGCGCGGATTCTCCCCGAGGCCGACGTGGGCAGCGAGGTCGAGGCGCTGATGGCCGCCAAGGGCTTCAGCTGCGAGCCCGGCGAGAGCACGAAGACCGAGAAGGAGGTCATGGCGCTGCGGAGCACGGCCCGCAAGGCGCGCGACGAGGCGTCGGGGCGCCTGCAGGCGGCCGAGGAGCGGATGAGCGGCCTGCAGTCCACCGAGCCGCAGGCCGAGGCCTCGGGGGCCGTGGATCCCGAGGTGCTCGCGGCCGCGACGGCGTGGGCCGACTACGACCGCGTGCTCGGGAACACCTCCATCCGGCTGGCCGCGGAGCAGGCGGCGGCGACCTGGGACGCGCAGCAGGCCGCGCTCGGCGTGGAGCCCGGCTGGGATCCGGCGTTCGACGGCGTGGAGCAGCGGCTGCAGCGCGCGCAGCTCGCCGCGAACCAGGCCACGCAGGCCTACCAGATGGCCTACGGGCAGCACCAGACCGCGCTCACGCAGATGCAGCAGTTCCAGGGCGTCGACCCGTCGGTGTGCCCGACCTGCCAGCGCCCGGGCTGGGAGGCCGGCAAGCAGTACGTCGAGCAGCTCACGCAGTACCAGACGCAGTACGCGAACCAGTTCCAGCAGGCCACGGCGCAGTGGCAGGCCGCGAGCGCCGAGCTCGAGCAGGCGCAGCAGGCGAGCGCGGCGGCCCGCGAGGCGCGCATGAAGCGGTCGGCCTGGGAGGACGCCAAGAAGCGGCTCGGCAAGCGCCCCGTGGTGCCCGACGCGCCCGAGAACGCGCCGCCCGAGCCCACGATGCCCCGGCCCGACGCCGACGTGGTGGCGCAGGTGCAGGCCTCGCTGCGGGAGTCCGCGGCGTTCGAGGGGGCCCACCGGCAGTGGCAGACGAACCTCGAGGCGTCGAAGGCGACGGCCGAGCGGGAGGCCGAGCGCCACGCCCAGGCCTCGGCGCAGTACGACCGGCTGTCGGCGCTGCTCGAGGCGGTGCGCGCGGCGCCGTCGACGGTGGCAGAGCGCCAGGCGCTGTCGCTCGGCGATCTCGGGCCGGTGAGCCTGGAGTTCGGCGAGAACCCGGCGGTGATCGTCAAGATCGACGGGCGGCCCTGGTGGCTCGCGAGCCGCGGCCGCCAGGTCGTGGCCGACATGTGGCTGCGGGGCGCCATCCGGCGGGTGCTCGACAAGGAGTGGCTGCCCATCGTCGTCGACAACGTCCAGACATCGTCGGCGGCCAGCCGCTGCCGGACCTGCCCGGCCCGGTGGTGCTGCTGCAGACCACTGACGGCAAGGGCATCAGTGTCCGACGGCGCGACGTTCTCGCCGCGCGCCTGCTCGCCTGGGACGGCACCGCCGACCAGGCGCGGGCGCTGCGGGCCGAGGTCGCCGCGCAGCCCGAGCTGCGGCTCAAGGGCGCGCCGCCGCCCGGGGTGCGGGCGCTCGCGAAGGCCGCCGAGCTGTACGGCTCGCTCGCCCGGCCGCGGGCCGAAGCCTGCAGGGCTGGCTGCAGAAGGACCGCAACGCCGACGAGGTGCCGGCCTTCGCGCCGCTCCTCGGCGATCCCGCGATGGGCGCCTGGCCCTGGGACGACCCGCTCGGGATGTCCGAGCCCGACGCCGTCGCGTGGTGCGACATCCTGGCGCGCTGCGGCCGGTGGTGGACGACGGCGTGCGGCGCTTCCTCGGCGTCGTCTTCCAGGTGCGGCGGCGGCAGAGTTGCCCGCGGCCTGCCGGCCTGGGCGCGGCTCGCGCTCGGCGACGACGCCGCGCGCGCAGTCGGCCCTAGGCAGGCGACCTACGGCGACCTCGGCAAGCGCTGGCCGAAGGCCGGGCTCGGCAGCGCCGGAGGAAGGCGGCGCGCGCTCGGCCCCAACCCGACGTCACCGAGGCGACCACCACCACGAGCACCAGGAGCCGCCGGGGCGGGGCGTTGGCCGCAGGCGAGGGGTCGGCGAGGAAGAACGCCAGGTTGATCAGCGCGACCGCCACGAGGATCCCGCCGATCACCGACGTCCGCGCCCCTCGCCCCCGCTGCATGTCGACCTCCTCCTCGAGCGAGGACAGGCGCGCGCGTCGGGCCTTGCGCTCCTCGATCAGCTCGTCGAGGCGCGCGCGCAGCTCGGCCGGCACCTCCGCGAGCTCGCCGACGATCCGCTCGGCGCCGTGGATGTCGCCGATCGCCAGCTCGTACCGGAGCATGTCGATCATCGCCTCGCGCTTGCCGTGCTGCGCGGCCGAGAGGCCCCCCCAGATGTCGAGCGCCTGCTCGTAGCAGACCAGCACCTGGTGGTAGGCGGCGCTGATCACCGCCGCCGACGGCCGCATCGACAGGCTCGCGTCGAGCAGCATGCGGAAGCGCTCGTGCTGGCGGCTCGCGGTCCGCAGCACCGCGGTCGCGCGGCGGTGCGCGAGGTACTCGAGCAGCGCGGCGCGCAGCGTGGCGACGTCGGGGAAGCGCTGCGCGGGCTCGGGGTGGCAGGCGCGGTTGCAGATCTCCGCCAGCTCCGCGGGGACGCGGTCATCGTACTCATGCGGCTCGGCGGCGGCCGCTCGCATCAGCGACAGCACCACGGTCGGCGCGGCGTGGCGCAGCTCGCCGCTGATCACCTGGTGGAGCGTCGCGCCGAGCAGGAACACGTCGGAGCGCTCGTCGACGGGCTCGCCCTTGGCCATCTCCGGCGGCATGTAGGCCGGGCTGCCGACGAGCTGACGCTCCTCGACCCGCTCGCCGCGCTCGAGCGCGAGCCCCCAGTCGACGACGTAGAGCTCGCCGAAGTCGCCGAGCATCACGTTGGCCGGCTTGAGGTCGCGGTGGAAGACGCCGCGGCTGTGGGCGAACTCGACGGCCAAGCACACGCGCGTCAGGATCTCGACGTGGGTCGCGAGCACGTCCTCGTCGGCGGCGATCTGGGCCCGCTCGCTGGCGAGCCGCACGTCCCAGCTCACGCCCTGGATCCGCTTCATCACCACCAGCGGCCCGAGCTTTGGGTGAATGCCGAGGGCGTGGATCGGGATGATGTTGGCGTGCTCGAGCGAGCCCGTGACCTTGGCCTCGCGCAGCAGGAGCGCCGCCTGTCGCGGGTCGGGGACGCGCAGGCGCTTGACCGCGACGTCGCGGTTCAGGAGCGGCTGGTGAGCGAGCTCGACGATCCCGATCCCGCCCTCGCCGAGGATGCCGCGGACGTAGAGGTGCGGCGAGAGCGGATCGATCTTCTCGCCGTCGGCGACGGTGCGCAGCTCGGGCGCGGCGCTGAGCGCCACGAGCGTGCGGATGATGTCCTCCTCGGGGTGCTCGACGATGGTGACCTGCCCGATCGTCGCCTCCGGCTGACCGCGGCTCGCGTTCCCGAGCTCCGCGACCGTCCTGGCGATCCATGCCGGGTCGTAGGTCTCCATGCGCCCTGTCCCTCGAAGCAAGCCTAACCTACCCGCGATCGCGGAGCGGACTCGCGTCCTTCGCAGACCGATCCCTGCGCGATCCGCCCGGCCGCGCCTGGGAGTTCGCCCGACGACCCGCGAACGACGCCCGACGAGCCGGCGCCAGGGCCCGCGTGCGTTCTCGAGCGAAAACGCCTGCGCGGGGCGAGGCGGCGCGCGTGCCCGCGCTGGCAGGGATGCAGGAGCGCCGCGCCAGCGGGTCGACGAGCGTCCGAGGCCCCGGCGAAGGCCGTCGACCTCGATACACTCGCAGGAGATGCCGTCGAACCGCTCCGCACGCGCTGCGCTCGTCGGCGTGGCCGTCATCACTGCGACCGCGGCCTCCTGCAGCAGCGAAAAGCTCCCCGCGCAGCCGACCGCGCACAAGCTCCCCGCCTCGGCGCTCGACGAGCTGCTCGCGGCTCAGGGCCTCACCTTCGCCGCGCCCGAGGGGTTCGTCGCGGCGCCGCCGACGACGAGCGAGCGCTGGCCGTACGTCCACGCGATCAAGTCCGAGTCCCGCCCGGTCGAGGTCCGCTACGGCCCGCTCACGGCAGCGGGGACCGCCGCGCTGCAGCGCGCCTGCGGCGAAGACACGCGCTGTCGAACGACGCCGTCGAAGGCTGCACTTGAGGACATCCTCAAGGCGAGCGTCTCACCGCTCGCGGCCGAGGGCGCCGAGCTCCGCGTCAACCCGTTCCCGCTCGACGCCGTCCGCGGCGAGTTCAAGGCCCACTGGGGCGGCGCGGCGGCCTTCTCCGTGGACCCCGAGGTCGCCCCGCTCGGCGAGGCGCTGGCGGTGATCCTCCACCGCGAGGGGGTCGGCGACGCGATGTTCGTCACCTTCATGGCCGAGGTCGACGACGCCAACGAAGACGAACGCATGCGCGCCTTCCACTCCCTGCGCTTCGCCGCGCCCATGCTCACCGACGAGGCCCGCGCCCGCGCGGCCCCGCTGCTCGGGACGACCTGGTCGTGCAGCGACGGCGCCGTGCAGATGCGCTTCGTCGCCGACGTGTGGACGACGATCCACGTGTCGATGGCGATGGCCGTGATGGGCCGCGCGCAGGCCTACGAGACCATCACCGCCCAGCTCGAGTACCTGCCTGACCATCGGTTCACGGCGCTGCCGCTGCGCGTCGACAACATGGAGATGGGCGACCGCACGCCGAAGGAGCCGACGGCGCGAGAGTACCGCTACAAGGTCGAGGGCGACGCGCTCGAGCTCCGCGCCGACGGCGAGGAGACCCGCTGCGCGCTCATCGAGCGGCGCGAGTGAGGAGCGAGGGTTCATGGGTCGCGTGCTCCGGGCAGTCCATCACCACTACCGCCTCGCGAGCCTCCACGGGTTCTCGGCCGAGACCTGTGAGCGCGCCTGGTACTTCGAGGCGCCGGCGGCCCGCGACACGCTCGCCGCCTGGCGCGAGCTCATCCACCGCATGTACTACGACGAGAACGTGATGTGTCAGCGCCGCGAGCCCGACGACGACGCCTGGCTGGCCGTCGATCGCTTCTCGCTCGACGACGTCGACGCGCATAACCTGCTTATCTGGACAGGTGAAGGCGACGCGCCGGCCGAGCCCGCGATCCCGTGGCAGCAGGCGACGACCGCGGTCGCGCCGGCGTGCTGGTGGATCGACGACGACGGCCGCTACGACGCGATGGCCGTCGACGACTACAGCGAGCTCATCGCGCTGCGCCTCTTCGACGCCGGCGCGCTCGACCAAGCCGGCCTCGTCCGCGTCCTCGATCGGCTCTACCCCGGCCAGGGCGCGGCCTGCTTCGCCGCGCGCGCGCGACGGCTTGCGAACATCGCCTGCGTCCGGCCGACCGCCGCGTTCCGCAAGACCCCCGGCGAGCCGCCGATCGCCTCGGGACCGCCGCGCCCCGAGCACGTGCACCCGCCGCGCGCGACCCGTTGACAGCGCCATGGCGAACCCCGACGACCCGAGCGAGCTCGACGCGCCGCCGCGCAGCTCGTGGCTCCTCCACCCGCTGTCGATCTCGCTCGGCCTCGCGCTGCTGTTCGCCGGCACCTGCGCCTATCGCGAGCACAGCGCGGCGGCGCGGCGTCAGGCCGAAGACGAAGCCCTCGCCCCGCTCACCGCGGAGTGGACGACCCTCGCCGAAAAGGCGCGGACGCGCCTCGGCGCCCTCGAGGCGCTCCTCGAGGACGCCGACGCGGCGCCCGAGGACGGCTGCGCGGCGCTCTCGGGCCCGCTGACGATCATCCATCGACCGCTGGTCACCGCGTTGACGGAGGGCGCGGCCTTCCCCAGGACTGGGCCCGTGTGGCTGAGCTCCGACGCCTGGAGCTACGTCGCCCAGTCGATCACGCCGGGGCGCGACGTCGCGGGCCACCGCGCGCGCCTCGAGACGGTCCGCGCGGCGCTCGACGACCCGTGCGTCGGCGTCATCGTGACCGCGCTCGCCGAGGAGGCGAAGCTCGCGAGCGCGCGGCGCTTCGAAGGCGGCGCGGTCGCGGGGCGCCTGCAGATCGTCTGCCTCGATGCGCGCCGCGTCGCCTGCGAGCTGCCCGTCGTCAGCGCGCCGCTCCTCGCCGTCTCGGTCGACCAGCGCGACGCTCGAGCGCAGGCGGGCGCAGACGACTACGCCGTGCGCAGCGCGGCCCGCTCTTCCTACTGGCGAGCGATCGAGGAGCTGCTCGCGCGCCGGGCCCCCGGCCTCACGCTCGCGTCGCCGACGTGGTGAGCCGGTCTTGAGGGGCCGCGCTCCGCCTGCGGCGAAGTCTCCGAGGGGAGCGCGCCGGCGTGCCGACGGACCCGGACCGCCCGCGGTCGATCGCCCGGGATCGTGAACCTCGTCGATCCCAGCTACGATGCGCCCGTGCTCGACGCCGCGCAGCGCCGCCGCTTCCACGACCAGGGCTTCCTCGTGCTCCCGTCGCAAATCGACCCCGCGCGGCTGGCCGCGCTGCGAGCGGCCGCCGTCGCGATCGTCGATCGCTTCGACATCGCCACCCACCGCGCCGTGTTCAGCACCCGCGATCGCGACGCCGGCCGCGACGACTACTTCTTCGACTCGGCCCAGCAGGTCCGCTGCTTCCTCGAGGAGGACGCGCTCGACGAGCGCGGCGCCCTGCGCAAGCCGCCGCGGCTGGCGATCAACAAGATCGGCCACGCGCTCCACGACCTCGAGCCCGCGTTCACGGAGCTCTGCCGCCTGCCGCTGCTGGGCGCGCTCCTGCGCGATCTGGGCGCCCGCGCGCCGCGGCTGGTGCAGTCGATGTACATCTTCAAACAGCCGGGCATCGGCGGCGAGGTTCGCTGGCATCAGGACGCCGCCTACCTGATCACCGCGCCGGCCAGCGTCACCGGGCTGTGGCTCGCGCTCGAGGACGCTCGCCGCGACAACGGCTGCCTCTGGGTGCAGCCCGGCGGGCACCGCTCGCCGCTGCGCGAGCGCTACGAGGTCGACTGGAGCGCGCGGCGAGGGGCGCTCCACCAGCTCGACGACACCCCCTGGCCGACGCCCGACGAGGCGCTCCCGCTCGAGGTCCCCGCCGGCACCCTCGTGATCTTCCACGATCACCTCCCGCACTACAGCGCCCGCAACGAGTCGACGCGCTCGCGCCACGCCTTCACGATCCACGCGGCCGAGGCCGACGCCGCGTGGTCGCCGAAGAACTGGCTGCAGCGCGACCGACTCGAGCCGTTCGCGCTGTGACGCTCGCTGGCTACTCCGGCTCCTCGCCCGCGGGCAAGGCCGGCGCCTCCTCGGCCCCCGCGGACGCCAACTCGAGGATGTCTGAAAAGACATCTTCAAGCTGGGCGCGCCGCTCCGCGCTCTTGAGCCGCCAGCGCGCCCGACCCACGGCCCAGCCCGCGAGCGCCCCGGTCACAAACAGCGGCAGGATCATCAACATCAAGAGCGGCTTGCCGAGCAGCACCTTGAGCGGAATCATGGCCAGGCTCGCGATGAAGAAGCCGAGCACCGCGCCGACGCCCGAGCTCGCGCGAGCGTCGACCGGCATCTGCTCCTCGAGCCGGTAGAGGGTCTCGCCGTCGACCTCGCGGACCGTGAGGAACACCCCCCGCGACGTCGCAGCGCCGGCGCTCCAGAGGGTCGCGCCGCCGCTCTCGCTGACCTCGCCCGGCACCCCGAGCGCGCGCCGCAACGCGTCGTAGATGTGCTCGAGCGTGCGCTGCGACGGCGCGCCGGCGACCCGCGCCTCGAAGCGAAGCCGCGTCGGTCCGCCCCACAGCCTGTCATCGGACTCGGGGCGCGCCAGCTCGGCGCTCGCGCGGGCCACGAGCGCGCGCTCGTAGCCGAGCTCGGCCGCGACGTCCTCGAGCTCGGCGCGCGTGAGCCCGGTCTTGGCGTCATCGCGGCGCCGCTCCCCCAGCTCGGCGACGCGAGCGAGGATCTTGCCCGCCTCGCGCTCGTCGAACCGCCGCTCGTCATCCCCGGCCATGCGCGGGGAGTGTACCGTCGCTGACGCGGCCGCCGTGCTAGGTTCGACCCGGTGCCGGCGCCCAACGATCGCTCGTCATGACGCCGGGGAGCGCAGGGCGCATGGATCGCGGTGATCCTACGGTTGAACACGACGCGATCGAGGCGCCGGCGGAGCGGGCTCGTGCGCCCCAGCGCGGCGTGATCGAGCGCGACAGCGACGCGCCGGGCGATCCTGCGGCGATCATGACGGGCGAGATCGAGGCCCACCTGGCGAGGATCCGCGAGCGCGCGCGCGGCAGCCATCGACGCGAGCTCGAGGCGCTCTTCGCCCTCGCGCGCGAGCGCGAGGAGCTGGCGACCATCGGCTACGGCGGCCCGGCGATCCGCGAGCGCGTCGCAACTCTGCGCGCCGACGACGAGACCCGCGCGGTCGTCGATCGAGCGCTGCGCTGGGCGGCCCGCGACGAGCGGACCCACGAGGTGCTCGCCCGCGGACTCCTGGCGCGAACCCGTCGCCTGCGGGCCACGATCGTCAGCCTCGCCGCCAAGCTCGGCGGCCTCATCGCGGGCTGGGCGACCGCCGTCCTCCACCACACGACCTTCGCTCGCGCGCCGCTCTCCCAGCTCATCGCGCGGGTGATCGTCCGCGTCGGTCGCCTGCTCGGCAAGGTGCCCGACTCGGCGGCGACCGCCCTCGAGCACCAGTCGTTCTCCGGCTTCTGTCGCTTTCAGCTGGGCGCCGAGCGGACCGCCGTCATCTCGTGGGACCACATCGCCGCGCGGCTCGGCGAGCGCCCCGAGCACCGCGCCCTCGCCGAGGTCGCCGCCCGGATCGCCGATGACGAGCGCAAGCACGAGCGCATGCTCTCCGCGCTCTTCGAGGCGTTTGACGGCGACGCGCTGCGACCTGGCCACAGCGCCCGCGGGCTCGCGCGCGCGCTCGCGGAGATCGATCCGGCGTTCGTGGGCGCGACCACCCGCGACCGCCTCGTCGACGAGCACCCGATCGGGCGCGGCGGCCGGGTCGTCGTGCGCGAGGATCCGAAGGCGCGCTCGGGCGATCCGACCCGGCTGCGCGCGCTCCTGCGGGCCACCCTCGACGACGAGCTGCTCGCCGTCATGGCGCGTCACCCCGCGCCCAAGGTCGCCATCAAGACCACCTTCATGATGGCCTACGACCGCCGCGATCCGAGCCCGCAGGTCGACCCGGCGCTCCTCGACGAGCTCGCGCTCATCCTCCGCGAGCGCGGCGCGGTCGACGTCGCCGTGCTCGAGGCGCCCAATCATTACGACGAATTCTTCGCCGGGCGCACGGTCGCCGAGGTCGCCCGCTACGTCGGCTGCCAAAGCCCCCGCTACCGCGTCGTCGACACCGCCGCCGACCAGGTCGCGCACGCGTTCCGCCGCGGGCTCGGCCAGGACAGCATCAGCCGCACGTGGAGGGAGGCCGACGTGCGCGTGACCTTCGGCAAGATGCGCACGCACCCGAGCATGCTCGTGCACCTCGCCGTCAACGCGCTCGAGTCGCTGGGCCGACCGTGCCACGAGGTGCTGTTTCACGGGCGCGACGCCGAGCTGCCAAGCGCCCTGATGATGATCGTCGACGCGCTCCCGCCTGACCTCGCGCTGCTCGACGCCACCCACCACGTCCCCGACGGCCTGACCGGGATCCTCGGCGATCCCCACCCCTGTCACCCAGGCCGCCTCTACGCGGCCCGCGACGCGCTCGCGCTCGACCTCGTCGCCGCCCGCCACATGGGCATCGCCCGCTTCCCCGGCGACAGCGCGCTGGCGCTGGCGATCGACTGGTTTGACGACCCGCGCCCGCGCACGCGGATCGACGGGCCCGACGCGCTGATCCCCGGGCTCCTCAGCCCGCACCGCAACGACCTCACCGTGCTGCTCTCCGCGCTCGCCCACACGGTCTACGTCGCCGGCGGCGATCGAGGCAACCTGTGGGTGCCGGTGATGGACCGCGAGGCGTTCCCGCCGCGCCGCCGACCGAGCCTGCTCGAAAGGACAGCAAGGCCGACCCTGCGGACCCTGTTCGGCTTCGGGAGGCCCGGCCCGCGGTGAGTAGGCCCGTCATCGTGGTGGGCGGCGGCGTCGGCGGGCTCGCGGCCGCGATCACCCTCGCCGCCCGCGGCGTGCCGGTGACGCTCTGCGAGGCGAGCGCGCGCCTCGGCGGGCTCGCGGCGCCGCTCGTGGCAGGCGGCGTCCGCTTCGACGCCGGCCCCTACCTGCTGCTCGACCCCGTCGGCCTTCGCTGGGCCTTCGACGCCCTCGACCTCGATATCGAGGCGCTCGCGCTGCGGCGCGTCCGCGACGTCTACGAGGTCGAGGCCGACGACGCCCCGCCCCTGCCCGTCTACGCCGACCTCGACGAGACCTGCAGCGCCCTCGACCGCGCGCTCCCGGGGCAGGGCCCGCGATACCGCCGCTTCATCGCGGAGACCACCAAGATCCACGCCGCGCTCGCGCCCCTGCAGCTGCGCCCGCGCCCGCGCGCCTGGTCGCTCGTGCAGGCCGGCGCCCTGCGCCACGCCCCGTTCCTCGCCCGCTCCCTGGGCGGCGTCCTCCGCCGCGCCGGCCTCTCGGAGCCTGTCGCTCGGGCCATCTCCATCTGGACGCGGATCGCCGGCCAGGACGTCGACGCCGCGCCGAGCCTGCTCGCGCTCGCCCCGGCGATGATCCACGGACCCGGCTGCTTCGTGCCCGCGCGGGGCGTCGCCGCCGTCGTCGAGGCGGTCCTCGCCCGCGCCCGCGACCTGGGGATCACGCTGCGCACGGGCGCCCGCGTCGCCAAGATCCTCACCGACGCGCGACGGGTCACGGGCGTCGCCCTCACCACCGGCGAACAGCTCCCGGCGCGCGCGGTCATCAGCGACGCGAGCGGGGTCGCGACCTTGCTCGAGCTCGCCGACACGCCCGCGCGGACGCGTCGACGCGTCGCCGCGCTGCCGCTGCAGTCGCCGGGCGTCGCCGCCTACCTCATCGCCGAGCGGCCCTCCCAAGGCCCCTACCTCCGGTTTCGCTGCGCCCAAGCCGAAGGCGCCACCACCTGCCGCCTGATCGTGCGCCCCGGCGCGCTCGAAGGAGCGACCCCCGGCCCCTCCCCGCTCCGCGTCGTCGCCCCCCTCGACCACGCCGTCGCCGAGCGCCTCGACGCCGCGGGCCAGGGCGCCGCCCTCGATCGCGTCCTCGCCGAGCCTTGGGTGCAGCAAAACGTCGACGCCGCCCGCGAGGTCGCGCGCCTCGTGCCCGCGACCTGGGGCCGTCGCGTCGTCCTCCACCGCGACAGCATGAACCCGACCATGACCGCCCGGTTCATGCGACAGGGCCGCCTGCCTCATCGAATCACCTGTCCTGAAGGAC
>JAWKRQ010000071.1:0-42159 GCA_041389545.1 Myxococcota bacterium | reverse complement strand
GGGCGCGCCCCGGAGCGCCGCCAGCAGCGCCGCCAGCGCCTCGACCCGCGGCCGCACGTCGGGTCCCCCCTCCGCGCCCACCCGGTCCAGGTCCGCGTCCGCGCGCCGGACGTCCCCGGCGCGCAGCAGCGCCTCGATGCGGGGCAGCAGGTAGGCCGCCGCGTAGCGCCCGGGCGGCGGATCGTACCGGAGCAGGACGTCGGCGGCGCCGGCCGGGTCGCCCAGCGCGAGCCGCAGCCGGCCGAGCCGCTGGCGCAGGAACAGGACCGCGGGCGGCGCCGGCCCCTCGAGGAGCGCCTCCGCCAGCGCGGCGGCGGCGGCGACGCCGTCCGCGAGCAGCGTCCGGTCGACCCGCAGCAGCACCTGCCGGTTCGCGAGCGCCGCGTTGTACGCCGGATAGCGCAGCACGGCGTCGAAGCGCTCGACCGCCTCGGCGGTCCGCCCCGCGTCGGCGAGGACGGCGCCCTCCTCGAGGATCGCGTCCACGAGCCAGTCCAACGCCGGGGTCTGCCGGAGGAGGTCCACGGCGCGGGCCGCCCCGCGCAACGCCTCGTCGTAGCGCGCCTCCGACCGCAGGAGGTTGGCGCGCCGGGACCGCTCGTCGCCCAGCACCTGGCAGACCCGCACCGACGGCGGCAGCCGCTCCAGCCGCGCGACGGCCTCGTCGCCGTACTGGTGGGCCAGGGCCCGGCGCTCGCGCATCGCCGCGATCAGCGCCCGGTGCGACAGCATCTGCGCCGCCTCGAGTGTCGCGCCCGCCCGCGCGTACGCGTCGATGGCCGCGGCGGTGCGGGCGTCCGCGAGGGCTTCGTCGCCGGCGCGGATGGCCGCCGTCCCCTCGATGCACGCCGCACCGCCCTCGCCGGCCGCCCGAGACGCCGGAGGCAGCTCGGCCGTGACGCGGCGGATCTCGTCGGCGGTGGCGCGCGCCTCGTCCAGCCGGTCGAGCGACGCGAGGAGGTCGCCCCGCTCGAACAGCAGGCGCGCCGCCTGGCCGAGGAGGCCCTGATGCAGCGCCTCATCGGCCCCGCGGCCCCACAGCTCGAGCGTCAGGGCGACGTCACCGCGCTGGTGCGCCGCCCAGCCGCCCATGCGCAGGAGCTCGGGGACGTGGCGGGGCGCGGGCGGGAGCGCCAGGGCCTCGT
The DNA here is from genome assembly GCA_041389545.1 of Myxococcota bacterium. Lineage (GTDB taxonomy): Bacteria > Myxococcota_A > UBA796 > UBA796 > JACKER01. The sequence continues at coordinate 41,014 of JAWKRQ010000071.1, read as the reverse complement.
CGAGCAGGCGCTGCGTCAGCGTCGTCGCGACCTGATCGTGGGCGCCGGTCAGCAGCGCGCACCACAGGGCGGAGCGGTCGGTCCAGTGGGCTCGGGCGTGGACCGCGAGCTGGACGAGCACGTCCGCCGGCACCCCCAGCGGGCACGGCGGCGGCGTCACGCAGGGGACGAAGTCCGCCCCGCGCGCCGCGGTCCAGGTCGCGGCGAGCCAGCGCCCGAGCGCGTCGAGGACGGGGGCGGGGTCCAGGGGGCAGGTCCGGCGGACGTGCGCGCGCACCGTCACGAGGAGGCGCCACACCGGCGCGCGCCCGGCCGACGGCACCATGGAGAGCAGGCTGGCGTCGGCCAGGTCACCCACCACCGTCACCGCGTCGTCGACGCCGAGGGCCTCGATGGCGGCGAGCGGCAGCGGGCCGTCGAGGGCGGCGAGCCGGGCGAGGGCGTCCTGGTGCGGCGCGGGCAGGCGGGCCCAGGAGTCGGCGACCACCGTGTCGAGGGCGCTGTGGCGCGGGTCGCCGCCGCGAGTGCGCGCGGGCCGGGGGTCGGCGCGGCGCAGGCTCTCGAGCGCGGCCTCGGCGCCCACGGCGGTGACGTTGGCGGCGGTGATCTCCAGCGCGAGCGGCAGGTGGTCGGCGGCGCGGGCCAGGGCGCGGGCCGTGGGCGCCGGGACGTCGGTGTGCGGCGCGCGCTGGCGGATGCGGTCGAGGAGGAGCGCGACCGCGGCGTCCTCCGAGAGGGGGCCGAGCTCCAGGACCTGCTCGCCGGGCACGCCCAGGGCCTGACGGCTCGTGGCGACCAGCGCGCAGGCCGGCGCCGCGGCGGCCCAGGCGGGGACCAGCGCTGCGACGGCGTCGAGGGCGTCTTCGGCGTTGTCGAGGGCCAGCAGGGCGGGGCCGAGGGCGGCGAGGGCGCTGCCGACGGCGTCGGCGGCGGGCGGGACGCGGCCGGGGAGCGCGCGGGCGACGCGGGCGCAGACCTCGTCGGCGGTGGTGGCGCCGACCAGCTCGGCGAGCCAGCTGCCGCCCGGGCGGGTGCGCTCGCGGGCGGCGTGGCGGACCAGGCGCGTCTTGCCGACGCCGCCCGGCCCGACCACGGTCAGCACGGTGGGGGCGCGGGTGGCGAGGGCGGCGAGCTCGTCGTCGCGCCCGACGAAGGTGTCGGGGTGGGGCGGGACGTTGGTGGCGAGGTCGGGGAGGGTGTCGCGGACGGTGGCGCCGACCAGGCGGTAGCCGTCGCGGCGGCTGGCGAGGAGGTGGACGGGCGCGGCGGGATCGGGCTCGATGAGGGCGCGGACGCGGTGGATGGCGGCGTAGGCGGCGCGGCTCGCGACGGTGGGGGCGTAGCCCCAGACGGCGTGGTGGAGGTCGTGCAGGCCGAAGGGCTGGTCGGGGTGGCGGGCGAGGAAGGCGAGGAGGGCGCGCTCGGTGGGGCGGAGGGTGCCGTGGCCGGGGACCTCGCCCGTCTCGAGGTCGACGACGCGGTCGCGGAGGAGGAGGGTCGCCATCGGCGCAGGGTAGCCGGCCGGGCGGTTGCGCGCGCGGTGCGGGCGCACACGCACCGGGCTGCTGGTGACCGAAGCGTCTTTGCGATTTCGTCTCGTTGTGGTCGCCCGGTCTGGCCTGCTCGCGTAGTGTGCTCCGCGGAGGTCCATGTGAGAATTGCAAGGAACGCATTGCTCGCGCTCGCGACCGTCGCGGTGGCGCCGGTGGCCCATGCCGAGCTCGGACAAGGCATGGCCGGCATCATGTCCGGCACGCTCGAGTTCAACGGGCAGGTCGTCGGGCGCGTGGTGGTCGTCGGGGCCGGCGCCACGCCGCCGTCCGGCTACACCGCCGGCTACGAGTACTGGACCTGGACCGCCGGCACGCCCTGGCGCGGGGCGTTCAAGCTGGTGCCCGGCGCGTCCGTCCCGGCCTACACCGCCTACACCTGGGCGTCCTTCCCCCACGAGCACTTCGACCTGTCCGGCACCGTGCCGTTCCCGAGCGTGTCCCCCGGGCCGTCCGACAAGTTCTACAAGGTCTCGGTGGAGGACGGGAGCAGCTGGGACCTGCAGGCCTACTTCTGGCTGGACGTCGGCTCGCCCAGCGTGCAGCGGTGGTACGGCGTCGACCTCGCCGACGACCTCGTCGGAGACGGGGACGCGGAGATCCGCTTCGAGTCGGTGGAGCCGCCCAGCGCCGGGAGCCTCGACATCTACGAGCTGGAGTAGGCCGCTGCGCCGGGGGCCTCGCGGTCCCCGGTCGGCGCGCGGCCGGTGCGCGGTGCGCGCGGCGCGCGCAGGCCCCGCCACGTCGACCGCGATGGGGGGGGGCTCGCGTCCAGGCACCGGACGTGCTCTCTGAGGGTGGCAGAACATTCCGACATCCCCAGCGGTCGCGCCCGGTCCGGGGGCCGCATAGGCTGGGGGACCAGGAGACGCACCGATGCCCTTCGCCCTGCTCCTCGCCGTTCCCGCCCTCGCCCAGGACTACACCAACCCGACGCGCTCCGAGCCCGCACAGTGCACGGCCACCACGCGCGGGGGCGGCGGCACGGTGCGGTCCCTGCGGACGCTCACCGCCAGCGGGGACCGGAACTACGACACCTACCGGGTCGGCGTGGCCGACGCGGCGGACTCGCTGGTGCTCGTGGGCGGCGGGGGCATTCCCCAGCTGACCGAGGGGCTGGCCGGGATCTTCGCCCCGGGCGGGGCGGAGATCGGACGGGTGGTGACGTTCAAGGACGCATGCAACCCAGGGCACTTCCTCGAGCAGTGGTTCTTCGAGACCTCCATCGACGCCTGGGCCCCCGGCAGCGGGTTCACCCTCGAGTACAAGAAGATGACGTATCAAGTGAACGAATCCGACCTGCTCGGGTCGTTCGCCTCCAGCGAGTGGCTGGCGATGGACATCGTCTATCAGCCGATCGCTTCGCTCGACGAGGTCCTGCCGCTGTTCGACGATCTCGACCTCGGCTACGCGAACGGGCCCGCGCCCCAGACGAACATCCTGGAGGGCTACGCGTTCAAGCTGATGCAGGCGGGCGCCGACCGCGGCCGCCTGCTCCGCGAGCAGCACGACGACGGGATGTGGGTGGACTACTGGCTGTTCCGCAAGGGCTACGCGAGCTTGGAGGCAGCGGGAGACCAGGTGGAGCTGGTCCCGCTCCTCACCGCGCCCCAGTCGGCCGAGGCCTTCCTGCAGGGCCTCACCGACCAGACGAGCTTCAAGCGCTTCGCCATCGTGACCTACGAGCCCAAGTCCGGGTGCGACTACGTCGAGGCGGAGGACGGAGGCGAGTTCGACAGCTTCTACCTCGGCGCGGACGAGTGCCCCCCGTTCGGCGTCGTCACGCCGTGAGCGGCACACCGAGCCGGTCGACGCACTCTGGCAATGCGAACACCTCCACCCGGTAGTGCTCCAGGGGCGCTGGCCAGGATGCGTACAGCCGCTGAACCTCATCTGGAGGGGGGGGCGGCATCAGGCCCAGCGGCACGAGCAGCGCGGCCAGCTCCAGGCGCATCGATGCAGGCATCGCGGCAGATCCGGCAGTGACCTGGTCGAGTGTTAGGTCGACCTGGCCGCCAGCCGCGGACAGCAGGGCGCGAGAGAGGAGCGCTGCCGCAGGGAGGCTGTCCTCGAAGCCCCGGGCGGCGAGCGCTGCATTCTCCGAGGCCACGACGCCGTCGCCCAGCCGGTAGGCTATTGCTGCGTCCAGGAAGGCGGCTTGGGCTTGGAGCCGCGTGGTGACCGCACCCACCGCGGCCACCAGCGCCCCGTCCGCCACCAGGGCCTCACCCCGCCGGTAGGCCGCAGACCGGCGGAGGATCGACGCCAATGCCTCCGCCTGCCCGTACCTCAGACGGGCGGCAATGGGACCAGCGATAGCGCACAACTGGCAGACCTCGGCAAGCTCGAATCGCTCCAAGGCGGCTGCTGCGGTGTTGATGAGCGCCGTCAGGTGGAACACAGTCCCCGCAGGGACCACTTGCAGGGCCGAGCGACCATGCTCTGCCGCTTCTCCAAAGTCGCCCCGGGCATACGCCGCGTTCCCACACCAGATGTGCCACCGCGCCAGCCGCACCGGGTCATCCCCGCACAATGCGAGCCCGTCCCTCAGCAACGTCGCCGTCCGCGCCGGCGACGTCGCCCCCAACGCGAGGACCAGCTGCGCCAGCCGATGCAGCTCCGCTTCCCCGTCCAACGGCTCCGACAGCAGCTCCGCCGCCCGCTCCGCCTGCCCCAGCCCCTTCGCCCGCACCCCCTCCGCCAAGCGCGCCAGCCCCACCGCCCCCATCCGCTCCGCCCGGTGCTGCGCCAGCCGCAGCGCGTCCTCGTCCGCCAGCGCCACCGCCGCACACACCAGCTTCTCCAGCAACGCCCCCCGCCGCGGCGCCCCCGGCTCCAGCGCCGACAGCCCGATGTCCAGCACCGCCAGCGCCCGCTCGTTGCGCCCCCGCTGCTGCAGCCCGTCCGCCGCCGCCAGCAGCGCCTCCGCCAGCCCCCCCTCGTCCGCGTCCCGCCCGACCTCCGCCAGCGCCGCCGCCTCCGGCGAGTCCTCCCACCGCAGCTTGTCCACCGCAGCCCGCGCCATCCGCACCTTGCCGTCCACCACGTGGCAGCGCCCCATCCGCACCCAGCGCTCCACCTCCGCCCGGACCGCGTCCGGCGCCCCGCCCGTCCGCCCGAACAGCACCTCCGCCGCGTCCTCGGCGATGTGCAGGAACGACTTCGGCAGCTCGTCGAACAGCACCCGCAGCGCCACGGCGTCCGCCCCGGGCGGCACCGCCAGCCGCGCGCCCAGCATCCGGTCGGCGTCCGCCCCCAGCCCCCGCAGCGCCTCCAGCGCCGACGCCGGCCGATCCGACGGGTCTTCCGCCCGCATCGCCGCGATCGTGGCCGCGACGCCGTCCGGCACCGGCCCGTCCCCCACCATCTCGGCCAGCATCACGCCGACGGCGTACAGGTCGGTCCGCTCGTCGCACAGGTCGCCGCGCGCCTGCTCCGGCGCCATGTACCGCGGCGTCCCCTCGCGGATCCCCTCGAACGACTCGACCAGCTCGCCCTGCGCCAGCCCGAAGTCCGTCAGCACCGGCGCCCCCTCGGCGTCGAGCAGGATGTTCGCCGGCTTCAGGTCCCGGTGCACGATGCCCAGGAAGTGCACCCGCGCCAGCGCCTCCAGCAGCGCGTGGACCTCGGCGGCGAACGTGGCCCACGGCCCGCGCGCCGCCAGCCCGTCGAACGGCCCGCCCTCGAGCAGGTCCATCACCAGGTAGCGCTGCCCGAGCAGCCACCCGTCGTCGCGCAGGTGGATGACGCCCGGCAGCGACAGCACCCGCAGCGCCAGCACCTCGCGCCGGATCTGACGCGAGACCCCGGGTCCGACGGGGCGGATCAGCTTGACGGCGACGTCGCGCCCAGACAACATGTCGCGCGCACGGAACACCTGACCGCTGCCGCCCCGGCCGAGCAGCTTCCCGATGCGGTAGCGCCCCGCGAGCAGCGAGTCGTCGCGCCGCGCCTCGGCCGCGCTCGGCTCGGCGTCGGGCACCCACGTCTCCTGCGAGACGCCCACCGGCGCCTCGTCGGCCCCGGTCGTGTCGCCGCCGCTCGGCGGTCTGCGCTCCCCCATCGCCCCAGGCTATCGCCCCGACGCGCGCCCGTCAGTCAGAACTGGGGCCCGAGGGGCAGCGAGAAGCCGGGCAGGCGCGGCGTCGTCAGCACGTCGTGGACGATCCGGTGCGCGACGCCGTGGACCTCGACCAGCCGCTGCACGGAGTCGACGACCCAGTACTCGGGCACACCGGCCTCTGCGTAGACCGCGCGCTTGGTGAGCCGATCGTAGCTGCGGCGCGCGGACAGCACCTCGACGACGACGTCGGGCACGACCTCGAGCGGGGTCGCCGCCCCGGTGGGCAGGCCGCCGAGCACGACGAACAGGTCGGGCTGCAGGATCCGGCCCGGCCCGAACCGCACGTCCAACGGGGCCAGCCGGACGGCGGCCGGCGGGTGCGCCTCGGCCCAGCCGAACAGCGCGAAGTGCAGCCGACCGAGGACGGCCTGGTGCCGATCCGTCGGCGGCGGCGCCACGATCACCTCTCCGTCGAGCAGCTCGACCCGCTCCATCGACTCGGGCAGGTTCAGGAACTCGGCCTCGCTCACGAGGGGCGGATCGAGCGCTGGAGAGACCGTCGCCATCCTCCCCCCCTATCCGCCGCCGCGCCCCCGCACCCGCAGGTTGTACTTGCGCACCAGCCGCCCGAGCACGTGCCGGCTCGACAGCCCGAGCTCCCGCCACGCGAGCTCCTGGCGCCCGCCGTTCCGGTCGAGGCAGGCCTGCACGACCTCCGCCGTCAGCGCGCTCGGGTCCACCGCCCCGATCGGCCGCTCCGCCGGCGCGTCGAGCATCGCGGAGTAGCCCGAGAACACGTCGAGCGCCCGGCCCGGCGCGTGCTCGCCGATGGCGCTCCACAGCAGCGCGGTGAGCTCGCGCAGGTGCGTGCGGTACGGGTGCGCCGTGAGCGTGGCCACGAGGCGCGTGGTCACCCGCGGCACCTGCGCCGGATCGCCCTCGGGGAACAGGTCGTGCGCGATCTCGGCGTCTTCGCGCGCGATCCGGCGCAGGAGGTGCACGATCAGCAGCCCCACGTCTTCGCGGCGCGCCGCCAGGCTCGGCGTGGACACCCGGAGCGGGATGCGCGCCAGCACGTCGTGCTTGAGGTCGCCGAGCGGCCGGTTGGTCGCCGCCACGAGCCGCAGGTCGGCGCGGCGCGGCTTGGCCTCGCCGAGCCGCGTGTACTCCCCGGCGTCGAGCACGCGCAGCAGCCGCGCCTGCAGCTCGATGGGCAGCTCGCCGAACTCGTCGAGGAACAGCACGCCGCCGTCGGCCTCGCCCACCAGCCCCGGCCGCATGGGCATGCCGGGGTTGGGGTAGTTCACGAGGTTGCCGAACAGCTCGGCGTCGGCGAGCGACTCGGGGATGGTGGCCGCGCTGCGCGACACGAGCGGCGCGCGGCTGCGCGTCGACAGCATGTGGACGGCGCGCGCCACGAGCTCCTTGCCGGTGCCGCTCTCGCCGTGGACCATCACGTGCGCGTTGCGCCGCGCCACGAACGTGACCCGCGCCCGCAGCGCCCAGGCGGCCGCCCCCTCGCCCACGAAGCCCTGCGGATCGGCCTCGCCGAACGCGTGCCGCGGACGCACCCCGTCGAGGATCTCGGGGCGCTCGTGGACGACGAGGACCGCGCGCTCGCCGAGCTCGAGCACGTCGCCGGCGCGCAGCTCGGCCTCGTCGACGGGCACGCCGTTGACCCGCAGGGTGAGCCGCCCGACCCGCTCCACGGTGACCCGCTGCGGTGAGAGCGGCCGCAGCACGAGCTGCCGGCGGGACACGGCGTGGTCGCGCATCGGCCCGGTGCCGGTGCGCTCGCGGGGGCGGTGGCGCAGGAACTCGAGGTCGCCGTCGCGCCCCAGCACGCGCTCCTTGCCCTGCAGCCAGGCGATCTCGCCGGCACGTTCGGGCTCCTGCACGCTGAAGACGATGGCGAGCGCGAGCGGGTGGGGGCCGTCGCCCTCGGTGGGGTCGCTCGCGGTGGCGTCGGTGGTGGTGAGGTCGGACATCGCTCGGCCAGGATCGGGTTGCGTCGCCCTCCCTAGCACGGGGACGCGTCCCCGGGGCCATCGGACTCGTCGGACGGCAGAAGTCGGCGGTCGTCCGCGGGCATGACGTGAGCGCCCCCGGAGGTCCCATGCGCCCGCTCCCGCTCGCCCTCGTGGCGCTGCCCTCGCGTGCCACGCCGAGCCGAAGCCCTCGACGACGGACACGGACGCCGACACGGACGCGGACGCCGACGCGGACGCGGACGCGGACGCCGACAGCGACAGCGACAGCGACAGCGACGCCGACACCGACACGGGGATCCCGTCACTGGTCGGCCAGGCCTACGTCTTCGACGCCACCACGGTGAACGTGGTGCAGCCGCCGGGCGGGCGGGCTGCTGCTCACCCAGTGGGGCACGACGCGCTTCCTCGTCCAGGTGATCGCCGACGACCCCGTCGCCGCGACCGCCACGCTGCGCTTCGCCCCTCCGACGCGGGGGCGCAGGACCGGTGCGTCCCCACGACCGACCTCACCTTCGACACCGCCGCCTGGCCCCTCCTCACCTTCGGGCCGCAGGACCAGGTGTTCGGGCTCGTCCCCGGCGTCCAGGTGCCGCTCGAGCAGCTCAGCCTGGCGCTCACCGTCGACCCGACGGGCGATCGGCTCACCCAGGGCACCCTGCGCGCGCAGATCGACACGGCGCCGCTCGGCGAGGTCCTGGAGCTCGGCACCGCCCCCGACGGCGTCTGCGCCCTGCTCGCCACGCTCGGCACGTCGTGCGTCCCGTGCGCGTCGAGCGGCAGCCCGTACTGCGCGCCCTACGAGGCGACCGGCCTCCGCGCGGCCTTCAGCGCCGGGTTGACGGTTCCGGAGCGCACCGTGGCCGACATCGACGCCGACCCGGCCTGCCAGTAGTCACCACAGCCGGCCCACGTCGCCGCCCATGACCTCGGGCGGCGGCCCCGCCACGCCGTTCGACGCGGGCGCGCCGCGCGTCCCCGGGCGCCCGAGCAGCTCGGCCTGGTTCTTGCCCTCCGCGGCGCCCACCAGCCCCGGCGGCCCGCCCGGTCCGCCCCGGCCGCCCGCGTTCTCGATGACGATCCGGGCGAGCTGGCCCGCCGCGCTCGGATCCGCCTCCACGACCACGGCGCCGCCGTTGCCGCCCATGCCGCCGTTGCCGCTGTCCCCGCCGTCGCCGCTGCGCCCGGACTCGCCGATGGCGCCGCCGGATCCGCCGCGCCCGCCCGTCCCGCCGATCCCGCCGACCACGCTCACCACGAGCTCGCCGGCCTCGGGGTCGATGGCGGCGTAGCGCGGCGCGTCGTCGCCCTCGATGCGGACCTCGACCTGGAGCACGTCCCGCCGGTGCGCGGCTCGGGGATCCGCACCACCCGCAGGTGTACGTCGCGGCCGTCCGTCCCCCGCTCGCCGTTGGCCCCGCGCCCTCGGCCGCGGCGTTGCCGCCGAGGCTGGCGGCGGCGTCGACCCCGGCAGGCCGGGCGCCGTCGCGGCCGCGGGCGTCGATCACGACGGAGCAGTCGTAGCGCAGGGGGACGGCGAGCTCGGCCTGTACGGCGTCGACCCGCACGACGGCGCGGCCCTCGTCGCCCCAGGCGTCGCGCGGGTCGTCGGGGCCGATCAGCGTGGCGCCGTCGACGTCCCCCACGTCCCAGTCGATGGAGACGTCCTTGTCGCGGACGCCGTGCTCGCGGCCGCGGTCGTCGACGGCGCGCACGTCGAGCGGGGATGCGCTCGCCGGGGCAGATCCCGGCGGGGCCTCCACCCGCAGCTCGGCGACGGTGGGGCGGGCTGCGCGGCAGACCAGGCGAGCAACGTCAACATGGGCCCTCCGGATGCAACAGCGTCGGGCGCGGTTGCGTCGGCATCTCGGAGCTTGCCCGACCGGGCGCCGCACCGTCTACGGAGGTTGCACCCACGGAAGCGGGGTCGACAGCGGGAGCCGCGTGATCTCGAAGATCGCGGCGACGTAGGCGCCGTCCGGCCCGGTCACCTCGGGGTTGTCGTACAGCCACACGATCTCGCCGTCCCGGGTGACCTCGAGGGCGCGCCCGCGCGTGCTCTCGGCGACGAGCACGTCGCCGTTGGGCAGCTCCTGCGCCGAGCCGAGCACGTCGGAGTCGAGCGGCTGCCCGGGCCGCCCGCCGTACGACCAGCGCACGCGCGCGCCGAACGGGTCGAGCTGCAGCACGCGCGAGGTGCCTCCGCGCCGCCGCGGTTGTCGAACAGCATCATGGCGCCGCTCGGCGTGATCTCCACGTCGTGCTGGTGGTTCCACCCGCCGGTGGACGCCCACACGAGCCGCTCCGTCTGCAGGTCGAGCACGGCGAGCGCGTCGAGGTGCCGCAGCGACAGCAGGACGCGGCCGGGGCCGGCGATGCCCGCGTCGTCGACGGGGACGGCGTCGAGCGGAACACGGCGTTGGTGTGCAGCGGATCGGGCGAGCCCACGGGCGCGCGGCGCAGCAGGGACGCCCACGGCGACGCCTCGAGCGCCGCCAGCACCGACACGCGCTTCGTCTCGCGCCCTGCGGGTCGACCAGGCTGACGGCGTCCTCGTACAGCGGACGGCTCAGCCCGCGCCGCGGCCCTCGCGCAGGGTCCGCGTGAGCACGATGACGCTGCCGTCGGGGCGCCAGCGGGCCTCGTGGTGGGCGTGGTCGGCGACGGCCCACACGACGTGCGACTGCGCGTCGAGGTGCACGAGGCCGAGCCCTCGTAGACGGCGAGGAGGTGGCCGTCGGCGGGGCGCAGGTCGACCCGGCGCCAGGCCCCGGTCGCGCGCGGGTCGTCGACGACCCAGCCGGGGAAGGCCTCGGCGAAGGGGAGCGCCCAGCGGTGCAGCACCCGGCCGTCCATCGCGACGAGGAGCGCGGTGGCGGCGTGGCCCGAGCTGTACAGGTTGACGCCGGGGCTCGCGCGGGCGCGGTCCCACAGCAGCACGCCGCCCGGGGAGCTCGGCGGGACGTAGCCGCCGGCGTAGCCCAGCGCCTCGAGGCGCGCGACCTCGGCGCGCAGGACGGGGGAGAGCGCGGCGGCGTCGGTGCGGTAGGCGTTGGGGTACCAGCGGCCGGGGAGGTGTGCGGCGTCCTCGTCGGGGCTCGCGCGCGCGGCGAGGCCCCACAGGATCACGGCGAGCACAGGTCCGCCAGGCGGTCGAGCTCGTCCTCGGTGTTGTAGAAGTGCGGGCGCGACGCGGATCTGGCCGCGGCGGCAGGCCACCGACACGTCCGCGGCGGCGAGGCGCTCGGCGAGGCCCTCGGGGTCGCCCTGCGCGGGGCGGAACAGCAGGGAGCCGGAGCGGGCGGGGTCGTCGCCGGTGGCGGAGCCGATGGTGTGGCCGTCGCGCTGCAGGCGCTCGGCGAGGTGGTCGTGCAGGCCGCGGATGCGGGCCCAGACCCGGTCGATGCCGACGCCGAGCAGGAGCTCCAGCGAGGCGCCGAGGCCGTCGACGAGCGCGTAGGGGAGGCTTCCCTCCTCGAAGCGGGCGGCGTCGGGGCGGAGCTCGAGCTTGGCGTGGTCGAAGTCGAAGGCGTCGACGGTGCTGCGCCAGCCGATCAGCGCGGGCTCGAGGTCGCCGACCACGGCGCGGTCGACGTAGAACAGGCCGACGCCGGGCGGGCCGAGCAGCCACTTGTGGGCGTCGGCCGAGACGAAGTGGACGCCCTCGGCGTGGACGTCGATCGGGAGGGCGCCGAGGCTCTGGATGCCGTCGACGCACAGGCGCCAGCCGCGGTCGCGGCAGAGCTGGCCGAGGCCGGCGAGGTCGGTGCGGAAGCCCGAGGCGTACTGGACGCTGCTGACGGTGACCAGGCGGGTGCGGGTGTCGCCGGCGGCGGCGAAGGCGTCGACGGTGAGGCGGCCGCCCTCGGCGCGGACCTCGCGGACGGAGACGCCGCGCGCGGCGAGGCGCTGCCAGGGGTAGACGTTGGAGGGGTACTCCTCGGCGGTGGCGCACAGGACGCTGTCGCCCTCGCGCCACGGGAGGCCCTGCGCGACGAGCGACAGGCCGTGGGAGGTGTTGCGGACGAAGGCGACCTCGTCGTCGCCGGCGCCGAGGAGGCGGGCGCCGAGGCCGCGGACCCGGGTGACCTCGAGCTCGGCGTCGTCCATGTGGAGGATGCCGCGGGCGGCCTGGGCGGCGATGGCGGCGTGGACGCGGTCGACGGCGGTGGTGGGGACCGGGGCGACGCCGGCGTGGTTGAGGTAGGCGATCCGCTCGGTGACGGGGAACAGGGCGCGGTGGCGGGCGAGTTCGTCGGCGTGCATGGCCCTCCCCTTAACGGGAGGGCGGCCCGGGCGGGGTGAGCGGTGCCCGGCCCCGATCTGCCTCCGCCACAGGATGAAAAGGGGTCGGGCCGGATCCGCTTCCGGAGCGGTGAGGATCGGGGATCGAGGAGGGGGATCGCGGGAGGCGGGGGCCGATGCCCGGCACCGATCTGCCTCCGCGACAGGATGAAAAGGGGTCGGGCCCGATCTGCTTCCGGGCCCGATCCGCTTCCGGGGGGCTTCAGGCGGCGACGCAGTCCCCGCCGCGCCCGCAGACGTACCCCGCCTTGCAGTGCAGGTCCTCGGCGCACCGCTCGTAGCAGCCGTCCGCCCCCGTCGCCTCGTCCCACGGCACCCCGCAGGCGAACACCCCCTCGCACTCGTCGTCGTCCACGCACCCGGTCGTGCACACCGTCCCGTCGCACCGCGACCCCACGTCGCAGTCCAGGTCCTCGTTGCAGCTGGTCCCGGGCTCCCCCCGCCCGTCGAACGGGTCGTCGTCGAGCACGCACCCCACCAGCAGCGCCGCCCACAGCGTCAGGTGTCGCATCGTCACCTCCGCCAGACCCGACACCGCCGACCGCGTCGACCGCCCCTTACACCCGCTGACCTACACGCTCCGCACAAGCCGGAACCCGAGGTACGGCAGCCGCGACGCCGCCGGCGCCCCGTGCCGCAGGTCGCACCGCGCGTTGCGCACGCCGTTGTTCCACGCCCCGCCCCGGCAGATCCGCACCTCCGCCTCGCTCGGCCCGGGCAGCGCCACCGCCGACCCCTCCGCCGGCACCGGCGCCCCCTGCGCCTCGTCGCACCACTCGTGCACGTTCCCGGCCAGGTGCCGCACCCCGTACGGGCTCTCGTCCACCGGGAACGCCGCCACCGACGCCGGCAGCGCCCGCTCCGCCGCCGCGTGCAGCGTGCAGGCCCAGGTGTCCTCGTCGTGGTCGCCCCACGGGTACCGCCGCGCGTCGACCCCGCGCGCCGCCTTCTCCCACTCCCACTCCGACGGCAGCCGCCACGCCCGCCCCGTCCGCGCCGCCCGCCACCGCGCGTAGGCCCGCGCGTCGTGCCAGTCCACCAAGGTCACCGGCCAGTCGAGCGCGTGCACGTCGCCGTCCTCGTCGGGCACCACCCCGAACCGCCCGTCCGCCCCGAGCGCGCACACCGGCCGCCCGTCGCCCGTCCCGTTGCGCTCCCGCGGCACGCGCCGCTGCGCCTCCGCCGGGTCCGCCGCCGCGAGGTCGTCGAGGTACGCCAGGTACTGCCCCACGGTGACCGGCGCCCGGTCGACGACGAACCCGTCGACCCACACCCGCCGCGGCACCTCGCCGAGCCGCGCCCAGCCCGCAGGGACGTAGCAGGCGTCGTCCTCGAGCCCCACCTCCAGCGGGATGGGCCACGGCGCCTGCTGCCCGGGCGGCACGCCGTCCCACCGCCCGCAGCGGTCGAGCTGCACGGGGTACCGCACCGCCCCCACGACGAGCACGTAGCTGCCGGCGCCGAGCCGCTGCCCCTGCACCGGCGTGGGCCCGAGCGCGCCCGTCGGGCTCGACACCCGCCGCCGGTCGAGCGGGAGGTGGGTGTGGACGTGCACCGCCGCGCCGGGCGGCTCGGTGAGCAGCGTCACGGCGCCGTCGCCCTGGAGCCAGGCCAGGTGCGACGCCCGCGCGGCGTGGGCGTGGGGCAGCGCCAGGGCGTGGGCCCGCAGCCGTGTCTCGAGCTGCCGCGCCGCGCGCCGATCGCCCGCGGCCTCGGCCGCCTGGTGCTGGGCGCGCAGCCGGTCGGCCAGGGCGGCGTGGGCGTCGGGCAGGCCGGGCGACAGGGTGAGCGCCGCGCGCAGCGCGCCCTCGGCGTCGAGCTCGCACTGGTCGGCCTCGAGGTCGAGGGCGTCGGCGTCGTCCTGCAGGGCCCACACGGCGCGCTTGTCGGCCTCCGGCGCGGCGCGCGGCGGCGGGACGGCGCGGCGACGGGCGTCCTCGGCGCGGCGCCGCAGCTCGTCGACCGCCCGCACCTGCGCGAGCGCCCCGCCGACCAGCGCGCGGGCCTCTTCGTCGCGCCGGTCGCCCTGCAACCAGGCGTCGAGCTCCGCCGCGAGCGCCAGCGCGGTGGGGTGCCGGTCGCGCGGATCGCGGGCCATCGCGCGGCGGGTGATCGCGGCCAGCGGCCCGGGGATGGGCGGGCCCGTGCGCTCGCCGGGCTCGGGCGGGCCCGCGGGGCGCCCCTCGTAGCGGCGCGCCTCGACGAAGCCCGGCCCCTCCTCGACGGGGTGCAGCGGCCGCGGGCGATCGCCGCGCCGCAGCCGCCGCAGCGCGTCGTTGGGGTTCGGGTCGGGGTACGGCGGCTCGCCGGAGAGCACCTCGTAGAGCATGGCGCCGAGCGCGTGAGACGTCGGTGGTCGGGCCGCGGGGCTCGGCGAACGCCTGCTCGGGCGCCATGTAGGCCGGCGTCCCGCTGACGCGCCCCGTCTGCAGGGGCTCGAGCTCGGTGAGGCCGGCCAGCCCCCAGTCCAGCACCGCGACCTCGCCGTAGGGCCCCACCAGCACGTTGTCGGGCTTGAGGTCACCGTGGATGACGCCGGCGTCGTGGGCGAAGGCGGTGGCCAGCGCGACCTGGTGCACCACCTCGACCGCGCGCCGCAGGGTGAAGCCGTCGCGCGACCAGGCGCCGGCCTCGGCCGAGCGGGCGACGAGCCCGCGGATCAGCGGACCGAGCGGCTCGCCCCGGGCCTCGCGCATCGTGAAGAACAGCCGGCCGTCGGGCAGCCGGCCCAGCTCGTGGACGGCGACGATGTTCGGGTGCTGCAGGCGGGCGGTCAGCCGCGCCTCGCGCAGGAACTGCTCGATCTGGAACGGCACCGCGGCGAGCGCGGGCTTGAGGACCTTGAGCAGGACGGCGCGCTCGAGGACGCGGTCGTAGACGCGGCGGATCTCCCCCATGCCGCCCTCGGCGAGCAGGCCGCGATCGTCGAAGCGATCGGGGGGGACGGTGGGGACGGAGCCCGCGGCGTCGGGGCCGAGGAAGACGGTCGAGACGGCGGAGGGGCGCATCTCCCTGAGCATAGCCGGGCGCGGCGCGGCTGCGGTCGAAGGCGCGCGAACCGGCTACAGCGGGCGGATGGAACTGCGCACCCACCTCGGCATCGATGCGTCCCTCGTCGGCACCCCGGAGATCCTCGGTGAGGGCCGGGCGCGCGCCGTGCTGCGCACCGCGGCGGCGATGGCGGCCGACGATCGGGGGCTCGTCCACGGCGGCTTCGTCTTCGGGCTCGTCGACCTCGCGGCGATGGCGGCGGTGAACGACCCGAACGTGGTGCTCGGGGCCGCCGACGTGCAGTTCGTGGCGCCGGTGCGGGTCGGCGACGAGGTCGTGGCCGAGGCGACCGTGCGGGAGGCGCAGGGGCGCAAGCGCCAGGTCGCGGTCACGGCGCGGGTGGGCGAGACCACCGTGGTCACGGGCACGCTCCTGGCGTTCGTGCTCGACCGCCACGTGCTCGACGGGCGGTGACCGTGCTGTGGCTGCTGGCGGCGGTGGCCTGGGCGGCGGACGGCGAGTCCGTGCGCCTGCGCGACGAGCTGTCGAAGGCGGCGGCGAAGGGCTCCTGTCGGGGGTCGAGCGGATCTACCAGCAGCTCGAGGCGCGGTCGGCGGAGCCCGTGCCGCTCGACGCCGTGCTGTTGGGGGCGCAGGCGGCGCTGGCGCGCGGCGAGGCGCTCACGGCGCTGCAGCGGCTGCAGGCGGCCACGGAGCCGGCGTCGTCGCTGGGGGACCCCGGGCGGCCGGCCTGCGAGGCCCTGCTGGCCGACGTGGAGGGGCGGTACGGGTCGGTGCAGGTGACGGTGTACGTGCCGAAGGTGCCGAAGCTCGAGCGGGCCGAGGCGCCGTTCGCGCCGGACGAGCAGGCGGCGATCGAGGAGGCGCGGAAGCGGATCGGCAAGGAGCGGCGCTTCCTCGGGCTGCTGCCGGTGGGGGCGTACACGCTGGGCGACGAGGCCTTCGCCGTGGCGGCCGGGGCGCCGATCGCGACGGTCCGGGTGGGGACGCCGCCCATCAGCGGGTCGTCGCACCAGGAGTGAGGGAAGGAGGGATCCATGTGGATGGCGATGGCGTGGGGCCTGGCGTGCGACGCCGCGACGGGCCCGGGTTCGGGAGCCGACCTCGAGGCGCGCTACCTGAGCTGGCTGGATCCGACGGGAAGCAGCCTGCGCATCGACCTGATCGACGACGCGTTCGCGCGCGCGCTCGACCAGCGGCCGATCGACATCCCGACCCTGCCGAGCAGCCCCGCGGAGGGCCGCACCGGCGGCATCGTCGAGGCCTTCGCGTCCGCCGCCGATCCGCGCGCCTGGCAGGTCCAGGTCCTGGTGATGGGCGAGCACTACGCCGACTGCGCCGAGTCTCCGCCGCCGCCGCTCGACGGCCCCGTCTTCGCCGACGGCGCGGTGCGCTTCGTGTCCCGCGATCGCGCTCCCTACGGCTGCTCCGGCGATCCCGACCTGGTGCTCCGGCCCGAGGGCGACCTCGTGCGGGTGACGCAGTGCGACCTCTCGTTCCTGGCGCGCCCGCACGACGCCCTGCGGGACCGCTACGCGCGCGCCGAGTCGGCCTGGGTCGCGGCGGAGATCGCGCGCCTCGGCCTGCCGAAGGGCGCGTCCCCCACGAGCGTGCACCACGCTGGCGCCGACTACCGGTGCTTCCCGGCGACCCCGATGGACGGCACGTCGCGCGGGCCGCTGCTGGGGTGCGAGCGCCTCGGCGGCCCCGACGTGTGGTTCGACGAGCACGGCGAGCCCGGCGCGTGCACCCTGCACAACATGTGCGGCTACCGGGGGATCTGGCTCGAGAAGCGCTAGCCCCGAGCAGGCCGGCGCGGTTCCGGATATCCTCTCGGACCGATGGACCCCGCCGTCACCGTCCTCTGGTTCACGCTCGCCGGCTGCGGCGGCCTCCAGACGTTCGACCCGGCCGAGACCCACCGCGGCCTCACCTACCTCGACGAGACGTCCACCGCGGGCGACGACGACGACGACGCCCCCGACCTCGACTGCGTCGACGACCAGGCCGGGGCCGGCGCCCCCATCACCGTCCAGCGCGCCACCGACGGCGCGGGCGACGACATCGCGCCCAGCTGCATCGCCAACAACGGCGGCGAAGACTACGTCCTGTCGTGGACGGCCCCCAACGCCGGCAGCTACGTGTTCGACCTCGCCGGCTCCGACTTCGACACCACGCTGATGCTCGCCGACTCCTGCACCGGCGACGAGCTGGCCTGCAACGACGACTGGCTCCCGGGCGGCATCTCCCAGGTCGTGGTCGACGTCGACGCCGGCCAGACCCTGGTGGTCGTCGTCGACGGCCACGGGCGCAACAGCCGCGGCGACTTCTCCCTCAACGTCGACCCCCTCGAGGACCACGAGCTCGACTGCGAAGACGGCCGCGACCTCGACGGCGACGGCAGCGTCGACTGCGACGACCCCGACTGCAGCAACACCCGCGCCTGCACCCTCGACTGCGCCGACGGCCTCGTCGCCCCGCCGTTCCCCATCGAGGTGGCCCTCTCCACCGTCGGCGAGTCCGACGACACCGACCCGAGCTGCCAGGCCAACAGCAGCGCGCCCGACGCCGCCATCCAGTTCACCGTCCCCACCGGCGGCAGCTACACCTTCAGCACCGACGGCTCCGACTTCGACACCGTGCTGTACATCCTCGACGGCTGCGGCGGCCGCGAGCTCGCCTGCGACGACGACTCGGGCGCGGGCCTCCAGTCGCAGCTCTCGGTCTCGCTGCAGGCGGGGCAGACCGTGCTGGCCGTGATCGACGGCTACTCGTCCAACGCGGGCGAGGCGGTCCTCACCGTCACCCGCGACTGAACAGGTCCCGCACCATCGCGCGCTTGTCGCCGAGCTCCTTCGCCAGCATCAGGTGCTCGGGCCCGGCCGGGCGCAGCAGCGAGAGCGGCTCGAGCACGAGCCGGCACAGGTCGGAGTGCAGCAGCCCGACCAGCGGCGGGCGCGCCTTCGCCTTCCGCAGCTCGTCGAGCGCCGTCCGCAGCGCCCGGCCGTCCTCCTGGGTCGACACGACGGCGTCGATCTCGAGCCCGTCGGCCACCATCGGGTACACCACGACGCCCGGCCGCCCGCGGTCGACGGGCGCGCCCACCGTCCACTCGCGCAGGACCACGTCCTCCTGCAGCTCGACCGGGAGATCGAGCGGCCCCGCGTCGTGGGCCCGGGCCCGGGCCACCGCCGCGGCGCAGTCCCAGCGCAGCCCTTCGAGGAGCGCCGCCCAGTCCGCCCGCTTCCCCGCGGTCACCGTGGCGCCGGCCGCGGGCCACAGCCGCCCGCCCCCGCGCCCGTCCGGCACGAGCGACCAGCCGGCGAAGGTGACGGGCGCGGCCTCCGTGAACAGCGACGGCTCGAACACCGCCGACGGCGGCACGTTCTTCGGCCGCGTGTGCAGCTGCGTCTCCGGCGGGACGGCCGCGCTCTCCCGCGAGAACACGAGGCTCCACACGAAGTGGCGCGGGCCGCCGACCTCGCGGAAGGCGAAGTCGAAGCTCCCGGACACCCGCGTGGTCCGCTTGCGCACCCCCAGGCACACGACCTCGACGGCGCCGAGCGGCTCGGGCGCGGGCGACCAGGTGAGGCGCCGCCAGGCGTCGTCGTCGCCGGTGCGGGCGGCGTGGGCCAGGCCGCGGGCCAGCACCCACGACCGGTTCAGGAACAGCGACAGGCGCCAGGCCGAGAAGTCGTCGGCGTGGCGGAGGTGGCGGGCGATCTCCTCGTTGACGTAGCGCAGCGACGCGGCCAGCCGGCCGAGCTTGAGCCGCGACGCCTCGCGGAACGACACGTCGAGGCGCTGCAGCGTGGCCTGGCTGGCCGACGTGAGCCCCGTCGCCACGACGTCCTCGACCGCGGCCGCGAGGTCGTCGAGCACGGGCAGCAGCGCGGCGCGGTCAGGCGTCGTCATCGGGGACCTCCTCCGGCACCGCCAGCACCTCGGGCACCGTGTCGAGCGACAGCACCCGCTCGAAGACGCGCAGCGTCGCCTGCAGGCCCATCAGCGCGGCTGGCGCGCCCGGATCGCCGCCGCGCACGCCGGCCAGCAGCCGCTCGAGCCGCTCCGCCACGTGCGCCGCGCCCACCCGCGCGAGCTCCTCCTGCATCGCCGCGAGCGCGGCGAGGTCCTGCGGCCCCGCGGCCCGCAGCCCGCGGATCACGAGGTCGTCGAGCTCCCGGCTCAGGGCCTGCAGCGTGTCGCAGACCTCGCGCCGCTCCTGCAGCGACATCGGCCCTCCGCGCTACAGCGCGTAGTAGTCCTCGGGGAGCGTCTCGGTGGGGCGCCAGTCGATCTCGCCCGCCTCGGCGCCCTTGTAGCGCAGGAACGTCTCGGCCATGTCGTCGCGGTCGCGCGCGATGTTGGGCGCCTTGCCCCGGCTCGCCTCGGCCCAGCGGAGCGCCTGCTCGGCGGGCAGCGCGCCGCTCTGCACGAGCCCGACCATGACCACCAGGATGTGCTTGCACAGCTTGCCGCGCAGCCCGCCGCACTGGTTGAGGTTCTGGGTGCAGCAGGCGAAGTCGCCGTCTGCCGTGACCTTGCAGGCGTAGACGAGGCTCGCGTCGGTCTGGCTCTTCACGACCCCCGTGAGTGCCTGGTCGCTCACGTCGACGAACAGCTGGAAGCGGTCGGCCTGCAGCATCTTCTTCGCCTTGGTGAGCTTCGGCCCGTCGACCTTCCGCGAGAACGTCGACATGAAGTCCTTGAGCCCCTTCTCCGCCATGGGCGCCCCCAGTCCGGGTTTCAGCAGCACGTAGCCGGTCGGTCGGGCGGAAGCACCGAGCCCGACGGGATAAGGAGGGCGTCGTGACCCCCGTGCTCCCCTGGCTGCTCGGGTGCGGCCGCTCCGCCCCCGATCCCGTCCCACCCGCGCCCCCGCTGGCCGAGCGGGCGCCCAGGACCGCCGACCTCGTCACCTACCGCGAGATGTGGGAGGACCTGCAGGCCGCGCGCGCCCCGAGCGACGGCGGCGGGCGGATCGTGGACGTGTCGGTCCCGCAGCGCGTCGTCGTGGACAGCCCCGTCACGATCGACGCCACGCTCGAGGTCGGCCCCGAAGGCATCGCCGAGGGCGGCACCGTCACGATCACGCCGTCGCCGTTCTGGGGGTGGACGCCCCCGTCCACGAGCCGCGGCGCGCCGGGCTTCACCCGCGTCACCGGCCCGCAGGACGTCGCGCTGCGGCCCGAGGCGGTGGCCGGGATGCTGGTGGTGACGGTGGGCGGCCGCGCGCTGCGGCCCGGCGAGCGGGTGCACGTGGTGTACGGCGAGGGCGACACGGCCCGCGCCGACCGCTTCGCCGAGGCCGCGCCGGCGCTTTGGTTCGCGGTGGACGGCGACGGCGACGGCGTGCGCGCCGTGGTGGGCGCGGTGGACGTGACGACGGTGGCGGGGCCGCCCGCGCAGCTCGTGGCCACGCTGCCCAGCGTCGCGCGGCCCGGGCAGACGGTGGCGCTGCGGCTCGCCGCGCTGGATCGCGCCGGCAATGCGTTCGGGCCGGCGCCGGGGACGGTCACGCTGCGCGGCAGCCCCGGCCTGTCGCTGCCCGACAGCGTGGCGCTGGACCCCGACGGCCTCGCCCGGGTGCCCGTCACGGTGGCGGCGCCGGGCATCCACACCGTGCAGGTCGCGCTCGGGGGGATGGCCACCCGCAGCAACCCGCTCGTGGCGCGCGACGGCGCGGAGGGCCTGCTGTGGGGCGACCTCCAGGTCCACACCGCCCGCTCCGACGGCACCGGCGCCCCGGCCGACGTGCTCCGCTACGCCCGCGAGGTCGCTGGCCTCGACGTCGTGGCGCTCACCGACCACGACCACTGGGGCATGCGGTTCCTCGACGCCGCGCCGGCGCTGGTCGCCGCCGAGTTCGACGCCGTCGAGGCCGCCAACGCGCCCGGCGCCTTCGTCGCGCTCCACGGCTACGAGTGGACGAGCTGGGTGTGGGGGCACCGCCACGTCCTGTGGTTCGACGCCGCGCGGCGCCCGTGGCCCTCGAGCCTCGACCCGCGGTACGACGAGCCCGCCGAGCTGCACGCCGCCCTCGCGGGGCAGCCCGCGGTGGTGGTGCGCCACCACCCGGCCGGCGGGCCCGTCGCGGTGGACTGGTCGGTGCCGATGGACCCCGTGCTGGAGCCCGTCGTGGAGATCGCCTCGGTGCACGGGCAGAGCGAGTCGCCCGACCTGCCCGGCGTCATCTACGACACCGTGCCCGAGGCGTTCGTCGACCGGCAGCTCGCGGGCGGCGCCGACTTCGGCGTCATCGGCAGCACCGACGGCCACGACGGCCACCCCGGGCTGTCCCAGCTGGTCGGCGGCCAGGGCGGCCTGGTGGCGCTGGTCGGCGCGGAGCCCACCCGCGCCTCGGTGCTGGCCACGCTGCGGGCCCGCCACGTCTACGCCACGAACGGCCCGCGCATCGTGCTCCGCTTCGACGTGGCCGGCGTGGCGATGGGGGGCGAGGCGCCAGCGGCCGAGCGCGCCGTGGCGACGGTCCGGGTGGTCGGGACGGCGCCGATCGACCGGGTGGAGCTCGTCGGCCGCGACGGCGTCGTCGGCTCGCGCCGGGGGGAGGGCAGCGCGCTGCTGTTCGCCGAGATCGCCACCGCGGCGCGGGCCGGCGATCTGCTCTACGTGCGGGTCGTCCAGGTGGACGGCGGCATCGCCTGGTCCAGCGGCGTCCGCATCCGCTAGGCGGGGATTCCCCGCCGGCGCGCGCCTTCCTCCGCCGATGGCCCGCTGCGGCGCGCGCGCGCCCCACGTCAAACCGGGCGGCCGCCGCGGATCGTCTCGGCACGCCACCCGGTACCCCGTTGGCAGGTGTTGGGGATCGGCGAGGCGCTCGCCGTAGACGAAGTCCGCGTGGTTCCATCGGTTCACCGACGACGAAGCGTGACGTGGCAAACTCCTCGTACCCAGGGCACACTATGCCTACGGCAAACTTAGCGGAGCCGTCCGGCTGGTGTGGGGCCGATGGGGGGAGCATGACTTCGTTGCCGAGCCATCCGTGGCTGCTTCGTCTTTCCGCTGCGGCGCAGAAGACCGTGTGCGAGCTGGGCGTGGTGCAGCAGTTCGGGCCGGGCCAGGCGCTGGTGACCCAGGGCCGTCCCGACGACCACGTCTACCTCATCGAGCAGGGCGAGGTCGAGCGCCTCGAGGCGGGGGCCCCGCTGGATGGGCCCGGGCGAGCTCGTGGGCGACGCGGCGCTGGTCGACGGCGCGCCGGCCCACACGGTCGTGGCGCGCACCGACACCCGCGCGCGCCGCATCGACCGGGTCGCCATCGTCTCGGCGCTGGCGGTCGCGCCGGCGGAGCTGCGCTCCCTGCTCGACACCGTCGCGCGGCTCGGCACCGGCGAGCCCACGGGCGCGGCCTACGTGGCGCAGCTGTGCGTCGAGGCCCTCGACCACCGCGCCGTGCGGCACCCCTACCTGCGGGCGCTCGGCGAGGGCGACCTCCCCGACGTGCGCTGGGCGCTGGCCGACTTCGCCCGCCACTACTACGGGTACTCGCGGCACTTCCCGCGCTACCTCACCACCGTGATGTCGCGCCTCGAGCAGCCCGCCCACCGGCAGGCCCTCCTCGAGAACCTCACCGAGGAGGCCGGCGTCTACTCGGGCGAGGACCTCTCGGCGCTCGCCGACATCGGCGTCCGCGAGGAATGGATCGTCGGGCAGCCGCACCCCGTGCTGTTCCGCCGGTTCTGCACCGCGCTCGGCGTCGAGGACGACGGGCGGACCGAGGCCGACCAGGTGGTCTGCTGGCGCGAGCTGTTCCTCGGCGCGCTGTCGAACGGCTCGCCGGCCGAGGCCGTCGGCGCGCTCGGGCTCGGCACCGAGAACATCGTGAGCACGATGTACCTGCCGTTCGTCCGCGCCATCGACGGGCTCGGGCTCGACCCGCACGACACCGTGTTCTTCCCGCTGCACACGGCGATCGACGACCACCACCAGGCCACCCTCAACGAGATCGCCACCTCGTTCGCGGGCTCCGACGCGGGGCGGGCCGAGCTGCGGCGCGGGATGATCAAGGCGCTCAGCTGCCGCAGCGCCTTCTGGGACTGGCTCGGCGAGCGGGCGGCCGACCCCGCGCGCGCCGACCGGGTCCTGTGAGGTCGCCGTGGCCGCCGCCGTCGAGATCCTGCTCGGGATGATCGCCAAGGTCCGGGCGCGCGTCGCGCTCGGGGCCGACGCCGATCCGCGCCGCTTCGTCACCGACGCCGTGGGGCCGCACCCCACGGCGTACGCCAACCGCAACGAGCGGCTCAACATCGACTTCACCGTCGCGAAGCTCGGGTTCCCCGAGCTGCAGACGATGGACCCGCGCATCGTGCGCATCGCGCCGGGCGCCAACAACGAGCGCCACCGCCACGCCCACGAGTCGATCTTCGTGATCGTCCAGGGCGAGGGCGAGGTGCTGGTGGGCGAGACCTGGCAGGTGGTGCGCGAGGGCGACGTCGCCTTCGTCCCCCGCTGGATCTTCCACCAGACGCGCAACACGTCCGACCGCCACCCGCTGGTGCTCGTCGCCATCACCGACTTCGGCTTCACGAGCGCCATCCTCGGCAACTACGACAAGCGCACCCGCCTGGCCGCCGGCGGCGACGACGCCGAGCCCCACGCGACGCTCCCGGCGCCGCTGCGCGCCACCCCCCGGGCCCAGACGCCGCACCCGCCGTCGTCGCGGCCGTCGCCCGCGCCGTCGCGGCCGCCCGTGTCGCGGCCGCCGTCCCGCCCGCCGGAGGCGTCGCGCGAGCCGGTCTCGACGCCGCCCGAGGTCGCCACGGTCACGCCGCTCCCCCAGGGGACGCCGCGCGGATCGGCGCCCCGGGTCGAGGCCGAGTACGTGGCGACCGGCCGATGCCTGGCGCCGAAGGGACCCGCGAGGGAAGCCTCGAGCTGAAGCCGTCACCCACGGCCTCACCGAAGCCCCCTCCGGATCCGTCCCGAGGGGGCTTCGTCGTTTCCAGTCGTCATCCCCTACGGAGGGCCGCGGAGCTGGTGAGCCGCACCTGGCCGTAACCCAGGCGCCCTCGGGCTGGGTGGGTTCGAGTCCCACGCCTCCGTCTCGGATCGCACGTTCACATGGCCGGAGTAGCCGAATTGGTAAAGGCACCGGAACGTTAATCCGGCTCGAAAGAGCACGATGCCCCACCACTCGCCCGGCGCGACCGGGCCCCCGATCGGGCACACAAGCGATTGCAGGTTCGAATCCTGTCTCCGGCCCCACTCTGCTGACCGTTTCATGCTGACCTCTTCATGTCTTCTCGCGGGAGTCGCCTAGGGTTGGGCAAGGGAAATTCAACGCTTCCTTCATCGAAGAGCCAATTGCCTCTCTCCTCGCCCGGACTTCCCGCCGGGCTCTCCGACGGGCACACACGCACTGCAGGTTCGACTCCTGCCTCCCGCACTCTCCTTCCTGGTTCTCTTCCTTCAGCACATTTCGGCGCGCACGCGCCAGTCGTAATCCGAGGCGCCTCGCGTCGTTCCCACGCGAGCGCGCCCCGCCCCTGCCGGCGGTCGTCGGCGTCCCGGGACCGAGGCACGGATGGTCCCGGGGCGCCGCATCCGCGACGGTAGAATTTAAGACAGTCATGGGCGGGACGTCCGACGGTTCGGACACCGGGCAGTAAACCCGGCTCGAAAGAGCTTCATGCCCCACCCCTCGCCCCCGGCCCACGGGGGCACCGCGCGCGGGCACACACGCGAAACGTAGGTTCGACTCCTACCCCGTCCACTCCACTCACTGCGCGAGAGCGAGAGCGAGAGCGAGAGCGAGAGCGAGAGCGAGAGCGAGAGCGAGAGCGAGAGCGAGAGCGAGGTCGACCTCGACTTCGACCTCGACCTCGACCTCGAGATCGACCTCGACCTCGACCTCGACCTCGACTTCGACCTCGAGATCGACCTCGAGATCGACCTCGACCTCGACCTCGACCTCGAGATCGACCTCGACCTCGAGATCGACCTCGACCTCGACCTCGAGATCGACCTCGACCTCGACCTCGAGATCGACCTCGACCTCGACCTCGACCTCGACCTCGAGATCGACCTCGACTTCGACCTCGACTTCGACCTCGACCTCGACCTCGACTTCGACCTCGACCTCGACCTCGAGGGAGCCACCACGCGCAAACCTCATCTCTCGGCGGAGAGGCCCGACGGTCGGGCACCGGATTGCAACCCCGGTCCAACGCCAGGTTCGACTCCTGCTCCGCCGTCTCTCCCACGCTTCCCCCTCGGTGGCCCCTCCTCTCGGGCCACCCGCCCGAAGGAGGCTCCCGTGCACCGTGATCCGCGCGTCGAGGCGCTCGGTCCGGCGGAGCGCGTCGTCCAGACGCTCCTCGCCCAGACCGACCACATGGTCCACAACCGGCCGGGCATCGTGACCCCGGCCCCCGGCGACCCGATCGGCGTCCGCTGGGCCCCCGTGATCACCAAGGAGGTCGACGGCCGCAAGGTCGTGTACCAGCTCGTGAAGGCGGGCAAGGGCAGCAACCGCGTCGAGCTCGGCGTCCTGCGCGAGCAGGGCCAGGTCTTCGACGCGCGCGGCCGCGTCGTCGGCGAGTACCGCGCCCCGGGGCTCTTCCCCGAGGTCGCGGTGTGGGTGTGGCGGCAGATCGCCAGCGTCTGGGCGCTCGACAACGAGTTCTCGGCGCGCTGGGCGTCCTGGGCGTTCGCCCGCGAGCACCGCGACCTGAAGGTCGCGCTCGCCGCCTTCATGCTCGTCCAGAGCCGGTTCGGTGAGCCGGTCCGCGACGCCGACGGGACCGTCGTCCTCCACGACGACGACTTCCGCGACGTGGGCGAGGCCATGCTCCTCATCCGTCGCAAGGACGGCCACGACCTCAACCCGAAGCTCCTGCTCCGGGTCGGGGACCTCCTGAGCCTGCCGGGCGTCGCGGCCATCAACCGCGAGCTCGGGTTCGGCCGCTCGGCGCGCAACGCGCCGCTCGGTCGCTGGCCCAAGGCGGTCGAGAAGTGGCTGCGGCACCGGGAGGCCAACCCGAAGATGCTCGAGGGCCTGGTCAAGGCGGGGTTCCGCACGACCGTCATGGCGCTCGCGCAGCGCATCGGGTACCGCCCGACCACGCCGGCGTTCTTCGAGACGCTGCGCTGGAAGCAGAAGCAGGCGCCCGATGGGCGTCGGCAGCTGCTGATCGGCGCGGCGGTGGCGGCGGCGGAGTCGTGGGCCGACCTCGGTGAGGCCGAGATCTGCGACCGCATCGTGGCGACCCGCCCGAGCTTCAAGCGCATCGTGGGCCTCGTGCCCCCGTCGCTGGGGCTGACCCGGGCGATCGTCGCGGCCGCGATCGAGGCGCGCTCGCTGTCGGACACCGACCTCGTCATCCTCACCCCGACGCTCGAGGACCTCGGGCTGCTCGAGGTGGCGGCGATCAAGGACCGGTGGACGGCCGCGGTCGCGGCGGCGGAGAACCAGCGCTCGGCGAACATCGCCAAGCGGGTCGCGAGCCAGCAGGTCCGCGACAAGCTCGTCGAGGCGGCGGACGCGGCGGTCGGCAAGGCCGTGGCGGAGGTCGCGCGCGGGCTGCGGATCTACTTCTTCGTCGACATCTCGGCGTCGATGACGCAGGCCATCGAGTCGGCCGTCACCTACGTGACGCGCCTGCTCGGCGGGTTCCCCCTCGACAAGCTCCACGTGGCGGTGTTCAACACGGCCGGGCGGGAGGTCCAGATCAAGCACGCCTCGTCGGTCGGCGTGGCCACTGCGTTCCGGGGGATCCGGGCCGGTGGCGGCACCGACTACGGCGCGGGCGTGAAGACGCTGGCCAAGCACGCGCTCGGGGCCGACGAGGACGCGCTGTTCGTCTTCATCGGCGACGAGCAGGCGAGCGAGTTCTCGAAGGCCGTCCGCGAGGCGGGCCTGGCCCCGGTGGCCTTCGGCCTGCTCAAGGTCTCGGGGACCGATCGGGACCGCTGCGTCCGGGACACGGCGGCCAACCTCGGGATCCCGTGCTTCGAGATCGGGTCGGCCATCTTCGACGACCCGTACGCGGTGCCGCGGACCCTGCGGAACCTGATCGCCGCGACCCCGGTGGGGTCGGGGACGCAGACGCCGCGGGTGTCGCTGGTCGAGACCATCCTGCAGACCGATCTGCTCACCAAGCCCGTCTGGGCGGCGTGAGCGCAGCCGGTGCGGCCCAGCCGCACCGGCTGCACGTGCTTGGCACGGGCCCCGTGCGCCCCACGGGGTTACGCGCGTCGCTCGGACGACGGAGGGGCCGCGATGGCGCGGACCGTGACGGTCACCCCGCAGCGCTGGCTGCCGCGTGGCGAGGCAGAGGTGGTGGTCCCCGGGCGGATCCCGCTCGTGGTGTGGGGCGGGATCCCCGGCGAGGCGTCGCGGGTGCGGCTCGGCCACCAGGGCGCGAACCAGGCCCACGGCGAGTGGGCGTCGAGCGACCAGCCCGATCCGCACCGCGTGGAGCCCATCTGCGAGAAGTACCGCCCGTGCGGCGGCTGCCCGCTCATGCACCTCGACGCCGACGGGCAGGACCTCGCGCGCCGCGCGCTGGTCCGCAAGGCGCTCGACGACGCGGGCCTCGACGACGTCCCCCTCGCGCCCAGCACCCCCTCTCCCGACGGGCTGACCGGCTTCCGCTACGTCGTGAAGGTGGGCTTCGGCGTCTCCCCGATGACCGGGCGCGCGCGGATCGGGGCCTGGGCGCGCCACACGCGCGAGATCGTCCCCATCCCCGACTGCCACGTCGCTGCGCCGATCCTGCGCAAGACCATGGTGTCGCTCGCGCACCACACCCTGCAGCTCGGCATCCAACCGTACGAGAACGGGCGGGGGGTGCTGCGGTCCGCCGTCCTGCGCGCGAGCCGGACGACCGGCGAGGTGCTGGTCACGCTCGTGGCGGCGCGGCGCGACAAGGCGCTGCAGGACCTCGCCGAGGAGCTGGGGCGCGGCGTGAGCGCGGTGGTCGGGGTGTGGCTGCACCTCAACGACGGCCCGGGCAACGCCATCTTCGCCCGCGACGACCAGGGGGTCGTGGGCACGCTGCCGCTCGCCGGGCGGGAGTGGATCGAGGAGCGGCTCAACGACCTCGTCTACCGGGTGGGGCCGGGCGACTTCTTCCAGACCAACCCGTCGGTCGCGGAGGTGCTCTACGCGCGCACCGTCGAGCGGCTGGCGCTGACCGAGGGCGAGGCGCTCGTCGACCTGTACTGCGGCGTGGGCGGGATCACGCTGCTCGCGGCGCGCCAGACGGGCTTCGCGCTGGGGGTCGAGGAGATCGAGGGCGCGGTGACGCGGGCGCGCGAGGCGGCGCGGATGAACCGCGTGCCGGCGGAGTTCACCACCGGGAAGGTGGTCGACGTGCTGCAGCAGATCGCGCCGCGCTTCCAGGGCACGGGGCCCTGCGTGGTGGTCGATCCGTCGCGGCGCGGGCTCGAGCCCGGTGTGATCGAGGCGATCGGCGGGTTGCAGCCCCGGGCGATCGCCTACGTGTCCTGCAACCCGACAGCGATGGGTCGCGATCTCGCGCAGCTGCGGGCGGCCGGCTACGCGCTCGACGAGGTCGACGTGTTCGACATGTTCCCGAACACCTCCCACGTCGAGTGCCTGACGATCGCGCGGCCCGAGGGCGGGGCGGTCGCGCAGCGGCGCGCGCCGCGGCGGAAGCTGGCGCGGTGACGATCCTCGCGCGGTCCACCGGGGGATCGCGTCGGCGTCGGTAACCGAGCGGTGACGGCCGCGCGATCGCGGTCGGTCCCCGGGGTTCGGCCCGAGACCTGCGCTCGATGCTGGCGAATACGGTCTGCATGGTATACAACCCCGCATGGACGCTGACGGCGTCCTCCCCGCTCCCTCCCCGCCGCTCTCCTCGCTCCTCCCCTTCGTCCCCTCCCCCTCCCCTCCGCACGGAGCTGCTGCCCCCAGCAGCCTTGTGGTGTCGCATGATCGGTGTCGATCCCATGAGCGCGCCCGAACCGGGCCACCGCGACGCGTTCGACTTCCAGGACGCCGGGCGGGCCAGCCACGCGGACCAGGAGGTCCCGCCGGGCGGGGTCCCGCGCGCGCTGCGGGAGGCGGCCGAGCTGGCGGGCCTCGATCCGCTGGCGTCGCTGTACAACGAGGCGCTGCGCTATGCGCAGGAGGGGCACCTGCGCCTGGCGCGGGAGCGCCTGCAGATGCTGCTGTGCATGGCGCCCGACGACGGTGACGCGCGCCTGATGCTGTCGCGCGTGTTCGTGGCGGAGCAGGACTGGACCTCGGCGCTGGGTGCGCTCGACGAGGCGGTCCGGTGCGGCGTCGCCGTGCCGCGGATGCTGCGCGAGGCCGTCGAGGAGCACCTGCGGGCCGAGCGCACCGCGGGGCGCGCCGAGGTGACGGGCAGCGAGGGGCCGCGCGACCCGAGCGAGGTCAAGGCGCTGCGCCTCGAGGCGCGGCGGCTGCGGTCCGAGAACGCGCAGCAGTCGGGGCAGATCACCCAGCTCGAGCGCGAGGTCCGGAAGTGGGCCTGGGCGACGGCCGCGGTGTCGGTGCTGGCGAGCGCGTTCATCGTCGGGTCGCTGGTGCTCGGGGCCACCGACACCTCGCCGCAGGTCGAGCCCGCGATGGAGCCGCTGCTGGAGCCGGCGCCCGAGCCCGTGGCGGCGCCGGCCGTCGCGCCGGCGGCCGTCGCGCCGGCGCCGGTGGTCGAGCCGGAGCCGGTGGTCGAGCCGGCGCCGGTGGTCGAGCCGGAGCCCGCGCCGGTCGTGGCGCCGGCACCGCCGCCCGCGCCGGTGGACCCGGCGTCGCTTGAAGGCGGCGGTGCAGGCGGCGCTGGCGGCTGGACCGCGAGCTGCCGGCCGACGGGCTCACACCGCCGTCGCGGGCGACTGGCCGAACATCACCGGCGCGGTGCTGAAGTGCGTTCCGGCAGCGGCGGGCGGCGGAGCGGGCGGCGGCCGGGGTCCCCGGGGTGGCGCGCGTCGACACGTCCGGGGTGGAGCTGCTCGTGCGCAAGCGCGGGGCCGTCCACACCGTGCAGAAGGGCGACACGCTTCAGCGTACCTGGCCTACGCGTACTACGGCAACTCGTCGCTGGCCGACCGATCCAGGAGGCCAACGGCGTGCAGGCCAACGTGCTGCGCATCGGGCAGAAGCTGACGATCCCGCCGCTGGCCCGCTAGCGGGGCGCCAGGGTCGTCGCGACGAGGGTCGCCGCGTCGGACACGTCGCGGGCGCCCGGCGCCGGGGCCTGGCCGGTGACCAGGAAGAAGGCGTCGCCGGCGCCGTCGGCGCGGAGCAGGCGCTGGTTAGCTCGCCAGGCCGTGGTCAGGCGACGTCGATCCAGGACGTCGGCCTGGTCGCCGTGCGCGACGATCCGGGCTGCCCCGAGCCACGGCCTGGGCCAGATCCGGTAGGCGCTGGCCCGGGAACGGGCCCTGGACGAAGACGTTGGCGCGGTCCGGGCCGTGGAGCTCGAAGCCCGGCGGCTCGGGCAGCGAGTGGACGGCGAAGCCGGGCGGCCAGGCGCAGGCGAACCGCGCGGTGGACAGGCGCCAGGCGCCCGGGTCCCCGCCCGGCTGGACGCCGACGAGCGTGGGGTCGGCGGGGTCGGCGGTGACGGTGCCGCCGCCCGCGGCGACGGTGATGCGCTGGCCGCCGGCCTCGAGGGACTGTGGCCCGCACCGCGGCGGGCGGCGCGGAACGGGGGGACGACGAGGACGGTGTGGCCGTGGCCGCGAGGCGGCAGTAGGTGTGCATGGTCCTCGCGGAGCTTCGTGGGCCGGGAGCCACGCCCCGCCCCGACGACGGGGAGCATACCTCGGCCGACGACGACGCTGGTGTCCCGACGGCCCGTACTGATTCCTACGGTGCCGCCGGGCGGGGGACGGTCAGGCGCAGCCAGCCGGCATCGTCGCCAGATCAGTTCAGCGCTTGCCCGCCACCCGTCGCGAGCACGCGCCATGGTGATGGGAATTGGTGTTCGCCCGTGCGAAGCCGGGCGGACGACCATTCCTACGGTGCCGCCGGGCGGGGGACCCTGTCGGTCAGGCGCAGCCAGCCGGCATCGTCGACGGATCTGCTCAGCGCCTGCCCGCCAATAGTCCCCTTTCGCCCGTCAGCACAATCCGCACCCGCATGCCCCCAGGTAAGCCAGGTCGGCGGCACACCTCCGGGAGGTAAGCCCCCCTCGATCGCACACCCGGCGGGCGCCGCGACGATGCAACCGTCACTCTCGAGCGCTCCCGCCGCCCCCACGCCCCGGAAACGGGTCCAACTGTGCGATCGAGGGGGGGCATACCTCCCGCGGGTGTCTCACTCGACCCGGCTTGCTCCCCGCGGCGTCCGCCGGCTCCGCCCGCAATTACTACCAGCGCGTGCGCGCCGAAATGGCTTCCCGGTTCCTGGTCACGCAAGAGCAACCTCGTTAATAGGGCAGGAATCCCATCGGCTTTGCTCGCGCAATTGCGCGAGCGGAGCCGGTGCTGAACGACAATTAGGATTCCCCACCGACGACAACTAGAAATCCCCACCTGACGGCGCGCGGTAGCTGGCACTCGCGGAGGCGAGAGCGGTGGTCACCGACGCGCAGGTGAGGAAGCTGATGAGCGAGTTGAGCAAGGGATCGAGCCTGCAGAAGGCTGCCATGAAGGCGGGGATGGACCGGAAGACGGCAGGGAAGTACCGCGACCTCGGGACGGTGCCGTCTGCCGAGCCCGCTGGCCCTCGGAGCTGGAGGACGCGCGACAACCCGTTCGAGCAGACGTGGCCGGAGATCGAGGCGCGGCTGGAGGCGGCGCCGGGCTTGGAGGCGAAGGCCCTGCTGGACCACCTCGTGGAGGAGGATCCCGAGCGGTACAGCCCGAGGCACCTGCGGTCGTTGCAGCGTCGGATGAAGGAATGGCGGGCGCTGAAGGGGCCGGAGAAGCGCGTGTACTTCGCCCAGGAACACCGGCCGGCCGAGGCGATGCAGACGGACTTCACCAACGCGAACGAGCTGCAGATCACGATCGCGGGTGTGCCGTTCCCGCACCTGCTGTGCCACTGCGTGCTGCCGTACTCGAACTGGTCGTGGCTGAGCGTGTGCCGCTCGGAGTCGCTGCCGGCGCTGAAGCGGGGCGTGCAGCGGGCGGTGCAACAGCTGGGCGGGGTCCCTGAGTGGCACCAGACGGACAACTCGACGGCGGCGACGCACGACGTGGGCTCGGGTAAACGTTCGTTCAACCAGGACTACCTGGTGCTGATGACGCACGTCGGTATGAAGGCACGCACGATCGCGATCGGGCAGAAGGAGCAGAACGGTGACGTGGAATCGCTGAACGGGGCGATGAAGCGCCGGATCGAACAGCACCTGTTGCTGCGGCCCGCCTCGCGGGACTTCGCGTCGGTGGAAGCCTACGAGCAGTGGCTCGGCTGGCTGTGCGAGCGGACGAACCAGGCGCGTGGAGAGCGCCTGGTGGAAGAGCGTGCGTTGCTGCGACCGGGCCCGAAGTCGTGGCTGCCCGAGTACACCGAGGAGTCGGTGTGGGTGACCACGTGGAGCACGATCCGCGTGAAGGGGAACACGTACTCGGTGCCGTCGAGGCTGATGCGGGAGACGGTCCGTGTGCGGGTCTACGACGAACGGTTGGAGGTCTGGTACGCACAGAAGCACCAGCTGACGATCGAGCGGCAGCGGGGGCGCAACGGGCACCAGATCGACTACCGGCACATGATCTGGTCGTTGGTGCGGCGTCCTGGCGCGTTCGCCCGGTACAAGTACCGTGAAGAGCTGTTCCCGACGCTGGTGTTCCGGCGGACGTACGACGCGCTGATGGCGTGGCGGAGCGCGCGGGACGCAGACGTGCAGTACCTGCGGATCCTGCACCTGGCGGCGTCGACGATGGAGTCGGAGGTGGAGGCGGTCCTGTCGAAGATGCTCGACGGGGGCGAGCCCTTCGACGCGGAGCAGGTGCGGGCGAGCGTGCAGCCGGCGGAGCCGGTGGTGCCGTCGGTGGCGATCGAGGAGGTCGTGCTGACCGAGTACGACGGCCTGCTGTCGATGGGGGTGGCGCCATGACTGCGGGCCTGCAGGCGATGCTCCGAGCGCTGAAGCTGCCCGGCGTGGCGGCGAACTATCGCGAGCTCACGGCGACTGCGGAGCGCTCGGGCTGGTCGTTCGAGCAGTACCTGTCGAACCTGCTGGAGATCGAGCTGGCCGAGCGGAAGCGTCGGCGGATCGAGCGCCTCGTGAAGCAGTCGC
Source organism: Myxococcota bacterium (assembly GCA_041389545.1). Taxonomy (GTDB): domain Bacteria; phylum Myxococcota_A; class UBA796; order UBA796; genus JACKER01. Next base: position 7,903 of record JAWKRQ010000071.1, on the reverse strand, counting down.
AGCTGCCCAGCGACAAGACGCTGGCGACGCTGGACCAGGGGCGACTGCCGGTGCCTGTGCGGCGGGTGCTGGGTTCGCTGTGCGAGGGCGGGTTCGTGGAGCGCGGCGAGAACGTGCTGCTCTTCGGCCTGCCCGGGCGGGGGAAGACGCACGTGGTGGCAGCGATCGGCCACGAGCTGGTGCGGCGGGGCCACTCGGTGCTGTTCGTACCGGCGTTCGCGCTGGTGCAGCGGCTGCTGGCGGCGCGGCGCGGGCTGGAGCTCGAGAAGGCGCTGCGGCAGCTGGACGGCTTCGACGTCATCGTCCTGGACGACATCGGGTACATCCAGCAGGACCGTGAGGAGATGGAGGTCCTGTTCACGTTCCTGGCGGAGCGGTACGAACGGCGGAGCGTGATGATCACCAGCAACCTGGTGTTCTCGCAGTGGGACCGCATCTTCAAGGATGCGATGACGACGGCAGCGGCGGTAGACCGGCTCGTCCACCACGCGACGATCTTGGAGCTGACGGGCGGGAGCGTGCGGAACGAGGAGGCTCGCGAGCGGATGAAGGGCATGCGGACGGAGGCGGGAGCGGATGCCGACACGCCGGCGGTGGGGGCAGGGGCGACTGTCGGAACGCCGGTGACGGCTCTGGAGACAAGCGGGGGGCCTCCCGGCGGGGCGTCGACCCTCGCTGACGCTCGGGACGACGCCCCTCTGGTCGCCCCCCCGGACCCCCGTCCCACTCGGAACCACGGAGGTGAGGCCCAGAGATTGACGACAACTACAACCCCGTGGGGAGTTCTAGTTGTCGTCGAGGGAGGAATAGTTGTCGTTGCGCAGAGCCGGCCGGAGCGCGATGCGGCCGCCTGCCGAGGCTCAACCGCCAAGAGCTCGCGGTCGCATGGCGCTCCCGTCGTGCGAGCACGCGCCATGGTGATGGGAATTGGCGTTCGCCTGTGCGAAGCCGGGCGGACGACCATTCCTACGGTGCCGCCGGGCGGGGACCCTGTCGGTCAGGCGCAGCCAGCGGGCATCGTCGCCAGATCTGCTCAGCGCCTGCCCGCCAATAAGTCCCCTTTCGCCCGTCAGCACAATTGCGCGAGCGGAGCCGGCGGGAGCGCGATGCGGCCGCTTGCCGAGGCTCAACCGCCATGAGCTGCGGTCGCATGGCGCTTCCTGTCGTGCGAGCACGCGCCATGGTGATGGGAACTGGCGTTCGCCCGTGCGAAGCCGGGCGGACGACCATTCCTACGGTGCCGCCGGGCGGGGACCTCGTCGGTCAGGCTCAGCCAGCCGGCATCGTCGACGGATCTGCTCAGCGCCTGCCCGCCAATAGTCCCCTTTCGCCCGTCAGCACAATCCGCACCCGCATGCCCCCAGGTAAGCCAGGTCGGCTGGCACACCTCGGGGAGGTAAGCCGCCCTCGATCGCACACCCGGCGGGCGCCGCGACGATGCAACCGTCACTCTCGAGCGCTCCCGCCGCCCCACGGCCCCGGAAACGGGTCCATGTGCGATCGAGGGCATACCCTCCCGCGGGTGTCTCACTCGACCCGGCTTGCTCCCGCGCGGCGTCCGCCGGCTCCGCCCGCAATTACGATGCCGCCTCGGTGAGGGTGGACGGTCGGTCTGCCCCGCGCTGACGCCATTGGTCAGATGATTGAATCAGATGACCAACCCGCCGACGGCGACCGCCGCGGCGCCCAGACCCGCGACCGCCTTCGAGGCCGCGCTCGACGTGTTCGCCGCGCGCGGCTACGCCGGCACCACCACCCGCGCCATCTGCCAGCCGCCGGCGTCAACCTGGCGCTGCCGAGCTACCACTTCGGCAGCAAGGAGGCGCTGTGGGGCCGCGTGGTGCAGGTGCTCCACGAGCGCCTCGCCGCCATCGCCACCGAGGCGCTGTGCGCGCCGCAGGGCGGAGACCTGCCGGCCGCCGTCGCCCGCTTCCTCCGCCACGTCGCGCGCGCCCTGCTCGCCGACCCGCGCCCGATGCGCATCATGGTCTGGGCCCAGCTGCAGCCCGAAGGCTACGACCCGGCGCTGCTCGCCCAGGCCTACGAGGGCCCCGTGCGCGCCGCCGTCGCCTTCCTCGAGGCGCAGCAGGCCGCGGGGCGCATCCCGGCCGAGGTCGACTGCGGCGTGGCGGTGCTCGCGTTCTACGGCCTGCTGGCCGAGCCGCTGATCGAGCCCGGCGTGCACCAACGCCTGCTCGGCGCCGATCCGTCCGACCCGGCCCACGCCGCGCGCCTCGAGCGCCACGTCGTCCGCAGCGGCCTGCGGCTGCTCGGGCTGCCCCTGCCCCCGTCCGAGGAGCTGTCCCCATGACCGAGCCCGCTCGCCCCCACGTCGTCGTCACCGGCGCCTCGTCCGGCATCGGCGAGGCCCTGGCTCGCGCCTGGGCCGCCGCTGGCGCCGACCTCACGCTGGTCGCCCGCCGCCGCGACCGGCTCGAGGCCCTGGCCGCCTCGCTGCCCGTCCGCACCCACGTCGCGGCCCACGACCTGGCCGACCCCGAGCACGCCGCCGACTTCCTCCCCGAGGCCGAGGCCGCGCTCGGGCCCGTCGACGTGCTGGTGAACAACGCCGGGCTCCAGGTCGTCGGGCGCACGCACCTCGTCGATGTGGCCGCAGCCGAGCGCTCCGTCCTCACCAACCTCCTCGCCCCACTGCGCCTCATCCACGCCGTCCTGCCCGGCATGCTGGCGCGCGACGCCGGCACCATCGTCAACATCTCGTCGATGGCCGCGCTGGCGCCCACCCCGGGCATGACCTGGTACAACGCCGGCAAGGCCGGCTTCGCCGCGGCGTCGGAGGCGCTGCGCGGCGAGCTGCGCGACACGAAGGTCCGCGTGGTGACGGTGTACCCGGGCATCATCGGCGACACCGACATGGCCCGGGCCGCGCTCGACCACTACCAGGGCCTGGTGGTGCGCCTGCAGCCGAGCGGCACGGCCGAGCAGCTCGCCCACGTCGTGCGCCGCGCGGCCGACCGCGGCGCGGCGCGCGTCATCTGGCCGCGGGCCAACGCCCTGGCCCGCCACTTCCCCGCCGCCACGCGCACGCTGATGGACGCGCTCAGCCCGCTGCCGGAGGGCTAGGTGGAGCCCACCACCGTCGTCGTGGAGCGGCGCGGCGCGGTGGCGTGGATCCGCCATGCGTCGGACCTCGACCGGATGGACGCCCGCGGCCTGGCCCTGCTCCGCGCCGCCGTCGACCGGGTGGTGGCGGACGACGGTGTGCGCGTCGTCGTGCTCGGCGGCCCGCCCGGCCGCTACCCGCGGATGATGGACCCCGAGCAGGGCCAGCGCCTCGCCGCCTGGGCGCCGCCGTGGCCCGCGCGCTGGACGGCCGCGGGCGTGCGCGCCGCCGTCGCCCTGCTGCGCTGGGTGTGGCCGCTCCGGCGCCTGCTCGACCGCCCCGCCCTCGCGGAGCCGGCGGCCATGCTCAACCTGCGCGCCGCCACCGACGCGCTCGAGCGCTGCGACAAGGTCACCGTCGCCGCCATCGACGGGCCGGCCTTCGGCGGCGGGATGGAGCTGGCGCTGGTCTGCGACCTGCTGCTCGCGTCCGACCGGGCGGACGTCCACCTCGCGCAGCCCGAGGTGCTGGGCGGCGTGGTCGCGGGGTTCGGCGCCACACAGCGGCTGCCGCGCCTGATCGGCGCCGCCCGCGCGCTGGAGCTGCTGCTGCTCGCCGAGGCGATCCGCCCCGAGCAGGCGCTCGCCTGGGGCCTCGTCACCCGGGTGCTGCCGGCCGACACCTTCCAGGGCGACGTCTGGGCCCTCGCCGAGCGCCTCGCCCGGCGCCCCGCCGCCGCGGTGGCCGGGACGCGGGCGGCGGTGCGCGCGGCGCTTGGCGGCCTCGAGCCGGGGCTGTCGGCCGAGCTCGTCCAGGTGCTGCGCGTCTGGCCGTCGCCGGGCGCCCGGAAGGGGCTGGCGGCCGTGTCGGCGCGGATCGCGGAGGAGGCGCAGGCGGCCACGCTGCGTCCGCTGCCGGAGCTGCTCCGCGACTTCGAGCAGGAGCGCTGACACGCGCGGCGCCGGGCGACATACGCGATCGCCACAGGGAGGGCGCCACCATGGCCGAGCCGCTACAGAAGGTCCGCTACGCCGTCGTCGGCGCGGGTCACATCGCACAGTCCGCCATGCTCCCCGCGTTCGCGCGGGCCGAGCGCAGCGAGCTCGCTGCCATCGTCACCGGCGACCCCGACAAGGCGAAGGCGCTCGGCCAGCGCTACCGCGTCGAGACCACCGACTACGACGGCCTGCCGGCGCTGCTCGCCTCCGGCCGGGTCGACGCCGTCTACATCGCCACCCCCAACCACCTCCACTGCGAGCAGACGGTGCTCGCCGCGCAGCACGGCGTCCACGTGCTCTGCGAGAAGCCCATGGCGGTGACCGAGGCCGAGTGCGACCGCATGCACGAGGCCTGCGACGACCACGGCGTCCGCCTGATGATCGCCTACCGGCTCCACTTCGACCCCACGACGCTCGACGTCCGCGAGCGCATCCGCAAGGAGATCGGCGAGCCCCGCTACTTCTCGGCCACGTTCAGCCAGCGCGTCCGCCCGGGCGACATCCGCCTGAAGCCCCACGACGAGGGCGGCGGCCCACTGTACGACATCGGCGTCTACTGCATCAACGCCGCGCGCCTGCTGTTCGGCGACGAGCCCGTCCGCGCCACGGCGTTCGGCACGCGCATCGCCGACCCACGCTTCGCCCACAGCGACACGAGCGTCGCCGTGACGCTGCAGTTCCCCGGGGACCGGCTGGCGAGCTTCGTCTGCAGCTTCGACGCCTTCGGCGACAACCGCCTGCACGTGGTGGGCACCGAGGGCGCCGTCCTGCTCGAGCCCGCCTTCGGCTACGACGCGCCCATGACCTGGCGCCTGCGCCTGCCCGACGAGGCCGAGCGCAGCCGCACCCGCGCCGAGCACGACCAGTTCGGCCCCGAGCTCGACCACCTCTCGGCCTGCATCCTCGACGGCCACGCGCCCGAGCCGGACTGGCGCGAGGGCAAGGCCGACGTGCGGATCGTGCGCGCGCTCCTGGAGAGCGCCGCCGAGGGCGGCCGTCCGGTGCACCTCGAGCCCGTCGACCAGCGCCGGCGGCCCACCCGCGACCAGGCGGTCAGCCGGCCGCCGGTGGCCGTGCCGCCCGAGGTGGACGCCGGCCCGCCGACCCTGTCGTGAGGCCGCTCAGCAGCCGCAGGCGCCGGTGAGCTTCACCGCGCCGTCGTCGGAGGTGATCTTCACGTCGTAGGAGACGCTCTCGCACTCCTCGCCCTCGCAGCCGGGGATCTGCGTCCAGGTGACCTCGGCCTGCACGCCGTCGCCCGACCAGGTCTCGGTGGTCGACTCGCCGAGCGCGCTCGGCCGGCGGCTCGCCCCGGCCGCGGGGTGCACGGCGACGTCCTCACCGGCGACGTTGAGCCAGCCGTTCTCCTCGATGTCGACCTGGAACCAGGTCTCGCCGTTCTTCTGCAGCCCGCAGCCGCAGCCGTCGACGTGCTGGCCCTTCAGCGCGCCGAGGTCGCCGTGGCGGCCGGCCTTCGCGGGCTTGGCCGCCTCGGGGGCGGGCGCGGGCGGCACTTCGGGCGGCGCGGTCGGCGCGCCACAGGCGAGCCCCAGCACCAGCAGCACGACCCCGCACATCTCGGTCTTCCACATGGCGTGCCTCCTCCGCGGGCTCGACCCGCGAGCGGGGGACGCTACTCCCGCGCGGCGACCGCTGTCGCCGCCGGCGTGTCGAGCCAGCTGCGGACGGCCTCGGCGGGCAGCGCCCCGCCGTGGATGGGCCAGATCGTCGTGGCGCCCGCCGCGGCGTGGGCGAGGGCGGCGTTCGCGGCGGCCGGGTCGTCGTGGAAGAAGTGGAGGGCGGGGACGTGGTGCCGGAGCAGCCGGCTGCGGATCAGGTCGCCGACGATCACGTCGCGCCCGCCGTTGGCGGTGACCGTCAGCGAGCCGGGCGTGTGGCCGCCCGCCACGTCGAGCTGCGCGTCTACACCGTATACGCTGAGGTCGAACGGCGCGTCGACCAGGACGTCGGCGACGGTGGGCGGGAACTCCTTGCGGACGAAGTGCCCGACGAGGCGCCCGGTGCCGCCCGTCGGGTGCAGCGGCGCGCGCCCGGCGGCGAGGTACGGCGCGTCGGCCGCACCGGCGACGATCGGCACGTCGAGGCGCTCCGAGAGCACGCCGGCCCCGCCCGCGTGGTCCGGGTGCCCGTGGGTGACGACGATGGCCGTGACGCTGTCTTCGGGGATGCCAGCCCGGGCGAGCCGCCGCAGGACCCGCTCCTCGCGCCCCGGGTTCTGCGTGTCGACGAGGACGGTGGCGCCGGTGGCCGCGTCCCGCAGGGCGTAGACGGCCGTGAACCCCCAGCCGACATCGGTGAGGGTCACGTCGGGGCCGGCGTGCGCAGCGGACAGGGCGGAGAGTAACGCAACGAGAATGGAAGACTCCTTCGTCCTCCTTGTATACGGTGTATACGAACGACCGGCAACCGCGGTCGACGCTCAGCGCGAGAACAGCCGCCGCACGGCCCCTTCGACGTGCGCCTCGAACGCCTCGGGCGGCAACCGCAGCTTCCCCTCCTGCTGCAGGACCACCAGCCCGTGCACCAGCGCCCACCAGTCGATCGCCAGCGCCTCGGGGTCCTCGGTCGGCAGCAGCCCGGCGTCGACCGCCTCGCGCATCCGGTCCACCAGGAACCGGAACGCCGTGGCGTCGCGCCGCACGTGGTCGAGGCGGGCGGCCTCGTCGGGCGGCGGCCCGCCCGTGAACAGCAGCCGGAACAGCGCCGGCTCGGCCATCGCCCACCGCACGTAGCCCCGCGCCGCCGCCTCGAACCGCGACCGCACGTCGGGCTCGCCGAGCGCCGCGACGAGCTGGGCCATCATCCCCGTCGACGCGCGGTCGCGCAGGCCCGCACGGAGCGCGTCGAGCCCGTCGTAGTGCCGGTAGACCGCCATCGGCGTGATGCCCACCCGGCGCGCCACCTCGCGGATCGACAGCGCGTCGACCCCGCGCTCGGCCACGAGCCCCTCGGCCTCCGCCAGGATCCGCGCTGCCGTGTCCAGCTCCCCTCCTCGCCGACAGTGTATACGGCGTCCGCGCCCCGGGCGCCGCCGGGCCCGACCCGCTGGGGAGCCGCGGACGATCGGCCTCGGCCCGCGTCTCGCTCGCGGTACCGAGCGATGCCGCCGCCGGCGGGGCACAATACGATCAACGCGACCACCTGTGACGCACCCCCCGATCTGTACGATCCCTCCCCGCACCGGGGCCCGGCAGGGCCTCCGACGCCACGCGTCCGCGGGATCGTGGGACGAGGTGCCACCCCGCGCGGGTCGACAGACCGATCCGCGCTCCCCCTGACCCGGACCCCGGGAACGCAGAGGAGGCCCATGGGCCACACCAGCAGCCGCATGCTCCGCGAAGGACGCCAGCTCCTGCCCGAGCTCGTCGTCGCCCAGCAGGAGATCGCCGCGCTGGCGCGCAGCTACTCGCTCGACTTCTTCGACGTCGTCTACGAGATGGTGACCTACGAGGAGATGAACATGCTGGCCGCCTATGGCGGGTTCCCGACGCGGTACCCCCACTGGCGCTACGGCATGGAGTACCTCGAGATGCAGAAGTCGTACGAGTACGGTCTGTCGAAGATCTACGAGATGGTGATCAACACCGATCCGTCGTACGCCTACCTCCTCGACAACAACCTCCTCGTCGACCAGAAGCTCGTCATGGCCCACGTCTACGGCCACGTCGACTTCTTCAAGAACAACCTCTGGTTCGGGCACACCAACCGCAAGATGCTCGACCAGATGGCGAACCACGCGACCAAGATCCGCGGGATCATGGACCGCCAGGGGCAGACCGAGGTCGAGGCGTTCATCGACCAGTGTCTGTCCATCGACAAC
>JAWKRQ010000070.1:0-43082 GCA_041389545.1 Myxococcota bacterium | reverse complement strand
CGTGAACGGAGCAGGAATCGGGGAAGCCCCATCGGCTTTGCTCGCGCAATTGACGGAAAGGCGTCGGGCGCGATTCCGTCAGTGTCGGGCGCGATTCCGTCACTCAGCTCGCGAGGGTGGCCGTCTCGAGGGAGAAGCCCGGCAGCAGCGCGCTCGTGAGCGTACCGACGACGTCCCGCGCCTGCGCGAGCCCGTCCCCCGTCCACTGCTCCACCACGCCCGACTGCTCGACCACCCAGTACTCCCGCACGCCGGCAGCCGCGTAGATCAGCCGCTTGGTGACCCGGTCCATCACGCGATCGGTCGACAGGACCTCGATGCAGAGCTCGGGGATGCGGTCGATCGGCCCGTGGACGTCGAGGGGGAGGCGCTCCAGGGCGACGAAGGCGTCGGGCTGGAGGATCCGGCCGGGCGCGAAGCGGACGTCGATCGGCGCGAGGCCGACGGTGACCGGCAGCGGCGCGGCACGCGCCCAGGTCTCGAGCGCGAACACCAGGTTCTTCAGCACCGTCTGGTGCCGCAGCGACGGCGCGGGCGCCACGATGACCTCTCCGTCGAGGAGCTCGACCTTCTCCATCGTCGCCGGGAGGGCGAGGAAGGCCTCCTCGCTGACGAGCGCTGGCCGCGGTGCGTGCATACTGCCCCGTAACCTACGGGCTCGGCTCGCAGCGGGACGTGACGGCGACCGCGAGTGCCGTGCCGTCGGGGCTCCCCTGCCCGTCCGCCACCTCGCCCGCGCGCTCGCACAGCGCCGCACTCGGCGCGTCGGGCAGCGCGGCGCGGGCGGCGGCCGCGGCGCTGGACGCGGCCTCGTCGAGCTCGCGGCGCAGCGCAGCGGCGTCGGGCTCGGCGGCGAGGCCCCAGGCCAGGTCGGTGCGGCAGATGGCCTCGTCGAACTTGACGAGCGCGCTGTCGACGCCGGGCGCGTCGCACTTCGCGGCCTCGGCCTCGGCCCACTCGCGCAGCGTCACCTCCGTCCACACGCGGCGCCACTGCCCGTGCCACACCGAGGCGCAGGCGGCGCGGGCGTGGCCGGGGGAGCTGAACTGGAAGCCGCGCAGGTAGAAGCTGCGCGACGGCGCCCCCGAGATCTCGCAGACGCCGACGAGGCTCGCGTCGAGCGGGCACCCGGCGTCGCGCCAGCCCTCGGCGCAGCGGGTCTGCTCGGGGCCGAGGTCGGGCGTCTCGTCGCCGTAGGTGACGCACTCGTCGGGGGTGACCCAGCAGCCGGGCTGCGCGGCGAAGCCCCCGAGCCCGCCGCCGAGCAGCGCGCCCGGCGCGCCGATCCACCCGAAGGTCCACGCGACGAGGGCCAGCCCGAGGACCGAGGCCGCGGCGGCGGCGAGCATGGCGCCGCCGATCGCGAGCCAGGGGCCGCGGCGGGGGCGCGCCTGCCACTGGCGGTCGAAGGCGTCGGCGTCGCTCACGCCAGGCCCCGTTCCTGGCGCCAGGCCGCGATCTGTGGCTTCAGCACCTCGAAGCGGGCGAGGCTCGCCGCCGGCCACAGCTTGCTGCGGGCGTAGAACTCGGCGAACGCGGGCACACCGTCGGGCAGCACCACCCAGGGCTGCTTGCTCTCCGTGAAGATGTGGACGTCGGGCGGCAGCGCGTCGGGGTCGTCGAGCGTGCCGACGCGGAGGAAGGCGACGAGCGGTCCGGCGCCGTAGTGGCTCCACACGGCGACGCGGCAGGTGCGGCAGCGGGCGATCCGCTGGCCGAGGCCGCTCTGCGACGGCGTGTCGACGATCTCCGGCTCCTCGCCCAGCAGCTCGACGCGGTCGCGCTCCACCATCGCGTTGAGTGCGAAGGCGGTGCCCGTCTCGCGCTGACACCAGCGGCAGTGGCAGCAGTGGACGAAGAGCGGCTCGGTCAGCAGGCGGTAGCGGACGGCGCGGCAGGTGCAGCCACCCTCGCGCGGGAAGTCGGGCATGGCCCCTCCGGACCGGACGGCGATAACCGCTCTCGTGGACGGCCTGCACTTTCCAGCTCCCCGAAGCGACGCTGTCGCGGAGATCCGCGCCAGGGCCGCCCAGCACCGGCTCCGGGGGCCGGCGAACCTGCGGGTCGAGGTCGCGGACGCGGTCGGTGCGCGGTCCAGCGCGGGCGAAGTGGCGAGCGCGTTCGTCCGCCACCTCGGGCTCACGCCGCTCGACGACGACGACTGGCAGCCGATCCCCCGCGACTGGGCGGAGCAGGTGCTCGTACGGCTGCTCAGCCGCGATCTGGCGTACCGGTCGCCGCTGCTCGAACCCGAGGTGGCGGCGCAGCTGGCGCGCCGGTTCCTCGGGCTGTTCGGCCCGGGGGCGGTGCTGCTCAGCAACGGCGACGGGCTCACGTCCGAGACGGATGCGGCCCTGGGCGGGATCGGCGAGGCGACGTTCGAGAAGGGCGTGATCGCGGTGGACGGCGAGCGGGTGGGGCTGATGTGGGTGTTCGACGAGGACTGAGGCCTCAGGGCTCGGGGTCGCTCGCTTGCGCGCGCATCAGCGACTGGTGCTCGAAGTCGACCAGGCGCTTGCGCAGCGCCCTGCACCACTGCCGCTGTGCCGCATCCGCGGCGGCACCGCTGCCGACGCTGAACGCCACGTAGTCGAGCCGCTGCGCCCCGTCCTCCGAGGTCACGAAGCCCGTCTCGAGGTCTGCGTCGAACAGATCGAGCTCTTGGGCGATCCGCCTCGCGTCGAGGCCGTCCCCCTCGGAGACCGCGACGAGGCCCGTGCACGGGTACAGTGAGCAGTCGACGCGGACCAGCGGCGCGCCCGTGGCGGTCAGCGCCTCCAGGACGCGCGCTTCGGTACCCGCGGCGTCCCAACCGGCCGGCGGGGCGACGGGGCTCCCCCAGTCCTTCGAGAAGCGCTCTTCCTCCGCCGCCAACGACGCCTCCAGCGCAGCCGACTCGGGCGAGCGCGAAACACCGGTCGGGCAGGGCGCGGCGGCGGGAACCGGATCGGGGGCGCGGAGGGGAGCGTCGACGGCGACTGGCGCGGCCACTGGCGCGAGGCCACCGACCAGGGCCCCCAGCGCCGCGGCAACGGAGAACCTGGCCACCGCCGTCATGGCGACGCCTCCCTCGCTCCTCGAAAGCCGCGAATCATGGCCTTCTGGCGGCCCAGGGCGACGCCCTGTGACTCGGGCGTCGGCGGCTCCTCCCAGATGGACAGCGCGACGAGGATGTGCTGTCCGTCGCGGTCAGGACGCGCCATCGCATAGACCTGGCGGCCCGCCCAACCCTCACGGTCGGTGAACCAGGCTTGCAGCGGCAGCGCCGGGTTGCGGGTGTCCGCCTTCGTGTCCTGTTCGACCTCGTAGAGCGCCAGGCAGGGCCGCCGAGCGCAGTCGACGTCCACGAGGTCCGTCGCCTGTCCGGGGAGCGCTTCGGCGCCCGCCGCGCGCAGATCGGCGACGAGCGCATCCACGTCGATCAACACCATCGCGTCTCCTGCATCGTCGCCTCCCTCCAACGCCTCCCGCCACCCGCGGAGCTGGTCGAGCCGAAGCTGCACCTGCTGCATTCGCGCCTCGCGTTCCCCGTCGCTCGGCACCACCGGGCACGGCACTGCGGGCGCGGGCGCGGAGACGGGCTCGACCTGCGGTGGTGGTCGGGGCGCCCAGGAGGCGCGCACCGAGTACACGACGACCGCGACCGCGACCGCGACGAGCAGGGAACCGATAGCTCGCATGACGGCTCCTCAGTCAGTTGTAGGTGCCCTTCATGATGCTGCCGTTGGATCCGGTCAGCGTATCCGGTCCGGTGACCGAATCACATCCACCGGTTCCCGGGCAGGAACAGAGCGAGTCGCCGCCGCCGGTACACGATTCGTCGCAATCATCGGGGCCGCATCGAGTCTTCGAAGGGTTGGCGCCGAGATCGCTGTAGTAGTCGTTCGTTCCGAAAACAGCCACTTCCAGATTGAAGCATCCACCGCTGGTGAGGCTGGTGAATCCGGCGTAGTGCTTCGCGCTGTTGGTGAAGTCGTGCTCGTACACGTAGTAGTCCGAAGGTGAACCGGACTCGAACAGTACAACCGTGTAGTTGCGCATGGCGAGCTCGGATTCGTGCTCGTTCACCCAGATCGATGAGAGCGTCAGGTGGTCCGCATCGAAAATGCAGTCGAGTGCATCGCGCATTGCGGCGCGACCGGCCGCGTTGAAGATCACGTCGAGGTCCGGCGCCGTACGCTTCTCCGCGATCTTGTCGAAGACAGCATCCAAGTCACCGCTGGTCAGGTGGGTCGTCGTCCCGACCTTCACAGACACGGACGCTCCAGGGTTATCAGCCTCAGCCGTCGAGTAGCAGGCAGCGATAGTTGCAGTGCCGCCGTAAGACGGGCCGACGAGGAAACCAAGAATCGTGACCAAGGCCTACCTCCAAAGGCCCCGTTGTCGAGGCCCCGTTGTCGAGGCCCCGTTGTCGAGGCCCCGTTGTCGAGGCCCCGTTGTCGAGGCCCCGAGCAAGGTCTTACCGCATCATAAAATCATCGTCAATACGCGGACAGCGAATGAGCACCTGACCTGCGCCACGCGAGCCCAGCAGATTCACTCTACGCGTTCGGCCGCGGCGACGAACTGGCGCTCAGCGCGCCCGCAGCCACGCCTGGAACATGAGCAGGTCCCACAGCTGGTGGTGCGCGTTGCTCCGCCCGCTCGCGTGCGCCGCCCACAGCGCCGCCACCGGCTCCGGCCGCAGGTACCCCTCCCGCCGCAGCCCCGCCGGATCCAGCAGCTCCTGCGCCCACTCCCGCAGCGGCCCCCGCAGCCACGCGTCGATCGGCACCCCGAACCCCGACTTCTCCCGCTCCCACAGCCGCCGCGGCACGTGCCGCGCGAGCACCTGCCGCAGCGCCCACTTCGTCTCGCCGCCCCGCAGCTTCGCCCGCATCGGCAGGCGCCACGCGAGCGCCACCACCCGGTGGTCGAGCAGCGGCACCCGCGCTTCGAGCGACACCGCCATCGACGCCCGGTCGACCTTGGTGAGGATGTCGTCGGGCAGGTAGGTGCGCAGATCGAGCAGCATCATGGCCTCGGCGAACCCGAGCCCGTCGAGGTCGACGTCGGCCTGCGCCGCCGGCGCCTCGTGGTCGGCGAGCACGACCGACAGCGGGTCGTCGAGGTGGCTGCACAGCGCCCGGTACAGCGCCGCCTGCGACCCCGCCCCGAGCACGCCCCCGAGCTTGTGCGCCTTCTCCCCCGGCACCCGCACCCGCAGCCGCTTCGGCAGCGCCGGCGCCACCGCCGCGAACGCCCGGTCGAGCAGCGCCGGCGGCACGGCCCGGATCCCCTGCCCCACCCGCCGCCGCACCCGCGCCGGCAGCACCCGCATCCCCCGCCACACGCGCGGCGCCCACAAGTGCCGGTTGTACCCGGCGAACAGCTCGTCGCCGCCGTCGCCCGACAGCGCGACGGTCACGTGCTCGCGCGCCAGCTTCGACACGAGCAGCGTCGGGATCTGCGAGGAGTCGGCGAACGGCTCGTCGTAGTGCTCGGGCAGCGACGGGATGGTGGCCAGCGCGTCCGCCGCCGACACGGTGAGCGCCGTGTGGTCGGTGCCGAGGTGCGCGGCGACGGCGGCTGCGTGGGCCGACTCGTCGTAGGCCGCCTCGCGGTAGCCGATGGAGAAGGTGCGCACGGGGCGGCTGCTCTCGGCCTGCATCAGCGCCACGACGGTGGAGCTGTCGATGCCGCCGGAGAGGAACGCGCCGAGCGGCACGTCCGACAGCATGCGCTGGCCCACGGCCTCGCGCAGCTGGGCCTCGAGGGCGGGACGCTCGTCGTCGGAGCCCTCGAAGCGGGTGCCCGGACGCCGCGCGCGCGCGACCTCGACCGCGGACCAGTACGGGTGGACGACCCCTCGGCGCGCGGATCGTCGAGCTCGACGAGCGTGCCCGGCAGCACCTTGCGCAGCCCGCGCCAGATGGTGTGCGGCGCCGGGACGCAGCTGCGCGCAGGTAGGCCGCCAGCGCGCCGCGGTCGATCTCGCCCGCGAACCCCGGCGCCTGCTCGGTGGGCCTGGTTCGAGCCGAAGACCAGCGCCCCGCCGACGTGCCCGTAGTACAGCGGCTTGATGCCGAGCCGGTCGCGCCCGAGCCACAGCCGGCGGGCCTCGCGGTCCCACAGGGCGAACGCGAACATCCCCACGAACCGCTCGACGGCGGGCTTCACCCCGAACCGCGCTCGATCGCGGCCAGCATCAGCTCGGTGTCGGAGTGGCCCCAGCGACGTCGCCCACGGCCTGCCGCAGCTCGTCGACGTTGTAGACCTCGCCGTTGTAGACGATGACGTAGCGGCCCGATCGCGAGCGCATGGGCTGGGCGCCCGCTCCGACAGGTCGCGGATCGACAGCCGCCGGTGCCCGAGGCCGATCCCGCCCTCGACCCAGGTGCCGGCGGCGTCGGGGCCGCGGTGGGCCAGCGTCCCGCATGCGGTCGACGGCCTGCGCAGCGACGCCCGGTGGCGCCGCCCGCGGCCCAGCGCCCGGCGATACCGCACACCTAGGCGCCGCTCGCGACGAACGCGTCCATGGCGAGGTCGAGCCCCTGAGCGAGGCTCACGGTGGGCGCCCAGCCGAGCGCCTCGCGCAGCGCGGAGGTGTCGGCGAGGGAGTGGCGCACGTCGCCGGGGCGGAAGGCGTCGAAGCGCGGCTCGAGCCCCGCGCACGGCGCGCCGCGGGCGGCCATGCCGTCGCGGAGGAGCGTGTAGAGCTGCAGCAGCGTGGTGCGGTCGCCGAGGCCCACGTTGAACGCGCGCCCCACGGCGGCGTCGGGCGCCTCGGCGGCGAGCAGGTTGGCCTGCACCACGTTGGCCACCGGGCAGAAGTCGCGGCTCGTCTCGCCGTCGCCGAAGATGACGGGCGCCTCGCCCGCCGCCAGCTGCGCGAGCCACCGCGGGACCACGGCGGCGTAGGCGCCGCGCGGGTCCTGGCGCGGGCCCACCACGTTGAAGTAGCGCAGCCCGACGGCGCGCAGCCCGAAGGCGCTCGCGTAGCCCTGGGCCAGCACCTCGTCGGCGGCCTTGCTCGCGGCGTAGGGCGACAGCGGGCGCCCCTCCTCGCCCTCGCGCTTCGGCAGCCGGTCGCTGTCGCCGTACACCGACGACGACGACGCGTAGACGAAGCCCGCCACCTTCGCCTCGGCCGCGGCCAGCGCCACGTTGACGAAGCCGTCGACGTTGACCTCGTGGGTCGGCCGCGGATCGGCGATGGAGCGCGGCACCGAGCCGAGCGCGGCCTGGTGCAGCACCCGCTCCACCCCGGCCATCGCCGCGGCGCACACGCCCCAGTCGCGGATGTCGCCCTCCACGAACGCGAAGCGCTCGGCGCCCGGGCTCTGCGCGATGGCCTCGAGGTTGCTGCGCCGCCCCGTCGACAGGTCGTCGAGGCCGCGGACGGTCTCGCCGCGCGCCAGCAGCGCCTGCACGAGGTGCGAGCCGATGAACCCGGCCGCGCCGGTGACGAGCCACATCACAGCCTCCAGTAGCGGACGCGCTCGGGCCACCCGTCGCGGCCCGCCGCGCCCTTCACGTCGACCACGACCCGGATCCGCGGGTCGGCGTCGACCAGCGCCCGGACCTGCTCCACCACGCCCCGGTGCGGGACCGCGAGGATCACCGCGTCGTAGCCTGTGCCCACCTCGTCGACCAGCTGCAGCCCGTACTCGTGGGCCACCTCCGCCGCCGACGCCCACGGGTCCCACACCGCCACCTCGACGCCGTAGTCCTCGAGCTCGCGCGCGATGGCCGGCACCCGGCTGTTGCGCGTGTCGGGCACGTTCTCCTTGAACGTCACGCCGACCAGCGCCACGCGCGCGCCCTGGATGCGGACCCCCGCGCGGATCAGCTCCTTGACGGTGCGCCGCGCGACGACCTCGCTCATGCCGTCGTTGATGCGGCGCCCGGCGAGGATGACCTGCGGGTGCACCCCCACCTCCTCGGCCCGCGCCGTGAGGTAGTACGGGTCGACGCCGATGCAGTGCCCGCCCACGAGCCCCGGCGTGAACTTCAGGAAGTTCCACTTGGTGCCCGCCGCGGCGAGCACGTCGAGCGTGTCGATGCCGAGCTTGTCGAAGATGATCGACAGCTCGTTCATGAGCGCGATGTTCAGGTCGCGCTGCGTGTTCTCGATGACCTTGGCGGCCTCGGCGACCGCGATCGACGGCGCGCGGTGGACCCCCGCCGCGACGACGGCGCCGTAGAGCGCGGCGACCCGGTCGAGCGTGGCGGCGTCCTGCCCGGCGACGACCTTGGTGATGCGCTCGAAGGTGTGCTCGCGGTCGCCCGGGTTGATGCGCTCGGGCGAGTAGCCGAGCGTGAAGTCCTCGCCGCAGCGCAGCCCGGAGGCCTCGGCCAGCAGGGGCCCGCAGCGCCGCTCGGTCAGGCCCGGGTAGACGGTGGACTCGTAGACGACCACGCCGCCGGGCTGCAGGTAGCGCCCGACGGTGCGCGTGGCGCTGTCGACGGGGCGCAGGTCGGGGCGGCGGTCGGCGTCGATCGGCGTGGGGACGGTGACGACGAACGCCGTGCAGCCCTGGAGTACGTCGGGGTCGTCGGAGACGCGCAGGCCGCTGGCCCGCAGCCGCGCCTCGGGGACCTCGCCGGTGCGGTCGTGGCCGTCGGACAGCTCGCGGACCCGCGCCGCGGCGATGTCGAAGCCCACCGTCCCCGGGAACTGCTCCGCGAACGCCACCGCGACGGGCAGCCCCACGTAGCCGAGCCCGACGACCCCGATCCTCTCTGCCGCCATCCCCTCTCCGTCAGGCCGCGAGGCCCATCGCCTCGACCATGGTGTCGACGACCCGCTCCACGTCGAAGACGTCCTCGGCGAGGCGCCGCCCGCGCTCGCCCATCCGCACCGCCAGCGACGGATCGGCCACGAAGCGCTCCATCGCGCTGGCGAGCGCACCCGCGTCGCGCACCGGCACCAGCAGGCCGTTGTCCCAGTGGCGCACCGTCTGGCGGCAGCCGGGGGCGTCGGTCGTGACGACGGCCCGGCCGGTGGCGAGCGCCTCGAGCACCGACCGGGGCGTGCCCTCGCGGTAGCTCGGCAGCACGAAGACGGTGCACGCGGCCAGGTGCGGCCGCACGTCGGGCACCTCGCCGAGGTAGGCGACCTGGCCCTCGCGCTGCCAGTCGGCCAGCACCTGCGCGCTGACCGCGCTCGGGTTCGGGTCGAGCCCGCCGGCCACGGCGAACGACGCGCGCCCCGCGCCGGCCGCGCGCACCCGCTGCGCGGCGGAGACGAACTCGAAGACGCCCTTGTCGCGCAGCAGGCGCCCGACGAACAGGAAGCGGGGCGGGCCCGCGGGCACGGGCCGCTGCGGGAACGCGCGCAGGTCGATGCCCGAGCCGGCCACGGCGACCGTGCGCTGCCGGCGCGACAGCACGTGGGCCCGCCGCAGGTCGGCCTCGTCGTCGGGGTTCTGGACGAACACGGCGTTCGCCGCCGACAGGCCGGCGCGGTACAGCGGACGGGCCAGCAGGTTGAGCCAGCGCTGCCGGCGCGTGCCGTCGGGGATGAACAGGTAGCCGAGGCCGGTCACCAGCGCGTAGCGGCGCGGCACGCCGGCCACCGCCGCCGCCAGCATCGCGTAGATCATCGGCTTGACGTTGTAGCCCAGCACCACATCGGGCCGCAGCTCGCGGAACCGAGCCGTGAGCCTGGCGATCGCGGAGACGTCACCCAGCGCGTCGACCCCGGCGCGCTCGAGCGGCAGCGGCTCGTAGCTCACGCCGATCTCGGCGAGGCCTTCGGGCGCCCGGGCCTCGGGCGCCATCGCCAGCACCTCGTGGCCGTTCGCGGCGATGCGCGCCAGCAGCGGGCCGCGGAACGTCACGAGCGACCGGGCGAGGCCCGACACGATCACCACCCTGGCCACGCCCGCAACCTCCCGAGGAGCGACGCCTAACCGAGGGCGGCGCGGATCGCCGCTGCGTCGTTCCCGACGACCACCCGGTCGCCCGCGACGACGATCGGCCGGCGCACGAGGTTGTTGTTCGCGGCCGCGGCGCGCACGTAGACGTCGCGCGCCGGCGGCGAGGCGGCCGTCCACCCGCGCTCCTTCGCCTCGGCCGTCCGCGTGGACAGCACGGCCGCCACGCCGCCCGCCAGGTCGACGAGCTCGGCCACCTCGGCCTCGGTGAGCGGCTCCTTCGCGTAGTTCCGCTCCTCGAGGGACGCGCCGGCGGCCTCGCGCGCGACGGTCCGGGCCGCCCGGCAGGTGGTGCAGGTGCTCTTCCAGTACAGCTTCGCCACGGGCCCTCCGCTGCGCCCCGCCGAGGTACCCCGCCCGCTCGCGCCGAGCCAGGTGGGCGGGAGGGCTCGTGATCCCTCCTGGCAATGGCGTATCCTCCGACCACAGTGTTCGATCCCGACCGCCTGCTGCTGCACGACGACTTCGCCGACCGGCTGGACGCCTTCCTCTCGGAGGTCCGCGCCCGGCTGTCGTTGGCCTCGGTGGCCGTGATCGAGCTGGATGCCCGCAGCGGACGGGTCGCGCCGGCCTGGCGCGCGGCGGTCCCCGCTGCAGCCGGGCCGCCGCCCGCCATGGACGTCTTCGAGGGCTGGGTCGGCGCCCCGCCCGTCCGCCCCGACGCCGGCGTGCTGGGCCTCGATCCCGAGGCGCACACGCTGGTGGTGCTGCCGCTCACCGTGCGCCCCCCGCTCTCGCGGCGTGCCGACGCCGTGGTGCTGCTGGCCACGGCCGGCGCCCGCCCCGAGCCGCGGGCGCTGCGCGAGCTGCAGGAGGCGCTCGAGCGCGGGCTTTCGGCCGATCGGCGCGCGCAGCTCGCCGAGACCGTGTTCGCCGCGGTGTCGCAGGCGCCCGACCCGATGGAGATCACCGACCGCAACGCCCGCCTGATGTGGGCGAACGCCGCCTGGGAGCGCTTCTTCCGCTACGGCGTGTCCGACGCCGTGGGCCGCACCGTCGGGCAGCTGTTCCGCGACCCCGTCCGCCCCGTGCACGACCGCGCCTTCTACCAGTTCACGCTGTCGCGCCTCGACGAGGGCGCGCCCTGGCTCGGCACGCTCGCCTGCCGCACCGGCGACGCCGACCGCGTCTTCGTCGAGGTCCACGTCGCCCCGTTCGACGCCGACCTGCAGCACGTGAGCGGCAACTTCGCCGTGCGCCGCGACGTCGCCCACCGGGTGGAGCGCGACGAGGCGCTGATCATCGCCCACCACGAGTTCCGCTCGGTGCTGGCGGCGATCCCCGAGGGCGCGGCCGTGCTGCGCGACGGGCGCATCTACTTCGCCAACGCCGCGTTCCTGCGGATGGTCGAGCGGGAGCAGGCCGACGTCATCGGGCTGCCGTACCTGTCGTTCGTCCACCCCGACGACGAGCTGTCGCTCGACAGCGCCTCCGTGGGGCTCGTGCGCGTCCGGGTCGTCACGGCGTCGGGCGCGAACCGCATCGCCGAGATCTCGGTGGCGGGGTCGGTGTCGTTCGAGGGCCAGCCGTCGATGATCGTGCTGTCGCGCGACACGACGGACTACCACCTCGCACAGGAGCAGCTGGCGCGCGCCGAGCGGATGACGGCGCTCGGATCGCTGGCCGCCGGGATCGCGCACGAGATCAACAACCCGCTCGCCTACGTCATCCTGAACCTGGATCTGGTGCGCGGGCGGGCGGCGGAGGGCGCCCCGCTCGATCAGGCCACGCTCGACGAGGCGATCGACGGCGCGCGCCGCATCCAGCGCATCGTGTCGGAGCTGCGCGGCTTCTCGGGCTCCGACCGCGACGGGCCGCCCGAGGCCGTGTCGGTCGTCAACGCCGTGACGTCGGCCATCAACATCTCGCAGAACGAGATCCGGCACCGCGCGCGGCTCGAGCGGCACCACGAGGGGGCGCTGTTCGTGCTCGCGCGCGAGGGCGAGCTCGTCCAGGTGCTGGTCAACCTGCTGGTCAACGCCGCGCAGGCGATCCCGGAGGACTGCGCCCGCGACAACGTGATCTCGGTGAGCTCCTCGATGCGCACCGACGGGATGGTCTGCGTCTCCGTCGCCGACACGGGCACGGGCATCCCGCCCGAGATCCTGCCGCACCTGTTCGACCCCTTCGTGACGGGCAAGCGGCGGGGCGAGGGCTCCGGGCTCGGGCTCACGATCTCCCGGCGGATCATCGAGAGCTTCGGCGGGCACGTCCTCGTCGACACGACGCTCGGGACGGGGACGACGATCACCGTGGTGCTGCCCGCCGCGCCGGCGCCCGCCACCCCGGTCCCCCGGAGCGCTGGGAGGGTGCGGTGACCCGCCAGTCCCGCCGCCCGCGGGTGCTGATCGTGGACGACGAGGTCCCGATCGCGCGGGCGCTGCAGCGGGTGCTGTCGACCTGTGACGTCGAGGTGGTCCACGACGGGCACACTGCGCTGGCGACGTTGACGGGCGGGGCGCGCTTCGACGTGGTGCTCTGCGACCTCATGATGCCAGGGATGGCGGGCTCCGAGCTGTACGAGCGGCTGCGGGCCACGCACCCCGAGCTGGCAGGTCGGTTCGTGTTCATGACGGGGGGCGCGTTCACCCGACACGGCCACAGCTTCTTGGAGCGCGCCGGGGTGCGCGTCCTGGAGAAGCCCTTCGACCCGCGTCAGGTGGTGGCGGTCGTGGAAGAGGTTGCGTCCGGGTTACCAGACCCGAGAATCTTCGGAGAGCCGGGCTAGGTTCTCATGCTCCTGCGAGACCGGAGCAATGGGAGGTACGATGCTCGCCTTCGCGGCATGGCTCGGGGTGTGGCCCGGGCTGGAGGCCAGTGCGTGTGCGGGGAGCGGCGACTTCGACGTGTCGTTCGCCGGGTGCACCGAGTTCGCCGGGATCGGCTTCGTGCCGTGGGCCAACGCCGAGCCGCTGGTGCCCGCCGGGTACACACTGGCAGGGGACGGGACGAGTGCGATCCTGGTGGTGCGGGTCGCGGACTGCACCGACGTGTCGGTGGACGGGCACCGGCCGCGCGCGGGCACGCTGTCGCAGATCGGCCTCACGGTGGTGGGAGACGGCGGCGCGGACATCGAGAACTACACGCTGTGGTACGTCACGGACAACGCGCTGCTGCACGCCAAGCTGACGGCGGCAGGCGTGGACACCGTGCACGACAACCACATGCTCTACGACTTCGTCCCCGACGGGACGGGGAGCGGCACGCTCGACATCGAGGTCACCCCGCCGCAGGCGCCCGACCACGAGGTCCACGGGACGGCCGATGTCCCGGTCTCGGCGCCGACGACCTTCGTCGCCCGCTGGTGGCAGGAGGGGCCGCACGGGACCGTGCTGATGGAGTCCACGTTCCCCGACATCCAGTTCAGCACCGCAGACATGACGCTGACCACCCCGGCGGGCTCCGAGCTGGCGGACCTGATCGGCGCCACGTCGATGACGTTCTCGCTGCTGGACAGCTACAACGCCGTTGGCAGCGCAGACATGACGGTGACGGTCGACTGACCGCAACGGGATGAGGCAGGGCGGGGCGGCGACCGCGAGGTCACCTTGTCGGAGGGAGGCAAGATGCCGAACTCCCCCCCCTTCGTGCGTCGGCCCGCTGTGTGGACGAGCTGGCGGGTCATGACCGATCCGTTCCGGTTCTATGCGCAGCTGCGGGCGCGCTACGGCGACACCTTCACCCTGCACGCCGTGAACGGCGACGTGGTCTGCAGCTGCGACCCGGCGTTCGTGCGCGACGTGCTCAAGCTCGACAGCACCGCGTCGCGGCCGTTCGCCGTCGACGCGGCGGCGCCGCTGCTCGGGCGCAACGGGCTGCTGCTGCTGGCGGGCGACGCGCACCGGCAGGAGCGCCGGCTGCTCACCCCGCCGTTCCACGGTCGGCGGATGCGGGCGTACGGCCATGTGATCCGCGAGACGGCCGAGGAGGTGCTGTCCCGGTGGACCGACGGCGCCGAGATCTCCGCGCGGGCCGACATGCTCGACATCAGCTTCCGCGTCATCGTGCGCGCGGTGTTCGGCGTCGTCGACGACGAGGCGGTGGCGCGCTGGGTCCAGGCCGTCCGGGCGCTGGTGGACGGGTTCAACCCGCTGCTCATCTTCGTCCCGGCGCTGCAGCGGCTGCCGTTCGGCCCGGGGCCGCGCTTCGCGGCGTCCCGCGGTGCGCTCGACCAGCTGCTCTACGACGAGATCGCGGCGCGCAGGGCGTCGGGGGCGCGCGGCGACGACATCCTGTCGATGATGCTCGACGCCGCCTACGAGGGCGGCGGCGCGATGACCGACCTGCAGCTGCGCGACGAGCTCGTCACCCTGCTGTTCGCCGGCCACGAGACCACGCAGGTGTCGATGGCGTGGGCGCTGTATCGGCTGGCGCGGCGGCCCGGGGCGCTGGCGCGGCTCCAGGCGGAGCTCGATGCCACCGACGGGAGCCCCGAGGCGCTCGAGCAGGCGCCCTACCTCGGGGCCGTCGTGCAGGAGACGCTGCGGCTCGAGCCCATCGTCCCCGACATCATCCGGACCCTCACCGAGCCGCGCACGCTGGGCGGCTACGACTTCCCGGCGGGCACGCACGTGTCGTTCCTCGCGGGGCTCGTGCACCAGCGGGAGGACCTGTACCCCGAGCCCGAGGCGTTCCGCCCGGAGCGGTTCCTGGAGCGCAAGTTCGCGCCGCACGAGTTCCTGTCGTTCGGCGGCGGCGTGCGGCGCTGCATCGGCGCGGCGCTCGCGACCTACGAGATGAAGGTCGTGCTGGGCACGCTGCTGCGCGCCGTCGACGTGGAGAGCCTGTCGGAGGAGCGCTCGGTGCGGCGGAGCGTGGCGATGGGGACCAGCGGGCCGGTGCTGCTGCGGGTGCGGCGGCGCGATCAGGGCGCCCAGCGGCGTCCGCTGACGGCGAGGAGCGACAGGACGGCGAGCGTGTCCTCGTAGTAGCCCTCGTGGGTGTGGGCGACGGCGTCGACGGCGTCGTCGAGCCAGGCCTGGGGGCCGGCGGTGAGCGCGGCGACGGCGAGCGGGGCGACGAAGGCGGCGGTCTGGTAGCGGGCGCCGGGCAGGACGTCGCCGTCGAGGGTGTAGCCGGCGGCGAAGCGGGTGGGGTCGTCGCCCGTGGCCTGGCGGGCCCAGCTCGTGAGCCGGGCGACGGCGGCGGCGGCGCGGGGCTCGCCGGCATAGGGCGGCGTCGACGCCGAAGCGCCAGGGAAGCGGCAGGCGTTGTAGCTGTAGGCGCCGTCGGCGGGGCCCTCGAGGAAGTCGGGCGGCGCGGGCTGCAGGGCGCGGGAGGCGTCGCCGACGAGGAAGTCGGGGACGAGGCCCGTGGCGTGGTCCTGCTGGATCTGCGCGACGGCGTCGTAGCGGCGTCGACGGCGGCGTCCCAGCGGGGGTCGCCCGTGGCCACGGCGAAGGCGCGGAAGCGGTCGGGCATCCAGTCGCTGCTGCGGGGGGTCCACTGGTTGTAGCGGCGGCCGTTGGGCTCGACCCAGTCGCCGAGCAGCGGCCAGGCGGAGTCGGGGCCGAGGGCGCTGTCGGCCTCGCCGGCGAGGAGGGTGCGGGCGGCGGAGGCGTAGTCGAGGTCGCCGGCCGAGCCCCACTGGGCGTCGGCGAGGAGGAGGCCGAAGGCCATGTCGGCGTCGCCGTCGAAGGCGGAGTCGTCGTCGCCGGGCTCGGGGGCCTCGTCGGGGGGACGTGCCAGTCCATCAGGGCCGCGTCCTGGTCGGACGGGTGGGCGCGGGCGTAGCGCCAGAGGCCGTCGAAGCGGGTCCGGGCGTCGGGGTCGTGGCCGGCGAGCCAGGCGACGAGGACCATGCCGTAGCCCTGGGCCTCGGAGGTGGTCTCGGCGTTGTTGCGCTCGGCCATGCGGACGCGGAAGCGGGGGTGGCCGTCGGGGTCGGGGCCGGCGTCGACGAGGTAGCGCTCGGCCCAGGCGTCGTAGGCGTCGGTGACGAGCTGGTCGAGGGCGTCCTGGCCGATGGACGGGCGGAGGACGTCGACGGCGAAGGCGGGGGCCTGGGGGAAGGGGCGTCGGGGGCCGGTCGACGTCGGGGACGTGGAGGTGGACGAGGACGTGAGCGTGGACGTCGACGTCGCGGGGGGTGCGTCGGCGGGGCCGTGGCAGGCGAGCAGGGTCAGCAGGGTCATGGCGCAGGGTAGCTCGCCGCTGGGGCGAGGTGAAGCGGTTCGGCTGGTGCGCGCAGGGCCGGGCGGCGGGCGGGCGAACGTCCCTCCGGCTCGACGGCATCGCTCCCATCCGCACGTTCGGGTGCCCGGCGCGCGGCCCGAGCACACTCCCATGAACTCGGGGCGCGCCGGAGCGGCCGTGCCGAGCCACTCGCCCGTGGGGCCGGAGTGCGCGCAGGGCCGGGCGGGCGAACGTTCGGGTGCCCGGCGCCCGGCCCGAGCACACTCCCATGAGCTCGGGACGCGCCGGAGCGGCCGTGCCGAGCCATTCGCCCGTGGGGCCGGAGTGCGCAGCAGGGCCGGGCGGCGGGCGGGCGAACGTCACTCCGGCTCGACGGCATCGCTCCCATCCGCACGTTCGGGTGCCCGGCGCCCGGCCCGAGCACACTCCCATGGACGCGGCGCTACAGGGCGATGCTCTCGCCGATCCCCACCAGCACGTCGCCCTGCAGCACCTCCCGGTACGACAGGTTCGTCCCCTCCTCCGTCGCCCAGTACACCTGCGCCTGCTCCCCGTCCCCGGCCTGCACCTCGGCCTGCGCCCATTCCACGGGCAGCCCCACCCGCTCCGCCTCCGCGCGCAGCACCGCCCGCGCCGCCTCGGCGTCCGGGAAGCCCCCGGGCGCCCGCAGCAGCGTCACGCTCGTCTCGGGCGGCAGGTGCTCGACGGTCAGCGACGCCTCCCCCCACGCGAAGCCGAGCCGCGCCTCCCCCTCGCTCCACGCGAGGTGGCAGCTCGTCGGCTCGCCCCACAGCCCCGCCGCGAACCCGTAGAACCCGCTCTCCGCGACGACGGCGTCGCGCCACGCCGCCCCCTCCCCGGTCGCCTCGTCGCACGCGCCGCTGGTGGGCGCCGGCGCGGGCGCGGGCGCGGCGACGGGCGCGGGCTCGGGGCTCGCCACCTCCGGCACCCGGTGCGCACAGCCGACCGCGCAACAGCCCACCCACAGCGTCCACCGCATGCAACCCCCTCTGGCCGCAGCGTACACCGTCCCCGCGCCGCAGGGGTCAGGGCGCGGTGAGGGCCCGCTCCAGCGTCGCGGCGATCTCGGCTCCCGCCGCCGTCGTCAGGCACGGGGTGAAGCCGTGCACGGGCGTCCCCGCGGGACACCCCGCCGCCGCCAGCGCGTCGGCGGTCGGCACCGCCATCGCCGCGGTGCCGCCGGCGAGCTGCACGGCCTGGACGAAGTCCGCCATCGGCGCGTTCGGCAGCAGCGGATCGTAGCCCTCGGGCGCCTGCACCACGAGCAACTCCTCGTCGTAGGTGCAGGCATGCGCCAGCGGCGAGGCGTCGACGCAGCGGTCGCACGCCTGCACCGCGGCGCAGGTGTCGACGGGCTGCAGGCAGTCGCTGTCGGTGTACGCCGTCGCCGCGCCGGCCACGATCTCGCCGTCCCGCACGAGCCGCGGCAGGTCCGTCACCGGCGAGACGGCGACGACGCCGGTGATCGGCGGCAGCGGCCCGCAAGCACCCGCCTCGCGGTCGCCGACGACCGGCGTGATCAGCGCGAGGTGCGCGCCCGCGGACTCCCCCACGAGCGCGATGCGGTCGGGGTCGAAGCCGTACTCCGCGGCGGCGTCGGCGAGGAAGCGCGCGGCGCAGGCCACGTCGCGCACGTTGCCCGGATAGCCGCCGCCCTCCTGCCGCAGCCGGTACTCGACGTTGAAGACGGGCACGCCGAGCAGCAGCGCGAGCCCGTAGGCCGTCTCGCCCACGGCGTCGCGCCGCCGGCCGCAGTCCTCCCAGCCGCCCCCGTGCAGGACGACGATGGCGCCGCGGTCCGCACGCACCGCGCCGGGCAGGTACAGGTCGCCGAGCAGCGCCACCCCGGCGGACGCATCGTAGGAGAGGTCGAGCACGGCGGTCACGTCGCCCGGCAGCGGCACGGAGACGGGGGCCGGCGGCACGTCGGGCAGCACGTCGGGATCGCAGCCCGACCGGTCGCCCGTCCACGCGGGCCACGGCTCCGCGCAGGTCACGGGCTCGTCGCAGGACGGGGCCAGGCCCCCCAGGGCGCTCAGCAGCAGCAGGACACGTCGCATGGTCACTCTCCGGAGGATCGCAGCGCGGCGCCGTGGTCTGCAGCGAGCCAGGGGTCGTCGGCCGTGAAGTAGCGGCCGTCCGGGCCGGCGGGCGCGCTGGTGTCGAGGGAAACGGCGTCTGGTGGGCAGGCGACGTCGAAGGGCCCGAGCGCCGGCGTGGCCTGGCGGTGGCATTCGCTCACGTCGACGGTGGGCTCACCCCAGCCGTCGAGGGCGGCGCCGAGCGCGGTGAGCTGCAGGTCGTCGAGGGTGGCCGACAGCCTGGCGTGGCCGGCGAGGGTCACGGCGGCGTCGCTGGCGTCGACGGTGAGCCGGCGGACGGTGACGTCGCGGCTCGGGACCTCGTCGGCGCCGACGTAGACGCCGCTGCCGTCGGCACGCAGCACGGCGAGGTCCTCGACGACGGTGCCGCTGTAGCCGTCGCCCCACGTCCCGCCCATCATGACGCCGTGGTCGCGGACGTCGTAGACCAGGCCGCCCTCGATGCGGGCGGCGCTGTCGAGCTGCAGGCCCCAGTGGGCCGCGTAGACCACGTTCTCGCGCAAGACCACGCCGGTGACGTGGTCCTTGACGTTGATGCCGTCCCAGTCGTCGCCGCCGTGGCCGTACTGCCCGCAGTGGTGGACGAGGTTGCGCGCCAGGAGGACGCCGTCGTGGCCCGGCCCGTCGGTGCCGTCCGCGCCGCCGACGTAGATGCACTCCCCGCGGATGTCGTACAGGTGGTTGTTGCGGATGGTGAGGTCCGCCGACGGCAGGCCGCTGCGGGCGGCGTACTCGAAGAGGATGCCCGGCGAGCGGCCGTTGTCGTGGACGACGAGGTCCTCGAGGACCACGCCGTCGCCGGCCTCCCAGAAGACGCCCTGGTCGACGGTGTCGGACAGGTCGAAGCCGCGGACGGTGACGTAGCTGCGCTTGGTGTGGGCCTCGGTGGTGGTGACGCCGGGCGCTGAGGCGCGCGGGCCCTGGCCCCAGGCGTCGCCGTCGAGGACGAGGCGGTGCGGGCCGGGGTCGGTGCGCAGGATCCGGATGGGGTCGGGCGCGCGGGTGCCCCGGGCGAAGCGGACGCGGACGTCGCCGGCGGCGAGGGCGCGATCGAGGTCGGGCCAGTGGAGGGTGGCCCAGGGGTGGGCCTCGGTGCCGTCGCCGTCGGGGCCGTCGGGGTCGACGTAGCGCTCGGTGGCGAAGGCGGGGTCGTCGGGGACGGGCTCGGCGGGGAGGCAGGCGCAGGGGCCGCAGACGTCGCCGTCGCAGGTGCGGGCGGCGTGGCCGTCGGCGCAGGGGCACGGCTCGCTGGTCGTGGGGAGGCGGTGGCAGGCGAGCAGGGCGAGGGTCCACATGGCGGTTCGACCCGCGGGGGCGGCGTCGCGGAAAGGCGCAGCCCCCCTGTTCGGGACGCACACACGCCGCAGGGTCACGAGGTCCTCGCCGTCGACATCGTCGGGGAGGGTCGTGTGTGCGTCCGGAACACCCCGTGGATCGCGCCGGTCTCTCCCCCGCTGATCCGCCACAGTCGCCTCCATCCGTCCCCCCACCGCACGATCGATCACTTTTCCGGTCAGCAACCCCGTCGACCGCCGGTCTCCCCAGTACCCGCCACGAACAGCGCGGGTCAGGGAGTACACGATGAACTGGAAGTTCTACGCCCCCCTCCTGGGGGCCTGGCTCGGGGTGTGTCCGTCCGCCATGGCCACCACGGTCGTCGGCCACCCCGTCCCCACCGGCATCGCCGCCGGCACCGGCCTCACCTACACCTCCTCCATCCTGGACGTGAAGACCATCACGTACGATCTCTGCGACGACGAGCTGGTGGACGACCTCGACGAGGTCCTCGATCCCGTCGCCGGCGACGAGATCGTGCTGCCGCAGGGCGAGGACGTCTGCGGCCTCACCATCGACCTGAACGGCCGCTTCTGGGTGTACGGGACGGGCCCGTCCAACAGCACCTTCGCGCTGTCGCTCGGCGTCGACACCATCGTGATCGACATCGATCCGCCCATCACGGTCGCCTCGGACGGCTCCTCGGGCGGCACGGGCATCCGGCTGGCCGACCCGAACTGGGTCACGGCCTCGATGCTCGACCTGGACCCCAACGAGTTCGTGGGGGTCGGCGCGGGGCACACCCTGCACGACACGCTGCGCGACTCGGTCCGGTACGACTCGGCCGCCTGGTAGTGTGACGCCGGCTCGCCCTGCGACCTCCCCGACGCGGAGGTCCCATGGACGATGTCGCCGAGCTCCTCGCCCACCTGAGCCGGCACCGCGGCGGCGCAGGGCCCGAAGCCCTGCTCGTCGCGGTGCGCCCGCACCTCGTGCGCCTCGTGCGCCGCCACCGCGGCGTCGACGCCGACGAGGTCGTGCAGCAGGCGCTGATCCGCGTGTGGCGCGGCGCCGCGCGCTGCCGCGCCGAGACGCCCGGCCAGCTCGCGCGCTGGCTGCGCACCCTCGTGCGCCGGGCGCTGCTCGACCACGTGCGCCGCCGCGAGATCGGCGTGCCCGAGCCGGCCCCCGCCGTCACACCCGAGGGGCTCGCGGCCCGCGCCGAGCAGCAGGCGCGCCTCGACGAGGTGATCGCGGCCGCGCACCAGCTCGTGCCGGCCGCGCTGCCCCACCGGCACCGCGCCTGGGCCCGCCGGCACCGGGTCGCCGCGACGCCGGCCGGGATCCGGCGCGACGTGGCCGTGGCCCTCGCCGTCCGCCGCGAGGAGCAGCCCGTCGCGCAGGTCGCCGCCGCGCACGGCCTGACCCGCGCCGCCGCGGCACAAGCGGCGGCCCGCGGCGTCGCCGCGCTGACCCTCGCGGCGCGCCTGCTGGACGACGTCGCGGGCCGTATCCGAGACGGAATACGGATTGACGCCGGCGACCCTGGCCCCTCCCCTGCCCTCCCCCCTATGCTGAGGGGGCAACGACGGGATGGGCCCCCCCACTGACCCCTCCCACATCCGTATCGGATCCCAGGGAGGGAGCGCATGCTCGGACCTGCCGTGGGCGGACGTGTCTGCAAGGACGCGGTGCCGCAGATCTCGCCGTACGAGCTCCTCGTGGACGTCGTCCGCGGCGAGCCGACCGCGCCTGCCGACTTCACGCGCTGGCTGCTGCACCACCCACAGCGCCTGCAGGTCCCGCCCCAGGTCCGCCAGGACGTCCTGCACGACGTGGCGGCCCACTTCCTCGACCGCGCGCCCGAGATCCTGCGCACGCTGTCGGCCGAGAGCCCGCGCTCGCCCGATCGCCGCGTCCACGCCTACGTCGCGCGCTCGATCGTGAACCGCTACCGGACCCTGCTCCGCCGCCGGCAGCACGAGACGCTGCTCGCCTCGCCGCAGCAGATCGACGCCCTCGAGGGCGAGCTGCGCCCGTCGCGGTTCGAGCGGGGCCTGGCGCTGCTCGAGTCCGTCGAGCGCGAGGTCGTCGAGGCGGCGGCGCGCCCCGACGACGCCCGGCGCACGCTGTGCGAGCTGCAGGACCTGGCGCTGGGCCGCCGCACCATGCCCGCCGTCGTCGACGAGGAGCTGACGCGCGACCCGGGCGCCGATCCGCTGCGCGTCCGCGACCGGCTCTACCTGCGGCACCGGCGGATGCGCCGGGCGCTGCTGGCCGCGGTCGCCGCGATGCTGGCCAGCGGTCGCCTCGACGAGGACGACGCCACGATGCTCGAGGCCCTCGTCGAGGGGCTCCTCAAGCGGCGGTCGACGCAGCGCCCCGCCTGATGACGCAAAGGCGTCGGGCGTCTTTGCGTCATCAGGTGGTGCGGGCCGACACCGGGTACATCTGGATGGTGACCTGCACCACGCGGTCGGACTCGTCCTGCCAGGCCCGCGCCTGGTGCGCCACCTGCACCTGCGCCTCCCACAGCAGCCGCCGCAGCTCGCCGAGGCGCTCCTCGGGCACGGCCACCGTGAGCCCCAGGAACGCCGTCTCCGCCGCGACGCCGCTCCCCTGCTCCCACAGCCGCTCCATCAGCGCGCCGGCGAGGTCGTGCGTCTGCTTGTGGTAGCCGTAGCTGCCGAGCAGCGCGACGTTGGGCGTCGTGTGCAGGACGGGCTCCGCGGGCACGAGCGTGTCGCCCTCGGGCACGAGGAAGCCGATGCGCTGCAGGAACCCGAGGGCCTCCTCCGCGCGCTCGACCGGGATGGGCGGGCGCAGCTGCGCGGCGACCCACGCCGGATCGGGGCGGAAGCCGGCGCACTGCGCGAGCGCGACGATCGCCGGGTAGATGCGGTCGCTCAGGTACAGGAACCGCGAGCTGTCGACCTCGGGGTCGCGCAGGCGGCTGCGGAGCTCGGTGATGCCGCCCCAGGCGCGCTCGCGGTCCTCGGCGTCGGTCGCCTGGCCGAAGCGGACGAGGAGGCGGAAGTAGGTGGCGGCGTCGTCCTCGAGGCCGAGCGCGGAGACGAAGGCGTCGACGAGGTCGGGCGTCAGGTTCCGGCGCCCGCTGGTGATGTTGACGAGGAGGCTCGGGTTCGACGAGCCGACGCGGCGGGCGAACAGGCGGTGGCTGTAGCGCGGGTTCGCCTCTTTCTTCGCGGCGAACCAGTCGTTGAGGTAGGTGCGGAAATCGCCGTAGTCGAAGACGTTGAGCGCGGGGCCGGAGTTGGACATGCGGGCAGTGTAAGCCCGGCCGCGGTTTCACTGGGACTACAGCGTCAGGAGCGCGCGTTGCGGGCGTGTAATGGGCGAGGCTCAGCGGGACGGCGTCGCGGCCCGATCCAGCGCCGCGCCGAGGCGGGCGGCCTCCTGCGGCTCGTCGACGGGCGGGCCGTCGTCGTAGCCGGCGGGCGACAGGCGCGTCAGCGTGGTGCCGTCCAGGCCTCGGACGAGCTTGTAGCGGTCGTCGCGCGCGGCGGCGCGCAGGTCGCCGTCCGGGCCGAACATCACGTCGACCAGCACGTCGTGGACGGGCCGCGACGGGTCGCGCACGGCGTCGGCGAGGCTGACGCCGTCGAGGGCGGCCTCGGGCCGCGCGCCGATCCACGCGGCGATCGTCGGGAGCACGTCGACGTGGTGCACCAGCGCGGCGCTCACCCGGTCAGCGGGCACGCCCGGGCCGGCGACGAGCAGGGGGACGCGCAGGCCGCCCTCGAGCAGCGTCCCCTTGTGCTGGGCGGGGTCCACCGGCGGCGCGACGGCGTACGCGGGCGTCCCGTTGTCGCTCGTGACGACGATCATCGTGTCGCCGAGCACGTCGGGGTCCATCTCCTGGAGGAGCCGCCCCAGCTCGTGGTCCGCGGCCGCCAGCATCGCGCGGTACTGCGCGTCGGGCCTGTCGAGCACCGGACCGTCGAGGAGCCGCGCTGGGGGCACGTGGCGCGGCAGGTGCGGCGCGTTGAACGAGACGCCGAGCAGCCACGGGCCGGACGTCCCGCGGACGAAGGCCAGCGCGCGGTCGACGGTGGCGGTGGTCGCGTAGGTGTGGACCTCGCGGGCTTCGCCGTCCACGACCTCGATCCAGTCGTGGTAGCCGAGCTCGTGGTGCGGGACGTCGTCGCGCCCGACGGAGAGGTTCGCGAGGGAGCCGGCGAAGTGGTCGAAGCCCTGGCGGTTGGGGCCGAGCGCGCCGTCGGGGCTGTCGAAGCCGCCGAGGTGCCACTTGCCGACCCAGGCGGTGGCGTAGCCCGCCGACTGCGCGAGCTCGCCGATCGTCACCTCTTCGTCGGGGAGGGCCTCGCCGCGCTCGATGTTGTGGCCGATGCGGTTGCGGACGGACAGGCGGCCCGTGAGGAGCTGCGCGCGGCCCGGCGAGCACACGCTGCTGGCCCAGACGGTGTCGAACCGGACGCCGCGGTCGCAGAGGCAGTCGAGGGTGGGCGTGGGGGCGGTGGTCGCGCCGATGCCCCACCGGGCGAGCTGATCGACGCCCACGTCGTCGAGGACGACGAGCAGGACGTTCGGGCGGTCGACGGCGGCGGGCGCGGCGAGGCCGCAGGGCGCGGTCCGGCACGCGGCCAGCGCGAGGGCGAGGGCGGCGCGCATCAGAAGGTGACCGTGGTGCCGAGCCGGAGCGGCCGCCGGAGCACGGACGGCCAGTTCACCGAGGTGTCTCCGGCGAACAGATCGACGCTGACTGCGCGGGTGGCGTGCCACTGGACCAGCGGCAGGGGCCGTCCGCCGCGGAGGGCCCGCGGCGTGAGGAGGGCGCCGCGCCATTGCAGCGACAGGGGCAGGTTCACGGTGAACGCCCCGGCGGCCACGGAGAGCGCGGCCTGCACGCTCACCCGGTAGAAGTGGGGGCCGGCGGGGCTGTCCGCCACCCGCACCGCGTCGCCCCAGGCGACGGTCCAGGTCGCCTCGACCACCGTGCCCAGCTGCAGGGCCACCGCTGGCGACACCGGCACGATCGCGTCGCCGCCCGTGCCGAAGACCGTGGTCCAGCTGTGCAGCGCCGTCCCACCGGGCCCGGTCTCCTGGTCGCCCCAGAACAGCCAGCGCGTCGCGCCGGCCCACGGCACCCAGGCCACGCCCCCGTCGCGGCCGAGGCGCACGGCGACCGCCCCCGGCAGCGTGACCTGCACCCGGTCCGTCGGCGCCCAGCCGGCCGAGGGCACGACGTCCGCGAAGAACGGCACGTCCAGCGGGATCGCGGCCGACAGCCGCACGTCCGCCTGCCCCGCCGCCAGCAGCGGCGCCAGCCCCGCCGCGCCCTTGCGCGCGAGCTGCGCCGGCGCGTGCAGCGTGAGCGCGGCCTCGTCGACCACCGCCGCGTCGCCCGCGGCCAGGGACAGGTCGGCCGACAGCACGCCCGCGCTCGTCGCCCGCCGCACGACGTAGTCCCCGGCGGGCAGCGCCAGCCGGACCTCGCGCGGCCCGGGCTCGAGCTCCGTCAGCACCGCGCCGGAGTCCACGTGGACCACCTGCAGCGGGCCCGTGCGCTGGACGACCCGGACCTCCGTCGGCGCCGAGGCGACCTCGGCCAGCACCAGATCGCGCCGCCCGCGGAGCTCGAGGTGGAAGCTCGGCGTCTGGGGCGTGTCCGCGAGCACGGCGGCGTCGCGGGCCGTGAGGCGCCTGGCGTAGGCGAACGCCTCGGAGAGCGTGACCTCGCCGTCGCCGGAGCGATCGGCCGCCCCGCGGAGCCCGGCGACGAGGTGGTGGGTGAACAGCGAGCCGCCGACGACATCGGCCTCCAGCGCGCGCTCCGAGCCCGACGTGGACGCGATCCAGGCGGCGCCTTCGCTGTCGACCGCGGGCGGCAGCGCGAACGGGGCGGGGTCGGGCGACAGGCCCTTCGTCCCCGTCCAGCTGCCGCCCCCGCAGGCGTCGACGATGCCGACGCGCAGGCGGAGCCCGGGGTCGTCCAGCACCTCGCGGATCCGGTCCAGCGCGACCGGATGCCCGCCGGGGTAGAGCGCGTCGCGGTCGGCGTGGCCCGAGTAGTAGAAGACGACGAGCTCG
Source organism: Myxococcota bacterium (assembly GCA_041389545.1). Lineage (GTDB taxonomy): Bacteria > Myxococcota_A > UBA796 > UBA796 > JACKER01. The sequence continues at coordinate 17,557 of JAWKRQ010000070.1, read as the reverse complement.
CCGGCCTCGGCGACGGCCTGGCGCAGCGTGTCGAGGAGCGCGTCGGGCGCGGGGTCCAGCAGGACGTGCACCGCGTCGGGCGCGAAGCCGCCGACGTCGGTGAGGGCGGCGGCGACGTCGGCAGCGTCGCGGTGGGCGTAGCGGAGGGCGCCGCGCCGGGCATCGGCCGGTTCGCGCCGACCACCACCGCCACGCGCTCGGCGGCGGAGGCGGCGAGGCACAGCCAGGCGAGGATCATCGCGGCTCCTTGGGCAGGTCGAGGGCGAGCGTCCAGTCGGGCTGGTCTCCGCCCGAGAGCACCACACGGAGGCGCTCGGGGCCGGGGGCGTCGTCGAGGCGCCAGCTGGTGGGCAGGGCGCCGGGTCCGTCGACGGCGCCCGCGTAGAGCACGTCGGCGCCGGCGAGCACGGTGACGCGGCGGTGCGGGCCGGGATCGACGCGCAGGCGCAGGGAGTCGCCGGGGTGCAGCGGGGCGCCGTCCCAGCGGGCGACCTCGTCGCCGCGGCGGGTCCAGACCTCGACGGTGGGGCCGCCCTTGGTCCCCACGTACGGGGCGGGCCGGACGAGCACGAGCAGCGCCGCCAGCGCCACGGCGACGGCGACGAGGCGGGCGCGGGGCCGGCGGAGCGCGCGGATCCGGCCGGACATCGGCGGCGGCGGGGCGCACACGGCCTCGACGTGGGCGCGGCAGGCGTCGCAGGCGTCGACGTGGGCCTGCGTGGCCGGATCGGGCGCGCCGAGCGCGAGGCGGTCGAGGGCCAGCGGGGACGGGTGCGTCACGGCTCGTCCGCTGCGTCGAAGGCCGCGATCAGCCGGCGGACGTGGCGGTCGGTGAGGCCCAGGACCTCGGCGGTCTCGCGCTGCGACAGGCCGTCGACCCGGTGGAGCAGGACGGCGGCCAGCTGCGTCTGCGGGACGCGGTCGGCGAGGCGGTCGAGGGCCAGCGCGGCGTCGCCCGGGTGCGGGCTCGGCGCGGGCGGCTCGGGCGCGAGGCGGCGCGCGCGGGTGCGCTGCCGGACGCGGTCGATCGCGAGGTGGGTGGCGGTCCGGTAGATCCACGCGGTGACGGTGTGCGGTGCGCCTTGCACGGGGCCCTCCTGCCACAGGCGGACGAACGTGTCCTGGGCGACCTCGTCGGCCTCCGCCCCGCTCCCGAGGATGCGCCGGCACTTGGCGCGGACCATCGGGAAGTAGCGGCGACGCCGCAGCGGCCCTGCCCAGCCTGTCGCGGGCGGGGCCGGGGTGCGCGCAGGGCGGGGGGCGGGCGGGCGAACGTCACGGATGCGAGGTCATCCCAGGCGTCCGCACGTTCGGGTGCCCGGCCCCCGCCCGAGCACACCCCCATGATGACGGCTTGCTCGAGGGCGTCCAAGGTCCGTCCGTCGGGAGGCAGACGTCCGGCGGGCGCAGATCCGGACGTCGGCCCGACGGGTCGCGCTACTCGGCGTAGAACGCGGTGATCGTCGCCGAGCCGGGGTTCGAGCCGTTGAGCTGCGTGGCCCAGCTGTGGGCGCCGCCGTCGTCGACGTTGTAGGCGCCGATGGGGCCGGCCGGGATGAGGAACGCGGCGTTCGCGGCGGCCACGGTGGCGGAGTTCGGCGCGGCGCCGGTGGAGAACAGGCCGTCGGCGGCGTCGGCGTCCATGTAGTAGGTCGGGCCGCAGCTGTCGCAGGTGGCGGTGGCGCCGCTGACGGGCACGCCGCCGGCGTCGAAGACGAAGCCGAACATCATGCCGTCGGTGGCGAGGTCGCCCGTGTAGCCCACGGCCTCGGCGCTGGCCTGGAAGCCCTCGAGCAGCGTCATGCTGATCGAGTAGGCCACCTGGCCCGCGAGGACGTCGCCGTCGCCGAGGCCCGAGTAGGCCTCCACCGGCACGCCGGTGGCCGAGGTGTAGACGGTGGCGGGCGCAGCGCAGTCCTTGACCGACATCAGGATGCCCACGAGGCTGTCGGTCTGGACGCCCGTGAACGAGAAGGCGCCGCCCACGCCGACGGTCGTGGACTGCAGCGTCGCCGGCTCGCCGCCGGTGATCGCCGGCGACGGGTCGATGAGGTCGACGCAGAGCCCCTCGGGCACCGGGGTCTGGGTGGCGATGTCGATGGCGACGGCGTCGATCCCGAAGCCGGCGGTGGTGTCGGTGTCGGTGTCCGTGTCGGTGTCGGTGTCGGTGTCGGCGTCGGCGTCGGCGTCGGCGTCGGTGTCGGTGGCGCCGGTGTCCTTGGTGTCGGCGTCGCCGTTGCAGGCGATGGCGGCCGCGAGGAGCAGGGTGGCGAAGCGGTGGCTGAAGCGCATGGTGTGTCGTCCTCCACGCCGGCTGTATCGCGGCGCCGGCGGAAATCCCGGAACCTCCGTCACACGAGGCGGCCCCACCACGCCCACGGCTCGCGCCAGGCCACCTCGGCGCACAGGTCGCCGAGCGCCTCGGGCAGCGGCGGGAGCTCGCTCCAGCGCGTGCGGACGGCGGCGTCCAGGTCGCGGAGGCGGGTGTCGAGCGGCTCGGACCCGAGGACCCAGGCCGCGCTGGCGAGCACGTCGCGCAGGTCCACCAGCTCGTACAGGGCGTGGGCGCCGTCCTCGCCGCGGACCGCGGCCTCGGCGACGCGGGCGAGGCGGGCCCAGGCGGCGTCGACCTGGCGCAGGGCGTCGTGTTCCACCAGGCGCCGGTCGGTGTCCGACAGCGCCTCCGCCCAGCGGCGCGGCAGCGCGGGATCGGCGCCGAGGCGCCCCACCGTGCCCACCGCGGCGGCGGCGAGGACCGGCGAGCGGCCGCTGCGCAGGGCCGTGACGCGGGCGGCGAGCCAGGGCTCGACCTGGCCGAAGCCGGCGAGGTCTTCGCGGGTGGGCAGCGTGCTGCGCAGGGCGGGGGTCACAGCGCCTCCGCGTCGGCGCGGAAGGCCGCCAGGTGGGCGCGGTGGGCGGCGTGGGCCGCGAGGACCAGCGCCGGGTGGACGTCGGTGCGGAAGCGGTGGGCTGGCGCGGCGGTGTGGACGACGGCGTCGGCGGCGTCGGCGCGGGCGAGCAGCGTGGCGAGGAGGCGCTGGTAGCGGGCGTCGCCGGCGTCGTCGGACGGGGGGTCGTGGGCGTCGACGAGGGCGATGTCGACGCCGTCGCACAGGTCGTCGAACAGGGCGGCGAGGCGGGCGTCTGCCGCGATGCGCTCGTCGTCGAGGGCGCGGAAGACGGCCGGGTGGTGCTGGTGCAGCCAGTGGGTGGCCTGCTCGAGGACGGCGGGGTCGGTGCCGGGGTGGTGCTCGGCGGCGTGGACGAGGGCGCGGGGGCGGGGTCGGCGGCGCGGGCGGCGAGCTCGGCGGCGCGCTCGGCGGCGACGGAGGCGCCGGGGACGCCGCGCAGGGCGGCCTCGATGCGGGCGGCGGCGAGGGCGAGGTCGGCGGCGCGCATCGGGTAGGCGACGCCGGGGACGGCGTAGGCGAGGCGGCGGCGGAGCGTGTGGGCGCGGTCGTCGGTGAGCTCGGTGTGGAACACGAGGGCGGCGAGGGTGACGGGGCGGGCGGGCTCGGCGAGGTCGCCGGCGGCGTCGACGAAGACGGTGTGTGGCATGGTTCCCCCCAGGATGGGGCTGACGGCTGGGGGCCCGGGATCGGACCGGGGTCGGGCAGGCCCGGATGACGCAGACGGGATGACGCAGACGCGCCCGACGCGTTTCCGTCGAATGACGGAAAAGCGTCGGGCGCCTTGCGTCATCAGTACCGGAAGTGGTCGGCGAGGAAGGCGCCGGGGTCGTCGCCGGGCGGGCAGCGCGCCAGCGTGCGGCGGACCTCGCGCCCCGCGGTCGGGTCGGCCGTCAGCGCCTCTACCTGCTCGTGGGTCCCCTCCCCCGCCGCCAGCCGGGCGTCGAGGGCGGCCAGCGTCCGCCACGGCTCGCACGTCACCTGGGCACGGAGCGCGTCCGCCGCGGGCCCTCCTGCGGCACGGGCCGCCCACCGGCGGGCGCTCGCGACCACCGGCGCGGGCAGGTCCTCGGCGTCGGGCAGCGCGAGGAGCCCGGCGCCGCGCTCGAGCCGGCCGAGCGCGACGCAGGCGCGCCCCTCGGCGAGGCGCAGGTGCGCATCGTCGACCGGTGTGCACGCAGGGTGCGCCCGCAGGCGCGCCGCCATAGCGCACAGCCGCTCCACGTCGTCGCCCCGGCCGAGCAGCCCGGCGACCCGGAGCCGCTCGCACAGCGGCCGTGAGGCGTCGACGGGGCGGTCGAGCCGGGTCCAGGTGTCGATCGCGTCGTCGAGGCGGAGGACGGCGTCGTCCCAGCGCCCCGCCGCGGCGTGGGCCCGGCCGAGCGCCCCGAGCAGCTCGGCGTCCGCTGCGCTGCGCTCGCCCATCGGGCGGACCAGCGGCGCCGCGCGCCGGCAGGCCTCGAAGCGCCTCGACGTCGCCGGTGTCCGCGGCCTGCTGCACCGCCTGCGACGCGATGCGCAGCCGGTGGACCCGCATGGGCTCCGCCGCGAGCACCGCCTCGGGCCACGGCGCGCCGGGCGCATCCACGGCGCGGTGCCGCGCCGCCACGTCCCGAGCCAGGGCCGCGTGCGCCCGGAACGGCGACGTCGCGGGCAGCGCGTCGTACAGCCGCTCGACGTGGGCTGCCGTCCAGGCCGGGCGTCCCCGCGAGACCGCCAGCAGCAGGCGCCGCGCCAGCGCTTCGGCGTCCGCCGGGCGCGCCGCCCAGCGCGCCGCCAACCCGTCCGCCCAGCCCGGGAACACGGCCTCCAGCGCCTCCGCGACGTGCGCCACGCGGACCGGCTGCAGCGGCGTCTCGCCCACGTCCGCGTCCGCGGGGACGAGGAACCGCCGCACCGCCACCGCCGTCCGGTGCAGCAGGAGCGCCTTGGCGTCGACCCCGGCGACGGGCAGCACCGCGCCGTCGGCCGCCAGGGCGCCCGTCGCCGCGACGTCCACCGGGACGGGCACCTGCAGCAGCAGCGAGGCGTGCGCGAGGAGCTGCGCCAGCCCGAAAGAGCTGCCGACGACGCCCCCAGCAGCTGCGGCGCGTCCAGCAGCCTCGCGCCGATGGTGACGGGCGGCTGGTCCACCCAGCTCGGGTCCCCCGGCCCGACGAGCCTCGGCCGCGAGGCGCGCGGCGCGGCGCTCGGCGGCTCGGCCCTCCCGGTCGAGCGAGTCCACGGGCAGCCCGACGCCGAGCGCCCACACCGCGTCGCCGCCGACGGTCGCGCCGACCGTGCACCCGGGCTGCAGCGCGGGCGCGTCGACGCCGTACGTCGCCAGAATCTCCGCGTCCGCGCCCGGCGGCCGGCACGACGGGTGGCGGAGGAGCGCGCGCAGCTGCGCCTTCGGGCCGACGGTCTCCGGCCACCGCGCGCTCACCCGAGCTGCCCCCACCACGACCACGGCTCGCGCCAGGCGACCTCGCCGCACAGCTCGCCGAGCTCGTCCGCCAGCTCGGGGAGCTCGCTCCAGCGCTGGACCGCGGCCCGGTCGAGCGCATCGAGCTCCTCGGCGAGGGCCCGCGAGCGCAGCACCCACGCCGCCGACGCGAGGAGGTCGCGCAGGTCGACCAGGCTCGCGAGGGCGTGCGTGCCGTCCTCCGCGAGCACGGCGTGGTCGGAGACGCGCTCCAGCCGGTCCCACGCGGTGCCCACCTCGCGCAGCGCGTCCTCCTCGACCCGGCGGCGGTCCGCCTCGGACAGGCCCTCGGCCCAGCGCCGCGCCACGTCGGGGTCGCGCGCGAACCGCCCCGCCGTGCCCACGGCGGCAGCCACCTGCAGGGGCGCGCTCGCGGCGAGCAGGGACGTCACGCGGCTGGCGAGCCACGGGGAGGCCGCGCCGAGGAGCGCGTCGGGGTCCGGGGCCGCGGCGTCGAGCTGCGCTGGCGGCGGGCCCTGCGCCGCCAGGGCGTCGAGCGCGGGTGCGCCGAGCGAAGCACTGGATGGCCCCGTCGTGGACGATCATCGCGTGACCGCCCGCCGCGTCGTGCCAGCGGACCATCGCGGGCGCGCCCGTGCCGTCGAGCGCGTACAGGCCGTCGTCGAGCGGGGCGACGCGGCCCTGCCTCGCCACCTCCCCGTCGTGCTCGAGCAGGACCACGTCGGGGCGCTGCGCCGCGCGGAAGACCCCGCGCAGGCCGAGCGAGGCCACGGGCACCGCGGCGGGCTGCGCGCGCAGCGCGTCGAGGTCGGCCGGGGCGAACGCGCGGGCCGTCGGCGGGGCCGGGTCGAGGGCATCGGGCGACAACGGCTCGTCGTCGCCGAGCCCCAGGAACTCGCGGACCGAATCGTCCCCGTTCATGAGCGCCTCCACTCGTCCCGACGCATCAGGCGCCTCCCGTCGGACGTCGCCGGAGGACGACCTCCAGCACCGTCCGCACCATCTCCGCGTCGAGCATCCCGATGCGACCCGCGCGGACGCCCTCCTCCAGCGCGTCGGCGAGCGCCTGCCGCGCGCGGCGGTGGCGGGTGTACAGGCGGTTTCGCGCGCGGATGCGGGCCGCCTCGCCGACCTCGCCGTCGGCCTCGCGGCGCTCGAGCTCGGGCATCGTCACCGTCCCCAGCGCCAGGCCGACCAGGTCGTCCACGTCGGGCCCGCCGACGCCGAGCAGCGCGATGGCGCGCGCCACCAGGTCGGCCGGGTCGCCTGCGGCCCAGTGCGCGTCGGCGAGGTCGAGCGGCAGCGGATCGTGGCGCTCCGGGCGGCGCGCACGGAGCATCGAGGTGGCGAGGTTGCGCAGGGAGCGCCCGACGTAGTGGTGCACGGCGGCGTCGGCGGCGCGGACGACCTCGGGGGCGTCGTCGCCGGACGCGAGGCGCCGGACCGCCTCGATGCGCTCGCAGATCTCGGCGCCGCGCCGCAGGAACTGGAGCGATACCTCCTGGACGACGTCGTCGCGGAGCTGGGGGTCGAGGCGGGCGACGGTGGGGTGGCTGCGGACCCAGGCCGCGAAGGCGTCGGCGGCGCCGGGCTCGCCCCGGGTCATCCCGAGCAGGTGGCGGGCGCTCATGCTCGCTCCAGGGCGCGAACCCAGAGGTTCGCCTGTTCGACGGCCCAGCCCGCGCCGTCGAGCGCGGCGGGTGCGCCGGCGAAGGCGGCGGTGACGGCGTCGCGGGGTGCGCCCTCGCCGGCGGCGGTGGGCAGCTCGCGGTCGAGGCGCGCGGGCCGTCGGACGACCTGCAGGGTGCGGCTCGCCGCGCGGAACGCGGCCCAGGAGTCGCGCGGGACGGCCTCGCGGTGCAGGCGGTTGGCGGCGAAGTCCGCGAGGACGATGCCCGGGTGGACGTGGGCGCGGTAGGTCTGCGGCCGGGTGGTGAGGAGCGAGCAGCGGCAGCCGCGGACGTCGAAGGTGGCGGCGCGCCCCGCGGGCGGGCCCACCCGGGCGTCGGTGTGGAACTGGGCGCAGCGGACGAGCACCTGCGGCGGGGGCTCGTCGGCGAGGACCTGGACCAGGCGCTCGAGGAGGCCCGTGAGCATGCGCTCGTAGCGGGTGGCGGCGTCGGGGTCGTCGCAGGGTGGGTCGTGGTTGGCGACGACGAAGGCGTCGCCGTTGCGGAACAGCTCGGCGAACAGGGCGTCCATCTGCTGGTCGCCGCGGAGGCGCTCGGCGTCGAGGGCGCGGTAGGCGCGGGGGTGCATGACGGAGAGCCAGGTGTCGGCGCACTGGAGCGAGGACCAGGTGACCTCGTCGCGGGCGACGCGGTCGACGAGCTCGCGGCCGGCGGAGCCGGTGGCGCGGGTGGCGAGGTCGGCGGCGTGGCGGGCGGCGCGGGAGGCGCCGGGGACGTCGCGGAGGGCGCCCACGATGCGGGAGGCGACGATGCGCAGCTCGGCGGCGTGCATCGGGTAGGCGACGCCGGGGAGGGCCTGGTGGAGGCGGTCGCGGAGGCGTTGGCCCTGGGCGGGGGTGGGGCGGCCGCGGAGGGCGACGCCGACGAGGGACGCGGGGCGCGGGGGTTGAAGAGCTCGCCGGACTCGTCCACGAACAGGGACCAGGGGGTCATCCGTCCTCCCTCCGCGGGCCCGACGCGCGGCGCCGGCGGATCGGACACGGGTCGTTGGACGCCGGAGCAAGCCGGTGTCCGATCCACCGGAGGCAGGCGTCCTCCACGTGCGAGGAGGTGAGATGGCCGACGTCACCGCTGACGGCCCGGACCCGGCTCGACGTGCGCTGGACCTGCTGCTCGATGCGCTGGTGGCCGACGACCTGCTGCAAGGCGAGCTGGCCGACAAGCTGTCGGCGCTGCTCGGACGGGACGGCGAGGTCCGTGACGTGGATCTGCTCGACATCCTGGAGGCGCCGTGACCGTCCGGGTGCAATCCTTGCGGGTCGCGCGGTTCCGCGGCTTCGAGGACGAGGTCGTCGTCCAGCTCGAGGGGCGCGCCCTCGTCCTGCTCGGCGACAACGGGAGCGGGAAGTCGTCGCTGATCGAGGCGCTCGAGTACGGGCTCACCGGCGACATCCGCGCGCTGTCGGGGCGGGGGCAGCGGGTGAGCCTGAAGAAGCACGCGGGGCACGTCGGGGCGAAGGCGCCTCCGGAGATCACCGTCGTGCTCGCGTCGGGCGCGGCCACCGCGGAGGTGAGCCCAGCGACGGACCCGGCCGCGCTCGACGAGCCGTTTCGCAGCTATGTGCTCGAGGCGCGGCGGCAGCGGTTCCTGCTGCGCCGTTCGCAGGTGCTGGAGCTGATCGAGGCCCAGGATCGCAACCGCTACGACGCGCTGTCGCCGTTCCTCGGGGTGGCGGCCTTCGAGCCCGTCGAGCGGGCGTGCAAGCGGGCCAGCGAGCAGACCCAGGGCCGGCTGCAGGAAGCGGAACGCGTGCTGCGGGAGGCCGCGGCCACCGTGGCCAACCGGGTCGGCAGCGTAGCGGAGGCGACGGTTCGACGCTGGCTGGAGAGTCGGGTCGCCGTCGTGGGGCGCAGCGTCCCCGACTCGCTGATCCGGCTCGACGACGCGCTGGCAGGCCTCCACGGCGGATCCGTCGGCGCAGAGGCGGGGATGGCCGCGCTGCGTCTCCGGCTGCAGGACCTCGACGGGATGGTGCCCCCCGACGCGGCGTTCGCGGAGCTGCACGAGTCGCTCGACGAGGCCGCGCGGTGGGACGCGTCGGAGGGGATCAGGTACGAGCGCGTCCTCGAGGAGGGCGTCCGCTGGCTGCTCGAGCTCGAGGAGCCGACGTGTCCCCTCTGCCGGTCGGCGATCGAGGTGCGACACGTGGTGGAACAAGCGCAGGCGCGGCTCGCGGACGCTGCGGCGGCCGTGGCGGCGCGGGAGCGGGCGACGCGCGCGCTCGACAGCCTTCGGCGTGCGGTCGCCCGCGTCCGCGAGGGGGTCGCGGCCACGGAGCGTCCGTGGGTCGAGGTGGTCGGCACACCGGCGCTCGACCCCGTCCGGCGCTGGGCGGACGAGGCGCGAGCGGTCCTCGGGGCGGAGCGCCGGGAGCTCGATCGGCGGGCCCTCGAGCGGCTGCGCAGCGAGGCGGTCGAGCTGCGGCGCCACGTCCGGCACCTCGCGGGCCACGTGCCCGAGGCGCGGGCAGATCCGCGGGAGCGCGCCGTCGCTGACCTGCTGTGGGCGCGGGAGGCCGTGCCGGCGTGGTGTAGGGCGCAGCGCGCGGCGGAGCGTGCGGAGGCGGCCGCCGAGCGGGGGAAGCGGCTGCACACGCTCGCGCAGGAGGCCCGGCGCGGCGCGGCGCGCGAGGTGCTGGAGGCGACGGCCGACGACGTGACGGACATCTACCGCGCGTTCCATGCCGAGGAGGCGCCGCTCGCGGTGCGGGTGGAGGTCAAGGCGAGCGCGAGCAGCTCTGCCAAGCTCCTGGTCGACTACCTCGACCGGCGAGGAGAGGACCCGCGCGGGCTGCTGTCGGAGGGGCACCTCGACACGCTGGGGCTGGCGCTGTTCTTCGGGATGCACCGCCGGCAGCGCGGTGGGTTCGGCCTGCTCCTCCTCGACGACGTGCTGGGGACCATCGATGCGACGCACCGGGAGCGCATCCTGCGGTGGCTGATGCGCGAGCTGTCCGACCAACAGCTGGTCGTGACCACGCACAGCCGGCAGTGGTGGGAGTGGATGCGCAACGTGGCGCGCACCGAGGGGGCCGGCGGGCGGTTCCGGTTCCGGGAGGTCACGAGCACCGCCGATGGCGTGTCCGGGCTGGTCGACATGGAGACGCGCGTGGAGCGGCTGAAGCGGGGCCTGGCCGAGGCGGCGCCACCGGACGACATCGGTCGGCTGGCGGGGGCGCTGCTCGAGGCCGAGCTGCAGGCGTTCCGCGTCCGGTGGGGGCTGGCGGTGCCGGCGCGGCGCGACGAGCGGTACACGATCGGGGACATCTGGCCCGTGATGAACAGGAAGCTGCGCAAGGTGCGGCCGAGCTTCCGGGAGCGGGTGGGGGGCGTGCGGGAGGTGATCGACGGGATGGGGATCATCCGGAACTGGACGGCGCATGCGAACGCGTGGGAGGACCTGACGCGGGCGGAGGCGCGGGCGTTCGCGGAGGCGGTGCTGGGGTTCTGTGAGGCGATGGCGTGTCCGACGTGTGGGCGGTGGCTGGAGGTCGATGGGGAGGCGGTGATGTGTGGGAAGCGGTGCCCGGAGGGGGTGTTGTGTGAATTGAGCGGGAGGGGCGCTGGTCCTGTCTCGACCGCGGCAGGCGTGACCGCAGGCGCCGGGGAGGCGCGGCAGGCGGCAACGTGATCTGGCGCTGGGATCGTTCCGGTCCCGTTCTCACGTCAGGGCCCTGACCGGACGGCCACCGGGCAACCATCTACCCATCAGCGGCTCCTCCGCGACCGACGCCCTGCTCGTGCTCTCGCGCGCCCTACTCCCCGCTCGCGCCTGCACAGCCTGCGCCCCGCCGCATCACCCCACCCCTGCACCACCTGCGCCCACCCACACGCCAGCGCCAGCGTCTCGAACACCAGGACCTTCGGCTCCCCCTCCGGCAACAGCGCCTCCCCTCCTCCCACACCAGCACCCACACCTCGTCGTCAGGGCGCCACCCGCCCCACGAACATCTCGCCCGCCACCTCCTCGATCCCGAGCCACCCCAGCCCGCCCGACGGCGCCGCGACGGTCGGCGGCCGTGACGACCAGCGCTCCCGGGGTCAGCCCGCCCCGTCGAGGACGTCCAGCAACACCTCGAGCGCGCTCGCCCCGGTCGTTCCAGTGCTCCCGGACCTGCCCGCCGTCGTCCACCACGACCCGCACCGAGCCGCGCTTCACCACCACCTCGCACCGCCACCCCACCCACACGTGCTCCAGCGCCAGCCTGCACCCACGGCTCGCCGCCGCGCAGCGCCGCGCCGTGCTGCATCCGGAACGCGACTCGGCGGGGTCCATGTCGTCGTCCCACGATCCACGTCCCCACAGCGCCCGGACGGCGCCGGCGCAAGCCCGCCGCGACCGGGAGCGGCCACCAGCCCGCCGACCACGTAGGCCTCGGCGTCCGCCAGGTACAGGTTCCGGCAGCGCGCAGCCTCTCGCTCCTCGACCGCCAGCACGAGCTCCTGCACCGACTCCATCCCCGGGCCCACGGTGGTCGGCATGCCCGCGCCAACGCCCCGATCGGCACCCAGCCCCCGGGCGCCCCGCACGCGATGGTCCGCCGTGGCGCAGACCTCGCCGCCCGTCGTCACCAGCCGCACGAGCGGACGCACCACGGTCCGCACCGCCACCACCCTGGACCAGCGCACACCGCCGTCCTCCACGCCCAGCACCGTGTCGCCGACGCGGACCCGGCCGATCGCCAGGCGGCCCGACGGCGTCCACACCGGCGTCTCGAGCGAGAAGCAGCCGCTCGACCCGCCGCCGCCCGAGCGCGCTCGCTGCGCCTCCTCCACGAGCACGTCGACCAGCTGCCCGCGGACCTCGTGCCGCAGCGACGCGAGGTCCCGCCCGCCGCGGGAATAGAACGGCGCGAGCGACGCACGGAGGCTCCGTCGGAGCACACCACGCCACGCGGCTCGGCCCCGCCCCGCCGGAGGGCGCCGTGAACGCAGCGCGGCGGCGGCGGTGCTCGGTGTACGACCGGTTCGTCGCCAGGACCTCCGCCTCCAGCGCCGTCAGCGCCTGGTCCATCGAGTTGCCGACCCGCGCCCACCCCTCGAAGCCCGTGTCCGACGACGACATCCGCACCCAGAACCCGTCCTCCTCCGTCAGGCTGATCTCCAGCCAGTACGCGTAGACGTCCTCCATCGTGGGCTCCGAGCGGACCGGATCGACGTAGCTGACGCCGATGCGACCGCTCGGTCCGACCAGCGCCTCCAGGACCATGGCCTTGCGGTGCGACAGGTCGCCCGACACGGTCTCGTCGTGGTAGCCGTGGTGGAGGAGCCACTCGACGGTGTAGGCCCACCGGATCGTGGGGAAGCCGCTTCGCCAACGACATCGTCCCTCCCTCACCCGCCGAAGCGGAACCACCGACGGTTCTCGAGCCTGTCGATCCGATCCCACAGCGCCGTCTGCTCGGCCGACAGGTCCCCCAGCCGCCGCTCCGGCGCGTCGCCGCTCCGCTGCGCCGCGACCTCGGCCCATCCGCCGCATCTGCGCGTCCCAGCTCGCGGTGGCCTCCGCCAGCGCCCCGAGCTCGAACGACAGCGTCTTCCGCGTCGCCTCGACCCCCTCCGACGCCGCGGCCAGCCGCGCGCACGCCGCGTCCACCCGCTCCCGCACCGCGGCCATGTCCGCCGCATGACGCACAGCGAGCGCGCCCTCCGCCGCGACGAGCGACGCCGCCGCCTCCCGCAGCGCCCGCACCAGCGCCCGCACCGTCTCCGGCGCGGGCAACGTCCCCTCCGCCATCCTGCACCCCGCTCTCGATCGCGTGGAGGAGGACCCGCGCCGCAGCGTCGCCGTCGCAGCGCAGGGCCATCCGGTACCGCACCACCGTCCGATCCACGGCGCCGAGCGCGCCGAGGAAGCCGTCGCCCTCTCGCTGCAAGACCGCGAGCGCCCGCAGCGGCGCCGCCTCGATCGCTGACTCGAGCCGCGACACGTCCCCCTGCGCCAGCCGCTCCAGCAGCAGCCGCAGGTGTCGCACGGCCACGTCGACCTCGCCGAGATCGTCGCACGCGAGCGCCGCCGCGAGCCGAGGCGCCGCGTCGAACGGGGCCCGCTCGAGGTGCCGCGCTGCGCGGTCCCGCACCACGGACGCGCCCCCGGCCGCCCGCGCGGCCGCCACGACGACGTCCGCGAGAGCGAGGTCCTCGGGCGCCTCCAACATCGCGTCGAACGCCAGGTCCAGCGCCGCGAACCGCTGACGCAGCGCCTCGTCCACGGTGACGGCGCCGACCTCGCCCAGCCGCTCGATCCCGCAGTTGTCGCAGTGCCCGCAGGGCGCGGGGATGGGCGCGCTCCGCTCGTTCATGTACGTGGCGATGCGCTGGCGCCGGCAGTCCCGCGCCCGCGCGAACGCCTCCAGCGTCTCGAGCATCTCCCAGCTCTGCGCGGCCACGGTCTGGTACCAGGCGCGGATCAGCCGGACGAGCGCCTCCTCGACCGCCGCGGACGGGGCCTCCGGCAGCGGGTCGGACGGCGGCAGCCCGTACCGCCCGAGCGCAGCGTCCAACCTCGCCTGGAGCGCCGCGACGGGCTGGGCGTCGGCGAGCGTCACGCACCAGTGGCGCAGTCCGCGGTAGCGGTAGCGCGTCACGACGCCGAGCGAGGTCAGCCGGGCGAGCATCCGCTCCACATGCGGCCGAGCGTTGTCGTACAGCGCGCTGGGAGCGCAGGGGACGACCGCCCGGCCCGCGCTCCCGCGCAGGTGGAGCGCCCACACCGCCGCGTGGTCCTCGGCCTCGCGGAGCTCGAGGTCGAAGGCGGCGCGCACGGCGGCGATCACGAAGCCCTCGTCGCTCGGCCCGTCGGCGCGAGCGCCCGGGCGGAGCGAATCGAGGCGCTCCTGCACGCGCGCCGGGTCGAACGGCACGGTCTCGACCCACATCGCGCGCTCGGTCGGCCCCGCAGCGGGCTCCCCGCACAGCGCGAGCGCGTGCAGGCGCCCGAGGATGGCGGGGGTGCGGTCCAGGACCTCCACCCGGCTGAGCGGCGCCACCTGCGCCGACCGCGGGACGTCGACCTGCGGGCCGCGCCCCGCGAAGTACCTGCGCCACAGCGACAGGCTGCCCTCGGTCTCCGCGGCGGCGCCGGGCTGGTTGGCGACCCGGAGCCCGGCCTGGACCCCGAACGAGCACGGTTCCTCCAGCCCGTACGGGCAACGCCGGCCCACCGTGCAGCGCGGCGCGCCGTTCGGCTGGCAGGCCTCGAGTCGGGGGCGCCACAGCGCGACGGAGCGCGCGTCGCGCCCGTCGCGGCCAGCGCGGCCGGCCTCCTGGTAGAGCGCCTCCAGCGAGCCGGGGAGGTCGGCGTGGACGACGTACCGGATGTCGGGCTTGTCCACGCCCGTCCCGAACCCCTTGGTCGCGACGATCACGGGCAGCTCGTTCCGCTTGAAGCGCTCCTGCGCCAGCCGGTTCGCCGCCGCGCGGTCGACCTCCTCGGTGCTCCCGCGGTGCTCGGCGTTGGGGATGCCGCGATCGGCGAGGCGCCGCGCGAGGTGGGGGACGCGGATCGGCGGGCGCCACGGCCCCGGCCTGCCCCACGGCGCGAACACGAGCCCGCCGTGCTGGACAGCATCGTCACCGAGCTGGTGGAGCGCGCGCACGTCCCGGAACCCGAGGCTCTCGGGGATGTCGCGCTCCACCAGGTCGAGGAGCAGCTCCTCTCGCTCGCGGTCGTCCTCGACCGCGCAGACGCGGAACGACAGCTCGGGGCGATCGAAGGTGTCGGGCAGCACGGCGGTGAGCGGCGTCTCGTGGAAGATGCCCGCGAGGTCGCGGCGGATCTGCGGCGGCGCCGTGGCCGTGAGCAGCACGACGGGCGCCTCGGGGGCGATGGCGCGGTGGGCGTCGGGGAGCGTGAGGTACGACGGCCGGAAGTCGTGCCCCCACTCCGAGGCCAGGTGGGCCTCGTCGACGACGAACAGCGGCACGGCCACGCGGAGCGACGCGAGCTGCTGCAGGAAGCGCTCGCTGTGGAACCGCTCCGGCGAGACGTAGAACAGCTTGTAGTCCCCCGCCGAGAGCCGACGCAGCTCCTGCTCGACCTCGGGGTCGGGCGCTGCGCTGTGGACGCGGCCGGCGAAGTCGAGCCCGACCGAGCGCAGGTTCGCGACCTGGTCGTCCATCAGCGAGGTGAGGGGGCTCACCACCAGCGTCACCCCGGGCTGCAGCAGGGCGGGGAGCTGGAAGCAGACGGACTTGCCCGCGCCGGTGGGCAGCACGCCCAGGGTGGAGCGGCCGGCGAGCACCGAGCTCACGATGTCCCACTGGCCGTCACGGAACCGGGGGAAGCCGAAGAAGCGGTCCAGCAGGCGCTCGACGTCGGCGCGGGCAGCGTGTGGGAGGGCGGCGGGGGGCGGGCTCGCCGTCGCCGGGATCGGGGCGTCCACGTCGCTCGTCCACACGACCCGGTCGACGCCGTCCAGCAAGGCCAGCAGCGTCTCGTCGTCGAGCTCCTCGGCGGCGGCGCCGACATAGAGGATGTCGGCCTGCTCGGGGCGCTCGTCGAGCAGCACGATCTCGAGCGCGGTGTCGCCGCGGGCGGTGACCAGCTCGCGCACGTCGCGTTGGTGGCGGTCGACCCAGATCTCGAGCCGCTCGAGGCCGGGTGTCGCGCCTTCGAGGCGCACCGCGGTGCAGGCGACGTCGAGGGCGTCGATCCATCCCGCGACCCCCGCCCCGCGATCGCGGTTCGGCGCGACGATCCGGCGGACGGCCCCGTCGAGCCACTGCGGGTCCGACCGCAACAGGTCGAGCCGCCGCCTGCTGCGCGCGCACCAGCGCCGGGGGCCAGCTCGCCAGCAGCTCGTGCACCTCGGCCGGCACCGCTGACGGGGCGGCCGTCGCAGGATCGGGGTGTCGCCCCGCCTCCGCGAGCGCGTCCCGGAGCTTCCTGCGCGCAGCCGGCGGATCGGCGAGCTCATCCTCGTGGAACCGCACCAGCCGGTACCCGCAGGCGAGGATGGCCGCCTCCCGGCTGCGCTCGCGGGCCTGGCGGTCGCCGTCCGGGCCGTCGCCGTCGTGCCAGTGGGCGCCGTCCACCTCGATCGCCAGGCGCGCGCCCGGCTGCGGGACGACGAAGTCGATCCGCCCCACACCGCCGTCGGGCAGCGGGAACGCCTCCTGGGCGCGCAAGGTGGCGAGCCCGGCGGTGCCGATCACGGCGTGCAGCACCTCGACGAGGAAGCGCTCCTCCAGGTGGCTGTCGCAGGGACCGTGCAGGGAGAGCCAGTCATCGACGCTCTCCACGGGCGGACCGGCGGCGAGCGCCGCGGCGAGGCTGCGCCAGACGGCGCTGCGCCGGACGACCCAGGCGCGCGCCGGCTGCTCCGGATCGGGCGGCACCCGCGCCGCCGCGGCGTGCAGCGTCGGCAGCTCGGCCCGCTCCAACCGGCCGAGCAGCGCGCGCCGGAGGGGGAACGGCACGAACGGCCGGCCCGCGGGGAACAGCAGGCGCTCCGTGCGGGCCAGGGCCTCCGGGGTCACGGCTGCACCCGGCACAGCGCACCGACCAGGCCAGCCCCCTTCTGGGGCACCGCGCTGGGGGCCGCCACGTCGAAGCCCACGCGGGTGACGACCTCGAGGACGCGCTCGGCGTTGGCCTGTGCGGCCTGCTCGTCGTGGGGCAGCGCGTGCAGGCCCACCTCGAGGAGCGCCGCGAGGCCATCCCGCAGCAGGCCGCCGCGTCGCAGGCGGGCGGCGCGTCCGTCTTCGGCGTACCAGCGGCGAAGGGCGGTCGCCAGCGCGTCCTGGCGGCGGTGGCGCCCGAACAACAGGCCGTACCAGCGCCCCAGGCCGAGCGTCGCCTCGCCCCGTCGGACGGAGGCGAGCAGATCGTGCTGCACGCCGCCGTGCGGGCTGTGGAGGAAGCGGGCCAGCAGGCGGTCCTGCAGGAGCACCTCGAAGACCTGGCGCAGCGAGGCGGCCTGTGCCGAGCAGGACGCGAGCTCGAAGGACGCCGTGCCGTTCGACAGGTCGCGCAGCGAGGTCCACGCGCTGAAGGTGAGGCGGGTCAGGCGCCGCGCGGAGGCGAGACCGAGGCCCGCGAAGCAGCCTCGGAGCGACGCGTGGAGCTGCGCGTTGCGGTCGTCGGTGAGCGGCAGGTTCGGGCCGAGCGCGTCGAGCAGCTCCGGGCGCGGCGGACGGGCCGCGGCGACCCGTTCGACCCAGCGACGCAGGTCTTCGTGCATGTCGATGCCGCGGGTCGCGGTCACGCACCCGGCGAGGACGTTCCTGGCTGCGTCGTCGTGTGGCGCCGCCGCACAGATCCGGGCGGCGTGGCGCACCCGGAGCAGGCGGATCCGCAGCACGGTGGCGGGTGAACCGTCGTGGGCGAGGCAGGCGCGCTCGACCGCGTCGGGGGGCACGGCGCACTCGGGCTCGAGCAGCCAGTCCAGCAGCGCTGGGGGGATGCGAGGGCCACACAGCGCGAGGCTGTCCCGCAGCAGCGCCTCGGCGTCGGGTTCGGGCGCGGCGGCGAGGTCGACGACCCGGAGGACGCCGACGGTCCGCACCGTGCCGGGGTCGTCGACGGGCAG
>JAWKRQ010000069.1:0-44365 GCA_041389545.1 Myxococcota bacterium | reverse complement strand
GGGACCCTCGCGCAGGTGCGCCGCGCCTACGGCCTGTAGGTCAGGTGACCGCACCGAGGGCATAGCGCTTCGGCGGCACCCCGACGTGCCGCGAGAACGCCACGCCGAACGTGCTCGCCGACCGGTACCCGACCCGCCCCGCCACCTCCCCGACGCCGAGCCCGCCCCGCCGCAGCAGGTCCTTCGCCAGCGCCATGCGCCAGCTCACCAGGTACGCCATCGGCGCCACGCCGACCGCGGCCTGGAACCGCTCGTAGAGCGCCGACCGCGACATGCCGGCCTCCCGCGCGAGCTTCGCCACCGTCCACGTGCGGTCGGGGTGCTGGTGGATGGCCCGCAGCGCCGCCGACACCCGCTCGTCCGCCAGGCCGCGCGCGAGCCCGGGCGCGCCCACCGTCCCCGAGAAGCCGCGCAGCGCCTCGATGAACAGCACCTCCAGCAGCCGCGTCAGGATCTCGCCGCGCGCGGGCCGCCGCGCCCGCGCTTCGTCGCGCACGAGGCCCATCAGCGTCGCGAGGCGCGGGTCGCCGTGGACGTGGACGAACCCGGGGAGCAGCGACACCAGCAGCCCGGCGTCGGGCGACGCGAAGGTGCAGAGGCCCGCGAGCATCCGCACGTCGGGCGGCCCCTCCGGGTCGCCGTGCCGCACCTCGTTGTCGGCGAGCAGCGTGTGCCGCGGCGGCCCGTCGTCGGGTGCCGCGCCCCACAGGTGGAAGTCGTGCAGCGCGGGCACGAACACGAAGTCGCCGCCGACGAGCACGGCCGGCGGATGGCCCGCGACCTCGAGGTGCGCGGTGCCGTCGAGGATGGCGCAGCAGAAGGGCTGCCCGCCGTGCGTCTGCCGGATGCTCCAGGCGCCGGCCCCGGTCGCCGCCTTCGCCCGCGACGCCGACGGCTGCAGCAGGCTCACCACCTGCGCGAGCGGATCGACGTCGGCGAGATCGGGCGGGGCCACCGGCATTGGACGCTCAGCGGTGAAACGCGGACGAACACACATAGCTCGTCCGGCGCCCGGCGCCTACGAGGCGGACACTGGAGGTCCGATGTCCACCGTCCTCGTCACCGGAGCGACCGGCAAGGTCGGGAGCCGCCTCGCCCGCCGCCTGGCCCGCCGCGGCGACCGCGTGCGCGCGCTGGTCCGCGACGCCGCGCGCGCCGACCTCGGCGACAGCGTGGCGCTCGCCGTCGGGGACCTGCTCGACCCGCCCTCGCTGGCGGCGGCCGTCGAAGGCGTCGACGTCGTGATGCACTGCGCCGCGTTCTTCCGCGGCGCGACCCCCGAGCAGGCGCACGCGGTGAACGACGGCGGGACGCGCCACCTGGCCGAGGCCGCACGCGCAGCCGGGGTCCGCCGCTTCGTCTTCACCAGCACGGGCCTCGTGTACGGGCCGAAGGACGCGCTCGTCGACGAGGACGCCGAGTGCACGCCCACGGCCGCCTACCCGGTGAGCAAGCTCGCGGCGGAGCGCTACCTGCTCGGCGTCGAGGGGCTCGACGTCCGGATCCTGCGCCTGCCCTTCGTCTACGGCGACGGCGACGCCTACATCGAGGAGGTGCGTCATCCCCTTCATGCGCGGCTTCGCCCTCGCAGCGGATGTCGGTCGCACACCACGACGTGGCCCAGGGGCGGTGGAGCGCCGGATTGACGCCGCGTCCCCCGGCCACCGTGTACAACGTCACGGACGGCCACGCGCCGACGCTGGCGGAGGTGCTCCGTGCCGTCGGCGCGCCGCCGCCCGACGGAAGCCTGACGGCGCCGCGGTGGACTTCGCCGTGGAGCTCGACGGCCGGCGTCGCGCGACGACCTGGCTTCGCGCCGCGCTTCCCGCACCTCGCCGCCGAGAACGCCTGCTGAAGCCCTCGCTACCCCGCACACACCGGCAGCTCCCAGCGCTCAGCGTCGGCGCCGGGTCGTAGCGCAGTCGAGCGTGCAGTCGATGCGGCGGCCGTACCAGTACGTGAACGCCCCGCAGTAGTGGTTCACGTCGGTGCCGTACGCCACCGGTTACCGAGTTGCCGGTGGCGGGATCGAAGTAGAACGACGTGCTGGTGAACCCGCCGGACTGCCCGTCCACGTCGTAGTCCCCGCAGCGCAGGACGCCGGGACCGGGGGTGTACGCGGGGTCTTCGCAGGCGGCCTCGGAGGTCGGCCCTCCGTGCTGTTCGTCGTGCGAGCACCACACCGACAGGTCCCGGTGCAAGCAGCCCTCACCACAGCCCGAAGCCAACGACCACCACAGCAGCACGGTGCACCTCCCCTCCCCTGGGTGTCGGCCGCAGACCGAGCCTTCACGAGATCACCAGACGCCCTGCAAGCGCTGGATCCACGACGCATCGGCGAGCGCCTCGGCGGAGGCCTCCGCCCTCACCCGTCGGATCCACGCCTCGAGCGCCTGTCGCAGCGCCGGGCGCGTCGTGAGCATCCGCGCCACCACGTCGTTGCACGGCGCGACGCCGCCGCAGAACGCGAGGCGCTCCGACGGGAACTCGAGGTCCGCCGACAGCCACCGCTCCCAGCGCAACGCCAGGGGCAACGCATGGCGGCTCTCCGTACGCACGAGCGTCCAGGCGTGGCGCGAGAGGCTGTCGTCGGTGAACCGCTCCGGCCGGCTCCGACGGGCAGCGTAGCGATGGTAGAACCAACGCATCCCGATGTCCGCGATCCGGCGCCGGTCCTGCTCCACCCACCGCTCGCGGCGGGTCTGGAGATCCGCCCACACGCCCGCCCGACGCGCCCGACGCGCACACGCCATCCGGGTGTCGAGCCGCTCGTCGGGCGGATCTCCGCCGTGCGTGACCAGGTACCGCACCGCAGCGTCGACCCGCCGCCGCTCGGAGCGGTTCTCGGCGCGCCGATCGAGTGCGTCGTAGGGGCGCCTCCGTCGCGCTTCGTCCCTCGCCTTCTCCCAGCGAGGCGTCGTGTGGCGCCGCAGGCGCCCGTCCCAGGTGTCGTCGTCCATGCGAACCTCGTCCGATGTCGTGGAGCGCGCCGCGCGGGCGCAGACCTCCGTGGTCCGCCAGGCTTCGTGGCGGTGACGGATCGGATCGGTGAGGTTCAGCGGAGCGAGAACATGCGTCCACAGAACACTGTCATCGGGTCCGGGCAACCTGCGGGAGACCTGCCCACGCTACCCGCCGGTGCAGCCGTCGTGGTCGCAGGAGAACGTCGCATCCGCTCCGAAGCTCGCATACGACGCGTCCGGATCCGGGTACCGCCACAACTGCACGTCGTCGCCCGCGTTGTCGTCCGCCCCCTCGCCCCAGTCCGCGTGCTCGCTCGTCAGCACGGGGAAGTAGTCGATCACGGCCCCGCCGCCGCTCGACGCGACGTTGCGCACGACGCTCCCGCCGACCACGTCCGCGCTGCCCCCGAGCACCCGCAGCCCCCCGCCGGCCCCCGCCGTGTTGTCGGTCACGTCGGTGTCGACGAGCGTCGCCGTCCCCATGTCGACGTCCACGCCGCCGCCCATGCCGGCGCTGTTGCCCTCGATGACCGACGACGTCACCGTCACCACCCCGGTGATCAGCAGCCCGCCCCCTTCCGCCGCGTGGTTGCCCGACAACCAGCTGTCGCGGAGCTCCCCCGACGACAGGTAGACGCCGCCGCCCAGCGTCACCACCGACGTCGACAGGGCGACCAGGTCGTTGTCCACCACGCTGAGCCCCTCGAGCGTCCCGCTCCCGTAGACCCCGCCGCCCACGAAGTGGCCGGTGTTCCCCTCGATCCAGCCGCCGACGACGTCGGCCGAGCGGACGTAGAGCCCGCCGCCCCACGTCGCTTCGTTGCCGACGAGCAGCGTGTCGCCGGCGAGTTCCAGCGTCCCCCCGCTGAACCAAACGCCGCCCCCCTGCCCTTCCGCCAGGTTCGACGTGATCGTCACGTCGGTGAGCGTGGCGCTGGCGGTCGCGGCGAGCCCGCCCCCGCCCCCGACGTTCTGCGAGGGCGCCACGTTGTCCTCGAGCGTGCCGCCGGTCACCGCCCCGCCCGCCAGCCGCAGCCCGCCCCCGAGCTCGGCCTCGTTGCCCGTGACGACGCTGTCGGCGAGGTCGAGCGCGGCCCCGGCGTCGGCGTACACCCTGCCGCCCTCCGCGGCCGTGTTCCTCGATCCGGCTCCTGGCAGCGTCAGCGCGCTGTCGGCGGGCAGCGCCACGCCGCCGCCGCCGAGCTCGGCGCGGTTGCCGGAGATCACGCAGTCCACGACCTCGAAGCGCGCCCGACGACGACAGCAGCAGCCCGCTGGCCGCGCTGGGGCGTCCTCGCCGGTCAGCGTCACGCCTGTCAGGCTGCTCCCGGCCGGCACCGACAGCACCCGCCCCGCGCCACCGCCGGTCAGGATCGTGGCGTCGGCGCCGTCGGCGGACGACAGGTGCACCGCGACCGACGCCGAGAACGGGCCCTCGTAGGTGCCCGCGCAGATCACGACCTCCGAGCCGTCACTCGCCGCGGCCAGCGCCTCCGTCAGGCTGCCCATCGGCGCGCCGTCGACGGTCGCGAGGCCGCCCACGGTGGGGTCGGCGTCGTCGCAGTCGTGGTCGACGTCCCAGCCGTCGCCGTCGGCGTCGTCGGCGGTCCCGGTCACCGTGTCCGTGTCCGTGTCGGTGTCGGTGTCCGGGGTGGTGCCGGGGTCGGAGGTGGGCGTCGACGTCGGCGTCGACGAGGTCGGCTTGGTCGGGTCGCCGTCGACGGGCGTGCAGGCCAGGGCGAACACCGCGATCGCGGCGGTCATCGGCAGTCGGTGCATGGGTTCCTCCCGGCCACGACCGTAGCGGGGCCCCCGCCGACGCAGGTTGACAGCAGGTTGACAGCTGCCCGCACCGCGACGCCGCCGCCCCCGTCCCGACAGGCTAGGCTCCGGCCGGGAGGCCCCTTGCCGCTGCCACTGCTGGGCATCGCGCTCGCGTCCGCGTCCGCCGCACCGACACCGAGCGCGGATCACTGCGCGCTCGCCGTCCTGCACTTCAACCTGCAGTACTGCGCCGGCGGGCTCGACGGCATGATGGAGCAGCTCGGGCTCGACCCCGGCGCGTTCGACTGGTCCGACGAGGCCCTGCAGGACCAGATCGTCGTCGAGAGCTTCGCGCCGGTCCTCGACCTGCTGGACGCCCACCCCGACTGGTCGATGACCCTCGAGATGCAGGGCCTCATGCTCGACGTGATCGCCGAGCGGCACCCCGACGTGCTCGACCACCTCCGCACGCTCGCGAAGGCCGGCCGGGCCGAGATCGCGTCGTTCCACTACAGCGACCAGCTGTTCCTCGCCTACCCGCGCGAAGACCTCGAGCGCTCCGTCGCTCGCACGCAGGAGCGCTTCGCCGCGCTCGACGTCCCGCTGTCGGGCGTCGTGTTCACGCAGGAGGGCCAGTTCGGCGAGGGCATGGCCGACGTCATGGCCGCCCACGGCTACACGACGGCGGTCATCGCCCACAACCTGTTCGAGCCGCAGCACCCCGACGTCCCCGGCTCGCTGTTCGACGCCGGCCCCGTCGAGGCCATCGTCGGGCGCGGCTGGGACGACGCCGCCACGGGCGCCTCGGTGCGGTTCACCTACCTCGACGACGGCGAGCTGCTCGCCACCAACGACCTGAACTGCTACCTCGGCCCGCTGTTCGTCCACTCGCCCGCGGCGGTCGCCGCCTACGAGGCCGAGGTCCAGGGGCTGGTCGACGCCGGCTACCGCCCCGAGGGCGTCGAGGCCTGCGCGAGCGCGCTGAAGGCCGCGGGCGTCGCGCCGTCGCCGCTCCCGGCCCTGCTCGACGGGACGTGGCAGCCGGAGAACACCGACAACCTCGGCCTGTGGATGGGCGGCTCGGGCGCCTTCGGCGGGCTCGACGGCTCCGAGGACGACAACGGCGTCCTCACCGCGGGCACCCGCGCCCACCGCCTGCTCCACGCCGTGCAGGCCGCGGCCGACGCGGCTCCCGCCGCCCGCCCCGAGGTCGCGCGCCGGCTCGACGACGCGTGGCGCGAGCTCGCGCTCGGTCAGGTCAGCGACGCCACCGGCTGGAACCCCTTCGGCACCGAGACGGCCTGCGGCCTCGACCACCTGGCCCGCGCCGCCGCGCTCGGCGCCGAGGCCGCAGGCTACCTGTGGCCCGAGGCCGCGGGCACCACGCTGTGGCTCGACCCGAGCGGCGCCCGCATCGAGCCGCCGGCCGCAGACACCGACGCCAGCCCGCCCCCGGGGTGGGTCGACGCCGAGATCACCGACGCCGGGCGGCCCGCCGCGGCGCGCTGGCTGCGCAGCGGCGTCACGGGGCTGCCGGTGTGGGAGGTCGCGTTCGAGCCCGACGCCTTCGCGGATCCCGAGGTCGCCGTGGCCTTCCCGTGGGACGGCGAGGCGTTCCGCGGCGTCCGCGCGCTGACCCGGACCCCGGTGACGCTGCCCACCGCGTCGTTCGCGCTGACGCAGACCGGGCTGCCGCTGGGGCTCGGGGTCGTCGGGCTGGCGCCCGACCGGTGGCTCGCGCTCGACCAGGCCACGGTCCACCTCGCCGGCCGCTTCGACACCGACGCTGCGACGGTCACCTTCGAGGACGGCACGCTGCGGGCCGATCGGGGCGCGGTGTGGCGGTTCCACGTCGCGACCTCGGCCGAGGAGGCTGCCGCGGCCGGGATCCTGCTCAACGAGGAAGGCCCTGTCAGCGTCGAGGTCCCCGAGGTGGGTCCGGCGCTGCCGGAGGCCACGGCGACGGGCTGCGGCTGCGCGCAGACGGGGCCGGGCGCGAGCGGCATCGCGCTGGGGCTCGCGCTGCTCCTCGCGCGGCGGCGCAGCGCCCGGTGAACATCGACGACCTGACCCTCTCGTTCGACGCGACCGGCCTGGCCGTGCTCGACGGCGCGCTCGCGCTGGTCATGTTCGGCGTGGCGCTCGATCTGCGGGTGGCCGACTTCGTCGCGCTGGCCCGCGATCCGCGCGCCCCCGCCGTGGGCCTGGTGTGCCAGTTCCTGCTGCTGCCCGCGCTGACCGTGCCGCTGGCGCTCGCCGTCGCGCCGACGCCGAGCGTGGCGCTGGGGATGATCCTGGTGGCGTCCTGCCCGGGCGGCAACGTGTCCAACGCGATCACGCACCTCGCCGGCGGCCGGGTGGGCGTGTCGGTGGGGATGACGGCGGTGTCGACGGCGGCCGCGGTCGTGATCACGCCGCTGAACCTCTGGTTCTGGGGCTCGCGGGCGCCGTCCACGGCGGCGCTGGTGCACCACGTGGCGCTCGATCCGCTGCAGATGGCGCTCACCGTGGCGGTGGTCCTCGCGCTGCCGTGCACCGCGGGGATGGCGGTGGCGGCGCGGTGGCCCGACGTCGCGCGGCGGGTCGTGCCGTACGCGAAGGCGGCGTCGGCGGTGTTCTTCGTCGGCGTGGTCGCGGTGGCGTTCGCGGCGAACCTGCAGGCGTTCGAGGTCGCGATCGGCACGGTGTTCGCGCCGGTGGCGCTGCTCAACGCCGTGGCGCTGGCGCTCGGCTACGGCGCGGCCCGCCTCGCCGGCCTGCCCGAGCCCGATCGCCGCGCGGTGTGCATCGAGGTCGGCATCCAGAACTCGGGCCTCGGCCTGGCCCTGATCTTCAGCTTCTTCGGCGGCCTCGGCGGCATGGCCGCGGTCGCGGCGTGGTGGGGGATCTGGCACATCGTCGCCGGCTTGACGCTGGCCGGGGTGTGGACAGCGCTCGATCGGCGAGCCGCGCGGTAGCGCGCCGGCGGCGATAGGCTGGCGCGCAGAGGTGCCGATGGAGCCGATCATCGCCTGGGTGCTCGCCCTGTTCTTCGTGCAGACGTTGCTCTCCCCCGCGATCCGCTACCTGCACGCCCGCGCCGGGCTGGCCGGCCGGCTTCGGATCGCCCTCGGTCCCCGCGACCAGCCGCCGCCCGAGACGCCCCTGTCCGCCCGCAGCGCCCGCGCCCTCGCGAACCTCCAGGAGGCGCTGCCGATCTTCCTGACGGTCGCGCTGCTCCACGTCCACCGCGGGACCGGCGCGGCGGCGGCGCCCTGGGGCGCCGCGTTCGCCCTCGCGCGGACGCTGTACGTACCCGCCTACCTGTCCGGCGTCCCAGGCCTGCGCTCCGCGGTGTGGGTGTCGAGCTGGATCGGCCTCGGCGGGATGATCGTGGCGCTGCTCCGGTCGTGACGACCGACGGCGTGCAGGATCCGGCATGCGGTGGGTACGGGATGCCCAGGAGCGCCCGTGTCCGTCCTCGCCCCGCTGCTCGCCGCCCACCGCGCCACGCTGTCGTCGACCGCCCCGTCCGGCGTCGCCGCCACCGGCCTGCCCGGCGTGACCTTCTTCTGGATCGACCACGACACCCCGCGCTCGCCCCTGCTCTACGACACCGGCATCGTCGTCGTGGGCCAGGGGCACAAGGAGGGCTTCCTCGGCGGCCGCCGCTTCCGCTACGACGCCGACAGCTGCCTCGTCCTCGGGGTGCCGGTGCCCTTCGAGTGCGCATCGTACGGCACACCCGAGGAGCCCCTGCTCGGTGTGCGCCTCGACATCGACGTGGCCCTGGTCCACAGCCTGGTGGCCAGGGCCTCGCTCCCCGTCGACCCGCCGAACGCCGTCCACAGCGCCGTCGAGCCGCTGAACCTGGACGGGCCGCTGCTCGCCGCGGTGGCCCGCCTGCTCCAGAGCCTGCGCGACCCGGTCGACCGCACGGTGGTGGGGCCCGCCGCCGTCGAGGAGATCGTGTACCGCATCCTGCGCTCCGAGCACGGCCGCGTGCTGCACGCGCTCACCCGCCAGCAGACGCCCTACGCCAACATCGCCGCCGCGCTCGAGCACATCCACCGCGACTACGCGAGCGCCCTGTCGGTCGAGGACCTCGCGCGGAAGGCGGCGATGGGGGTGTCGTCCTTCCACCGGACGTTCAAGGAGGCTGCTCCCGCTGCCGAAGACGGCGAACCCCGACCACATGCGAGCCAACGCCCACGTCGACTTCACCATCTCGGACGTCATTACGCGGAACGCGCTGAAGGGCGTCCCGCAGATCGAGGACTACGGCGAGGCGCGGCGCATGCCCGTGTTCGGGGGGAGGTGAGAAATGCCGGGAGACACTCGTGTGCGGTGTGCACCCGGGCCCCCTCCGGGCGAGAACCGAACCATGGCCCCAGCTTTGGCGATTGTGAACTGGTGCTCCGGGCGACCCGGCACTACCCCTTCGGCAATCGTGGACCGGCCCGCTGCCGGCCGCACCGCCGAGGGGGCGAACCATGCCGGTGTTTCACTCCGTCACGGACGTGGTCAGTTCCGTGCGGCCGACTCGCCCGAGCGCACGGCGTTCACCTTCCTCCGCCGCGACGGACCTCCCGACGAGATCGCCTACGGCGCCCTGGCTGCCCGGGTAGAGGGCGTCGCGGCCGCGATCGCGGCGCAGTCGAGCGAGGGCGACCGCGTCCTGCTCATGTTCCGCCCTGGCATCGACTACATCGTCGCGTTCCTGGCCTGCCTGCACGCAGGCCGGATCGCCGTCCCCGCGTATCCGCCCACACCGCCCGACTGCACCGGATGATCGGCCGGCTCGACGCGCTCGCGGCGGACGCGAAGCCCTCCGTGGCCCTCACCTCGTCGGACCTCCTGGCGCCGATCGCTGCGTTCGGAGCGATGGTCCCGGCCCTCGCGACGGTGCGCTGGTGCGCGACCGACGAGGTCCAGCCTGCCGAACGCCTGCCGCCCGTCCGCGGAGACATCGCGTTCCTCCAGTACACGTCCGGCTCCACCTCGACGCCCAGGGGCGTGGTGCTCGGCCACGACACCCTGCTGCTGTCTCGAGAGCCATCCGGCGCTTCCGGCAGGACTGCCGACACGCGCGGGGTGTTCTGGCTGCCGCCGTACCACGACATGGGGCTCATCAGGGCATCCTCGAGCCCCTCTACGCGGGGTACCCGGCGGCGCTGATGGCGCCCGAGGACTTCCTCGCGCGGCCGCTCGACTGGCTCCTCGCCATCGAGCGGTTCGGCGCGACGACCAGCGGCGGACCGAACTTCGCGTACGACCTCTGCGTCCGCAAGACGACGCCGGAGCAGCGCGCCGCGCTGGACCTGTCGCGGTGGGACCTCGCGTTCAACGGCGCCGAGCCGGTGCGCGCCGAGACGCTCGCCCGCTTCGCGGCGGCGTTCGAGGTGTCCGGCTTCGATCGCCGCGCCTTCTACCCCTGCTACGGCCTCGCGGAGTCGACGCTGCTCGTCACCGGCGGCGAGGTCGGCGCCGGCGCGTGCGTGGTCGACGTGGACCCCGAGGCGCTCGCCGAGCGGCGCCTGGACCCCGGCCCGCGCCCGATGGTCGCCTGCGGGGTCCCGCCACGGCCTCACGGTCACCACCGTCGATCCGGACGGTGTCGAGGTCGCCCCCGGGCAGGTCGGCGAGATCTGGGTCTCGGGCGCCAGCGTCGCCCGAGGCTACTGGGGGCGCGAGGAGATCCTGCCTTCTCCGGGCTCGCTCGCCAGTCGTCCGGGCGAGCGCTTCCTCCGCACGGGCGACCTCGGCGCGCGCACCGAGCGCGGGCTCGTCGTCACAGAGGGCGGCCTCGCCGACTCCTGCTCGTCATCCGCGGCCGGAACGCATCTACCGCAAGACCTGGAGCTCGCCGCGGAGCGCCCACCCGTCGGTCGGCCCGGCGGGACGGCCGCGTTCGCCACGGGCGACGACGAGCGCGTTGCGCTGGTCGCCGAGGTGGACGCGCGCGGCGCCGAGGACCCGGGCCGTCGCCACGCCATCCGTGCGTGCCGTACTGCGCAGGTCGCTCGCCGTCGTCGCGCTGATCGCGCCGGGAGCATCCCCAAGACCTCGTCCGGGAAGATCCAGCGCGCGGCGTGCCGGGCCGAGCTCGACGCGGGGACGCTCGCCGTCGATGTCGCATCCGCGCCTGCAGATCCGCGTGCTCGGCTTCGCCCCCGAGCCGAGGAGATCCTCGCCGCAGCGCCCGGCTGACTGAGCTGTCGCACAGCGGCTCTCCTCGCGCTCGCTGCCCGCGCCGGCGGGCTGACGCCAGCGCTCCGTGGAGCGCTGCGGTCGCTCGACCTCGCCGGAGACTCGCTCGACGATGTCGACTCGCTCACCAGCTCCAGCGCGAGGCTCCTGGCGTCGAGGGTGGGCTGTGGAGCTGCTCGAGAACCGACCCGTCTGACCTCGCCGCGCCAGATCACCGCCCACATCGGGACGACACGCCCCCCGCGCGCCGCGGCGCGGGCGGCCCGACGATCGGCCAGCAGGCGCTGGTGTCCTGCAACCTCCCACCCGAGCTCGGCTCGGCATGGCCGCAGCCTTCGCCCTCGGCAGCACCATCGACCGGAGGCGGTAAGAGCCGCGATCGCTCGAGTGGCGGCCGCTGCCGATCGCTCCGAACAGGGCCTCCTGAGGTCAGCGGGAACATCGCACCGTCGACGCCGAGCCTGACCTCAACGCCTCAGCCAGGCCTCCACTGAGCAGGCCATCGCGCGGGTCGCCGCACACCCCGTTCGACCTGGCCTCCCGGCAGCGCACCGTGGCGGGTCGCGTGGGTCGCATCGTCGCCGCCGGTGCTCGCCGTGTGCGCCCACCACGCGATCGCGGACTACACCTCGGTCCACCGGGTCGTGGTCGATCTCGCGCTGGCGCTGTCGGGCGGCACCCTTCCACCGCACGAGCGCGACGTCGACGAGCTCGCCGCCAGGGAGTCCGCGAGAGACCCGCGGTGGGTCGAGGCGCGCAAGGCGTTCTGGCGCCAGGAGCTGGCCCAGGTGCCGGTCCTCGACCTGCCGACCACGGGATCGCGCGCCGAGCCGCCGACCCACCGCGGCGCGCAGGCCGAGGCGCGCGTTCCCACGGCCGTCCTGCGGCGCCTCGTCGCGCTCGCGTCGGCCGAGGGCACCACGCTGCACACGGTGGTGCTCGCCGCCGTGCACGCCCTGCTGCACCGGTGGACCGGACAAGACGACGTGGTCGTGGGCACCGCGCTCGGCACGCGCGACGCGCCGTGGGCGGCCGAGCTGGTCGGCTTCCTCACGACGCCGCTGCCGATCCGCGCCCACCCCGCACCGGACCGGCCCTTCCTCGAGCTGGTGCGCGAGGTCCGCGACGCGTCGGTCCGGGCGATGGCCCACGCGCTGCCGCTCCCCGAGGTCGTCGAGGCGCTCGGGGGCCGCCGCGAGGACCCGATCCGCGCGATGGTGACGCTCGAGCGCGCGCCCGGCGCACTGTCCGAGGGAATCCTCGTGCCCGAGCCCGGCCGCACGCTCCGGCTCGCGCACCTCGAGGCCGAGCCGCTCCCGATCCGACCGCGCGACGTCCCGTTCGACCTCGGCGTCCTGTTCGAGCAGACCGTGCGCGGGCTCGCGGTGGCCGTCCAGGTCGCGACCGACGTGCTCGATCCCGGCGCCGCCGGGCGGTTCGCCGACCACCTGCTCCGCCTGCTCGACGCCGCCTCGGCCGAGCCCACCCGCGCCTTGCGCGAGCTGCCCATCCTCGGCCCCGACGAGGCCCGCGCGCTGCTCCACGACATGCAGCCCCCGCCCACTCCCCTCCCGGATCGGCCCGCACACGTGCTCTTCGCCGACGTGGCGTCGCGCATCCCCGACGAGATCGCGCTCGTCGACGGGACCCGTGAGTGGACCTACCGAGCGCTGGCGCGCGCGGCGTTCGGCGTCGCCCACGCCCTGCGCGAGGCGGGGGTGGGGCCCGACGTGCGGGTCGGCGTGTGCCTCGAGCGGCGCGGCGAGCTGGTGATCGCCGTGCTCGGCGCGATGCTCGCCGGCGGCGCGTACGTCCACCTCGACCCCACCTACCCGACCGACCGCCTCGGCTGGATGATCGCCGACGCGGACGTCGCCGTGGTCGTGAGCGGATCGGAGGTCGTCCGCCGGCCACCGGGCACCGCGCGGTGGCTCGACGTGGACGTGCCGCCGGCGGACGCACCGCCCGACGTGCCGGAGCTCCTGCCGGACCACCTGGCCTACGTCATCTACACCTCCGGCTCGACCGGCCGCCCGAAGGGCGTGGCCATCGAGCACCGCAGCCTGTCGGCGTTCGTGGGCTGGGTGCTCGAGGCGTTCACGCGGGACGAGCTGCGCGGGACGCTCCTCGGCGCGTCGCTGTCGTTCGACATGTCGGTGATGGAGCTGTTCGCACCGCTGTGCGGCGGGGGCACGGCGATCCTGGCGCCGTCGGCGCTCGATCTCCCCGCCCTCCCCGCTCGGGAGCGGGTCCGCACCGTCATCGCCGTCCCCTCGGTCGTCGCGGAGCTCGTCGCCGGCGCCGGCCTGCCCACCTCCGTCCGGGTCGTGGGGCTCGGCGCCGAGGTCGTGACCCCCGCGCTCGCCGAGGCGCTCCTCGCGCTCCCGCACGTGGAGCGGGTCGTCAACCTGTACGGCCCGACCGAGGACACCGTGTGCTGCACGATGGACGTGCTCGCCCGCGGCGTGCGCCCGACCCTCGGCCGGTCGCTGTCGAACCGGGTCGCCGACGTCCTCGATCCCGACCGGCGGCCGCAGCCCCTCGGCGGGGCCGGCGAGATCTGGCTCGGCGGCCCGGGGCTCGCGCGCGGCTACCTCGGCCGGCCCGAGCTGACGGCCGAACGGTTCGTCGAAGGCCTGCCCGGGCTCCCCGAGCGCCTCTACGCGACCGGTGACCTCGGACGCCGGCTCCCCGACGGGCGGATCGAGTTCCTCGGTCGCCGCGACCACCTCGTCAAGGTGCGCGGGTTCCGCGTCGACCTGGACGAAGTCCGCGCCGTCCTGGCCGCTGAGCCCGGCGTGATCGATGCCGTCGTGCTGGCGGACGAGGCACAGCGGCTCCGAGCCTTCGTCCTCGGGCCGATGGTCGCCCCGGACGCCCTGCGGCAGGTCCTGATGGAGCGGCTGCCCGCTCACCTCGTACCCAACACCCTCCGCGTGGTGGAGACGTTCCCCAGGCTGCCCAGCGGCAAGGTCGATCGGCGCGCACTGCTCGCGCGACCCGAGGACCCCGCGGTCGGCGCCGCGCCGATGAGCGAGCGCGAGCGCGAAGTGGCCGAGGTGTTCGCCTCCGTGCTGGGGGTGGCGGTGTCCGGGCCCGAGGACGACTTCTTCTCGCTCGGCGGCCACTCGCTGCTCGGCTCGAGGATGCTCGCCCGGCTCTCGGCGCGGTTCGGCGTGCAGCTGCCGCTGCGGGCCCTGTTCGACGCCCCGTCGATCCGGGCGCTCGCCGCGCGGATCGAGGCCGCGGCGCCCGCCGTCGCGGATGCGCCTGCAAACGTCGACGGCGACGCGCCCCTGTCGTCCGGCCAGCGCCGGCTCTGGTTCCTCCACTGCCTCGATCCGTCCGACACCGCCTACAACGTCACCGGCATCCTCGCACTCGAAGGGCCCATCGACCCGGAGACGCTGCGCGCCGCGCTCCGCCGCGTGGCCCACCGCCACGAGATCCTGAGGACCACCGTCCGGACGGCGCTCGGCGAGGCCCTGCAGCACCGCTGCGAGGCGGTGCAGATCCCGCTCGACGTGGACCGCGCACCCGGGCCCTGGTCGGAGCGCGCTCGGGCGCACGCCGAGGCCCTCGCGGCCCGTCCCTTCGACCTCACCCGCGATCCGGGCCTGCGGGCGGTGTGGGTGGACGGCGGGGAGCGCGGCGCGTTGGTCCTGTGCTCGACCCACTTCGCGATCGACGGCTCGGTCGGCATCCTGCTCGCCGAGATGGAGACCGCGTACGCGGACGAGCTCGCGGGCGCGCCTGCTGCGCCCCCCGAGCTCGGCTTCGCGGCGGTCGCGGCGGACGAGCAGCGCCGGCAGCGCGAGGTCGTCGCCCGACACCTCCCATACTGGCGGGCGCGGCTCGACGGACGGCGCCGCGTGCTCGACCTCCCCACCGACCGGCCGAGGCCGCCGGTCGCCTCGGGTCGCGGCGCGACCGCGCCGATCGTGGTGCCGCCGGAGCTCGCCGGCCGCATCCGCGCGGCCGCACGCGCGGCGCGCACCACCGTCCACAACTGGCTGCTGACCGTGTTCGCGGCCACGCTGCACCGCTGGTCGGGGCAGACCGACCTGCCCATCGGGTCCCCCGTGGAGGTCCGCCCGCCCGGCGCCGAGGGCGTCCTCGGCAACTTCGTCAACCCGGTGGTGCTGTCGATCGACGCGGCCGGCGCGCCCACCTTCCGTCAGCTCCTCGCGCGGGTCACCGACACGGTCCTCGAGGCCCACGAGCACGCGCAGCTGCCGTTCGACCTGCTCGTCGAGGCCCTGGCGCCGGGCCGGGACCGCTCGCGGACGCCGCTCTTCCAGGCGATGTTCGTCCACGTGGCGCCGCCGCCCGCGCCGCGCTTCGGCGAGACCGGGTCCTCGTTCGTGGACTGGGCGCCGCCCACCGCCCGGTTCGACCTCCTGTGGGGCACCCGCGACCGCGACGACGGGGGGATCGGCGGGAGCGTGGAGTACGCGGCCGACCTGTTCGACCCCGCCACGATCGAGCGCTGGGTCGCCGCGTTCGTGCGGCTGGCGACCGCCGCTGTCGACGACGCCGAGCGCCCGATCGATCGGCTGCCGGTCCTCGCGCCCGAAGAGCGCCGGCGGATCCTCGTCGACTGGAACGCGACCGCCGCACCGGTGCCCGGCCCGCTCACGCTCCACGGCCGGTTCGAGGCGCGCGTGGACGCGAACCCCGACGCCGTCGCGATCCTGTGCGGGTCGGCCACCCGGACCTACGGCGAGGTCGAGGCGCGCGCGAACCGCTGGGCGCACCTGTTGCGGGGGCGCGGGATCGGTCCCGGCTCGCGCGTCGCGTTCCGGGCCGGTCGGCGGCTCGAGTGCGCCGAGATCCTGCTCGGCATCCTGAAGGCCGGCGCCGCCTACGCGCCCATCCCCGCCAACGTCCCGGCGGCGAGGGCCCGGTTCGTGGTGGCCGACGCCGGCGCGGCCCTGGTGATCACCGAGGCCGGTGTGGACGACCGCTACCCGCCCGAGGTGGGGCTCATCGCCCTCGACGACGACGAGCTCGCCGCGCGGCTCGCCGACGCGCCGCCGACGCGGCTGGCGGGCGGCCCCCACGATCCGGACGCGGAGGCGTACCTCATCTCGACGTCGGGCTCGACCGGCACGCCGAAGGGCGTCCGGGTCCGCCACCGCCCCGCGGTCAACCTGCTGGACTGGGTCAACGGCGAGTTCGGGGTGGGCCCGGACGACCGGCTGCTGTTCGTGACCTCGTACGGGTTCGATCTGTCCGTCTACGACCTGTTCGGCGTCCTGGCGGCCGGCGGCTCGATCCGCGTGGCGGAGGCGAGCGACCTGCGCGACCCCGACCGGCTGTGGTCGCTGCTCGAGCGCGACGGCATCACGTTCTGGGACTCGGCCCCCGCGACGCTGCTGCAGCTCGGCCCCCACCTCGATCGTGCCCGCGGGACCACGCCCGCTTCCAGGCTGCGCCGGGTCTTCCTCAGCGGCGACTGGGTCCCCCTCGGCATCGCGGACCGCGTCCGGGCCGTGTGGCCGGCAGCGGAGGTGATCGCGCTCGGGGGAGCCACCGAGGCCGTGATCTGGTCGAACTTCCACCGGATCGGCGAGGTCTGCCCCACCTGGCGCAGCATCCCGTACGGCCGCCCCATCCGGAACGCGCGGTACTACGTGCTCGACGCCCACCTCGAGCCCTGTCCGGTCGGCGTGCCGGGCGACCTCTACATCGGCGGGCCGGTGCTGGCGGACGGCTACACCGACCCGGCGCTCACCCGAGCGCGGTTCGTGCCGGATCCGCACGCCGGCGAGGCCGACGCGGTGATGTACCGGACCGGTGACCGCGCTCGGTTCTGGGCCGACGGGAGTTCCTCGGCCGCCTCGACGCGCAGGTGAAGGTCCGGGGCTATCGCATCGAGCGCGGAGATCGAGGCGGCCTCGACCGGCACCCCCGACGTGACCGCCTCGGTCGTCGCCGCCTGCCCCGACGTGAACGGCGATCGGCGGCTGATCGCGTGGACCGTGGCCGCGCCCGGCGCCGCGATCACGGCCGCCTCCCTGCGCGAGCACCTCGCCGAGTGGCTCCCCGACTACATGATCCCCACCTCGTTCGTGCCGATCGACGCGATCCCGTTGAGCGCGACCGGCAAGGCCGACCTGGACGCCCTGCCCGACCCCGCCGCCGCCCGGCCGAGCCCACCGCTGCTCCGTCGCGCCCCGCTCGCCCATCGAGACCGCGATCGCGGCGGTCTGGCGCGAAGTGCTCGGCCTCGAGCGCGTCGGCGCCCGTGACAACTTCTTCGACCTCGGCGGCCACTCGCTCGCGCTGCTGCACGCCCAGGAGGGCCTCCAGAGCGGCTGCAGCGTGGAGGTACCGGTCGCGGTGCTGTTCCAGCACCCGACCGTCGAAGACCTCGCGCACCACCTCAGGACGGCGCCGTCGCTGACGTCGATCGCTCCGCTGACGGGCGGCGAAGGAGCGATCCAGGCCGCCGCGCAGCGCCGGCGCCTGCAGGGCAAGCCAGATGAGCCCCGCGACGCAGCGGTTCGCACTGGCGCGGTGCTGCTGGCCCTGGGGCTGGCCGCCGTCGCGGGAGAGCACGCGCCCGTCCCCGCCCGGCGGTTCGACGTCGAGCGGGCGTCGCCACGGTGCGGTCCCTCGCGCCGGTGCCGCACCCGGTCGGATCCGGGCGGAGCACGATCGAGTCCGGGACGCATCGTTGATCGGTTCCACCAGCTCGGCCTGCGGCGGAGGTGGTGAGGCGCCGCCGGTCGCGTCGGTGCACGCCGATCGGTCAAGCTGACCCACGCCGCGCGCGTGCACAACGTCGTGGCGGAGGTGCCCGGCGCGGCAGGGGACGCGGTGCCCGCGCTGCTGCTCGTGGCGCACTACGACACGGTCGAGCGCGCCCCGGGGAGCGGCGACGACACCACCGGCGTCGCCATCCGCTGGAGGTGGCGCGCCACTTCCGGCGAGCACCCGCCCGCCGGCCCGGTGCTGTTCCTGGTCAGCGACGCGGAGGAGAATACCTGTCGGCGAGGGCCTTCGCACGATCGACCCGCGGATGGAGCGCGTCGGCGCGGTGGTGAACCTGGAGGCGCGCGCAGCTCGGGGCCACCGCTGATGTTCAGACCATCAGCCAGCGGCGCGCTGCTGGCGGCGTACCGGCACGCGCCGGCCCCGTCACGAGCTCGCTGTTCCCCGAGGTGTACCGCACGATGTTGAACGACACCGACCTCACGGTGTTCGACGAGGCCGGGCGGCCCTGGGCCTCGACTTCGCCTTCCCGGCAGCCGGCGACTACCACGCGGCGAGCGACGACGCCGACCACCTCGACCCGGCGCGGTCGGTCGCGGCTCGGCGAGGACCGTCGCGGCCGTCGTCGACCGGGCCGCCGGCCATGCGGAGCCCGCGCCGGCCCCGGCCGCGTTCTTCGACCTGGGTGGGCGCTGGTCCTGTACGCCGGGGCGCGGCCTGGGCGCTGGCCGTGGCCCCCCGCGCTCGGCTGCGTTCGCCCCTCGCGTCGCACCTGCGGAGGCAGCGGCCAGGCCGATCCCGAAGTCCGCGGCGGGGCTCGTGGGTGGCGTCGCCCTGGCGGGCGGCGTCGGCGCGGCGGTCACCGCCACCGGGCTGTTGTCGGGCGCCGATGCCCGCATCGCTGCGCACCCGCTCGCCGGCGCCGGGGTGCTCGTCGCGGTGCTCCTCGTGAGCGTGGCCAGCCCGATCCTGCGGGCGGGCTCGGCGCGGGAGCGGGCGCTCGGCGTCGCCGTCGTCGGGACGGCGCTCACCGCGGTGACCACCGCCGCAGCGCCCGGCGCCTCGTACCTGTTCGCCTGGCCCACCGCGGGCGCGCTGCTCGCGGCCTCACCCGTCGGCGAGCGGCCGTGGGCCGCGGCCGTCGCGGGAGCCCCCGCCGCCGTCCTGTTCGCGCCGCTCGGCTGGCACCTGTTCGTGGCGCTGCCGGCGGGGAGCGTTCCCGGCCCTCGCCGCGGCGGTGGGCGCCATCGCGGTCGCGTGGGCGGCGCCTCGGCGCCTGCCCGGTCGCTGCGCGGGGCGGGGCTCGCCGTCGCCGCCGCCGCGCTGCGCTGCCTTGCTTGTGCGGCTCGCGAGCGTCCTGGCGGATCAGACCACGTCGGCTACGTGTGGGACGCCGACGCCCACCAGGGCCTGCTCATCAGCGCCGACCCGACGCCGCCTGCCTGGCCCGGCCCTCGACTGGTCCGCCGCGACCCGCGCACCGCTCGCGGCGGCGCCGACCCGCACCCGCCGCTACTCGCAGGCCCTCTCCGCGGGTCGCCTGCGCCGGCGCCCACGCTGACGGCGTCGCGCGACGGCGCCGACTGGGTCGTGGACGTGGTCCCCGCCGACCCGTCCGACACGGTCTTCGTCTACGTCGAGGGGGCCGAGGCCGCCCGATGGGAGGGCCTCCGCATCGAGGCCGCCCCGAACAGCCCGGTCGCTGTGCGCTTCGTCGGCCTCCCCGCGATCCGCCTCCACGTCGCGTCACCGCGCGAAGGCGCCGTGCTGACCGCGCTGGAGACCCACCCGGGCCTGCCGTTCGCCCGCCCGGCCGGCGCACCGAGCCGGCTCCAGTTCGCCGACACCACCAGCGCGGGCGCGTCGATCGAGCTCGTCCCCGAGGTCGCCACCCGCCCTGCCCGCGAGGAGTCCCCATGACCGAGCCCCGCGACGCCGACATCGCCATCATCGGCATGTCCGGCGCCTTCCCCGGAGCGGCCACGATCGAGTCGCTGTGGACGCACACGCTGGCGGGTCGCGACTGCCTGTCCGACCTGTCGCCCGCCGACCTCGACCGCGGCGGCGTGACCCCCGAGGAGGCGAACGAGCGCGGCTACGTCGCGCGCGCTGGGATCCTGCCGGACGCCCGGTGCTTCGACGCGGCGTTCTTCGGCTACGCGCCTCGGGAGGCCGAGCTCCTCGACCCGCAGCACCGCGTCTTCCTCGAGCACGCCGTCCGAGCGCTCGACGACGCGGGCCACGCGCCGAGCCGCGAAGATCGGGTCACGGGCGTGTACGCGAGCTGCGGCTTCGACGCCTACCTGCTGCAGCTGCTCGGTCGGCCCGACAAGACACGCTCCTTCGACGGGTTCGAGCTGCTGGTCCTCAACGACAAGGACTTCCTGCCCACCCGCGTCTCGTACCACCTGGGCCTGACCGGCCCGAGCGTCGCGGTCCAGACCGCCTGCTCGAGCTCCCTCGTGGCCGTGCACGAGGCCTGCCTCGCCCTGCTCGCCGGCTCCTGCGAGCTGGCGCTCGCAGGCGGGGTGTCGATCCGGGTGCCGGACTACGCGGGCTACGTGGCGCGCGAGGGCAGCGTGCTCGCCCCCGACGGGCGGTGCCGCCCGTTCGACGCCGACGCGAACGGCAGCGTGCCGGCGAGCGGCGTCGGGGTGGTGGTCCTGCGCCTGCTCACGGACGCGCTGGCGGACGGCGACCACGTCCACGCGGTGATCCGGGGCTCGGCGGTCACCAACGACGGCGCCCGGCGCGTCGGCTACACGGCGCCCGGGGTCGACGGCCAGCGCGCCGTGATCCGCCAGGCCCTGGCCGCCGCCGAGGTCGGCGCCGACACGATCGGCTTCGTCCAGACCCACGGCACGGGCACCTCCCTCGGCGACCCCATCGAGATCGCCGCCCTGTCAGCCGAGTACGCGCGCGACGGGGCGCAGGGCTGCCTGCTCGGCGCCGTCAAGGCCAACATCGGCCACGTCGACGCGGCCTCGGGGATCGCCGGCCTCGTCGTCACGGTCCGCGCGCTGTCGGAGGGGATCGCGCCGCCGGTGGCCCACTTCCGGCGCGCCAACCCGCTCGCGGGCCTGGAGGGCTCGCCGTTCGAGGTGCCGACCGCGCCCACCGCCTGGCGCGGCCCCGGACCGCGCCGTGCGGCGGTGAGCTCCTTCGGCATCGGCGGGACCAACGCCCACGTCGTGCTCGAGCAGGCGCCCGCGCGGCAGCCCGCGGCCGAGGCCGACGGTCCGGTGCTCCTCGCGCTGTCCGCCCGCTCGCAGACCGCGCTCGACCGGATGACGCGCGATCTGGCCGACGCCATCGGCTCGGTCTCCCCAGGCGACGCCGCCTACACGCTCGACGTGGGGCGCCACCGCCACCCGCTGCGGCGAGCCGTCGCGTACGACGGGGGCGCGATGCCCACCGAGGGGCGGTGGGTCCGGTCGGGCCGCGCGGGCGACGGGCCGCCGCCGGTCGTGTTCGCCTTCCCCGGCCACGGCTCGCAGCACCCCGGGATGGGCGCCGGCCTCGACCGCCACGAGCCCGCGTTCCGCCAGGCGATCGACCGGTGCGCCGACGGCTTCCGCCGCGAGATGGGGCTCGATCTGCGCCGGGCTCTCGCGGGCGAGCTGGATCTGGACGACACGCGGATCACCCAGCCCGCGCTGTTCGCCGTCGGCTACGCAGCGGCGCGCACCTGGATCGAGCGCGGCGTCACCCCCAGCGCCGCCATCGGGCACAGCATCGGCGAGTACGCTGCTGCCTGCGTCTGCGGCGTGCTCGACCTCGAGGACGCCGTCACCGCGGTGTCGGCGCGGGCCACGCTGGTGGCGGAGCTGGCGCCCGGCGCGATGACGTCGGTCTCGGCCGACCCGTCCGCGCTCGACCTGCCCGACGCGCTGACGATCGCGTCCTACAACGGCCCGGAGCGGACCGTGGTCTCCGGCCCCGAAGAGGCCGTCGCCGACTTCGAGCGCCAGCTGGCGCGCGCCGGGACCCCGTTCCGGCGCCTCCGGATGAGCCGGGCGTTCCACTCGGCCGCGGTCGAGCCCGCCTGCGGCCCCCTGCGCGACGTGATGGCCGGGATCCGGCTGTCGGCCCCGTCGATCCCCATCGCCTCGAACGTGACCGGTCGCTGGCTCACCGGCTCCGAGGCCGTCGATCCGGGCTACTACGCTCGCCAGCTGCGCGCACCCGTCCGGTTCGCCGACGGGGTCGCCACCCTGGGCGAGCTCGGCGATCCGCTGTTCGTCGAGGTCGGCCCGGGCAATGCCCTGTCGAGCCTGATCCGGAGCTGCGGCGTGCCGGCGGAGCGCGCCATCCCGAGCCTCCGGCACGCGTCCGATGCCGTGGACGATCGGCGGTTCCTGCTCACCGCCTCGGGCGCCCTGTGGGCCAGCGGGGTCGAGCACCGCATCGCGGCGCCGGCTCGGCGTGTGCCGCTGCCGTCCTACGCGTTCGACCGGGTGGAGCGGTGGATCGATCGCGTCCCGCGGGCTCGGGCGGACGAAGCGCCGCCCGCCGAGATCTCGCTCGATCCGGGGCTCGCGCCGGAGCTGCGCGCCCTGGGCCGCCTGTGGTGCGACGAGCTCGGCGTGTCGAGCGTCTCGGCGGAAGACGGGTTCTTCGCCCTCGGCGGGACCTCCCTCAGCGCCACGCGGATGGGCGCTCGGATCCGGGCGGAGCTCGGGCGCGCCCTGCCGATGCGCGACCTGCTCGGGTGCGAGACCCTGCGCGAGATGGCCGAGGCCGTCGCGCGAGCGCCCGTGGACGTGCCCGCCGACCGCATGACCCTCCGGCCCGATCCCGCCGCCCGCTACGAGCCGTTCCCCCTCACGCCGCTGCAGGAGGCCTACTGGCTCGGCCGCACCGCCGCGTTCGACCTCGGCGGGGTCCCGACCCACGCCTATGCCGAGCTCGACGTGCAGGACCTCGACATCGAGCGGTTCGTCAAGGCGTTCGACCGCCTGGTGGTCCGCCACGACATGCTGCGCGCCGTGGTGCTCCGCGACGGGACCCAGGTCGTGAGGCCCCCGGCAGGGCCCATCGCCATCCCGGTCGAGGATGCCGACGAAGCGTCGCTCGAGCGGACGCGACAGCAGATGGCCCTGTCGATCCTGGACTGCGAGCGCGGACCGCTCTACGACGTTCGCCTGTCGCGCATCGACGGCGGACTCGTCCGGCTCCACTTCGCCATCGACTACCTCATCGCGGACCACCACAGCCTCGAGCTCCTGCTGGCCGAGCTCGCCGTGATCTACGACGACCCGCACGCGCCGCTCCCGACGCTGGGCGTCTCGTTCCGCGATCACGCGGTCGCTGCGCACGCCTACCGGTCGTCGCCCGCGTGGAGCCGAGCGTTCGGCTACTGGGCGGAGCGGGCGCCCACGCTCGCAGGTCCGCCGGATCTCCCCCTCCGACGCGGCTGGGACAGGATCACCGAGCCGCGGCTCACCCGGCGGCGGACGGTGGTGCCCACCGAGACCTGGTCGGCGTTCACGGCGCGGTGCCGCGAGCGCGGGATCAGCCGGTCGTTCGGGGTGTGCGCGACGTTCGCCGAGGTGCTGTCGGCCTGGTCGTCGGAGCCGCGGTTCACCGTCAACCTGACGTACTTCGACCGCTCACCCGACGCCCCCGAGCTCAACGGGGTCGTGGGGGACTTCACCTCCACCCTGCTGCTCGAGTTCGATCTCGCCACCGAGCGGTTCTCCGAGCGGATCCGCGCCGGATGGCAGCGCTTCGTCGAGGACCTCGACCACTCGATGGTGAGCGGGGTCGAGGTCCTGCGGGAGTGCGCACGCATCCACCGCGACCCGGCCCGGGCGGCGATGCCGATCGTGTTCACGAGCCTGATGGGCCTCGACCCCGGCGCCGACAGCGCCGGCGACTCGCCGAAGCTGCCCGGTCGCGTCGTCTACGACGCGAGCCAGACGCCCCAGGTCCTCATCGATCACCAGGTCCGGGAGAGCCCGCTCGGGCTCGAGATCGCGTGGGACACGCTCGACGAGGCGTTCCCGCCCGGGGTGGTCGACGCGATGTTCACCGCGTTCACCGGGCTGCTGGCCCGCCTCGCCGCTGACGGCGCCGCGTGGAGCGAGGACCGCTTCTCGCTGACCCCCGCCACCCACGAAGCCGCCGTCGACGCCGTCAACGACACGGCCGGGCCGCTCCCCGACGCGCTGCTGCACGAGCCCCTGTTCGAGCTCGCCCAGCGCGACCCCGAGCCGATCGCCGTGATCGACGACCGCGGGTCGCTCACGCGGGGGGAGGTCGTCGCCCGCGCCCGCCACGTCGCGCGCGCGCTGGTCGACGCCGGCATCGAGGCGGGCGACACCGTCGCGATCGCCATCGACAAGGGCTGGGAGCAGGTCGTCGCCGCGTTCGCCGTGTCCGCGGCGGGCGGCGTCTACGTCCCCATCGACCCCGGTTCCCCGCCCGAGCGGATCCGCCTCCTGCTCGAGCGCTGTGGGGCAGCGTACGTGCTGGTCGGCGCCCAGGGCGAGGTCCCCACCGAGCTCCCCCGGATCCGGGTCGACGGCGACGGCTGGCGGCGCCCCAACGCGGCGCCCCGCCGACAGGCCACCGATCTGGCCTACGTCATCTTCACGTCGGGCACCACGGGCGTGCCGAAGGGCGTGATGATCGATCACCGGGGCGCCTGGAACACGTGCGACGACGTGAACGTGCGGTTCGCGGTGGGGAGCGCCGACCGCGTCCTCGCCGTCTCGGCGCTCACCTTCGATCTGTCGGTGTACGACCTGTTCGGCGTCCTCGGGGCGGGCGGGAGCCTCGTGATGCCGCGCCCGGGCGAGGCGCGGGACCCGGTGGCCCTCGGGCGGTGGCTCCACGAGCACGGCGTCACGATCTGGAACTCGGTCCCGGCGATCCTCGAGCTCGTCGCCGACCACCTCGAGCGGAGCGGCGGCCGCCTGCCCGACACGCTGCGGCTGGTGCTCCTGTCCGGCGACTGGATCCCCGTGGCGCTGCCCGATCGGCTCCGCGCGCTGGGCGCGCGCGGCCTGCAGGTGATCTCGCTCGGCGGTGCGACCGAGGGGTCGATCTGGTCCATCCTCCACCCGATCGAGGCGGTCCCGGCCGACGCGGTGAGCATCCCGTACGGCCGCGCCATGCGGAACCAGACGATGCGGGTCCTCGATCGCCACGGTCGGGTGCGCCCCGCCTGGGTGCCCGGGACGATCCACATCGGCGGCGTGGGGGTCGCGCAGGGCTACCTCGGCGACCCCGAGCGGACGGCGGAGCGGTTCTGGGTCGAGCCGGGGTCGGGGGAGCGCCGCTACGACACGGGCGACCTCGGCCGCGCGCTGCCCGACGGCACCATCGAGTTCCTCGGGCGCACCGACGGCCAGGTCAAGCTGCGCGGCTTCCGCGTCGAGCTCGGCGAGGTCGAAGCGGCGCTGGCAGGCGCACCCGGCGTCCACCAGGTCGTCGTGGCGTGCCCGGACCAGCGGCTCGTCGCGTACGTCGTGGCGACGCCGGGCGGCCCCGTCGATCCCGCCCTGCTCCGCGAGCACGCGCGGCGGGTCCTGCCCGATCACCTCGTGCCGGCCGTGGTGCTGCCGATCGACGCGATCCCGCTCGGGGCGAACGGCAAGGTCGACCGGAAGCGGCTCCCCGCGCCGCCACCGGTGGTGGTGGTGCAGCGGGAGCGCGTCCCGCCGCGGACCCCGACCGAGGCCGCACTGGTCGAGCTCGCGAACGAGCTCCTCGGCGACGAGATCGGCGTCACCGACGACCTGTTCGAGGCCGGCGTGACCTCGCTCACGCTCGCCCGCCTCGCGGTCCGCGTCCGCGAGCACTTCGACCTCGACCTGCCCGTCCGGACCCTGTTCGAGCACCCCACGATCGAGGCCCTCGCGTCGCGCATCGTGGAGCAGCTCATCGCCGAGATCGGGGCGCTGAGCGACGAGCAGGTCGAATCCCTCCTGGAGGTCTCGTGAGCACCGAGGAACCGCGTCCGCTCGAGGGCCTCTCCGCGTCCCGTCGCGCCCTGCTCGAGCGCCGGCTGGCCGGCGGGTCCCGCAAGCCGTCCAAGCCCGTGACCATCGATCGGTCGGGGAACCTGCCCGTGTCGTCGGCTCAGCGCCGGCTGTGGTTCCTCCACCGCCTCGACCCCGCGAGCTGGTCCTACAACGTCGCGCACGCCTTCGTCCTCACGGGGACGCTCGATGCGGCTCGGCTCGCGCGGGCGGCGACCGCCCTCGTGGCCCGGCACGAGCCCCTGCGGACCACCTTCCACGAGGTCGACGGCGCTCCGGTGCAGCGGATCGGTCGGCCCGCAGCGCTCGCGATCGAGCCGCTGGACGCGTCCACCGACGCCGACCCGCCGGCGCGTGCGAGGGTGCTCGCGACCGCCCTGGCGCGGCGACCCTTCGATCTGTCTGCCGACCCCATGCTGCGGCTGGCGACGATCCGCTTGGGTGCCGATCGGCACGTGATCGTGGCCGTGCTCCACCACGTCGCCGTGGACGGGTGGTCGGTGCGGATCCTCCTCGAGGAGCTCGCCGAGGCCTACGGGGCCGACGCGCGCGGCGCGGCACCGGCCTTCTCACCGCTGCCCCTGCAGGCTGCCGACCACGCCGCGTGGGAGGCGACCACCCCGGAGGCGGCGTCGGACGTGGCGCACTGGGCCGAGGCGCTCGCTGGCGCGCCGGCCCGGCTCGAGCTTCCGACGGATCGGCCGCACGCCGCGCCCCGCGCCGTCGACGCCGGGGCGTCGCCGGTGACGGTCGACGCCGACGCGGTGCGGCGGGCCCAGCGCCTGGCGGACGCGGAGGACACCACGCTGTTCACCACCCTCCTCGCCGCCACCGCCGTCGCCGTGGGCCGCTGGACGGGCCAGGACGACGTGGTGCTGGCCACGCCCGCGGCGAACCGGATGCGCTCGGAGTTCGAGCGAACGGTCGGCCTGTTCGTGAACACGCTGCCGATCCGGGTGCGG
Source organism: Myxococcota bacterium (assembly GCA_041389545.1). Taxonomy (GTDB): domain Bacteria; phylum Myxococcota_A; class UBA796; order UBA796; genus JACKER01. Next base: position 17,779 of record JAWKRQ010000069.1, on the reverse strand, counting down.
CTCGACGGCGACCCGACGTTCCGCCAGGTCGTGCGCCGCGTCCGGGAGGCGACGGTGACGGCGTACGCGCACCAGAGCCTGCCGTTCGAGCGGATCGTCGAGCTCGCGAAGCCCCCGCGCGACGACCGGTTCACGCCGTTCGCGCAGGTGGACTTCACGCTGGACGCCGAGGGCGACATCCCCGCGTTCCACGGCCTCGAGGCCGAGCCGTTCCCGCTGCACCTCGGCGACAGCCGCTTCGACCTCACGGTCGCGCTCGGCACCCGCGGGGAGGAGGTGATCGGCAGGATCGGCTACGCCGCCGCCCTGTTCGACGCACCCACCGTCTCGCGGTTCGCCGACCGCCTCCGCTGCGCGATCGACCGGCTGTGCGCCGAACCCGATCGTCCCCTGTCGTCGTGCGACCTGGTCGGCGCAGACGAGCGGGCCGCCGTCCTCGCGCTCGCGCACGGGCCCCGCGCCGACGCCGAGCCCCGCCCGCTCGGTGACCGCCTCCGCGACGCGGCCAGGCGCCACCCGACCCGCGAGGCGGTGCGCTCCGGCGACGCGTGCTGGTCCTACGCCGAGCTCGACCAGCGCTCGGAGCAGCTCGCAGCGGCCCTGATCGCGGCGGGAGCGTCCGAGGACCGACCGCTGGCCTTGATCGTCGAGCGCTCCGTGCTCACGATCGCCGCCGTGGTGGGTGCGCTCAAGGCGGGCGTCCCCTACGTGCCCATCGACCCGGCGGCCCCGCCCGCGCGCCGCGCGGACACCGTCGCCCGGTCGGGCGCAGCGCTCGTGTGGGCGCCCGACGACGTGGCGGCGGTGCTCGCCGCTGCGCCCGTCCCGGCAGCGCCCGTGCCCGCCCCGCCTCCCTCGGCGCTCGCCTACGTCATCTACACGTCGGGCTCCACGGGGGTGCCGAAGGGGGTCGAGGTCGAGCAGCGCTCGCTCGACAACCTGCGGCAGGCGTTCGTCGACGCGGTGCCGGCGTTCGGCACGCCCGAGCGCGTCGTGTTCGCGCTGAACGCGCCCATGTCGTTCGACATGTCCTGGCAGCAGCTCACGGCGCTGCTCGTGGGGCACACGCTCGATCTCGTGCCCGACGAGCTTCGGCTCGACGGCCCGGGGTTCGTCCGGTGGATCCGCGAGCGCGGCATCCAGGTCCTCGACGCGACCCCGAGCCACCTCGAGCTGTTCCTGGCGGAGGGCCTGCTCGACGATCCGGGCGAGCTGCGCGTCCTGCTGGTCGGCGGGGAGGCGATCCGGCCGCAGACCTGGGCGCGGCTCGCGGCCGACCCGCGCGTGGCGGCCTACAACTGCTACGGGCCGACGGAGTGCACCGTGACCGTCACGGCGGGGCGGGTGGCGGGTGCGATCCCCGTCCTCGGCCGGCCGCTCACGAACGCGGCGCTGTACGTGGTCGATCCCGCCGGCCGCCCGACGGGCTTCGGCGTGCGAGGCGAGATCCGGATCGGCGGCGCGGGGGTCGCACGCGGCTACCGCGGCGCGCCCGAGGCGACGTCGGCGCGGTTCGGCGACGATCCGTTCGGCGGGGGCCGCTGGTACCGCACGGGCGACGAGGGCCGGATGCTGCCCGACGGCACGGTCGCGTTCGACGGGCGCTCCGACGACCAGGTGAAGCTCCGCGGGTTCCGGATCGAGCTCGGCGAGATCGAGGCGGCGCTCGCGGCCCACCCCGCGGTCCGCGAGGCCGCGGTCGTCGCGGTCGGAGCGGGCTACGACCGGGCGCTCGTGGGCTGCGTGGGCCACGGCGACGGCGAGGCGCCGACGCCGTCCGCGTTGGCCGCGTTCCTGGCGGCGACGCTGCCGTCGGCGCTGATCCCCGCGCGCTGGCACGTCGCGCCGACCCTCCCGCGCACGCGCAACGGCAAGCTGGACCGAGCGGCGGTGGGGGACGCCCCGGAAGCCGCCGCCGAGGTCCGCGGCCCGAGACGCCGACCGAGCTCGCGGTGGCGGAGGTCTGGGCCGAGCTGCTGGGGCCGGACGCCGCTCGCGACCGGAGCGCCAGCTTCCTCGCGGTGGGCGGCCACTCGCTGCTCGCGGCCAAGCTGGTGTCGCGGCTGCGCGCCCGCTTCGGCGCCGCCATCACCCTGCGCGACGTGTTCGCGGACCCGACGCTCGCGGGCCTCGCCGCGCGGCTCGACCGCGAGGTGCGCGCGGCGCCCGATCTCGCGCCCATCCCGCGGGTGCCGGACGGCCAGCCCGTCCGCGCCTCGAACGGCCAGGCCCGGCTGTGGTACCTGCAGCAGCTCGATCCGGCCGGGGTCGCCTACAACGTGCCCCTCGCGATCGAGCTCCGCGGCGCGTTCGACCCCGCGCGCTTCGAGCGGGCCCTCGCGGCGGTGGTCCGGCGCCACGACGCCCTGCGGACCACCCTCCGCACCTCGGAGGACGGCGAGGCGTGGCTCCACGTGGACCCGCACGCCACCGTGACGGTGCGGCACGCGGTGGCGGACGACGACGCCGAAGTCGCCCGGATCGCCCGGGACGAAGCCCGGCGTCCGTTCGATCTCGCCGTCGACCTGCCGATCCGCTGCCTGGTGGTCCGGCGGACGCCCGTGCGCCACCTGGTCGCGATCACGCTGCACCACAGCGCCTCGGACGGGGCATCCGTCGAGATCCTGGTCCGTGATCTCGTCGCCGGCTACGCCGCGCGCGACACCGACGCGCCGCCGCCCGCGGTCCGCTACCTGGACTACGCCGTCTGGCAGCGCGCGACCTCCTCCCCGGCGCAGCTCGAGGAGGGGTCGCGGTTCTGGCGGGAGCTGCTGTCCGGCGCGCCGACGGTCACGCTGCCGCCCGAGCCGGAGGCGGGCGGGGCGGGCGGCGCGCGCCGCGAGCGACGGCTGCCCCCCGCCCTCGCCACCGCGGTCCGCACGTTCGGGGATCGGCACGGCGTCACGTCCTTCATGACGCTGCTGGCGGCCTTCGCCGTGGTGCTCGAGCGGCGGACCGGCCTGCACGATCTGGTCGTCGGGACCCCCGTCGCGAACCGCCCGCGCCCCGAGCTCGAGCCGGTGGTGGGCTTCTTCGCCAACACCCTCGCGCTGCGCATCGACGTTGGCGGCGCGCCGTCGTTCCAGGCCCTCGTCGAGCGGGTGAAGGCCGTGACGCTCGGCGCCCTCCAGCACCAGGACGTGCCCTTCGACCAGGTCGTGGAGCTGGTGCGGGCGCCGCGCTCGCCGGACCGGCACCCCGTGTTCCAGATCCGGTTCGCCGTCCAGCGCCCGGCCGTCCCGCCCGCCGACATCGACGGGTTGGAGGTCGCCGTCGTGTCCACCGACTCGGGGGCCGCCCGGTTCGATCTCGTCGTCGATGCCGTCGAGGACGGTGACGGCACGCTGCTCGTCGCGGAGTATCCGCGCGCTCGGTACACCGACCACACCGTGGACCGAGTGCTCGCCGAGATCGAGCGCGCCTGCGCCGCCGGGCTGGCCGATCCGGACGGACCGGTCGCTGCCATCGAGCTCGCGCCTCCGGAGGTCGTCGAGCGCGTCCTCGCCGCCTCCCGCGGCGCGGCCGTCGCGCCGGGCGACGACGTGGTCGTCGCGGTGGAGCGCTTCCTGCGCGCGGAACCCGACGCCGAAGCGATCGTCTCCACCGGCTGCGTCGTGGACCGCCGCGCGTTCGCGGGGCGGGTCGCCGCCTTCGCGGACGCGCTCGGCGATGCCGGCCCCGGCTCGGTCGTCGCCGTGAGCCTGCCGAGGGTGCCCGACGCCCTCGCCGCGTTCGTCGCCGCGCTGTGGGTCGGGGCTGCGTTCCTGCCGCTCGACCCGGCGTACCCGAGCGCCCGCCTCCTGGCGACGATGGAGGAGGCCGGTGCGACGCACCTGATCTCCGCCGAACCCCTCGGCGCCGCGCGCTTCGTCCCGGTCCCCGCGACAGGCGCGCACGGGGCGCTGGGCCCGCCGAGTCCGCTCGCTGGGGACGCCCTGGCCTACGTCATCGCCACCTCCGGCTCGACCGGCCGGCCGAAGGTGGTCCGGATCGGCCGCGCGGCGCTGTCGTCGTACGTCCGCGCCCTGCCCGCGGGCCTCGGGATCACGACGCCGTATCGGGCGCTGCACACTGCATCCTTCGGGTTCTCGTCGTCGGTGCGGCAGGCGCTCCTGCCGCTCGCGACGGGCGGGGTCGTCGTCCTCGCCACGGAGCAGGAGATCGCCGACCCCATCGCGCTCGCCGAGCTGTGCCGGCGCGCGGCGGTGGAGGTCGTCGACGTGGTCCCGACCTACCTGCGTGCCTGGCGGCGCGCCCTCCTCGACGCTGGCCGCTCCGACCTGCCCGGGCCCTCCGTCCGCGCAGTGTGGTGCGCGAGCGAGCCGCTCACCGCGTCGGCCGTGGCCACCTGGCGGCGGGCCGGGGTGCGGGCGCCGCTCGTCAACCTGTACGGGCAGACCGAGACCGCGGGGCTGGTCGCGGGCTGGACGGTGCCGGACCCCGCCCCGGAGCGGATCCCCATCGGCCGTCCCCTGCCGGGTGTCGCGCTGGAGGTCCGCACGCCGGACGGGCGGCGGGCCCCGGTCGGGGCGACGGGAGCGCTGTGGGTCGCCACCGATCGCCTGATGCAGGGCTACCAGGGCGACCGGCCGTCGCCCGTGGTCTGCCGCGACGGCGAGCGGTGGTACCCGACGGGCGACCTCGCGGCGTGGTCGGAGGACGGCACCGTGACCCTGCACGGGCGCAGCGACCAGCAGGTCAAGATCCGCGGCAACCGGGTGGAGCTCGGCGAGGTCGAGGCGGCGCTGGCGGCGCACCCCGACGTCGCCGCCGCCGCCGCAGCGGTCGGCCCCGAGCCCGATCCGGTCCTGCTCGCCTGGGTCGAGCCCCGCGCCGGGGCCACGCCGCAGCCGGAGGCGCTCCGCGACTACGCCCGCGTGCGGCTGCCGGCCGCAGCGGTGCCGTCCCGGATCGGCGTCGTGGCGACCATCCCGCGGACGCCGAACGGCAAGGTGGACCGGGCCGCCGTCGCCACGCTCGCGGACCCGTCTCCCGCCGCCACCGCGCGGACGGGGGAGCCGCGGACGGACGACGAGCGGACGCTGCTGTCGCTGTTCCGCAGGGTCCTCCGCCGCGACGACATCGGCATCTACGACGACTTCTTCGCGTCGGGCGGCGACTCGCTGCAGAGCATCCGCCTGGTCTCCCGCGCCCGCAAGGCGGGGATCGAGCTCACCCCCGCCGTGTTCGCGGCCCACCCCGTCGTGGCGGAGCTCGCCGCGCTGCGCTCGGCGCCGAAGGCCGATCCGGCGCCGCAGCAGACGCTGCGGGGCTCGGCGCCGCTGGTCCCGTCGCACCACGCGTTCCTCGAGCGGGGCTTCCAGTCCCCCGAGCACCAGGTGCACGGCTTCCTGTTCCGCATGTCGAGCCGAATCGATCCCGACGCAGCGCGGATCGCGGTGGCGGCGGTGGTCCGTCACCACGACGGGCTGCGGCTGAGGTTCCGCCAGGTCGACGACGAATGGGAGCTGGTGCACGTCGACCCCGACCGGATGCCGGACGTCTTCCGCACGCAGGCGATCGGCGCGACCGACCTGGCGCAGGCCGCCACAGACGTCGCCGCGTCGGCGCGGGATGCGCTCGACCTGGTCCGCGGCCCGCTGCTCCAGGTGGTGCACCTGAGCGGCGACGATGCCGACGGGCTGCTGATCGTGATCCACCACCAGCTGATGGACAACCAGTCGTGGGGGTGCTCTGCGAGGACCTCGTCCAGGCGACCGACCAGGCCCGAGCCGGGGGCGAGCGCCGCCTCTCCCCGCCAAGACGCACTCCTACCGTCAGGTTGCCGACAGCTGGTCGATAGACAGACGGAGGCGGCGACGCGAGCTGGCCGCCTGGCGCGCTGCCTCTCGGCGATCGCCCGATCCCCACCGATCACGAGGCTCGGTCCAGGCGACGCCGCCTCGGGCAGCTCGTGACGGCCTCGGTCGACGCGGACACCGCCGAGCGCCTGCCGGTCGAGCGGGCGGACCGCCCCGGACGGCGCTGCTCGCTGCGCTGGCCCCCGCCCTCGCCGACTGGATCGGAGACGACCGGCTCCTGCTCGCCGTGGTGGACCGCGGCCGGGAGCGGTTCGTCGGCGACCTCGACTGGTCGCGCACCATCGGGCGCCTCTCGATGACGGGCGTCGCCGCGCTCGAGCTCCGCGGCGAGCGAGATCCCGTGCGGCTCGCACCGTCGCTCGCCGAGGCCGAGCGCCAGCGAGGCACCGCGTACGCCCCGCTCCGCTACCTCTGTCGCGACCCCGCTGCGGCGTTCCTGCGCGCCGCGCCCCTTCCCGAGGTCCTGTTCAGCGACTGGGGGGACCACGAGCAGCTCAGCGCCGTGACCGACCGGTTCGGCCGCGCCCTGCTCTTCGAGCCGCCCCCCTCCCCGACGGAGCGCCCGTACGTGCTGGCCGTCAACGCCCACGGGCTCGGAGGCGCGCTCGAGCTCGTGTTCCGCTACAGCGCCAACCTCCACCGCCGCGAGACGATCCAGGCGCTCGTGGACGCCACCGTCGCCGGCATCCACCGCCTCGCGGGTGTGCCGTGATCGGCGCGGTGGTGCGCGGGGAGGGCCCGCTCGACCCGTCCCCGCACCTGGCGCAGCTCGGCCGGGTCGGCGCGATCCGGTTCCGGGGGTTCGACGTCCCCGACCTCGACGCGTTCGCCACCGTGGTCCGCGCCGCGGGGGCCCCCCTGCCCTACGACTTCGGCTCGAGCCCCCGGACGGCCGCGGGCGCCGGGGTCTACACGTCCACCGACTACCCGCCGGCCGAGACGATCCCACAGCACCACGAGATGAGCTACACGGCGGACTGGCCCCGCCTGCTGTGGATGTGGTGTGCCGTGCCGGCGACCCACGGCGGCGAGACGCCGCTCGCCGACGGCTCATCGGTCTACGCCCGGCTCCCGGCCTCGCTCAGGCGCCGCTGGGAGGCGAAGGGGATCCGGTACGTCCGCAACTTCACGGGCGACCTCGATCTGCCTTGGCAGCGGGCCTTCGAGACCGACGATCGGGCCGAGCTCGAGCGGCGGATCGCGGCCCGCGGCCTGCGAGCCGAGTGGCGCGGCCGCGAGCACCTGCGGACCAGCGAGATCCGCCCGGCGACGCTCGAACACCCGGTCCACGGGCCCGTCTGGTTCAACCAGGCCCACCTGTTCCACCCCTCCTCCCTCCCCGAGGAGGTGCGGGAGGCGATGCTCGACCTCTTCGCACCGGACGACCTGCCGCGCACCGCCACGTTCGGGGACGGCACCCCGCTGCCCGAGGACGATCTCGCCGAGGTGCGGCTGGCCTTCGACGCCGAGACCGTCTCCGAGCCGTGGACCGAGGCCGAGGTCGTGGTGGTCGACAACACGTGGGTCACGCACGGTCGGCGCCCGTTTCGGGGCCCGCGCCGGGTCTACGTCGCGATGACGCACGGGGAGCGCTCGTGAGCGACGAAGCGAAGCTGTCGTTCCTCCGGGAGCACGGGGTGGACGTGCTCGCGCACAGCCAGCGCGACCTGCTGGCGCACCTGCTGGGGGTCCGCGACCTGCTGCGGGCGTGGGGGGCGCGCGCGTCCGTGTGCGACGCCGGCCTGTTCCACTCGGTCTACGGCACCGAGGTCTTCCCGACGCGGTCGGTGCCGGAGGGCCTCCGCCCCGTCGTCCGCGCGCTGATCGGCGACGAGGCCGAGGCGCTCGCGTTCCTGTTCGGGGTGATGGTCCGCGAGAGCCTGATCGACAACCTCTACGAGGACCGGGCGCCCTTCGTGGAGTCCCGGCTCGACGACGACGAGCTCTCGATCACGGCGCAGCAGCTCCGCGACCTCTGCGATCTGTACGTGGCGAACTGGCTCGAGCAGCGGGACCGCTTCCCTGCTCGCCAGCGCGACGGCAAGCGGCGAGAGCTCGAGCGGATGCGCGGGTGGCTGATCGTCGGCGGACGGGCCGCCGTGGACGAAGCGTACGGGTTCGAAGGGGGAGCGAGATGACCAGCGGTGCCCGGACACCGGAGACTCGAATCGGACGCCGCCGCCTGGAGGCGGGCTGCTCGATCTGGCCGCGGACGGCTCGTCCGCGAGGGGAAGCGCGCACGCTCGACGAGGCGGACCTCCTCGCTCCGCCCCCCTACGACGACCTCGAGCGCACGCACCCCGTGTTCACGGCGGCGTTCGCCGCCGCCAGGGCACGCCCCACCAGCGGATGGCGCGCGCGCTCTACGCCACCGTTCCGGCGCCGGTTCTGGACCTCCACCGTGGCGTTCGCCACCTTCTCGCGGTGTGCACCGTGGGCTCGCCGCTGGTGCTGCGGTCGCTCATCGCCGCGTTCGGCGACCCGCGCGCACGGTCGAGCACGGCCTCGCGCTCGTCGGTGCCCTGCTGGCGCTCCAGCTCGGCGTGGCCGTGGCCGGCAAGCACCAGTGGTCGGAGGCCTGGAAGACGGCCCACGCGATCAACCTGCTCCTGCGCGTGGCGGGCTTCCGGAAGGTGCTCCGGATGGCCCCGAGCGCTCGGCGTCGCGAGGACGGTGAGCTCGCCACGCTGTTCGGGTCCGACACGGCGCGCATCGGTCAGCTCGCGTTCGTCCACCTCGCCTGGTCGGCGCCGCTCGCGGTGGCGGGCTCGTGTGCGGCCCTGTTCGCGGTGCTGGGGTGGGCCGCCCTCGCTCCCCTGGCGATGATGCTCGTCGGGTTCGGCCTGGCCCTGTGGCTCAACACGCGGCTGTTCCGGCTCGCGCCGCAGCTCCGCGACGCGGACGCAGCCCGGCTGGACCTCATCGGGGAGGTCGTCGCCGGGATCCGGGTGATCAAGCAGCTGGGCTGGGAAGGGCTCTTCGAGCGGCGGGTGGACGAGGCGCGCGGGCGGTTCCGGGACCTGCTGGTCCGCCGCCAGCGGGTCCTCGCGGCGCTCCTGTTCGTGGATGCGGGGCTCCCGATCGCGATGGCAGCTGGAGGCCTCCTGGCCTTCGTCGCGCTCGGGCACGCGCTGACCGCCGCGGACATCTTCGCGTCGATCGCCATGCTCGCCGTCCTGCGGGTCCAGGTGCCCGAGATCCTGCGCATCGCCGACATCGTGAGCTCCGCCCGCGCCTCGACGCGGAAGTTCGTCGGCCTGCTGGACGAGCCCGACGCCGAACCCCGGCCGTCCTCCGTCCCCGCGGGCGCGATCCGCGTCCGCGGTGCATGCCTCGGCGACCAGCTCCGGTCGGTCGACCTGGCGATCGAGCCCGGCGAGCTCGTCGCGGTGGTCGGCCCCGTCGGCAGCGGCAAGAGCTCGTTGCTCGCCGCGATCGCGGGAGACATCGCGCTCGATGCCGGCACGGTCGAGGTCGGCGGGGCGGTGGCCTCCGCTCCCCACGTGCCGTGGCTCGTCAGCGCGCCGATCGTCGACAACCTGCGGACGTTCTCGGCCGCCTCCGACGAGCGCTACCGCGAGGTCTTGTCGGCCTGCGCCCTCGAGGTCGACCTGGCGGCCCTGCCGGCCGGCGACCGCTCGGAGCTCGCCGAGCGCGGGACGAACCTGTCGGGCGGGCAGCGGCAGCGCGTCGGCCTGGCCCGCGCCGCCCTGCTCGAGGCGAGCACGGTGCTGCTCGACGATCCGCTGTCGGCCGTCGATCCCGCCGTGGGGGCGCGGGTCGGCGAGCAGCTGATCGACGGGATCCTCGCCGACCGGACCCGCGTCATCGCGACCCACGACGGCGCCCTTGCCGCCCGCTGCGATCGGGTCGTGGTCATGGACGCAGGGCGCGTGGTCGAGGCCGGCGCGCCGCGTGAGCTCCTCGCCCGCGACAGCGCGTTCGCCGCGTTCCACCGCCGCGCGAGCACCGCCCGCGCCGAGCAGCGCGACGCTGCGCCGGCGCCGACCAGCGACGCCGCGGGCGAGTTCGTCGTCCCCGAGGAGCTCGGGGTGCGCGCCTTCGGGGCGAGCCTGCGCGACTACGTCGGCCGCCTCGCGCCGGGCGGGTCGATCGGCCTGCTCCTCGTGCTGTTCGTCGCGACGGAGGCCGCCGCTGCCGCCCTGTCGGTCTGGATCGGCGTCTGGACGGCGAACCCGGCGGGCGCCGCCGCCTGGTACGCCGGTGTCTTCGTCGCCATCGCCCTCGTCGCGCTCGTGCTCGACCGGGCGCGCTTCCTCGTCGCGTTCGACCGCGGCGTGGTCGCGGGGATGGACCTCCACCGCGGCATGATCCGCGCGCTGCTGTCCGCTCGGACCACGTTCTTCGACCAGAACCCGTCGGGACGCGTGCTGTCGCGCCTCGGCGCCGACCTCGAGACCATCGACCTCGAGCTCGCCCGCGACGCGACGAACTACCTCTACGTGGCGACCGGCGCGGTGGTGGCGGCGATCGTGCTGGTGGCCGCCAACCCGCCGGCCGTGCTGGTCGTGATCCCCGCAGCCGTGCTGGTCGCCCGCTGGCAGCGGCAGGCGCGCTCGAGCACGGTCGCCGTGGCGCGGATCGCGAAGGGCCTGAAGGGCCCGCTGCTCACCCAGGTGGCCGAGGCAGCGCGCGGCGGCTCGGTGGTGCGCGCGAGCCCTGCCGGCGCCGCGTGGCTCGACAGGCGGTTCGTGGCGGCCGCCACCCTCGCGCGCGACGCGGACTACACGCTCAACTCGCTGTCGCGGTACTTCAACATCCTGCTCGACTACCTCGGCACGACGCTCATCGTCGCCTCCGGCCTGTTCCTGGTCGCCGACCCGCTCGCGACCGGCCCGCGCGCCGGCGTCGCCTTCGCGTTCGCGATGGCCGTGACGGGCAACCTGCGGGCCGTCCTCTTCGCCCAGCGCACCCTCGAGGTGTCGCTCGCCGCGCTCGACCGGGCGTCGACGCTGCTCGCAGCGCCGGGAGAGCCGTCCGGCGGCCGCTGCGCGCCAGCCGCCTGGCCCGAGGTCGGGCGGATCGAGCTCGAGGGGGTCTCGATGCGGTACCGCGCGGACCTGCCCGAGGTCCTCCGCGACGTGTCCTTCGAGGTGCCGGGGGGAGCTCGGATCGCGCTCGTCGGCCGGACGGGGTCCGGGAAGTCGAGCGTGCTCCAGGCGCTGATGCGCTTCGTGGAGGTCGAGCGGGGACGGATCCGGATCGACGGGCAGGACACCGCCGAGCTCGCCCTCTCCGACCTGCGACGGGCGATCGCGGTCGTCCCCCAGGAGCCGTTCCTGTTCGCCGGCACGCTGCGCTCCAACCTGGACCCCGAGGGGCAGGAGCCCGACGAGTCGCTGCTGGACGTGGTCCGACGGGCGCAGCTCGCCGATCGCATCGACTCGCTCGAGGCGCCGGTCGAGGCCGGCGGCCGGAACCTCAGCGCCGGCGAGCGGCAGCTCGTGTGCCTGGCTCGCGCGATGGTGCGCCGCGCCCGGATCGTGCTGCTCGACGAGGCCACCGCGAACCTGGATCCCGAGACGGAGGATCGCATCCGCGCCGCGATGGCGGGGCTCCACGGCGCGACCGTGGTCGCCATCGCCCACCGGCCGCAGACGGCGCGAGCGGCGGACCGGATCGTCACGCTCGACAGCGGGAGCGTCCGGCCCGACGACGCCCTCGCGACGGCGAGCTGAGCATGGACCTCGCCGTCCCTCACGTCGCCGGCTCGGCCGAGATCTCGGTCGACGCCCACCGGAACGAGGCCGCGTGGAACGCCGCGCTGCCGCTCCCCGACCCGTTCGTCGTGGTCGACCCGTCGCCGGGCGCCGCGCCAGCCGCCGCGACGAGGGCTTGGATCCTCTCCGACGACCGCGCGCTCTACCTGCTCATCGAGGCCGACGACCCCCAGCCCCAGCAGATCCGCGCCGCCATCGGCCCCCGAGACAGCCGCACGGCCGACGATCTCGTCGGCCTGTACCTCGACACCACCGGCGAGGCCCAGCGCGCCTACGAGTTCGCGGTGACCGCGCGCGGCGTCCAGCTCGACGGGATCCGCGTCGCCAGCGACACGCAGGACGACCTCGGGTGGAACGGCTGGTGGTCGGCCGCGAGCCGGATCACGGAGCGCGGCTTCGTCGTCGAGATCGCGATCCCGTGGCGGACCGTGCTCCACCCGCGCGACTGCGAGCACCTCGGCCTCCGGATCTTCAGGCAGAACGCTCGCTTCGGTGAGCTCTCCGCCTGGCCTGCAGTCGACCCCGACGTCGCGGGCCTGCTGGTCCAGCAGGCGCGGATGGGGGGGCCGGGGCGGCTGCCGCCCGTGACGGGGCTCGACCTGCTGCCAGAGCTCACCTGGCGGTGGAGCGACGCGGGCGCGGTGGCGACGCCCGTGTCGTACGAAGGCCTCTCTCCGGGGCTCACCGCGCGGTGGACGCCCGGCCCTCGGACCTCGCTGCTCGCGACCGCCAACCCGGACTTCTCGGACGTGGTCCCCGACGCGCCCCAGATCGGCGTGAACCAGCGGTTCGCCCTCCACTACGACGAGCGCCGTCCGTTCTTCCTCGATGGCCAGGAGTGGTTCACCCACCCGTTCGGCGAGCTCCTCTACACCCGCTCGATCGTGGCTCCGCTCGTCGGCGAGCGCGCGACGGGCGAGTGGAGCGGCGGCACGGCCGCCGTCCTGCACGCCATCGACACGACCCCCCTGCCATCGCTGTCGGAAGGCGGCGGGTGGTCCGAGGAGGACCTGGAGGGCCGCTGGGCGAGCGACGCCGCGGCCCGCGTGCGGGTCGACGTCGGGCGCGACGGACAGGTCGGGGTGCTGCTGTCGGACAAGTCGATCGTCGGCACCGACCTGTACAACCGCCTGGGCGGCGTCGACGCCAACGTGCGGATGTCCGACCGGGTCCGCCTGTGGGGCTCGGCGCTGGTCTCCGCCACCACCTTCTCCGACGCCCCCGCGGCGGTCGCACCCGCGGCGAACGGACACGTGGAGTACGCGTCGCGGTCGGTGGTGGTCGGAACCGAGGGGGGACGTCATCACGCCCGGTTCCGGGCGGAGAACGGCTACGTCACGCGCTCCGACCAGGTCCACGGGAAGTCCTGGCTGTCGCTCGTCGCCCACCCCCCGAGCGCCGCCGTCCCCCAGATCGCGTTCCTGCCGGTGAACGTCTACTACGGATGGACGACCTCGGGGACGCTGCGCGACCTCGGCGCAAGTGGACCACCGACCTCACGTTCGGCAACGGGATGGCCGCACAGCTGGGCGGGTTCGTCGGCGGCGAGCTGTTCGCGGACACCTGGCTCGATCAGGGTGCGGGCTGGGTCGCGGTCGGCGGGCCCGTGAAGAAGTGGCTCAACGCGAACCTCGAGCTCGATCTCGGCAAGCTCCCCAACTACGGCGCACTGCCGCCCGACGTGGGCGACTTCCGCGTTGGCGATCGCCTCGATCGAGCTGCGCCCGGCGCCGCGCCTGTCGGTCTCGAACTCGACGACCTGGACCCGCTTCGCCCGAGACGGAGCCGTGGACTACGTCGGCGTGGTCGGCCGGGGCGGGTCGACGTGGCCATGACCGCACGGTCTTCCTGCCGCGATCGGCAACTACAGCACCTTCGACGACGCGCGCTCCGCCGAGGCCCTGCTCGCGTGGCAGCAGACCTCCGGCACGGCGTTGAACGTGGGTGGGACCTACGCTCTCACGCCGGTCGAGCGCTGGGAGGTGTTCGCCAAGCTCCGCCTCGGGCTCCACCTGTGAGGACACCATGACCACCGTCCCCGGCGTGATCGCTGGGAGCGAACCGCTCCCGCTCCTGCTGACCGCCGAAGATCCGACGCTCGACCTGGCCTCCTGGGCGGCTGACCACCGGGATGCACTGCGGACGCTGCTGAGCCGCCACGGCGCGCTGTTGCTCCGCGGGTTCCGCGCCGGCGGACCCGCTGGGTTCTCCCGGTTCGCCGGGACGATGTGCGATTCTCTGTTCGAAGGGAACGGAGAGCACCCGGCGGCGCCGGAGCGGGGCGGGCTGTACGTCCCCGTCTTCTATGCGCCGGAGCAGAAGCTGCTCTGGCACAACGAGAACAGCTTCAACCGCGAGTGGCCGGCGCGGATCCTGTTCTACGCGAAGGACCCCGCCCGCATCGGCGGCAGCACGCCCCTGGTCGACGGGCGACGCGTGCTCGCCGCGCTCGCGCCCGACGTCCGCGAGAAGTTCACCGAGACCGGAGTCCGGTACGTCCGCAACTACGGCGCGTCGCTCGGGCTGTCCTGGGAGACCGTCTACGGGACCGCGGACCGCGCGACGCTGGAGCGGCGATGTCGGGCCGAAGGGATCGACGTCGCATGGCGCGGCGACGACCTCACCACGGCGTGTGTCCGCCCCGCGGTCGTGTGCCACCCGGAGACGGGCGAGGCGGCCTGGTTCGCCCAGATCGCGCACTGGCACCCCGCGTTCCTGGACCCCGAGGTCCACGCCGGGTTGCGCTCGCTCGTGGAGCGCGACGACGATCTGCCTCGGACCTGCTCGTTCGGCGACGGCAGTCCGATCGGACCGGAGATCGTGGCGCACTTCCGAGAGGTCCACGAACGCCTCGAGGTGGCGGTGCCGTGGGAGCGAGACGACGTGCTCGTCGTCGACAACGTCCTCGTCGAGCACGCGCGGGAGCCGTTCGGGGGGCCGCGAGACCACCGCGTCGCCCTGGGGGATCTGTACCGGTTCGGGGACGGTCTGCGCCCGTCGGTAGCGTGCCCGTCCGAACGTCGCGCAGCTGACACTTGACGTCGCGCCACGGGGGCGGGAATACAGGGTCGTGCGGAACGAGCCCTCCAGCAACGTCCTCGACCTGGGAAACCGGCGGATCGACCTGGACACGGGGGACGTGACGCCCGGATGCAGGCTCCGACCCATGGAGCTCCGGATGCTCCGGTACCTCCTCGATCATCGCGGCTCGTTCGTGGGTCAGGCCGAGCTGTTGGAGCAGGTCTGGGGCTACTCGAAGGAGGCCCGCTCGAGGACGGTCTACGCCACCGTCTATCGGCTGCGTCAGGTGATCGAGGACGACCCGAGCTCGCCCCGCCACCTGGAGAGCGTCGCTGGGCAGGGGTTCCGGTTCACGCTGCCCGCACCACCGTCCTGTCCCAGGATCCGGGCGCCCCTCGACGCCTTCGTGGGCCGGGGGGCGCAGCTCGCCCAGCTCGACGGCACGGACGCCCGCCTGATCACCATCTTCGGCCCCGGAGGCGCGGGGAAGACTCGCCTGGTGCAGGAGTTCGCCGACCGGGCGATCTCGCGGTACCCCGGCGGGCAGTGGTTCGTGGACCTCAGCCGCTGCCGGACGGTCTCCGAGACGTCCGACGCGGTGGCGTCCGCGCTGCAGACGGCGCTCAAGCGTCCCGAGGCGCAGCTCGGCCAGGCGATCGATCTGCTCGGGCGCGTGCTGGTGGTCCTCGACGGCGCGGAGTCCGTGGAGGAGGAGCTCGGTCCGGCCCTGCTCGGTTGGCTCCACGACGCGCCGCGCGCCTCCTTCGTCGCGACCAGCCGCCGGCGGATCCGGGTGCGCGGCGAGTTCAGCCTGCACCTCGGCCCCCTGTCGCCGCCGCCCGGCCCGGCGACGCTCGAGGAGAGGCGGTCGAGCTGTTCCTGACTCGCCTCTGGGCCTCCGATCCGTCGTTCGATCCCACCCCCTGCGCCGGCGAGGTCGTGGAGCTGGTCGAGCTCGTGGACGGGCTCCCGCTCGGCATCGAGCTCGCGGCGTTCCAGGCCGCGAACCTGGGGCCGGGCGAGGTCGTGCGGGCGCTGCGCTCACAGGCGAAGCTCGCCTGCCCGTTCGCGGACCGGCCGGCCCGCCACACCTCGCTGGATGCGATGGTGTCGTGGTCCTGGGACCGCCTGTCGACGCGGTCGCGCCGGGTGCTCGCCGATCTCCAGCTGTTCGTCGATGCGGTCGACCTCACCGTCCTCGCGGACGTGACGCCCCCGGAGGCCGACGATCCGCCGCTGTACGAGACGATCGCCGAGCTGGTCGAGTGCGGGCTGCTGCACCGCCGAATGGAGCGGGGCAAGGCGAGGTTCACGCTGTACCACGTCGTGCGCGCCTACCTCACGGAGCATCCGCCGTCGCAGCAGGCGGTGGAGCGCTACGTCGCGGCGCTGCGGGCAGTGGCCGAGCGGGCCATGGCGAGGTGGGACGGGATCCCCCGCCCGGCCATCCGCACCGACGACCTGGACGGCTGCGAGCTCCTCCACGCCGCAGGCATCGCGCTCGTCCACGCGGTCGAAGGCGCTGGCCCCCTCGTCGTGTGCGCCCTGTACGCCGCCAGCGACCGTAACCTCGACCACGTCGCGCTCGACCTGTCAGCCCGGGCAGAGGTCGCCGCGCTCGATCCGGTGCACCGGACCCTGGTGCTCGATCACCGCCAGCGCACGCTCCAGCGCCTCGACCGGACCGCCGAAGCCGCTGCCATCCGCGCCGAGCTGCCCGAGCGCGCCATGAAGGTGGGACGACCGGACCTCGCCGTCTTCTTCACGGTCGCGGCCGCGCTGACGGCCCTCAACGCGGGGGAGGCCAGCGGGGCGACAGAGGCGTTCGAGCGCGCTGCCTCGTGGTGCATCGACGTGGTTCCGCACTGCACCGCCGCGGTGGGCGCGCTCCTCGCGTCCGCCGTGGACTCCCTCGCTGGCGCCCTCGCGTTCCACCGCGAAGACCCGAGCGCCATCGCGGCGTTCCAACGTGCGCGCGCGGGCCTCGAGCAGGCCTCCCTCCACCGGGACGCCCTGTCGGTCCGCCAGAACCTCTGCTCGGCGCTCAACCGGTTCGACCGGCCCGACGAGTCCGAGCGCGGGCTCCGCGAGATCGCGGCAGAGCTCGATCCGGAGGCCGACGTCGAGCTGCTGGCGGTGACCCACGCCAAGCTCGCGCTCGCGCTGGTCGGTCAGCACCGCGATCTGGAAGCGGCCGCCGCGCTCGACCACGCGTTGGCGATGCTCGCTTCTCGTCCGAACCTCGCCTTGCGCCCCTTCCTCACCTGCGAGCGGGCCTTCGTCGCCATCCGGCTGGGCGAGGTCGAGACCGCCGAGCGGTTCGTGTCACTGGCGCTCCGGTTCGCGCTCAAGGCGAACGACAAGCGCACCGAGGTCTCGGCGAGGGTCCTGCAGGCCCGCGTGGCCGCCCTGCGCGAGCTCCCCGAGGCAGACGACCTGTTCGAGGCGTCCATCGAGCGGGCGACCGAGAGCGGGCTCGGCCGGTCCGCTCAGCTGGCCTCCTTCCACTGGATCCAGCTGCTGGTCGCCCGCGGCCGGCTGGCCGAGGCGCTGGAGGTGACGGACCAGTCCATCCGGGCGCCGTTGACGGCGGCGCTGGCCCCGAACCTGGCGGAGGTGCGCGCGGAGCTCTGTCGACGGCTCGGTCGGCCCACGCCCGCGCCGGGGGGCACCACGTCGTCGTCGCCGCTCGTCGACCCCGAGCTGTGGGCACGGGTCCATCGGGCGCGCGCCGCGCTGGGCGCGGGGGACGCAGCCACGGCGCGCGGGCTCGTGGCCTGCGTGCCGCGGCACCGGGAGGACGAGCTGTTGAACCTCGCGGTGGCGGACCTCCTGGCGGCCGCCGGTGCGGAGTCGATCACCTGACGCGCGCGGCACCCGCCCGGAAGACCACCGCCTGGACCGCCGCGTCCACGTCGAGCGGATCGTAGCGCACGGCCAGCCGCCCGCCCGAGCACGCCGCCCCCTCCCAGCCCACGGGGCTGCCGTAGGCGTCGCGCTCGGAGACGCGCCGGTCCCGGCAGATCCGGTCGAGCGCCTCGCGCAGCGGCTCGAGCCGGTCCCGCCGGAACGGGTCGGCCAGCGGCGCCACCGCCGCCGCCCGCAGCGCCAGCGCCAAGGCCCCCAGCCGCCCGTCCACGAAGACGTAGCTCGCCCGCCCGTCGGGGCCCTCGGCCACCACGAACCGCGGCCCGT
>JAWKRQ010000068.1:0-46743 GCA_041389545.1 Myxococcota bacterium | reverse complement strand
TCGAGGTGTTCAAGAAGTTCTATCGAATCTACCCGCATTTCTCGCGGGTGGAGCTCTAGCGTGAGGAACGCCCCATGACGAAGTCCGCCGCACCGGTCGCACCGGCATGGCTCGCCAAGGCCCCTACGTCGCTGGGCCCGTTCGTCGTTCGACTCGTCGGTGATCGAGTGGGCTTCGGCGCGCTCGAGCCGGGGCACTGGGTCGTCGTGGTCGATGCGGCCGGTGCCTTCGAGCGGGTGGGACGCATCCTGCGCATCCGCGCCGATCTCGAATCGACCACGCTCTACTTCGACAAGCTCCACTCGCTTCAGACGCCGGGCTCGATAGCGGACATCGGCCTGACGCTGCCCGGCGGGCCCGTCTCGCGGATCCGGCCCGAAGACTTCACGGCGGTGCTCGGGCGGGACGGCGTCGCATCGGCGGACGACGTTCCGCTCATCCAGGACGCGGCCTACGTTCGGGACTTGCTCGAGCTCGCGACGCGCGACGATCTGCTTGGCCCCGCCAACGGCCCAGAGGAACTCGTCGTCGACATGAGCGTTCGGGACCGCTACCTCGTGGGCAAGCTCGCGCCCCGTACTCCTGCGACCGGTTCGACGACCGGGGTGGAGCCCGCGGCCGCTGCCGATGAGGTAGACGACTCGCCCGACGAGAACGCAGCGCCACTGCACGAGCCAGGGGCCGAGTTCAACCGAGCGAGCGGGCGGGTGGAGCCCGAAGACGACACGCTCGACGAGATCGACACGACGAACAACCAGTCCCTCGTGCCCTCGAGCATGGGGCTGACCTTCTGTGTCGGGCCGGACGTGAAGACGCTCGAAGTGACTGCACGTTGGGGCAGCTACGTGCGGGTCCCGAACGACGAACACGAGTTCACGCGGCCGAGGAAGAACCGTGAGACCGGCGAGGTGGACGAGGCGAAGGTGAAGGTGTGGCGGCGTCTCCCTCGCGGCGGGCGGGTGACGCTCACGCTGAAGGACGGCGCCATCCGACCGCTGGTGGCCGACCCCGAGCAGGATGAAGTGGTGGTTCAGGGCGCCGTTCGCATGAATGCGAAGGGGGAGCGCCTGGTCACGCTGTTCCTCGTCAATGGCCAGCTCGAGCCCGCGACCAACCGCGACAGTGCCTGGCTCTTCCAGCCCGAGATCCTGGTGACGGGCACGGGGGAGACAGCGGGGGCGCCCGTGTTCCTCCGCCGGCCGAGCAACGACATCGTCGTCGACGATGCCGAGCGCGACCATCTCGGCCTCATCTACCGGCGACGCGTCGAATTCGCCGTCGGGCACGGTGTAGCGGTCCATGCCGAGACGCCACCAGACGATCCGACGCACGCAACGCTCGTTCGCACCGAGGTGATCCCGCGATACGAGGTGCCGGTCACTGAAACTCCCGGGCTCGATCCAGACGACCGCCCCGCCATGAAGAAAATGGTCGAGCGAGGCTGGCTCGACATGACGTCGCTCGCCGAGCTCGACGAGGCCGAGCTGGAAGAAGCGCTGCGAACGCTCGTCGACGACTACGCGGCCTGGATCCACGAGCAGCGCGGGCGTGTCGGGACTGAGATCCAAGGCTACGACGCTCCCGCCAACGACGCGCTCGATCGCTGCACCACCACGCTCGAGCGCCTGCGCGCGGGTCTGAAGGTGCTGCTCGACGATGGGAACGCGCTGGAGGCGTTCCGGTTCGCCAATCGCGCGATGGCCCTCCAACGTGTCCGGGGCATCTACGCGCTCAGGCGGCGTCGGGGCGAGGAGTTGGTGGCTCTCGACGCCGTCGACGTTCGGAAGAACCGCTCCTGGCGTCCGTTCCAGCTCGCCTTCTTGCTGTTGTCGATTCCGTCGCTCGCGGACCCGAAGCATCCCGACCGCACGAGCCCCGCGGAGGCCTTCGCCGATCTGCTCTGGTTCCCCACCGGCGGTGGCAAGACTGAGGCCTACCTCGGTGTCGCCGCCTTCTCGATGGGCATTCGGCGCCTGCAGGGCGTCGTCGAGAACCTCGACGGCGGGCGAGGGCTCACGGTGATCATGCGCTACACGCTGCGGCTGCTCACTCTGCAGCAGTTTCAGCGCGCCGCCACGCTGCTGTGCGCGATGGAGCTCATCCGCTCGAGCGAGGTGTCGAAGTGGGGCGCGGAGCCGTTCACGCTTGGACTTTGGGTTGGCAACAAGGTGACGCCGGGCACCACGGAGGCGTCGCACCAGGCCATCGAGGCCATCCGAGACAAGGATCGGAATCGGGCCGGCATCGCTTCGCCCGCGCAGCTCACGAGCTGCCCGTGGTGTGGCTCGGAGATCCAGGCCGGGCGCGACATCGAGGTGGACAAGGTCGCGGGACGGACCGCCATCTACTGCGGCGACAAGCTCTCGCAGTGCGAGTTCAGCAAGGGGAAGTCGAGTACGAAGACGCACCCCGGTCTGCCGGTGAAACTCGTCGATGAGGAGATCTACCACCGGCCGCCGACGATGATGATCGCCACGGTCGACAAGTTCGCGATGATGGCGTGGCGTCCCGAAGTCCGAACGCTGTTCGGCAACGTGCGCGAGGAATGCGAGCGACATGGGTTGCTCTGGCCAGGGCACGATTGCGGTGGTGGGCATAGGGCGCGGAAGCCCCATGCTGCTGCGAAGGTCAAGCCAGCGCGCACGGTGCGTCCGCCGGACCTCATCATCCAGGATGAGTTCCACCTCATCAGCGGACCTCTCGGGACGATGGTCGGGCTCTACGAGACGGCGGTGGACGAACTCTGCTCGTGGACCTGCGGCGATGCGAAGGTGCGCCCGAAGGTGGTCGCCTCGACGGCGACCGTCCGTCGCGCGACCGACCAGGTGCGCAACGTCTTCATGCGACGCCTCGCGATCTTCCCGCCCAAGGCGCTGGACGTCGAAGACGACTTCTTCTCGGTCCAGCGCTCGGTGGCGAACAAGCCTGGGCGTCGGTACATGGGCATCTGCTCGCCCGGAAGTTCGAGGCCAGCGGTTCTCATCCGCACTTACACGGCCTTCCTGACGGCGGCGCAGGCTCTCTTCGATACGTTCGGAGCGGTCGCCGACCCGTACATGACGCTCGTCGGCTACTTCAACTCGCTGCGGGAACTCGGGGGCATGAAGCGGCTGGCCGAGGACGACGTCCAGACCCGCTCCTTCCGCGTGAAGATGAGCCTCGTCGAGCGGCCCGGTCTCGAGCAGCGTCGCGTCGGCACCATCGCCGAGCTGACTTCGCGTGTGAGCAGCTCGGACATCCCCGCGTACCTTGACCAACTCGAGCTACCTTTCGACGTCGCCTACGACACGAACGCCGCGCGGCTCGCGAAGAACAACCGGCCCCCCGAGGTTCCTCGGCCGATCGACGTCGTGCTCGCGACGAACATGCTCTCCGTCGGCGTCGACGTGAACCGCCTCGGGGTGATGGTCGTGAACGGGCAGCCGAAGGGTACGGCGGAGTACATCCAGGCCACCAGCCGCGTGGGGCGTGCCTTTCCTGGCCTCGTGGCTGCTGTCCTCACTTGGGCCAGGCCCCGCGACCTGTCCCACTACGAGACGTTCGAGCACTACCACGCGACCTTCTACCAACACGTCGAGGCCCAGTCGGTCACGCCGTTCTCGCCCCGCGCGATGGATCGGGGACTGACCGGTACGATGCTCTCCGTGATGCGCAACCGCTTCGAGCCGTTCGCGCCGAATCCGGGCGCGGGAGCGCTCGACAGCCCGACTCGTTCGGAGATGGTCTCGACCGTCGGCTCAGTCGCTGGGCGGACGTGGGAGGTCACCGAGGACTCCGCGAAGAAAGACCTGGCGACCGCCGAGATGAAGAGCCGTGCTGACGACTGGGCGAAGGAGGCCGCGATGCCCGGTCGAACCCTCGTCTACCAGAGGTACGGGGCAGGCCCGACGGCGTACGCGCTGCTCGAAGCTCCGGGAATTCGGCCGTGGTCGACCTGGACGGTTCCGATGTCGATGCGTGAAGTCGAGCCCGGCGTGAACCTAGTCATGGAGGACGACCGCACCAACCAGGATCCGGTTTGGCGAGCGCGCCCCGTAGACGATGACAGCACCGCCTCGGGGGCGCCGGGGGAGGAGTCGCCATGAGCAAGACGCCCGTGGGCGAAGTTCGCCCGAGTCAACTCCTCTGGACCTACGGGCCCGGCGCACTGATCGATCTCCCGAACCTCTCCGTCGTCACGATGGGGATCGACCGCTGGGAGATGGGACGCTGCCAGCCGATTCAGGAGGCCCGCCTGCTCACCAACGTGCGCCGCGTGCTGGGTGCACAGGTCGAGTCGCTGCGCATGCCGCCGCTGACGGACAGCGACGTCGTCGATCCGTTCTCTGCCGAGGCGTTCGTCGGCGTCCCCGTGAAGCCGTTTCCTCGCTGGATGCGCTGCGTGAAGTGTGGGCTGCTCTCGCCGTTCGACGCGGGGCTCTTCGAGTTGAAGGCGAACCGGTACCGGCCCGAAAGGACCCGGTTCGTCCACAAGGGCTGCACGGGATCCCGCGGAGACCAGAAGGCACGCGATGCCGATGCGGTGCCCGCACGCTTCCTGCTCGCTTGTCGTGAGGGCCACCTCGACGACTTCCCGTGGCACTGGTTCGTTCATGGTGGCCCGAGCGGGTGCAAGGGCACCCTGCGCTTCTTCGAGAGCGGTGCCTCGCTGCAGACCGAGAATCTCTGGGTGCGTTGCGACTCGTGCGGTTCCGCGAAGAGCATGGCACAAGCCTTCGGGCAGGTCGGCAAGGACAACCTCCCAGGCTGCCGCGGGCGTCATCCGCACCTCAACCGTTTCCAGGATGACTGCGCCGAGGCTCCGCGCGCCATCTTGCTCGGTGCGACGAACGGCTGGGTCCCCGTAACGCTCTCGGTGCTCGCCATCCCGCAGACCGGCAGCCCCCTTGCGCAGCTGGTCGCGGACGGCTGGACGTTTTTCGAAGACGTCGAGAGTGCCGTCGAGGCCGCGGCCGTCGTCAAGACGCTCAAGAAGACCGCCCAGCTACCTGGCATCGACGGCTTCACGGGCGACCAGGTGTGGGAGGCGATTCAAGCCCACCGCAACGGGACGGTGGGTGACGAGGAGCTCGACCTGAAAGGCCCCGAGTGGGACGTGCTCACGTCGCCCACGCCGCCAACCGACTACCCGCACTTCATGAGCAAGAAGGCGGCCGTGCCCAACGGTTTCGAGCCCTACATCTCGCGTGTGCTGCTCCTGGAGCGGCTGCGCGAGGTGAACGCGCTGCTCGGCTTCACCCGCGTTGAGTCGCCGAGCGAAGGCGGTGGTGGTGGACAGCGCGCTCGACGTGCCCCGATCGGGCGCACTGCGCCGAACTGGGTGCCTGCTACTCAGGTGCACGGCGAAGGCATCTTCCTGCAGTTCTCCGAGAAGGCGCTCGTGGACTGGGCGAAGGGCCCGGCTGTCTGGAGGCAGGAGGCAGAGCTTCGTCGGGGGCACCGCGGCTGGCGTGCCCGACGTGGGCTCGAGCCCGATCCCGAGTTCCCCGGGATCCGGTTCGCGTTGCTGCACACCATCGCCCACCTGCTGATCCGCGAGCTCGCGCTCGACTGCGGCTACAACGCTGCCAGCATCCGTGAACGAGTCTATGCGGACACCGACGATGGTAAGTCGCAGGCGGGCATCTTGATTTACACCGCGGCAGCCGACTCCGACGGGACGCTGGGCGGCCTCGTCGACCTCGGCAAGCCCGAGAACCTCGGGCGCTTGCTTCGGCAGGCACTCGACCGCGCGAAGGTCTGCGCGTCCGACCCGTTGTGCGCCGAGCACAACCCGCGGACGGACTCCTCGCTCCACGCCGCGTCCTGCCACGCGTGCTCGTTCGTCTCCGAGACGTCGTGTGAGTGCGGCAACCGCTACCTCGATCGCGCGCTGGTCATCCCCACGCTTCAAGTCACCGACGCCGCTTTCTTCACGGGGATCTGATGGAGGCGCTTCTCGATGCGGTCGTAGACCTCGTGGCCCTCGTCTCTCCGGCGAAGGTGAGGACCGTTGCGTCCGCGCTGCGGGGGCTCGCCTCGCCCGAGTCGGCTCCCAACCCGAGCACCCTCGCCGACACACCCGCCGCACGTGCCGCCGTGGCGCGCGTGGTGGCCGCGTGGTCGGGCCAGGGGCCCACGAGTGGCGACGAGGTCGCCGGGATGCTCGTCGGGGCGTCCGAGGCCCGCCTGCGGGTCGAACGCGAGCTGAGCGTCGAGCTGGTTTGGACGGGCCCCACCACGCGCTTCGTACCCACGCGCCGAACGGAACAGGTTCTGCTCGATCTCATTCGGAGCGCCAGCACCGACCTGTTTCTCGTCAGCTTCGTCGCCTACGACGTTCCCAGCGTCGCTGCCGCGATGAACGAGGCCACAAATCGTGGCGTTCGCGTTCGAGTGCTCCTCGAAGCCTCCACGAGCCACGGTGGCAGCCTGACGGTCGACCCCGCCGCGGCCATGCGGTCACAAGTCCCAGGGGCCCAGATCTTCACGTGGAGGGAGAAACCCGAGCCCTTCGTCGACGGGAAGGTCCACGCCAAGGTGGCCGTCGTCGACGCGGCGCGGGCGTTCGTCACGAGCGCGAACCTGACCGGGTACGCCCTCGAGAAGAACATGGAGGCGGGGGTTCTGATCCACGGCGGCCCTGTCCCGAAGACTCTGCGCGATCATCTCGACGCGCTGATCGACGTGGGAGTCATCGGCCGTGCTTGAGGTCGACACATGAAGCAGATCGTCCCGCTCGGCGACGAGAGAGTCCTCGCTGGCTGCATCTACTGCGGTGCCGAGGCCGACTCCCGCGACCACGTGCCGTCGCGCGTGCTTCTCGACGAGCCGTTTCCAGAGAACCTCCCGGTCGTGCCCAGCTGCCGCGCCTGTAACAACTCCTTCTCGCTGGATGAGGAGTACTGCGCCGCGCTCCTCGACTGCGTGGCAGTCGGCTCGGTGGAACCGACCACGCGTCATCGGTCCAAGGTCCAGCGCATCCTGGCGCGACAGCCGGCACTTGCCGCCACGCTCGACACGGCTCGTTCGCTGCAGCCGAATGGAACAACGACCTTCGAAGCGGACCTCGACCGCGTCAGGAATGTGATCGTCAAGATAGCCAAGGGGCACGCCGCGTTCGAGCTCCACACGGTCGACGCCGAGGAGCCCGCAACGGTCTCCATCGTGCCCCTTCCCTTGCTTGACCTCGCCGACCGCGAAGCCTTCGAGACCCCGCCGGACGTCTGCATCTACCCCGAGGTCGGGTCGCGGGCGATGCTCCGGATGTTCGAGCATGGGGTGCCATCCCCGAGTTGGATCGTGGTCCAACCAGGCCGCTACCGCTTCATGGCGTCTCCCGGACTGCCGGTGATGGTGCGGATGGTCCTGGGCGAGTACCTCGCATGCGAGGTGGTGTGGGATGGGTGAGCCCGGCCGCCTCGTCGCAGCGTCTCGGCTCTCGCCCCCGCCGCTGGTTCACACGAGGCGCTCTGGGGGGCCCCTGGCTCCTGGGCTCCAGCTAGATCTGCGACTTGCGACCGCTACCTCAACTGGAGCCGGAGTCGTTGGCCGCAAGGTCTCGCGGGGGGAGTCATCGCAGGCCGAGACTTCGCCCGACCATGAGACACACCCCCGCCCGTGAGACACACCGGAGACACAACCCGTCGGATCCAGCCCCTCCCGACCGCCCTCCACCCCCCGAAAACGCCGCGCGCGCCACTCGCGCCACGCCCGTCCCCCCGATCCCCTCTTCCGCTTCAACGTCTGAGCTCCTGCTGAATGCTCGTCTGTCACCAGGCCAGTCATGGGTATTCCCGCCAGATCAGCCTGTTCGACGCACTGAGCGTCGACACTACGGTCCGAATAGCCCGCGAAGCTCGGCCACAGCTCGCACCAGACCGTTGGCCTCGAGGGTGTCCAGGAGCTGTTCCAGGGTCTGTGGAGCTTTCTTCAGGGAGGTCTGCTGCTCTTGGAGCACGCGAAGCACGACGCCGGGCGAGAGATCCAGCAGATCGAGGACGAACTCGTCCGGGTGCACGGCCTGGGTACCGTGTGGCTGGAGCTTATTGGCAGGGAAGTCCTTCAGGTTGTGGGTGACGATGCTCTGGGCGCCGCAGTGGATGGCCGCGGCGAGGACATGCCGGTCGTCTGGATCGGGGAGGTCGAGGGCTGACACGAGCGGTTGGTAGCCCTCCACCATCACGTCCCGCACTGCGGCGTTCATCAAGTGGCGGGTTCTGGACAGCTTCTCCGGCGTGAGATCCGGGCGATTCAGGAGGATGTTGCGGAAGACCTCGTCGAGGATCTCGTCGGTCCATTTCGCTCGGACGATCCCCGTCATCGCGAGCCGCACGAGGAGATCACGAAGCGGTGCCGGGTAGAGGACGTTCGCGTCGTACACGACGGTGAAGGCCACGGCTCCTCCAGGTCAGTAGCCGAGTCCCAGCTCCTCTGCCTCGGCGACCAGGGCATCGGCGGCCGCCCTCCGTCGAGTATCGTCGAGCTCCTTGTACGCGACCACGTCCTCGACCCGCACGCGCCGGTGGGTGCCGACCTTGCGGAACGGGAGTTCGCCGCCGTCGAGGAGCTTGATGAGGAACGGCCGGGACACGTTGAGCAGGTCCGCCGCCTGCTGGGTCGTGAGCTCGGCCTTCACGGGCATCACGGTCACGCCGTGGCCGTTCGCAAGGTGGGCGAGCACCTCCATCAGCAGCTCGAACGCTTCGACGGGCACCGTCACCCGCGTGGAGCCATCCCCCTCCGCCACGACCTCGACCAGGGTGGGTCGGCGGCCTCCGGCCGCGGAGAACGCCCTCACGGCCTCGCCGGCCACCCTCGTGGTCTCGTCGCTGGGGATTTCGAGGGCGTGCATGATGGTCCTCCTCGTGCCTTCTTATCTTCGATCGAACTAAACGCAACAATCGAAGCAGACGAAGGGGTGCCAGCCGCCACGGTCGGCTCGGGGCCTACGCCGACGTCATGATCGCCATCGCGGGGCTTGCGGGCGATGCCGAGCGCGTCGAGCAGCCGGGCGCTCTTCAGCAGCGGCTGGATGAAGCTGCTGGCCTTCGCTTCGTTCAGCCGATCTTCGAACGAGCCCATCCCGCCGTCTAGCGCAGCGGAGGCGCCACACCAAGGCGACCCGCCGCGCACTGCGCATCCGAGTGTGCGAACGTGGATCGCCGTGGAGTTCACCGTCGAGCAACAGGCCGTGATCGAGCACCGGCCCGGCGCCCACGCCGTCGTCCGGGCCGCCCCCGGCGCCGGCAAGACCACGACCCTCGCCGCCAGGGTGGTGCACCTGTGCGCGTCGGGGGTGGCGCCCCACCGCATCCGGGTGCTCATGTTCAACAAGGCCGCCCAGCGCACCTTCTCGGCCCGCCTGGCGGAGCGCGGCGTCGGCGGGGTGCGCGTCTCGACGTTCCACGCCCTCGGCTACGAGATCCTCCGCGAGGCGGAGCGGCGCGGTCTGGCCTCCAAGCCCCTCCAGATCGAGGTCGACGGCGCCGCAGCGTGGGCGCGTCAGGTCCACCGCCAGTTCCGGGATCGGATCGCGTCGGCCGACGACATCGCCACGGCGGTGTCGTTCTGGAAGGCGAACCTGGTGCCGCCGACCCGGGCAGCGTTCCCGAGCGAGCCCGCCCTGGTGGAGGCCTACGCCGCCTTCGAGGCGCTCCGCCGCGCCGGGCCGACCCAGCGGGTGGCGTTCGACGACCTGGAGTACCTCGGCGTCGCCGCGCTCCGCCGGGCGCCCGACCTCCTCCCCACGCCCGAACACGTGCTGGTCGACGAGTTCCAGGACGTGAACCCGGCCCGCATCGCGCTGCTGGCCGGCCTGGTGGGCCCCGTCAGCACGATCATGGTCGTCGGCGACGAGGACCAGGCGATCAACGAGTGGTGCGGCGCGCACCCGCGCTTCTTCCGCTCGTTCGCCGAGACGTTCGCGTCGCTCCCCACCGTGCAGTACCGGCTCTCCCAGAGCTTCCGGCTCGGCCCGACCCTCGCGAAGGCCGCCACGGAGGTCGTCTCGCACGACCCGCACCGGCGACCCGGCGACATCGTCGGCTGCGGACGCGTGCCGGGGAAGATCCGGACGGTGCGCTCCGTCGCGGAGGCCGTGGACGACTGGCTCGACGACGATCCGCCCGAGACGCTCGCCGTCCTGTACCGGACCCGGGCGCAGGGGGTGCTCGCGTTGGCGGCCCTCGCCGCCTCCGGGATCCCGGTGCGGACGGACGACGCCGCGCTGCTGACCCGGGGCGCGGGCCCGCGGCTGGCCTTCGCCTGGCTGCGCCACGCGGCCGATGACGGGCTCGTGGACCTCGAGTCGTGTTGGTCCGTGGTCTTCGCGCCCGAGCGGTACGTCCACAAGGAAGCGTTCGCCGCCCAGCTCCGGCGGGCGGGCACGCGCGGGTTCCGCGCCGTCCTGCGGGACGCCGAAGTCGCCCACGAGGCGGGGCAGTCGAGGACGGCGATCCGGTCGATGGCGCACCTCGCGGACGTGCTCGACCGGATGCGCGATGCACCGAGCGCCGCCGAGGCCCTGGACCTCCTGCGCGAGGAGGTCGACATCGGTTCGCAGATCTGCGGCCGCATCTCCTCGGAGCGGCAGCGGGACCTGCAGATCGCAGCCTTCGACGCGGTCGCGGAGCTGCTGCGTGGCCTCCAGCTCTCCCCCGAGGCGGCGGAGCGCGCCGTCCGAGCGCTGGACTTGACGCGAGGGGCAGGGGATCGGTGCGTGCACGCCTCGACCATCCACCAGGCCAAGGGGCTCGAGTGGCCGGCCGTGGTCGTGGTGGGGCTGACCGAGGGCGTCTTCCCGGCCGAACGGGCGGGCGTCGTCCCCGGCACGGTCGACGAGCCCCACGGCGTCGAACAGAGCGACTGGCTCGACCAGGAGCGCCGTGTGTTCTACGTCGGGCTCACGCGGGCGTCCGAGCTGGCGTACCTGGAGGTGGGCACGCCGGCGAGCCGGTTCGTGTTCGAGGCCCGCGTGTTCACGCGGCGCGGCGAGAAGCAGCAGCGGTCCGGCAAGCCCTGGACGCCCGCGCAGGACGAGGTGGTTCGCGACGCCTGGATGCGCGGCGCGGGGGTCGCGGAGATCGGGCTGCAGCTGGGGAGGAGCCCCAACGCCGTCGCCGCGCGGCTGGTTCGGCTGGGCCTCGTGGCGAGCCGGAGCGAAGCGCGCGCCCGCGAGAGCTGATCGACGCGACACAGACGCCAGGCTGGTATGCTCCGACCCGATGCAGAACACACCTTCGCCGCCCGACGATCCGCCCCCGAACCCGATCCACGTCGACACCTTGATCGTCGGGTTCGGCTTCTCCGTCATCCCCCTGCTGCGCGAGCTCGAGGCCCGTGGCCAGCCCTACACGCTGCTCTCCGAGGGGCAGCCGATCTGGCAGCAGCTCGCCGCCAGCGACCGGCTGGACTTCGACCTCGTCAGCTCGTTCCACGCGTCCTTCTACGTCCCCGACCAGGTCGAGGCGGACGTCGTCGAGAACTACTATCCGACCGCACGCGAGTTCCACGCCTACCACGAGCGCCTCTTCGCACCCTATCGGTCGAAGATCGTGGAAGACCGGGTCGAAGCGGTGGAGGTCCACCCGACGCACAGCCTGGTGCACACGCGCAGCGGCGGGGTCTACGAGGCGAAGAAGCTGGTGTTCGCCACCGGGCTCGGGCGTCCGCAGAACGAGACGATCAAGGAGCTCGATCTGGACGAGATCGAGGGCCAGACCGTAGTGTACGACGCGATCGGCGACACCACCAACATGATGCTCGCGCGCCTGGTGCCGCAGGGCAACGAGATCGTCCTGCTCAACAACGGCTTCGTGAACCTCGACAAGTACATCACGTTCGAGATCCCAGGACCGAAGTCGCAGTGGTACCTGCCCCTGTTCGGGGTGCGCACCGGCAAGCGCTACCAGCTCGATCTCGCGCAGGGCGAGTTCCACACCGTGGGCAAGTACTGGCCGCGGTTCTACAAGGATCTGTTCGCGATCCCGCTCGGCCCGCCGGCGCCGGAGTCCTGGTTCGCACGGCTGTTCCAGCCCGAGGTCTTCCACGTGCGGTTCCCCGAGACGTACCGGCGGGACGTCGTCGAGGCCAACGAAGCCGCGCCGGCCGGGCACGCCAACGGGATGAGCGGCATCAAGTACTGGCCCATCGACATGTACGAGGCCCGCTTCGGCGAGGAGCTCGAGGCGCGCATCGAGATGGGCACGCTGCTCAACGACGTGATCTTCTGGCACACCGAGGGGCTCGTCCAGACGTGGTCGAAGGACCGCGCCACGATCGACGAGGAGAACCAGACCGTCCACTGCGACGGACGGACCCTCCGCTACGACCACCTCATCAGCGGCGGGTCGGAGGTGCCGCGGCTGCCGCCGATCGTGTCGGTGGACGCGGAGGGCCGCCGTCACCGGTACGCGTATGCCCACCGCAACACGTTCCTGGGCGTCGTCCCGGCGGAGCTGCCCAACGTCTTCTTCATCGGCTACACCCGTCCACTGACCGGGGGGATCGCCAACATCAGCGAGATGCAGAGCCTGATGGTGCACACCCTCCTCGAGGAGCCCGAGCGCCATCAAGCCCTCCGCGAGGGCCTGGGCGATCGGATCGCGGAGTACAACGCCAAGTACTACCCGGCCGGCTCACACCGGACGCCCACCGACCACCTGGTCAACTTCGGCCTGTACACGCAGGACGTGGCCGACTTCGTCGGCATCGCGCGCCCGCTCGGGGCCGCCTTCTCGCTCAATCCGTTCCGGACCGCGCTGAACCTGCGCTTCGAGCTGCTGCACCCCAACAACGCGCTCAAGTGGCGCATGCAGGGCAAGTACGCCGTGCCCGGCGCGGAGGCGCTCGCCCGCCGCATCGCCGCGCACAACGAGCACTGGGCCATCATCATGTTCCTGCTGATGGCCACGCTCTGGGACTTCCTGCTCGGCTACCAGTGCCTGGCCATGGTCATGGCCCGCTACGTCGTGCGCCCGCTGCTCCAGACGCCGCCGGAAGCCCTCCCGTCGATGCTCCCGACGATGCTCCCGACGATGGCCGTCTGGACCGTGTCGTGTGCGGTGCTCGCCGTGGTGCTTGCGCGCAACCGCCGCCTGATCAACCTGTCGACCTACAGCCTCACCGTCCCGCTCTTCGGCCTCAAGGCCTACACCATGCCCATCGCGATGGGCCTCATCCTCGCCTTCGGCCAGTGGTGGTGGTGTCTCGTCCTCTACGCCGCCTGGGCGGGCACGGCCTGGTCCTTCCGCCAGTTCCACAAGCCGCCGATCTCCGGGCGCTACCTCTTCGCGGACTGCAAGTACAAGCACGTCTACCGCCCCTTCTACGCGCGGTACCGCGAGCGCTTCCTGGCGCTGCGCGCCGAGCGCCGCCGTCAGCGGGCGAGCATGTCGACGTAGACGAAGCTCCCGGCGTCGTTGTGGCGCTCCCGCAGCGTCACCTCTCCGCCCGGCACGCGCCAGCGCCGCGTCCGACCGCCCGCTGGCCTCCCCAGCGCCGCGGTCAGCGCCGCCTCGAAGGCCTCGGCACCGCGGTCGTGGTACTGCCGCGACACGGACGCCAGGCGGCCCTCGTCGTCGAACCCGATGCACAGCCCGTCGCCGGCCTCTGCGCGCGCCACGTCGAAGCCCGCGGGCAGCTCCTCGCGCGTCGCGCCGAGCCGCAGGCCGTAGATGCCGTGCGCGTCGGCGAAGAACGCGCGGATCTCGTCGTCGCTCGGCAGGTCCAGCCACGGGAACGCGGCCGGATCCAGCGCGGCCACCAGCCCGAGCCCCTCGAGCCACGCCTCCTTGGCCTCGGCGTCGCACCAGTCGGGGGCGGCGCGCATCGGGCGCAGCGCGCCGCCCTTCGCGTGCAGGTGCTGGACGATCTCGACGTCGGCGTCGTGCATCATCCGCTCGGCCAGCGAGCCGCGCTCGATCGTCGGGGCGTCGCGCTCGTCGTCCCAGTCGGTGCCCTCCCAGGTGACCTCCTCGCCGAGGTCGGCGCCGTTGGCGAGGAACAGGTCGATCATCTCGGTCGAGGCGGCGCCCTGGAGGTTCGCGCCGAGCACGTCGCCCAGTCCGGCGGCGGTCGCGCGCACGCCGGCGGCGAAGAGGGCTGCGAAGCAGGCGAGCCGCGTCTCGCCGCCGCGGAGATCGTAGGCCCACCACGACCAGATGGGGCCGCCCCAGGTGCCGGTGTCGGTGGGCAGCTGCGTCAGGTCGAGCCCATGCTCCGCCAGCACCGGCAGCACGGCGGGATCGCGCACCCGCCAGAAGATCGACGGGCCGAGCGGCGCACGGTCGCCCAGCGCGGCGAGGACGCGGCGGATCAGGCCCGGGTCTGCGCCCTCGACGGCGTCGCCGAGGTGTTCGGGCGCCACCTCGACGTGGGCGAGCAGGACCTCGGCCGTGGCGTTCCCGACGAGCAGGGCACAGCCGAGCGGGGTGGCGGTGGTCATGAACACGGTGCCGACGACGGCCTGCTGCGTCACGCGGGACATCCTCACCGGTGCGCGGGCGTCCACGCCCTTCGCGAGGAGCGCCTCGACGAAGGCGGTGTGGCCCAGCCGGATCGCCGTCGTCAGCGGCGTCCCGAACGCGACGACCGCCTCGAAGTCCGCGCCGCGGTGCTCCGCGCGCGCGATGCCCGCGGGGTCGCCCAGGATCGCCGCGGCGTGGGCGTCGTTCCACGCCCAGCCCTCCTCCGGAGGAACGACGGCCTCCCGCGTCGCGTGCTCGACCAGCCGCGCCCGGCAGGCGGGCTCGGCGAGACAGGCGCACCAGAGGAGATCTCCGCTGGACAGCCCACTCGACTGGCGCAGGTACCCGCCGAGGCGTTCGACGTCCCCGCCAACAGCTCACGATCCATCGCAGGCTCCCGGGGTACGTACCCGCCTCGGCGCTGCGCCGCGCGGGGCTCAGAAGTAGTACCGGAACCCCGCGGTCCCGCGCGGCTGGATGACGCACAGTCCGCCGCTCCCGAGGCCGCTGCAGTAGTTCGCCGGGTACACCCCGAGCCCGGTGGTGGCGAAGACCTCACCCGGGAAGTCGGCGAACTGCAACGCCGCGCCGATCCCGCCGGAGGGCCCCACCTGGACGGCCGAGTACCCGGCGTTGCTGTACAGTCCCACGTCGGCGCCGACCCACCACCACATCGGCAGATCCGCCCAGTCGAAGGACCACTCGACGAAGTCGGCCTCGAAGCGCGCGCCGACCTCGTGGTAGACGAAGAGGGTGCCGGCGTGGGCCGAGATGCCGGCCTTGTCGCTGAGCCAGAACTTCGCCGAGAGGTTCGCGTAGGCGGCGTTGCCGGCCTCGACGCCGATGCCGATGGGCTTCTCGGACCCGACCTCGCTCGCAGCGGAGGCTGCGGGGGACAGGGCAGGGAGCAGGGCGATCCAGGCGAACATCGTGCCTCCGGGTGAGCCCCATGGACGCCGGCATCGGGCGTCCATTCACGCGAACGCGTGTGCGCGCGCGATCGCGCGGATCGCGCGCCGCCGGCAGCCGTCTGCGGCGGGTCGTGGTCTGGAACGAGGCTTGCACCGACCTCCGCCGGAGGTCCCATGCTCTTGCTCGCCCCCGTCGCGCTCGCCTCGCCGACCTGCGACGACACCTACGACGTCCCGCCCAACCCCCTCGACCAGCGCGACTACCCGAACATCGAGGTCGGCACCTACCACCTCGGGCCCCGGGGCACGGGCCTGGAGGGCCGCATCGTGGTGCCGAGCACGCGCGGATCGGAGACCTTCCCGACGGCCTGGATCGGCCACGGCGCGGGCTTCGCCGTCGACGAGTACGCGACCCTGCAGGAGCACCTCGCCCACGCCGGCATCGCGTCGGTGTCCTTCGAGTACGTCGAGAGCTCGCCCGACCAGTACGACGCCCATGCTTTCGAGTCCGCGCTGCTCGACCACCTCGCCAGCCTGCACGGCAGCGGCGGCACCGGCTACACGCCGCTGGCCGCGCACCTCCGCGACCGCGTCGCGCTCGTCGGCCACAGCGTGGCGGGCGGGTTCGTGGTGGCGTCGGCCGACGCGGTCGTGAGCCAGGGGGTCGTGGACCTGTCGGCCGTCGTGTCCCTCGCGCCGAACAACGAGGACCACTACGCCATGGCGCGGCCGCAGGCGCAGGGCCTGCTCGTGGTGTTCGGCTCGGACGACGCGGATCCGGGCGTGAACACCACCTGGGCGTCGGGCTTCGGCCTGTACGACCTGTCGGGCTCGGAGGCGTCGTTCTCCGGGCCGAACGAGCAGCGGTTCTCGAAGACGATGGTCTACGTGCAGGGCGCCCGACACGACTCGTTCGCCGCGGGGACCGCGCAGGCCGACGTCGTGAACGCCTACACGGTGGCGTACCTGCGGTGGGCGCTGCTGGACGACCAGCCCCAGCACGTGTTCTTCAAGCAGGCCGAGCCGCTGGACCCGAGCACGGGGGTGCAGCTGCAGTGGAGCGAGTTCGTGTACCGGTCGGTCCTCGAGAACTTCGAGGACTCGTCGACGCTCACCAACACGATGGGCGGCTTCAACGTCCACCAGGACGTGAGCGTGGTCGAGGGGCCGGCGGCCAACCTCGACGGCGACTCCCCGCACCACAGCCGCGTCGCGTGGGTCACCTGGACGGGGGCGGGCGATCCGCAGCTGTCGCTCCACGTGAGCGGGTACGTCGGCGGGACGCTGGACGTGTCGCGTCGGCGCTACCTGGCGCTGCGGGTGGGGCAGCACGCGGGCGTCGGCAGTGCGACGGACTTCTCGGTGGTCCTCGAAGACGCGTCCGGCGCGACGGTGTCGCACCCGATCAGCGACTTCGGCACGGTCCGCGCGCCGTTCACCGGCGCATCGCACACGGACGCCCCGATGGAGACGATCCTGGTGCCGCTGTGCGCGTACGACGACCTCGACCGCGGCCACCTCACCGAGGTGCACCTCGCCTTCGACCGGCGGACGAGCGGCGCCATCCAGCTCGACTCGCTGGAGTTCATCGACTGAGCGTCGCGATGCTATCTTCAGGTCGGAGGCCTCGATCAGCCGTCGCCGATCCGCTGCCGTCGATGCCTATGCGGTCGTCCGCCTGGACCGGACGGGCTCGGTCGTGCCCGACGAGGACCACGGGCCGAGGGTGTGCTGGGACGGGGTGGAGGTCACGGTGAAGGAGGTCGTCCTGACGGTCGACGAGGCCATCCGCGAGGTGGAGCGGCTGAACGCCCTCGCCGAGGGGAAGGACTGCCGGTACCTGTGGACGGGCACCCGCCTCTTCCCCGACGGCGGCTCCTTCGGCGGCGGTGCCGCCTCGTGACCCTGCTGTGGTTGGTGGCGTGTCGCGCCCCGCCGGTGGACGCCTGGCAGGGGTGCCTCGCCGACGGCGCCCAGCTGGCCTCCGACGCCCACCTGGGCAGCGTCCCCGTGCCCGGCTCGAACGCCGTCCTCGGCATCGGCGCGCACTGGGGGGAGCTGCCGCTCGTCAGCGATCACGGCCGGACCCGCTCCCTGTGGGTCGAGCTGCCGCCCGCGGCGACCGGCACCTACGACGTGGCGGCGCGCCCCCGCCGCTACAGCGAGCGGTCGTGGACGACAGATGCCGTTGTTGGGACCGTGCGCGTCGACGTGCTGACGCCGCACGATGCCACCGTGTCCGTCGACGTGGTCGTGCAGCGGCCGACGGCCCCGCTGACGTTGGCCGGACGCCTCGTCGTCCCGCGCGGCACGGCAGCGGGTTGCAGACCGTGAGACGTCCGCTCACGCCCGATGTCGCACCATCGCCACCACCCCGCCGAGCAGCAGCACCCACCACACCGCCCGCAACCCGCTGTCGGCGAGGCTCATGGCGAGCTGCACGCGGAGCATCGTGTCGAAGCCGAGGCGGCCCCCGAGCTGCCCCAGCGCCCAGGAGCCGACGAGCGACGCGAGGACGGTGACGGCCGACATCGCCCCGGCCGCCAGCAGCCACAGCCAGGCGCTCCCGAAGCGGTGGCGGACCTGGACCGCCGCCACGGCACACAGACCGACCGAGCCGCCGAGCCCCACCACGACCAGGGCCGCGTAGGCCGCGACCACGAGGGCGTTCGTCACCGGATCCGACGTGAACATCGCGCCTCCGTCAGCGGGCCTCGAACGCGCCCTGGTCCACGGCGCCGTCGTCGGGGCGGGCGTCGCCCTGCTGGTGGACGACGTACGCCCGGTCCGCGGGGTGCCCGGCCGCCGCGGCCGCGAGCGCCCCGCCCGCGTCGATGGGGTCGGCGCCGGGCGCGAGCGTGAAGTCGTGCCCAAGCCGGTCGGTGAAGCCCGGGTCGGTGCCGACCGTGTTGCTGCCTTCGTCGTCGACGGTGCCCTGGAAGGCGCCGCCCTCGAACGAGTCCGTCCAGCCCTGCGTCACCCAGTTGGTCCCGAGCGCGGCGGCGCCCCGCGCCTCGAGGACGGCGAGCCGGCCGTCCACGGACAGCACGTTGTTGCGCACGTCGACGGACTCGAACGCGTCGGAGAGCCGCACGAGCGTGGTGTTGCCGGTGCGCTCGCTGACCACCGTGTTCTGGTAGAAGTACAGCGTGCCCCGGCGATAGATCGCGTCGTCGCCGCCGTCGCCGCCGTAGTGGACGACCTGCGAGTTGCCGTCGCCGTCGGGCTCGACGAGCACGTTGCCGTACACGAACGTCTCGCGGTAGCTCGGCTCCGCGCGGATGCCGGCGTCGTCGGACTCCACCAGGTCGAGCTGTCGGTTGCCGCCCTCGATCCAATTGTAGCGGATGACGGTGCCCGCGGAGCGGTCCTTGAGGTTGTTGCCGCTGCAGCCCGCGCACAGCGGCCCGAAGTGGTTGTACTCGAAGGTGATGCCGTCGGACTCGGTGTAGTTGTTGTGCTCGAAGGCCGAGCCGACGTTGCCGTTGCCGTACACGTGGTTGGACGACAGCACCACGTCGCTCGACGCATGCGACGCGAAGAAGCCGTTGCCCGAGTCGGTGAGGGTGCAGCCGCGGATGGTGACGTGCGCGCCCTCCTCGAGGAAGACGGCGGCGGCGTTGTCGTCGTAGGTGGCGGCGT
This sequence comes from Myxococcota bacterium, assembly GCA_041389545.1. Classification (GTDB taxonomy): domain Bacteria; phylum Myxococcota_A; class UBA796; order UBA796; genus JACKER01. Next base: position 27,743 of record JAWKRQ010000068.1, on the reverse strand, counting down.
TGCCGCCGTCGTCGGTGAACGTGTGGCCCGCGCGGGCGCCGCGGATCTCGAGGTCCTCGACGTACACCCAGGACGGCGTCTGCGATGGGGCGGAGGCGCCGCCGATCTTCACGACGCCGCGCGTCTCGCTCCAGAAGTCGAGGGCGCGGCGGGTCACGGCGCCGTCGCCGTCGATGACGGGCAGCGCGCCGGTGGACGGGTCGCACACGCCGAGCACCACGACCGGCTCGGCCTCGGTGCCCGCGGCCGCGATCACCCACTTGTCGCGGTAGGCGCTGCCGTTGGGCCAGATGCGGACCAGGGTGCCGGCGTCGAGCGACTCCCAGGGGACGTCGGACGGCGTCAGCGCGGCGTGGCCGGGGCCCACGTCGATCACCGTCGCGAAGTCGGCGGGGTCCCAGCGGTCCACGGCGCACCCCGACGGGGGCGTGCCGGTGTCGACGTCTGCGTCGCTGTCGGCGTCCGCGTCGGTGTCGCTGTCGGCGTCGGCGTCGGCATCGGCGTCGCTGTCGGCGTCGACGGTGGTGTCGGCGTCCTTCGCGCCCGACGCGCCGTCGCCGCCCGCACAGGCCCAGAGCATCGCCAGCCACAGCCGCATCGTCGCCTCCGCCCGCCTTCTACCACGCACCATGGCGCTCGCTCGCACGGCGGGAGCGCCGTGCCGAGCCTCTCGCGCGTCGGGCCCGAGCCACGGCGGTGCGGCGCGGTAGCCGAGGACCGTGCGCTGCGGGTGGTGCGAGACCCACAACCAACCCACCGACGCCGAGCGGTGCGTCAACTGTGGCGGTCCGCTGCGCTCGGTCGAGGGCGCCGGCCCGCCGCCGCCCGCCCCGCCCCGCGCGCGGCGGTCAGCGTGATCATGGTGGGCGCCTTCGTCTTCCCGCCCATCGGCCTCGGCCTGTGCGTCACGTCGCTGTTCGTGCAACCCCACGATGGTCTTCTCGGCGACCATCGCCGCGTTCGGCACGCTGCTGTCGCTGCCGTTCGTGGGGGTGGGGCTGTTCTTCCCGCCGCTCCTGCTGGGCCTGCTGGTCACCGGCATCTGGCCGGCGTTCGGCGCCTGGGGCATCGCGCGGATGTGGCGCAAGGGCAACGCCCGGCTCGAGGTCCTGCGGCGCGGCCGCGCCACCGTCGGCGAGGTGACCGCGGTGGGCTCCCAGTCGGTGGCCTACGTCTACGAGGTGGCCGACCGCCGCCACGCGGGGACGGTCGAGGTGGAGGAGGGGGCGCCCGTGGGCGTGGGGCGGCGGGTGCACGTCCTGTACCTGCAGGACGACGCCGATCGCAGCGAGATCTGGCCCCTGCTCGGGTAGCGCCTACGGCGTGCGCAGGCGGTACAGGAACGACAGCATCTCGGTGTAGACGCTCGGCCCCGTGCCGTCGTGGTCGAGGGTGAACACCATCACCTCCGGCGCCGGGTCCACGATGTCGACGCAGAACAGGAGCTGCTTCTCGTCGACGTACCCGATGGGCCACAGGATGCGCCGCCGCCCGTCGACGTCGACGTCGACGACCTCGCCGCCGCGGGTCAGCCGCACCGCGGTGGGCGCGTCGTCCCAGTCGAAGACGCGCAGGGGGAAGGCCCGGTCGGGGAACACGGCCTGCGACGCCACGATCCAGCCGCCGCCGGTGGGTCCGGCGAGCGCGCCGCGAGGGTCGGTGCCCGACCAGGTGCCCGTCTCCCGCCCGTAGACCGCCGGGAACACCGCCTCACACGCGGGCTTCCAGGCGACGCCGAACTCCGCCAGGGCCTGGGCGGTGCGCACGCCGAGCGGCTCGGGCGCGCCGTCCACCGCCTCCAGCACGTGGTCGGCCTCCCAGACCTGCGGCCCCAGCGCGACCGCCCGCCGCAGCTGCCCCACGGACCCCTTCCGGCTCACGATCTGGACCAGCGAGGGATCCTCGGGGTGGCGCTCGAGGCAGGCGAGGGCGGTCGGCGCGTCGAGGTCGCCGGCCAGCCACTGGCGCAGCTCCTGCCGCGCCCTGGCGGTCTTCGGCGGGATCGGCGCGGCCCAGGTGGCCTCGTACGCCGGCAGGACGCGCTCCGGCGGCAGGTGCAGCAGATCGCGGCCGAAGAGCTGGGCGACCTTCTTGATCTCGGCGGGCGCGGCCTCGGGGAGGAAGCTCGCGAGGGCGTCGGGCTCGAGCGCCGCGACGATGCGCTCCTTCGCGGCCTTCAGCTCCTTGCCGCGCAGCCCGGCGAGCGACGCCATCGCCTCCGTCAGCATGCGACGCACGCCGGATCGTCGACGATGGCGGCGGGGACGGCCACCGGCGCCGTCGCGGCCCCGAACGCCGCGGCCACGGCGCCGAGCACGCGCTCGGCGCTGCTGCGGACCTTGTAGTCGTCGGTCTGGTCGATCCAGCGGACGATCCCGCGCTCGTCGACGAGCAGCGTGGTCGGCGCGGCCATGGTGCGCACGGAGGGGCGCAGGCCCATCGCGAGGCCGAGGATCGTCAGGCGGGTCGGCCCGGCGATCTGCAGCGCCTTGTGGTGCTCGACGCCGTACTGCCGGATGACGTCGAGCTCGGGGTCGCACAGCAGCGCCACGCCGACGAGGCCGTCGCGCTCGCGGTGGCGGCGCGCCGCCTCGGGCGGGTCCTTGCTCAGCGCGACGACGCGGACGCCGTGGGCGCCGAGGGCGTCGCGCATGGCGTCGAACGCGCGCAGCTCCGCCTGGCAGAACGGGCACCACTCGCCGCGGAAGAACTTGAGCAGCACGCGCTGCCCGGCGAGCGAGGCGCTGTCGAAGCGCTCGCCCTCGGGCGTGAGCGCCGAGAACGGCAGCAGCGGCTCGCCGAGGCGGACGGCCAGCCGGTCCTGCGGGACGCGCCGCAGCCGGTGCAGCGTGAGCGCCACCGCTGCCAGCGCGAAGACGGCCGCCGCGACGGCGCCGACGGGGACCAGCGCTTCGCCCGCGGCGACGGCGACGAGGAGGCCCGCGCCGGCGAGCCCGCTCCCGACGAGCACGCCCACGTAGGCGGGGACGGGCGGCCGAAGATCGCCCCGCGACACGCGCCAGAGCCAGATGCCCGCGCCGCCCGTGAGCGCCGCCAGCCCTGCCGCCGCCAGCAGCAGTCCCGTGTCCATGCCGACCTCCGATGGCGCACCGTAACGACCGCCGGCGACCTCCGAGCGGCCGCCGCCGGCTTCAGGCTGTCGGCCCGAGCGCCCTCAGCGCCGCCTCGAAGACGTGGGCGCGGTCGGGACGCCCGGCTGCGGCCAGCACCCCCGCCGCCTCGCGGTAGAGCGCGGCGAGATCGTGCCGGACCTCTTCGTACGCCCTCGCCAGCGGCAACAGCCGCGCGACCGCTTCCACGTACTTGCGCTCGGCCTGCTCCGGGCGCCCTCCCAACGCGAGCATGGAGCCGATCCTGCGGCTCGCGCCCGCGCGGGTGCGACCGTGGGCACGCACCAGGTCGGGGTCGTCGAGCGTCGCCAGGGCGTCGTCGCAGGTGGACTCGAGCCAGGCGTACGCGTCCCGTGCGTCGTCCCAGCGCTCGGCGTCGCAGAGGGTCTGGGCGAGCTCGGCGAGCGCGGGCACGAGCTGCCTGCGCCCCGGCGCGCGCTCCGGCAGCGACGCGTAGAGGGCCACCGCGCGGCGCCGAAGCGGGATGGCGTCGACCGCCTGTGTGGGGTCGAGCAGCCGTGCGTACCGGGTCAGCGCGCTGGCGAGCTCGGCGGCGAGGTGCTGCAGGCCGTCCTCCGTCACGAGCGCCTCGTACAGCGCGACGGCCTGTGAGGACGCCGTGACGGCCTGTTCCAGCGCGACGTCTCCGCGCGTCCCCCACGCCGCAGCGAGGTTCCCGAACGCTGCGGCGAGCTCTTCGCGCACGACGGGCTGCTCGAGGTCCGGGCTGGCCTGCAGCGCGCGGATCGCCTCCTCGTACGCCAGGATCGCGTCGTCGCCCCGCTCGAGCCGCGACAGGATGCCGGCGCGCCGTCGGTGCGACCCGCCGAGCCCGTACGCGCGCGCGGCCGCCGAAGGCGCCGATCCGGCGGCGTCGACGGCCTCGTCGAGGGCGTTCAGCGCCTCGTCGGGTCGGGCGTGCGCCAGGACGTCGGCGAGCGTCCACCGCAGCAGCAGCTGGTCGCCGAGCGGTGCCGTGTCGCTGCGAGCGATCGCCTGCCGGAGCAGCGGCTCGGCGCCGGCCTCGCCCGCGCGGCACATGGCGCCGGCGAGCAGGGCGATGAGCTTCGGGCTGTCCGCGCCGACTTCGTCGAGCGCTGCGCGGTAGGCGACGACCGCGCCTGCTGCGTCCCCTGCCAGGTCGAGCAGCCCTGCGCGGCGCGTGAGGGCGGTGGCGCGGTCGTCCGGGGGAGGCGAGGGCACGCCGCTCGTCGGGCGCCGACTCGGCACAGGCTCGAGGCGCGGCAGGGTCGACGACGGCCGCGATCGGAGCGGCGCGTCCGCCGCGGCGAAGGTCGCCTCGATCCCCGCAGCCCGGCAGCGCTGGAGGAGCCCGTGCAGGCGCTCGAGCACCGGCAGGAGCTCTGCCACCGCCGCATCACCGCGGGTCTGCTTCGTGTGGTGGCTCAGGAAGTCGGCGCACAGCAGGACCGTCATCTCGTCGAGCAGCACGTCCTGGTGCGCCACGACCACCGCTTCTCGCGCCTCCGGCTCGGCCCGGAGCAGCGCCGCGTACGCGGGCATGGCACGCTTCACGATGTCGGGTGCCAGCGCTGGATCGAAGGTCGCGGGGCCTCGCCGGACCGCCGGGAGATCGATGCCCGGAGCCGGCGGGAAGGTGCGCGATGGGAGAGGATCCAAGCGAATCTCCGCGGTGAGGAGCGTTGCGCACCAGGTTACCCAATCGCGCGAGCATTGCCGATAGTCGGCGACGGAGGCAAGGCCGGGGTGGGGTGGAGGCTTTGATGTCGCTCTCGACCCGCCGCGCCTCCCTGCTGGGGGTCGCCGCCTCCTGCGCTGATCGGCTTCGTCCCCACCTACTACGCGCCGCTGCTCGCCGGGACCGCCCACTACGCCCCCGTCGTGCACCTCCACGCGGCCGCCGCCACCGCCTGGGTCGCCCTCCTGGTCGTGCAGGCCGCGCTCGTCGTGGGCGGGCGGCTGCGCGTCCACCAGCGGCTGGGCGCCGCAGGCCTCGCCGTGGCCGCGGGGTTCGCCCCGCTGACGCTCCTCGCCGTGCGCGCGTTCCTCACCCGCAGCGACCCGCCCGGTGCGCTTGAGCAGACCGTGTTCTTCCCGCAGGTCGCCTCGCTCGCCATGTTCGCCGCCTTCGTCGGCGCCGGGGCGCTGCTCCGCCGCCGCCCCGAGGCCCACGCCCGGCTGATGCTGCTCGCGACGGTCGCGCTGCTGGGCACCCCCGTCGCCAGGATCGAGCTCTTCGGCATCCGCGACCACCCGCTCGCCGTCGTCGCGCTGTGGGACCTGCCCGCAGTGCTGCTCCTGGCGCACGACGTGGCGTTCCGCCGGCGCCTCCACCCGGCCACCGCCGCAGGGCTCGGGGTGCTGCTCGCCCTGCAGGGCGTCAGCGTCGCGCTGATGGGCAACGCCGCCTGGGGTGCCGTGGTGTCCGAGATCGCCGCGCGCGTCCGGTAGCCGCCCTACGGCGTGGGCGCCTCGCGGACCCGCTGGGCGAGCCCGCGCAGGAACTTCCGCAGCACCTGGTCGCCGCACGGCCGGAAGTGCTTGTGCTCGGGCGCCCTGAACAGCGCGCTCAGCTCCCCCTTCGACAGCGGCTGGTCGACGGCCGCGAGGATCGCCACCAGATCCGCCTCCACCAGCGAGAACCCGATGCGCAGCTTCTTCAGGATCTCGTTGTTCGTGAGCGGCCGCGCCGGCGGCGGGGGCGCGCCCGGCGGGGCGGCCCGCGCCGCTCGAGGATCAGCCCGTCGAGGAACTGCCGCAGCTGCGCCTCGGTGCAGGCCACGGTGTCCGGCTCGCGATCGGCCCAGCAGCGCCCGCACCTCCTCCGGCGCGACGGGCGGCCCGGCCAGCGCGAAGATGCGCGCCATGCCTTCGTCGTCGAGGTTCAGGGTGTAGCGCAGCCCGCGGAGGACGTCGTTGAAGGTCATGGGCAGCCCGCGACGGACGTACCACGGCGCCGCCGGCCGCTCACGGCTCGCCGACCTCCGCCTCCAGCGCCGGCGGCCCCACGACGGACAGCTGGGCCGCCTCCGCGCACGACCGCGCCAGCGAGGCCACGTCGGACGCCTCCACCTCCGACACGCGGGACGACAGCGCAGCGATCGCGGCCGGATCGCGCCACCCCGCCGGACCCACCACCACCGACGGCCAGTCGGTCACCGTGGCGAGCGGCGTGGAGGTGTGCACCGCGGCCCGCCGGCGCGCCGCCGCGAGCGCGTCGGGAGCGAGCTCGCCGCGGCCCAGGGCGTCGATGACGGCGCGCAGCGAGCCGATGGCGTCGGGCGCGGCGTCGTCGAGGACCTCCGCCCCCAGCGCCACGACGTCGCCGATCGCGCCCGCCTCGGGGCTGTAGCTCCAACCCTGCACCTCGCGCAGCCGGTGCACCGCCCACGCCTCGAGCAGCTCGGCGAGCACCTGCGCTGCGGCGTCCTGGCCCTCGTGCACCGGGCACACCCACAGCAGCGACGTGAGCGGCACGGCGTCGTCGGGCCGGGCCGCGAAGCGGACGCCGGCCCCGAGCGCCTCGGCGGGCGCGAGCTGCGCTGCGGGCGCCGCCGGCACCGCCACGGTGTCGGGCGGATCGGGGCTCACGAGCAGCCAGCCGAACCGCCCGGTCGTGCGGACGGCCAGCGGCTGGACGTGCGGGCCGAGCAGGTCCGTGCGCTGCACCACCACCGCCTGCGGCGTCGTGCTCGACCGCACGGTCACCGGCGCCAGCGCGGGCAGCGCCGGCACGGCCGGCGCGGGCGCCGCATCGTTCGCGACGGCGGCGCGCGCCGGCGGCAGGTCGGGCGCCCGGGCCGCGGGATCGAGCACCAGGGCGAGCGCGCGCTGCGGATCGAGCGCCCCGACCGCCGCGCGCTGCAGGGCGCGGGCGGCGGCGCGCGGCACGCGGCCTTCGAGCTGCGACGGGTCGGGCACGCGGTCGAACGCCAGCATCCACCGCGCGAGCAGGTCCTGGTAGCTGTAGGGGACGGCGAGCAGCGAGTCGCCCACCTGGTCGAGCGCCCGCGCCAGGCCCTCCCGATCGGCCGTGAACTGCTTCCGCACGGTGCCCACCGACAGGGCCCCGCGGACGTCGGTGGCGCGGACGGTGCGCGCCAGCGCGTCGATCTGGTCGGCCGGCAGCCCCGGCCGCGGCCGGAGCAGGCAGGCGACGAGGTGCGAGCGCACCCCGAGCAGGGTGCCGCAGCCGAGCTCGGCCACCCGGGCGTCGCGGCCGAAGCGCGCGGCGAGGCCGCGCTCCAGCACGGCCGCCAGCGCGTCCTGCGCGACGGGCGGCGCCTCGTAGGACACCACGATCATCGGCTCGTCGACGGCCGCGGCGGCGTGGCGCACGTCCATCCGCAGCGTGGCCCGGCCCGCCGCCACCGCCCGGACGGCGTCGCCCGTCGGTGCCGTCGACACGACCGGCCCGAACCGGGCCTCGAGCAGCGGCTGCAGCACGTCGAGCGGCTGCGACGACACGATGGCCAGGACCGCCTCGCGCGCGGTGTAGTGCGCCGCGGTCCAGGCGCGCACCTCGTCGAGGCCGATGTCGCCGACGCCGTCGCGCCCCACCCGCGCCCCCTCGGGATCGTCCGGGTCGAGCCGCGGCACCACCGCGCGCAGGACGGCGCCCGCGTCCCCCTCCGCGCGCTGCGCGACCTCGATCGCGATGACGTCGCGCTCGATGGCGACCTCCTCGGGGCGCACGCCAGCCAGCGGCGACGCCAGGCGCGACGCCTCGAGGTCGAGCAGCGCCTCGGTGGCGTCTTCCGGGCAGGTCGCCAGGAAGCCCGTCTGGGTCAGCTCGGTGTAGGCGTTGGCGTCACAGCCCCAAGCGCGCAGCACCCACCCGTTGGGCCCCGCCGGGCCCCGCGCGCGGTACCAGAGGTGCTCGGCGAGGTGCGCGACGTGCTCCTGCCCGTCCGGCGCGCCGCCCTCGCCAGCGCCGAACGCCATCGAGGTGACGGTGCGGTGGCTGTCGGGCCGGTGCTCGATCACGGCGCGCATCCCCGAGGCGAAGCGCAGCACGTCGACGTCCGCGGCGAACGCCGCATCACAGGTCAGGCAAGGCAGGAACCACATCCCGCCATTGTGCCACGGCGGGTGATGGACGACACTGCCTCCGGGAGGTGCACGTGGTGTGGTGGATGGCCTGGACGGCGGCGGCGGCGGAGCCGGCGGGTCCGACCCTGGCGCATTGGTTCCCCGAGGAGCGCTTGACGGCAGCACAGGTGAGCGAGCTGCTCGCCGAGGCGGACCCGGGACCGCCAGCGCGCACCTACGACCACACCACCCGCACGCTCGACCTCGGCTCGCCCGTCGAGGTGCAGGTCGAGCACGACGCCCTGGGCGCGCGCGCCGACGCCCTGGCGGCGCCCGACGCCCTGCGGTGCTACGCGCGGCTCACGCTCCCGCTGTACCGGAACGGCCAGCTCGAGCCCCTGCACGCCGCGCTCCTCGGGGAGCACTGCGGCCTCGCGCGGCCGGCGTCGCTCGTCGGCGAGTTCGTGGCCGGCACACCGGAGCAGGTGGCCGACCAGGTGCGCACGCTCACCGCAGCCTGGGTCGACGATCCGGAGCTGCGCGCGGTGGCCGTCGCGCTCGGGTCGTCCGACGACGCGCCCTACGTGGGCGTGGTGACCGCGCTGTTCGGCGCGCTCGCGTTCGAGCCGTTCCCCCGCGTCGCGGCGCCGGGCTCCGTCGTCCGCATCCCCGGCACCTTCCTCGAAGACGACGGCGACTACAGCCTGTTCGTCACCACCCCGGCGCCGAGGTGCGCGAGTACCCGATCGACGGCCACGGGGCCTTCGACATCGAGTTCCCCGTCCCCGACACGCCGGGCACGATCCAGGTGGCGATGCAGAAGGCCGAGCGCGGCGAGCTCCGCTCGACCCTTCTCGTTCACCGTGTTCGTCGGCACCGACCCGCAGCCGCCCGAGCTCCCCGCCTTCGGGCTGGAGCTCGGCCACCCGCCCGCCGACGTGGAGCGCGCGGTGCTCGACGCGCTGAACACCGAGCGGGCGCGGTTCGGCCTGGCGCCGCTGCAGGCGGCGGGCGATCCGCAGCGGATGCGCGATCTCCTCGCGAACCTGCCCGACAACGAGCGGGCGGCGTGGCGCTACCTGCGCCGCGAGATGCGCAGGACCGAGCCCGACCGGCCGCACGGCCTGTGGCGCAACAGCGCGGTGTTCGGGGTCCCGAGCGCGGAGGGGGCGGCCTGGGTGCTGCTGCGGCACCCCGTCTTCCGCCTGGCCACGCTGGGGGCGACCGCGGAGCGCGTGGTGATCGGCGCTCGCGAGGAGGACGGCGCGCTGCAGGTGGCGCTCGTCACGATCGAAGCCCCGCAGGACGCCGCCGATGCGGGCGACCAGGTGCGCGCGGCCCTCGCGGCCCAGTGGCCGCTGGGGGCCCCAGCGAGGCGCCCGAGCTGCAGACGGCGCTGGAGATGCTGGCCGGCCGGGTCGCGCGCGGCGAGGTCAAGTCGAAGAAGGTGATCAAGGAGCTGCAGGCGCTGGCCAAGCGCCCCAACCTCGTCCACGGCCCCGTCTCGATGTGGTGGACGGCGGTGCCCCCCGGGCAACCGGTCGACGTCTCGTCGGTGTCGGTGCCCTCCAACGCCAAGCAGCTGGCGGTGGGCAGCGCCATGGGCGACCTCGGCGGCAAGAACGGCAGCTTCGGCTATGCGGTGGTGCTGGTGATGATGGTCGCGGGGACGTGATCCTCGGCGACGGGCGAGCGCACCCCGGAGTACGGTGGTCGCGGGGGCCGGCATGCGCAGCCTGATCGCGACCGTGTTCAACTACTCCGTCGACGGCCTGATGGCCGACGAGGGCACCGCCTTCTGGCGCTTCTGCTTCGACCAGCCCGAGAACGACCACCCCGACGATCCGGCGCAGCTCGAGTTCCTGCGCACGGCCCACGCGCACGTCTTCGGGCGCACGGCCTACGAGGGCATCTCCCGCTCGATGCAGGCCGCGACCGATCACCCGTTCGCGAGCATCCTGAACCCGGCCCGCAAGGTCGTGTTCTCGCGGACGCTGACCGCGGCGGACTGGCCGAACACCACCATCGCGCGCGGCGACACCGCCGCCGAGGTCGAGGCGCTGCGCCAGGGCGGCGAGGGCCACGTCGTGGTGTGGGGCGGCGTCCGCCTCTGGCGCTCGCTGATGGCGCTCGATCTCCTCGACGAGCTCCACATCAGCCTGTTCCCCTACGTCGCCGGCGAGGGCACGCGCCTGTTCGACGGCTCGCCGTCGTCCTACGCGCTCGAGCTGGTCTCGAGCGAGCCGTCGCCGAACGGCATCGTCGAGCTGCGCTACCGGAGGCGCCGCGCTCGCTGAACGACGCGCTATGCTGTGCCATGTTCCTCGCCTTCGCCCTGGCCTGCCACCGAGCGCCCGAACCCGTCGACCGCGCGACGCTGCTCCAGCCCGACACCGGCAGCGCCGTCGGCGACACGGCGACCCCGCCGTGGACGGTCGGCCCGCCGCCCCCCGACACCGCGGCGCCGCCGCCCGATCCGGGCTACGCCGTCACCCTCGAGGCGCCCGACGGCAGCTACCACCCCCGGGTCGCGATCCGCGCGACCCCGAGCGGCCCGCGGGTCGTCGTCGGCGCGCGCCACCTGTGGCAGTTCGACGCCGCGGTCCCGGGCGATCGGACGCTGTCGGCGGCCGACGCGCTGTGGGCCGACACGCCGCTGTACGCGCTCGCCCCCGACGTCGACGGTGACGGCACGGACGACCTGGGTGGGCGACCTCGCCGAGCCCTCGCTCGTGTCCGGCGTGTCCGGCGCGGTGCTCGGCAGCATCCACCCCCGCGCCGGCGACGACGGCGGGCGGGGCCTCCTCGCCCTGATCGCCGCCGGCGACCTCGACGGCGACGGTGCTGGCGACCTGGTCACCTACGATCGCAGCCCCTACGGGCTCAGCGAGTGGCCCGGCCCCTACGAGGGCGAGGCGGCACCGGTCGCCACCCTCGTGCTGAGCGACCCCGTCAACGTCCGTCCCGTCGACGTGACGGGCGACGGCGTCGACGAGCTGCTGATCGGCCACGGGGTCGGCGCCTGGGTCGCCGAGGTGCCCGCCACCGGCGAGGTGCCGCTGCGCGACGCCACGCTCGCGCACTACACCGAAGACGACATCCTGAGCGGCATCGGCGCGGGCGACCTCGACGGCGACGGTGCTGTCGACGTCGTCCTGGGCGACTACAGCGCGTCCACCTGGGTCACCGACGCCACGGGCGAGGTCGACCTGCGCGCAGCCGCCTTCGCCGAGCTGACGACGACGTCCCCCACCGTCGGGCTGGACTTCGAGGTCGGCGACTTCGACGGCGACGGCCAGGACGATCTCGCCCAGGCGGGCAGCCTGTCCGGGACCTCGGGCTCCGATCCGGCGCGCCCGCTGTGGGTCGTGGCGGGGCCGCTGCAGGGCGTGGTCGACCTCGACCTGGTGGGCACGGTGCGCGACATCGGCGCCGGGAACCGCTACGCCGACTCGCTGACGGCGGGAGACCTCGACGGAGACGGCGCCGACGAGCTGCTGGTGGGCGGCCTCGTCGGCTCGAGCTGGTCGAACGACCGCACCGAGACGGTGTGGGTGCTGCTGGCACCCTGAGGGACGGTCAGCCCCGGACGGCGGCCTCGATCCGCGCGACGTCGAGCTTCTGCATCTCCATCATCGACGTGAACGCCCGCTGCGCCACCGCGCCGCCCTGCGCCAGCGCCTCGGTCAGCACCCGCGGCGTGATCTGCCACGACACGCCCCACTTGTCCTTGCACCAGCCGCAGGCGCTCTCGGCGCCGCCGTTGCCGACGATCGCGTCCCAGTACCGGTCGGTCTCGGCCTGGTCCTCGGTGGCGATCTGGAACGAGAAGGCCTCGGTCTGCTGGAAGGCGGGCCCGCCGTTGAGCCCGACGCACGCCACGCCGCACACCGTGAACTCCACGGTCAGCACGTCGCCGGCCTTGCCGCTCGGGAAGTCCGCCGGCGCGCGGTGCACGGCGGTGACGGCGCTGTCGGGGAACGTGCTCGCGTAGAAGCGGGCGGCGTCCTCGGCGTCGCCGTCGAACCACAGGCAGATGGTGTTCTTGTTCAAGGGTCCCTCCGGGTGAACGGCCTGCCGCATATCCACCGCGCTACGTTCGTGGGCGGAGGGGCGGATGCGGTGGTTGCTGTCGGTGGTCGGCACGCGGGGGGACGTGCAGCCGGTGCTGGCCCTGGCCGAGGCGCTGCGCGAGCTCGGCCACGAGCCGTCGCTCGCGATCCCGCCGAACTTCACCGCCGAGGCCGAGCGGCTCGGCTTCCACGCCGTCCCCGTGGGCATCGAGATGCGCCTGCCGCGGCCCGGCGCCCCGCCCGTCGCGCCCCCGTCGGTGGACGACCTCGTCGCCGACCAGTTCGCGGCGGTGGGGCGCGCCGCCGCCGGCTGCGACGCCATCCTCGGCGCCAACGCCCACCAGTACGCCGCCCGGTCGATCGCCGAGGCCCGCGGCCTGCCCTACCGCTGCGCGCTGTACGCGCCGACCGCGTTGCCCACGCCGGCCACGTCCGCGGCCTGGACCGCGCGGGCCGGCGCCCGCGTGGCCACCGAGCGCGCGGCGCTGGGCCTCGGCCCCGTCGACGACTTGCTCGCGCACATCGTGGGCGATCGTCCGCTGCTGGCGACGGATCCGGCGCTCGACCCGGCGCCGCCGGGCGTGGTGCAGACGGGCGACTGGGCCCGCGCGGACCCCACGCCGCTGCCGCCCGCCGTCGCGCGCTTCCTCGACGCCGGCGAGCCGCCCGTCTACGTCGGCTTCGGGAGCATGCCGACGCCCGGCGCCGCGCCCGAGGCGGTCCTCGCGGCCATGCGGGCGCTCGGGCGCCGCGCGGTGCTGTCGCGGGGCTGGAGCGCCGGCGCGCTCCCGGAGGCTGCCGACTGCCTGGTCGTCGACGAGGTCCCGCACCGGGCGCTGTTCCCGCGGGTGGCCGCGGTGGTGCACCACGGCGGCGCCGGGACCACCCACACCGCCGCGCGCGCCGGCGTGCCGCAGCTCGTGGTGCCGATGTACAGCGACCAGCCCCACTGGGCGCAGCGCGTGGTGGCGCTCGGGCTCGGCGCCACGGTGCCGAGCGGGGCGGTGACGGGGTCGGCGCTGCAGGAGGCGCTGGCGGCGGCGCTGGCAGCGAGCGACGCGGCGGCGGCGTTCGCCCCGCGGGTGGCCGCGGACGGCGCCGCCGTGGCCGCGCGGCAGCTGGTCAGCTGAGCGCGTCGGCCGCGTCGAGCAGCGCTCGGGCGCAGTCCCCGAGCGTCTCCTCGGGCGGGCGCGGCGCGTAGCCGAGCACCCGGCGCGCCTTGTCGCTCGCGTAGCGCATGCGGCGCCCGAGCAGCGGCTCGAGCTCGCGCAGCGGCGGCAGGAACCGCGCTGCTGCGCGCACGAGCCAGTCGGGCGCGGTGCGGGTGGGGATCCGGGGCGCGCGGTCGCCGACGCCCTCGCGCAGGATCCGCGCCACGTCGGCCATCCACAGGCGGTCGCCGGCGACCACGAAGCGCTCGCCGGCGGCCTCGGGGACCGACAGCGCGTGGACGTGCACGGCGGCGAGGTCGCGCACGTCGGTGAGGGTGAGCGCGATCCGCGGGATCAGCGGCGGACGGCCGTCGAGCAGCCGCTGGATCACCTCGACGGAGCCGGCGGCGCGCTGGAGCGGGGGGCCGAAGATGGCGCCGGGGAGGAGCGTGGTCAGCGCCAGGCCGTCGCCCTCGGGGGAGCGGACGAAGTCCCAGGCGGCGCGCTCCGCGAAGATCTTGGACCGGCAGTAGACGTTGAGCATGGGCAGGCTCGGGTCGGTCCACACCGACTCGTCGCCCGTGCCGTCGGGGTCGCTCGGCATCGCCGCGGCGAGCGACGAGGTCGCCACCACGCGGGACACGCCGGCGCGCCGGGCCGCGCGCAGCACCCGGAGCGTGCCGTCGCGGGCGGGCGCGATCAGGGCCTCGGGGGCGGCGCCCGCCGGGGCCCCCATGGGGGAGGCCACGTGGAGCACGGCGTCGCAGCCGGCCACCGCGGCGTCCCAGCCCGCGTCGTCGCCGAGGTCGGCGGCGGCGAACGTCAGCGCGGCGCCGTCTGCGCCCGCGCGCACCACCGCGGCGCGCACGGCCTCCGCGCGCCGCAGGTCCCGCACCGTCGTGCGCACCTCGTGGCCCTGCCGCAGCAGCTCCACCAGGCACCAGGTCGCGACGAAGCCCGTCCCCCCCGTCACCAGCACTCGCTGACCCATCGCGACCCCCAGAGTCTACACTCGTAGACTTAAGCTCTACAGGTGTAGACTCCCGACAGCAGCACGTCAAGGGGGGAGGGTGGGGGAGCACGGCCACCGGCGGAACGCGGCCGAGACGCGGGAGCGGATCCTGGCGGCGGCGCGGGCGGCGTTCGCGCGCGCCGGCTACGACGGCGTCGGTGTGCGGGAGATCGCGCGAGACGCCGGCGTGACCGCGATGCTCATCAACCGCTACTTCGGCTCGAAGGAGGGCCTGTTCGAGGCCGTCCTCGACGCCACCATGGCGGAGCCGGTGGTGCTCTCGGCCGCCAACCTCGCAGACGCCGACCCGGCCCGGCGCCTGGCCGAGGCCATCGTCGACGTCACCGACCCGGGCTGCAGCCCCCTCGACGGCTTCCTCATCCTGATGCGCTCGGCCAGCAGCCCGCGCGCGGCGGCGCTGGCCTGGCCCCGCATCGAGGCCGGCCACCTCGCTCGGCTGGTCGACGCGCTGCGCGGGCCCGACCGCGAGGCGCGCGCCGCGGTGGTGCTGGCGTTCGTGGCCGGGCTGAAGCTGTTCCGCTCGGGCGGCGGGCTGCGGCCGCTCGTCGAGACGCCCCGCGAGGTGCTGGTCGCCACGCTGGAACCCGCGCTGCGCGCGCTCCTCGAGCCGCCGGGCTAGCGCGGGCCGCAGACCTCGGGCGCGCGGCTGGGCGGCGGCCCGGGCGAGCCGGGCGCCGGCAGCGAGCGGAAGCAGACGTCCACCGGGCCGCGGGGCCCGAACACCGCGCGCAGGTAGCCGTAGTCGGGGTCGACCCCGCGCTGGCTCGCCCCGCCCGTGCCGACGATGACCTCGGGCACCGGCGCCTGGTCGAACACGCCGCGCCAGTGGATGTGCCCCGCCACCACGAGCTCGGCGCCGTGGTCGACGAGCTCGGCCATCAGCAGCTGAGCCTGGTCCTCGCGCCGCCAGCCGTCGGTGGTGTAGCCCCAGTAGGGGGCCATGTGGGTGCCGAGGAGGAGGTGGCGCGCGCGATCGCCGCGGTCGCGCGGCGGATCGAGCAGGCGCGGGAGCCAGGCCTCCACCGAGGTCGCGAGGTCGCCGTTGCCCGTGTCGAGCATGACCACGCGCGCGTCGCAGACGTCGAAGCCGTAGTTGCCCGGCCCGAACGACTGGTTGAACAGCGGCTGCACGGTCGCGAAGATGTCGTGGTTGCCCGTGGTCACGGCCACCGGCACGGGCGAGCCCTCGAGGATCTGCGCCACCCGGTCGAACTCGGGCTGGGCCGAACTCGGCGAGGTCGCCGAGCAGCAGCAGGCCGAGCAGGGGCGCCCGCCGCCGCCTCGTCGGCCTGCTCGGCAGGCAGGTCGGCGACGATGCGCCTGAACGTCACCGGCCCTGTCTGATACGCCCACGGCGGCGAGCGAGAACCTGCCGTCGCACGCTGGGCGTAGCGTGCCGCGGACTCCACCACGTCGTCGTCGAGGTCGACCTCCACCACGCGCGTCAGCCCGTGGCGCTCGATCCCGCCTGCGAGCGGCGCGATCAGCGGTGGGACGTTGTCAGCTGCAGCACCACCGCGTCGATCAGGCGGCGTCGCGCCGGTGCAGCGTGAGCCGGAAGCCGCCGAGGGTGGCGATGCGACTCGCAGCCGGCTGTCGGACCGGGGACGACGAGGCCCGTGGCGTTCCAGCTGTCGGTCGAGCGGCCGTAGGGGTCCTGCAGGCGGACCTCGACGCCGTCGACCGAGGTGCCGCGCGCGAGCTCGTTCTCCGCCTGCACCCGGCACTCCGACACGGCGTAGTCCGGCGGGGTGCACGGCGGGCGCTCGCAGCCCACCAGCCCGGCGACGAGCAGCGCCGCGCGCCTCACCGGGACCGCCCGGGCACGAAGCCGACCGTCAGGCTCGCCCGCCCGCCGTCGGCCCAGACGGCCTCGGCGCCGAGCCACAGCGCCCAGGGGCGCTCGGGGGGCTGCAGCTCGAGGTCGTACGCGAGCGACATGGCGCCGACGTACCCGATGACGGCGGCGAAATCGAGGCCGAGCCCGTCGAAGTGGGAGTTCGTGTAGGCGACGGCGAGCCGCGACCGGGCGCTGGCGCCCAGGATGGGCGCGTGCAGCGGCACCTGCACGTCGTAGCGGACGGTGGCGTAGAGCGGGCCCAGGTAGGCCGGCGCGCCGGTGTAGCCGCTGCCGTCGCCGGCGGACCAGGCGATGGCGTCGATCCGCGGCCCGACCAGGGCCTCGAAGCGCTGCCGCTCGCTCAGGTTCCATCGGGCGCCGAGCGCGAGCGGCACCACCATCAGCCGCCGCAGGCCGCGCTGCTCGTCGAGCTGCAGGTAGTCGCGCCGCTCGAAGCGCGCCGCCACGAGCGGCCCCGCCACCGCCTCGATCCGGTTCCAGCCCGACACCCGGTCGCTGCGATCGCCCGGGTAGCCGCGCGCCAGCACGCCGAGATCGAGCCCCACCCGGCTCGTGGCCAGCACGGGGTCGATCCCGCCCTGCGGCCGCGCGTCGACCGCGACCTCGCGCCCGAGCTGCGCGTCGACCGCGAGGCGCGGCGACAGCCGGACCCGGCGGCCGAGCCACACCCGCGGCTCCAGCGCCACCGCGCCCGAGGGCGGGGCGGTCTCGCCGGCGGTGGTCGTGCCCCACGAGCTCAGGTTCGCCGACACGAGCGGGACGCTCACCCGCTCGCCCACGTCGCCCTCGCCGTGCGACAGGGCCCGCGCGCCGGCCCCGAGCGCCGCGCCGGTGGCCCCGAGCAGCCCCGCGCCCATCCACACGGCGGCCGGATCGCCGGCGCCGAGCCAGGTGCCCCCCTCGAAGAACCAGGCCGTGCCCGCCGCGACGGAGGCGACGCCAGCCAGCGCCAGCGCCGCGCGGGCGGTGCCGGCGTGGGGCTCGCGCGGCTCGGCCGCCGGCTCGGCTGCGGGCCGGGTTGGGCCAGCGGGCGCCGGATCGGCCCCCGCCCACGACGATCCCGCGATCCAGGCCACCGCGACCAACATGGCGCCAGCTAACGCCCGCGGTCGGGCGTGCCCACCGAGACGCGATCGGGTACCGTGTGCGACCTCGGAGGTCCGATGTCGTCGTCCGTCCTGCTGCTCTGGGCGCTCTCCGCGACCTCTGCGCTCGCCGGCGCGGGCATCTCCGGCACCTCCGTCCCGAGCGCGGGCGGCGGCTTCGCCGGCCCCACCGAGGCCGGCGCGCTCGGCGCCCTGTCGAACCCCGCCGCGGTGGCGCGGGCCGTGGCCCCGGAGCTGCTGCTCGACGTGGCCGTGTTCCGGCGCACCGTCACCACCGACCTCGCCGCCTGGGACGGCCCCGAGGTGGCCACGACCTGGGCCCCCCAGCCGAGCGCCGGCTTGGCGGTGTCGTTCGGCCGGCTCGGCCTCGGCGCGGCGTTCCAGGCGCCCACCTCGCGCGGCGGGCCCCAGCCCCCCGAGGGCCCGCAGCGGTTCTTCACCGTCGACTCCACCCTGCAGCTCGTGCAGGGCAGCCTGCTCGCGGCGTACCGGGTCCACGATCAGGTCTCCATCGGGGCGGGCCTGCGCGTGGGGCAGGTGAGCTACCTGAGCGAGAAGCGCGTCGACACGGGCGCGAGCTTCAACCAGTCGTTCGACCTCGATCCGCCGCTGCCGGTCGGCGATCCGCTGCTGGAGGGGCGCCAGCGGGTCGGTGCGATGAGCGGCTGGAGCGCGTCGTGGGTGGCGGGGGTGCAGTGGGTGCTCCCGTCGAACGCCCAGATCGCGCTGTCGTTCGAGCCGCCATGGCGGATCTGGGTCGCCGGGCCCATCGAGCAGGAGCCCTCGCTCGACCTGAACGCAGCCATCGCGGGCGAGGGCCGCGTCCGGCTCGGCTTCCCCGCGCACCTGACCCTCGGCGGGCGGGTCCCGATCGGCCGCGTCACGCTGATCGGCGACGTGGAGTACGTCGGGTGGGCGCGGGCGGGCTCGGCGACCTCCGAGATCTCCGGGCTGACGATCACCTCCTCCGACCCGCTGTTCGACGGCATCCTGACGAGCTCGGGCCTCGCCGAGGCCGACTTCCTCGCGAGCTCCGAGGGCACGACCGAGAACGAGCTCGGGTGGCACGACATCGTCATCCCCGGCCTGCAGGCCCAGTGGTCCGCCACCGACACCGTCGACCTGCGGGCCGGCGTGTGGTACGCGCCGACCGCGGTGTCCGACGACCACGTCACGCCGTCCAACCTGGACTTCGCCACGATCACGGCGCGGCTCGCCGGCGCCGTCCTCGTCGTCCCGCAGCTGCGCACGGCGCTGACCGTCGAGAAGCTGTTCGTCCCCACCCGCCACATCACCACGTCGCCCTACAGCCTCGATCAGACGGTCGACGGCGTGCTCGCACCGTCCGGGAACGGCGACTACGCGCTCGACGTCTGGCGGTTCGGGCTGTCTGCCCAGCTGTTCGTGCGGTGACGGGGTAGACTGCGGCCGGCCGTGGAGACGGAGGAACCATGATCGTCGCTCTGCTGCAGCTCGCCCCCGTCGCGTCCGCGACCCCCGGCGACGTGGGGCTCCAGGCGCAGATCACGCCCGCGGGCTTCGACTTCGTCTCCGATCAGCTGGCCGACACCGAGTTCAGCTTCGGTCCGACCACGATCACCGGCAGCTACGACTGCTACGACACGATCGAGGTCACCGACTTCAACCTCGACGTGCCCATCGAGACGGTCACGCTCGAGCCGAAGAGCGGCACGCTGGCGCTCGACGTGCAGCTCGGCCAGATCCGCGGCACCGACATGGGGCTGCACGGCGACAGCGGCTGGTTCGACCTGTGCATCGACTTCGACGCCACGCTCGAGTACATCGAGCTCAGCGACGCCCGGCTCACGGGCGAGCTCGCGGCCGAGGTCGTGAACGACCAGCTCGTGCTGTCGTTCGTCGAGCCGCCGGTGCTGACGGGCACCTTCGACTCGAACATCGCCTGGTTCCCCGACGATCTCGTGTGGGCGTTCATGGAGGGCACGGTCCTCGATCTGGTGTCGGGGGCCATCGCCGACCAGCTCCCGCCCATCATCGAGGAGCTGACGGCGGACGGCCTGCTGGTGGGCACCTTCGGCAACGTGCCGGTCGTGGCGTTCGTCGACGACGTGGAGTCGACGCGCGACGGGCTGTACGCCGCGGTCGACATCGACCTCGGCGGCGACGGCGACGCGCGCGGCAAGCGCCTCGACCTGTCGTCGAGCGACGACTCGCACCTGGCCGTCGGGCTGACCGAGGGGATGGCCGAGGAGGCGCTCGCGGCGGCCTGGTCGGAGGGGCTGCTGTCGCCCGACTCGCCGCTGACCGCCGACCTCATCGCGAGCCTGCTGGCCGACCTCGGGCTGGGCGACGACCTGAAGGTGGCGCTGAGCCTCGGGGCGCCGCCGTCCGTCAACATCGATCCCGACGGCATCCACCTGTCGCTCGAGCAGACGAAGCTCACCGCGACCAACGACGGTGAGCCCGCGCTGGAGCTCGTCGCCGACCTGACGGGCCTGCTCGAGGTGAGCGTCGCGGGCGGCGGCATCGTCCTGACCGCCCACGAGGTGGAGCTCGACGTGACCGAGCTCGATGCCTCGCACCTCGTCGACCGTGACCCCGAGAACCTGCAGGCGTTCCTGGAGGGCTGGGTGGTCGACGCCGCCACGGCCGCGCTCGGCGAGATGGACGTGTACCAGTCGCACTTCGAGGCGCTGGGCTACGTGCTGCGGCTCGACCGCACCGAGATGCAGGACGGCGGGCTCGTCGCCTGGTGCACCCTCTTCGCGGCCGACGACCCCGCGGTCGATCGCGAGCCGCCCGACACCGAGGTCACCGCCACCCTGTCGGGCAGCACGGTCACCGCGGTGTTCTCGGCGACCGACGACCGGCCCGGCGACCTGCTCTACAGCTGGCGCCCTCGACGAGGGCGGCTGGTCGCGGTGGACGAGCGAGACCGAGGCGACGGTCGACATCGAGCCCGGCGACCACCGGATCGAGGTGATGTCGCGCGACGGCTGGTACAACGCCGACCCGAGCCCGGCGGTGGCGACGGTGTCGCTGGCGGCCCCGGTGGAGGAGGAGGAGAAGAAGGGCTGCGGCTGCGGCGGCGGCGGCCCGGCGAGCGGCACGCTCGCGCTGGCGGGCTGCTCGCCGTGCTCCGGCCGCCGGCGGCGCTGAGCCGCGGGCGTCAGCCCCGGGCCGCCCACCACCGCGCCAGCCGCTGGCGGCCGGCCTCGAACGCGGGATCGAGGCCCAGCGCGTCGGCGTGCTGCCGCAGGAACAGGGCGTGGGCGTCGGCGTCTTCGGGGCGGAAGAACAGCTGGATCAAGATCTCGTCGCCGGGCTCGAACGCGGCGTCGATGGCCCGCGCCTGGGCGAGCGTGACGTCCAGGCCGGGCCGCACCACGCCGTCGACCACGGTGACCACGAGGTACAGGTCGACCTGCCCGTCGCTCGCCATCGCCTCGAGCACCCAGCGCCCGCCGAACGCAGCGCGCGCCTCCTCGAGCAGGGCCTCCGCCAGATCCTCGTCCATGCTCGCCAGCTAACGCGCCGGGCGCCACACCCGGCGCGCTGCAAGCTACGGATCCGATCGGGAGGCGCGATGGACCCCGAGTCGGAGTTGCAGATCCGCTGGCGGACCCACGGGCTGACCGCGCAGGTGCACGCCGCCAGCGCCACCCTCCCGCGCAGCCACCTGTTCGCCACCCTCTGGCCGCTGGTCGTCCTCGCCGGCCTGTTCGCCTACCACCAGTGGCTCGGCCGGCCGCCCATCGTCCTCGTCGCGCCGCTGCTGCCCGCGCCGCTGCTCATGGTCTGGGAGTTCGCCCAGACCGTGCGCACGCGGCGGCTGGTGCTCGACGGCGACCAGCTGTCGCTCGAAGGGATCGGGCGCTGGCGGCTGCGTGGGGTCGAGCGGGTGGAGGTCGTGCCGCACGGCCTCGCGCTGTGTCGGCGCGCCGGGCGGCGCGTGATCGTCCCGCTGATCCTGCAGTCCGAGCCGTCGCGGCACTGGCTCGCGGTGCAGCTGCAGCGCGCGGCGCGCCAGGCCCCGACGGGCGCCGATCCGGAGCTGCAGGCGCAGCTCGGCCGGGTGGTCCACGCCGCCGCCGAGCGGATGGGGTAGCATGCCGCCGCGAGGTGGCAGGTGAACGGGACTCGACTCGGGGCAGCATGGGCCGTCGTGGCGCTGATCGGCTGCCAGGGCAAGGGCGAGCTGGGGGTGAGCGACACCTCCGACCCCACCGACGGCACCACGCCCGACACGTTCGCCGACGCCGACGCCGATGCCGACGCCGACGCCGATGCCGACACCGACACCGACACCGACACCGAGACCGTCGGCACCACCGACACGGGCACGACGCCCCAGACCGATCGCGTGTTCGACGACGAGCACGTGCTCGTCATCCCCGACGGCGACGGCCTCAAGCTGATGGCGAACGACGGCACCCTCGCCTTCGAGCGCACCTGGACCCAGCTCGTGGGCAACTGCGGCGGCTGCGGCGGCGAGGGCGCCAGCGCCGACGGCGACGGGCTGCTGCTGTCGTTCACCACCGGCCGGGGGCCCGGCACGGGCGGCGTCGCCCGCCTCGACGCCGACGGCGCCCTCGCGTTCCGGCTCGACGCCTTCGACTTCCCCCACGACGCCGTCCGCGACCCGGTCGACGGCACCGTCCTCGTCCCCGAGGCCGCGAGCGACCGCATCCGCTGGATCGCCGGCGACGGCAGCAGCGCCGAGCCGGTCCGCGCGCTGGCGGCCGGGACGCCCGGCTGGCCCGACGACACGCCCAACGGCGTGGACCTGCTCGTCGACGGCGGCCACACGCTGCTCGTCTCGTCGCACCGCGGCGGCGACGCCGGGGGCGGCTTCCCCGGCGGGCCGCAGGCCAGCGGCGAGATCACGCTGTGGGACCTCACCGACCCCGCCGCCGCCTCGCTCGTGTGGACGTTCCCGCCCGACGGCCAGCTCTTCACGCCGCACGGCGCCATGCTCCGCCGCTGGCAGGACCAGTGGTGGCTGCTCTACGCCCACAGCGACGGCGGCCCCGACGGCAGCAGCGTCGGCCTCGCCGTCACCGACGACCCCCTGGTGCAGCCCGTCTACGTCGCGGACCTGCTGCCGAGCGAGGCCGTCGGCGACTTCGGGTTCCTCCGGGGGGTCGAGCTCACCGACGACGGCGAGCTGTGGCTCACCGACAGCGGCCGCGGCGGCATGGTCGGCGCGCCCGTGCCCGGCCGGATCGTGACGGCGCCGATGCCCTCGCTGTCGCCGGCCGGCGAGAGCGGCGCGTGGAGCAAGGGCCAGCGCTTCGAGCGGCTGGAGGGCGACCGCGTCGTGGTGGACGGGCTCATCGATCCGTTCGAGGGCTGGGTGTGGCGCCGGCCGACGCTGCCGCTGTGACGCCTAGCGCGTGAGGTGGCGCGCCAGGAAGGCCGCCTGCGCGGCCGCGTTCGCCGCGGACCGCGGGCCCACCGACAGGTCGTAGTGGCCGCCGTCGAAGACCCTCGAGGGACGCGTGGAGCGCTTCGGCGGCCGCCTCGACCGCGCCGAGCGGCACGAGGTCGTCGTCGCGGGCGGCGACCAGCAGCGTCGGGCAGCGCGGCGCGCGCGCGAGCGGCGCGAAGTCGGCCAGCGCTGGGAGCCCGCGGGCCAGCATCCGGTTGTCCCACCCCGAGGCCCGGGCGCGGCCGCTGCCCAGAACGGCGCGCCGCCCTCGCCGTCCCGGACGCCCGGGTGCTGCGCGCTGCTGGCGACGGCCCACTCGCCGGGCCGCCCGTACAGCGGCACGTAGACGGGGGCGACCATGCCGAGCAGATCGAGGCCCCCCCACAGCAGGAACCGCGTCCGCGCGAGGCCCTCGGGGGACGGCGGGTCGAGCTGCGGCGCCTGCGCGACGACCGCGCGCACCTCGGCGCGTCGGGCGGCCACGACCAGCGCCACGGCGGCCGACAGGCCCGTGCCCCACAGCGCGACCCGCTCCGGGTCGATCTCGCCGGCGAGCTCGCCGCGGACGTGGTCCAGCGCGGCCTCGAAGTCGGCGGCGTGCCGGGCGGGGTCGACCCAGTGGCGCGGCACGCCGTCGGAGCCGCCGAGGGTGCGGAAGTCGACGATCAGCGCCGCCACGCCGCTGGCGACGAACCGCCAGGCGAGGGGCTCGAGGTGCACGTCCTTGGCGAGGCCCATCCCCGGGGCCATCACGACGATCGGCGGACGCGGCGTGTTCGGCAGCAGCAGCCAGGCGTCGAGGACGGCGCCGCCCGGGCCGGGGAGGCGGACGCCGCGCAGGGTGCCGTGGGCGCGCTGCTCCTTCGGCCGCGGCCGGACGGGCAGGCGCTCGAACACGGCCTCGTGGTCGAGCCGCGCACGGAGCCGCGTCACCAGGCGGACCGCGACGAGCAGGATCAGCACGGTGACGGCGGACCAGATCACGCGGTGAACCTACCACGTGCGGCTACGCCTCGCGCCGCCCGTTCAGCGGGTCGATCATCGGCAGCTCGCGCACGCGCTCCCCGGTCAGCGCGAACCACGCGTTGGCGATGGCGGGCGCGACCG
Source organism: Myxococcota bacterium (assembly GCA_041389545.1). Lineage (GTDB taxonomy): Bacteria > Myxococcota_A > UBA796 > UBA796 > JACKER01. The sequence goes on along the minus strand of JAWKRQ010000068.1, from coordinate 3,858 downwards.
GCGGCACGCCCGGCTCGCCGACCCCGCCGGGCGCGTCGCCCTCGGCGATGACCTCCACCTCGATGCTGCGCGGCGCCTCGTGCATCCGCAGCAGCCGGTAGTCGCGGAGGTTGTCGGCGGTGAAGCGGCCGTCGACCAGCGCCAGGTGGCCGTACAGCGCGGCGCTCGCGCCGAAGATCACGGCGCCCTCGAGCTGCGCGCGGACGCGGTCGCGGTGGACGCTGCGGCCCGGGTCGGCGACCACCCAGGCGCGCTGCAGCCGCGGCTCGCCCCGCGGGCCGCGCGTGACCTCGGCGACCACGGCCACGTACGTCAGGAAGCTGCGGTGGACGGCGAAGCCCTTCGCCGAGCCCTCGGCGGGGGCGGCGTCGTAGTCGGAGAGCGCGCGGACCCGGTCGACGACCCGGTGGTAGCGCGCGAGGTCGACGGGGTAGGCGTCGAGCGGGGCGCCGTAGTTCGAGATGGGGCCGCCGGCCTCGGCCTCGCCGAACGGCCGCGGCGGGCCGTACAGCGCCTTCACGAGGTCGGGCAGGGGCACGCCGCGCGCGTGGGCCAGCTCGTCGAGGAAGCTCTGGACGGCGAAGGCGTGGTTGATGTTGTAGACGGAGCGCATCCAGCCGATGCGGACGTGCTCCTGCACCGGGTGGGTCTCGACGGCCAGGGCCGGCACGTCGAGCGGCAGGTCGGCGAGCCCCTGGCCGAGCTCGCTGTCGCGCAGCTCGTGGCGGTCGGGGTCGAAGGTGCTGCCGATGGTGGGGGAGGCGATGCGGTGGCGCCAGGCGACGACGGCGCCGTCGGCATCGAGCCCCGCCTCCAGGCGCTGGACGGCGCTCGCGTGGTAGTAGCCGTGCTGCATGGCGTCTTCGCGCAGCCACTGCACGCGCACCGGCCGCCCGACGCGGTCGGCGAGGAGCGCCGCCTCGGCGACGTAGTCGGGCTTGCTCTTGCGCCCGAAGGCCGCACCGAGGAACGTGACGTGCACGGTCACCGCGGCCTCGTCGAGCCCTAGCTGCGCGGCGACGACCCGGCGGGCGGCCTGCGGCGTCTGCGTGGACGCCCACACCTCGCAGCCCTCGGGCGTCCGCCGCGCCACGGCCACCGGCGGCTCCAGCGCGGCGTGCGCCAGGTGCGGGACGACGTAGGTGGCCTCGATCCGGCGCGCCGCCCCCGCCAGCGCCGCCTCGGCGTCGCCGACGGTGCGGCGGGGCGTGCCCGGCCGCGCCACGGCCTCGCGCATCGCGGCCAGGTCCTGCGCCCAGCTGGCGCCGTCGTGCGGGCTGTCGGTCCAGGTGACGCGCAGGCGCTCGGCCGCGCGGCGGGCGGTCCAGGTGTCCTCCGCCACCACGGCCACGCCGCCCAGCGGCTGGAACGCGGCCGGGGGCGACCAGTCCGGCATCCGCACCACGTCGACCACGCCGGGGACGGCGCGGGCGTCGACGTCGTCGAGGGTGGCGACCCGCGCGCCCAGCACCGGCGGGCGCACGAGCACCGCGGTGGTCATCCCCTCGAGCACGATGTCGGCGCCGTACTTCGCCCGGCCGGTGACCCAGTCCAGGGCGTCGACCAGCGGCAGGTCCCAGCCCGAGGCCGGCGGATCGGGGCGGAGCGCGACGCGCGCGGCGTCGGGGAGGCGCGCCGCCGCCGCGGCGTCCACGAGCGCGCCGAACGGGACGCTTCGCCCCGAGGCCTCGTGCACCACGGCGTGATCGCGGCAGCTCACCTCGGCCGCCGGCACGCCGAGCTGCGCCGCGCCGACCCGCTCGAGCACCGTGCGGCCGACTGCGGCCATCCGGCGCAGCGACTCGTACTGCGTGCGGATGCTGCGCGAGCCGTCGGTGTTCTGGTCGCCGTAGGCGGGGTCGCCGGGCGCCTGCACCACCACGACCCGCCCCGGGTCGGCGCCGAGCTCCCAGGCGAGCAGCGCGGGGATGGCGCTGCGGATGCCCTGGCCCATCTCGGAGCGGTTGCACGTCAGGTGCAGCGTGCCGTCGGGCGCGAGCCGCATCCAGACGTTGGGCGCGAAGTCCGCGGCCGCGCGCGCCGACGACGCCGACACCACGAGGCCCGCAGCGGTCAGCCCGAGCAGGAAGCCGCGCCGCGACAGGTCGAGCGTCACTTCGCCCCCGCAGCGTCGAGCACCGCGGCCCGGATCCGCAGGTAGGTGCCGCAGCGGCACAGGTTCGGCGCGAGGGCGCGGTCGACCTGCTCCTCGGTGGGGGCGGGGACCTCGGCCAGCAGCGCCGCGGCGGTCATCAGCTGCCCCGCCTGGCAGAAGCCGCACTGGGGCACGGCGTGGCGGATCCAGGCCTGCTGCAGCGGGTGGTCGCCGGCCTCGGACAGCCCCTCGATGGTGGTGACGGCGCGGCCCTCGGCGCGCGCCACCGGCGTGACGCAGGAGCGGACGGCGCGCCCGTCGAGGTGGACGGTGCAGGCGCCGCACAGCGCCGCGCCGCAGCCGTACTTCGTCCCCGTGAGCCCGAGGCGGTCGCGCAGGACCCACAGCAGCGGCACCTCGGGGTCGACGTCGACCTCGCGCGGCTGGCCGTTGACGACGAGCTTCACGGCGCCTCCTCGGGGCAGCGCGCCCCCGTCTCGATCCACGCGGCCGCCAGCGCCGCGAGCTCGGCCTGGCTGCCCGGCGCGGGCTCGCGGTCGTCGCCCGGCGCCCAGCCCCAGGCGACGAGCGCGTCGCCGGCGAGGTGCTCCTGGATCTGCGCGAGCGTGCGGCCGCCGTTGCGGGCCGGGTCCTGCAGCTGCGCGCAGATGGCGGCGTTCGACTGCCCGATCCAGCCCATCGACGCCGGCGCCAGGTGCCACGCGGGCGCGCCCGGCACCCGCGAGACCTCGCTGTTGCGCTCCTGGTGGCAGGCGTCGCAGTGGGCGCCGGCCTCGCCGCGGTCGTCGGGCCCGCGCCACACCGGCGGGTCGTGCACGACCTGATCGAGGCCCTGCCGCGGCCGATCGTCCACCGGGTGGCAGTTCGCGCAGCGGGGGTGGGTCAGCACGCGCGCCACCTCGTCGAACAGCGCGACGGAGCGGGCGCGCCGGCCGGCGATCGCGTCGAAGGCCGCGACGGGGCGCAAGCCCTCGGCGGGCGGCAGCGGCGCCGCCGGGTGCGCGCAGGCCACGCACAGCGTCGTCAGCAGTCCCCACCGCGGCATCGGCCCTCCGGAGGGGCCCGGTATCCACGCCCCCGGCCCCGCTGCCAGCGCTACGGCCCCGTGTCGGCGCCGCCCGTGTCGCCGGTGCCCGTGGTGCTCGTCCCCGTGGTCCCCGTCCCGGTGTCCGGCGGCGCACAGGCCGGATCGGCCGCACAGTCGAGGTCGAGGCAGTCGATCCGCCCGTCGTGGTCGTCGTCGGAGCCGTCGGTGCAGTCGCGCTCCCAGGCGACGTTCAGCAGGTAGTTGCCGGCGTTGGTCGCGTACCCGTCGACGAGCAGGATCGCGGTCTGGCCGGCCTGCAGCGTCAGCACCAGCTGCGACTGCAGGTCCTGCATGTCGTCGTTGCAGCCGAGCGACGGCCCGCCGCAGCCGTCGGCGGCGGCCAGCACGGTGTCGAAGTCCGAGCCGTAGGTGTCGAAGACGTAGGACCCCGTGGCCGGCGCCGTGAACGCCACGCTCACGTCGGAGGCGCTCGACGACGCCGTGCAGGCCATCGCCGGGGTGAAGTCGTCGCTCATGCCGACGGTCGAGCCCGACAGCGTGCCCGGATCCGGGTCGAGCACGAGCTCGGGGCACACGGGGTTGCACGCGTCGACCGCGGCGCAGGCGGCGTCGAAGCAGTCGATGTCGCCGTCGAAGTCGTCGTCGACGTGGTTGTCGCAGATCTCGTTCGGGATGATGCGCACGTCGAGCAGGT
>JAWKRQ010000067.1:0-47992 GCA_041389545.1 Myxococcota bacterium | reverse complement strand
CGCGCGAGTTCCTGATCTACGTCGGCTCCGACGACATCGACCAGTTCTAGGCGGACGGCATGCTGCGGCTGGCGAGCGAGACGGAGCCCGGCTGGGTGGCGGCGCTGCTGCCCCACCTCGACGTGGTGCTGCTCGACCACGCGCACTGCGAGAAGAAGGCCGCCTCCACGGCGATCAACCTCATCTTCCGCTACCAGCCGCTGCCCGACCTGATGGTGCCGCTGTCGGCGCTGGCGCGCGAGGAGCTCGAGCACTTCGAGCTCGTGCTCGCGCTGCTCGAGGCCCGCGGCGCGACGTTCGGGCCGCTCGCGCCGAGCCCCTATGCCGCGGCGCTCTACGCCGCCGTCCGCAAGCCCGAGCCCGAGCGGCTGCTCGACACGCTGCTCGTCTGCTCGCTCATCGAGGCGCGCAGCTGCGAGCGGATGACGCTGCTGGCCGAGCAGCTGCCCGACCCCGAGCTGCAGCGCTTCTACCGCGACCTGCTGGCGTCCGAGGCGCGCCACCACGCCACCTACGTCGAGCTGGCGCTGCGCCGCCACGATCGTGTGGAGGTCTTCGCTCGCCTGGCCGAGCTCGCGCAGCACGAGGCCGCCGTGCTGGCCGAGACCCCGCGGGAGCCCCGCGTCCACTCGCGCGCCCCGGCGTGACGCGCACCGTCCCGCCCCGGCTGCGCCTCGCGGTGGCGGCCGTCCGCCGCCTCCTCGGCGTCCTGTGCGCGCTGCTCGGACTCGCCGCCGTCGTCATCGACGCCGCGGGCTGGCCCGGCGCCGGAGGTGCCTGGTCCGTCGCCATCCTCGTCTTCGGCGGCTGGACCTTCGCCACCGCCTGGGGCCCGCTGCGCGGCGCCTGGAGCCAGGTCCTCGTCGACGGCGCGCTGCGCGTCGTGACGAACCTGCTCGGCGCCGTGCTGTGCCTGGCCGGGCTCGGCATGACCCTCGCCTCGCTCCAGCAGCCCGACACGGGCTTCACCCTGGCGCTGGCGGTCGCGGTGGCGCTGCCCGCCGCGGCCGCCGCCACGTTCCTCACGCTCGCACGTGGCCCAGCTTGAGCGGGTCGAGCACCGTGTCCCAGCGCGCGATCCGCCCCTGCACCACGCTCATCGCGATGACCGAGAACACCGCCCCGTCGTAGACGGCGACGAGCCCCGGCTGCCCGTTCACCCAGCACGGCCGCGCGGAGAACCGCTCGGGCGGCGCCTTGCGGAACACCCCGTGCACGAACTTCGAGACGCGCTCGGGGCCGTGGAGCAGGCGGGTCGCGGCCGGTGCGCGGCCGCCGCCGTCCGACGTGGCGACGACGTCGGCGCACAGCAGCGCCTCCAGCGCGCCGCGATCGCCCGACTGCAGCGCCGCGCCGAAGGCCGCGAGCAGCGCCTGGTGGGCCTCCGGGTCCGCGTCGAAGCGGGGCCGGTCGGCGTCGATCGCGGCCTTCGCCCGGCGCACGAGCTGGCGCACGTTGGCGGGCGACGTGTCGAGGACGGCGGCGATGGCGTCGTAGTCCTCCTCGAAGACCTCGCGCAGCAGGAACGCGGCGCGCTCGCGCGGCGAGAGCACCTCGAGCAGCAGCAGGAACGCCATCGACAGCGACTCGGCGAGCACCCCCGGCGGCGGCGGCGCCTCGTCGACCCAGGGCTCGGGCAGCCACGGCCCGGTGTGCTGCTCGCGGCGGGCGCGGGCCGAGCGGAGCTCGTCGAGGCACAGCCGCGTGCAGACGGTGACGAGCCAGGCGCGCGGGTTCGCCACGTCCGGCGCCTCCGACCAGCGCACCCACGTCTCCTGCACCACGTCCTCGGCCCCGGCCACGGAGCCGAGCATGCGGTAGGCGAGGGCGACCAGCCGGTCGCGGTGGGGCTGGAAGGCCGTAGCGATCACGCGACCCCCGGGGGGACGGCCAGCGGGCCGCCCACCCAAGCGTACAGCGGCAGGCCGCTCGCCTCCCACCCGAGCACGCGCGTGACCGACCACAGGATGCCCTCCTTGAGCTGCACGGCCGCCCAGCCGCCCACGGCCCAGGTCGGCGCGTCGGCGCGGTCGGTGCCCTGCATCACCGCGTGGCGCCGCCCGAGCGAGACGCAGCGCGCGGCGTAGCCGAAGTGCAGGGGCTCGGGCTCGCGCCCGCCGGCGAGCGCGACGGCGCCGGCCGCGGCGTGGCAGCCCATGGGCATCGCCGTGGCGCAGGCCATGCGCAGCGCGGTGCCCGCGCAGTCGCCCGCGGCCAGCACCGTGGGGTGCCCCTCCACCTGCAGCGTCGGCGTGACGCGGACGCGGCCGCGGTCGTCGAGCGGGAGCCCGCTGTCCGCGAGCCACGGCGACGGGCGCATGCCCGCGGTCCAGGCCACCAGCGGGCCGTCGAGGCGGCCCTGCGCGGTCTGCGCCCCGGCGGCGTCCACCGCCGTGACCTCCGCCTCCACGTGCACGACGCCGAGGTCGGCGAGCGACTGCCGCACGATCTGCTCCGCCCGGGGCGACCACGCCTCGAGGCGCCCCACCAGCGTCACGCGGCGGTCGGGCCAGGCCTCGGCCAGCTCCGTGGCGAGCTCGAGGCCGGTGAGCCCCGCCCCGACCACGATCGCGTCCTCGCCCGCCGCCACGCGGTCGCGGATCCGCGCGGCGTCCTCGGGCCCGCCGAGGGCGACGGCGTGCTCCCGGGCGCCGGGGACGCCGCGGCCGTCGTCGGGCACGGAGCCCGTCGCCACGATCAGCTGGTCGAACGGCACCGCGCGCCCGTCGGCCAGGTGCAGCGCGCCGTCGTCGACCCGCGCGGCCCGGCCCTGGACGAAGCGGGCGCCGATGCCGTCGGCGAACACGTCCAGCGGCGCCTCCACGTCGCGGCCGCGCGCTGCCGCCTCGTGCAGCCGCGTCCGCTCGACCGACGCGGCGCGCGCGTCCACCAGCGTCACGTCCAGCCCGCGCCGGCGCAGCCGCACCGCCGCGATCCGCCCCGCGAAGCCACCGCCCACGATCGTCACCATGAGACCTCCTGCCCCCGAGACGGGGCAGGCGTCGCGCGTGTGACGTCCGGGGACTCAGCGCCGCTGTTGCTCGGCTTCCCACTCGGGATCGGGCGGGCAGGGGGTCGACACGTCGATCAGGTGGCCGTCGGGGTCGGTGATCAGCATGCGGCGCTGCCCGTAGAACAGGTTGCGCGGGGGCTCGACGACCTGGACGCCGCGGTCGGTCGCGGCAGCGAAGACGGCGTCGACGTCGTCGACCACGACGGTGACCATGGCCCCCTGCGGTGCCAGGCGGCGCTCTTCGGGGACGAGCTCGTGGTCGCGGCGGAGCAGGCCGAGCTCGGGTGGGCCCTCCGGGGTGGCGGACAGGTGGACGTACCAGTCGCTGTCCCAGGCGGGGTGCCAGCCGAGCAGCTCGCACCAGAACGCGCGGGCGCGGGCGAGGTCGGCGACGAACAGGGTGGGGAAGGCGCGGTCGATGGGCACGGGCGCTCCAAGACGAGCGCCGGGGGCGGTGCCCCCGGCGCGGGATTCCTTCAGCGGTGGTCGGGGGCTACATGGGGCGCGGGGGCTCCGTCGGGTCCGGCTCCTGCCCGTCGTCGTTCAGATCGTCCATGTCGGGGCCGTCGCCCGGGGTCGTGCCCTGATCCATCTGGTCGTTCCGATCGGGCATCAGCCCGTCGTTCTGGATCTGGATGTCGTCCTCGTCGACCACGAGGTAGACCTGCTGGCCCTGCGCGAGGTTGCGCGTCTCGTCGTCGAGCGGCTCGCCCGACGCGGCGCCCGGCACCTGCGGCAGGAACGACGGGTCACGCACGGTCGCCGTGGCGATCTTCAGCTTCTGGCCCGCGTTGATGTCGACGGGGACCTCCTGTGGTCCGTCGTTGAGGATCGCGAAGATCTTCTGGCCGTTGGCCTCCACCCAGAACCCGCGGTCCGACGGCACCTCGGTCACGGTCGCCGTGCCCGAGACGGTCTTGCCGACCCAGTCGGTGGGCGCCGCCATGACCTCGCCCAGGGCGAGCGCCTGGTCGTGGTTCATGTCGTTCATCCCCACGCCGTTGTTCATCCCGTCGTTCATGCCGTTGTCCTGGTCCATCGGCGTGGGCGCGGGCGTCGGCTCGTCGATCGGGGCGGTCGGCGGGTTGCCGACGTCGTCCGTCTGGTTCTCGTACTGGTGGTTGTTGTTGCAGCCTGCGAACGTCGTGCCCGCAACGACCAGCGAGAGGGCCAGCAGGCGGGTGGGCAGGTTGGTCATGAGTTCTCCAATGGACCCCGATGAGCGGGATCGTTCGAGTCCGTGATGGACGTATCTCTCTGCAACCGGAAAACATGCAGGACATGCAACGGTTTGCCTGCTTTCGCGATCCCTCGTCGAGAGGAGGCCGGATCGAAGAGCGTTCCCGGAGGGCAGCGGCGGGCGGCCGCCGCAGCGGCTAGGAGGGGACGGGGAGCGGCATGGCGCGCGCGGTCGTCACGGGCGGGGCGGGGTTCGTGGGCAGCCACCTGGTCGCGCGGCTGCTGGCCCAGGGCCACGAGGTCGTCGTCGTCGACAACCTGCACACGGGCGACCGGCGGAACCTGCCCGAGCACCCCGCGCTCCGGCTCGTCGAGCACGACGTGCGCGAGCCGTTCGACGTCCCCGGCGCCTCCCGCGTCTACCACCTGGCCTGCCCCGCGAGCCCACCGCAGTACCAGGTCGATCCCGTGGGGACGCTCCTCACGAGCGTCCTCGGCACCCAGCACGCCCTGCAGCTCGCGGAGCGCGCCGGCGCGCGGCTGCTCCTCGCCTCCACGAGCGAGGTGTACGGCGAGCCCGAGGTCCACCCGCAGCCCGAGGCGTACCGCGGCGCCGTCAACCCCGTCGGGCCGCGCGCCTGCTACGACGAGGGCAAGCGCGCCGCCGAGGCGCTCGTCCGCGACTGGCACCGCGCCCACGGGCTCGACGTGCGCATCGCGCGCATCTTCAACACCTACGGCCCGCGCATGGCCCTCGACGACGGCCGCGTCGTCGTCAACTTCGTGCAGCAGGCGCTCCGCGGCGAGCCGCTCACCGTCTACGGCGACGGGCAGCAGACGCGCAGCCTGTGCTACGTGAGCGACCTCGTCGACGGGCTGTGCGGCCTGATGGAGCGCACCGACCACGTCGAGCCCGTCAACCTCGGCAACGCCGAGGAGCTCACGGTCGCGGCGCTGGCGCAGGCCGTGCTGTCGCTGGTCCCCGGCAGCGAGCTCGTGCACGAGGCGCTCCCCGTGGACGATCCCACCCGGCGCTGCCCGGACCTGCGCCTCGCAGCCGCGCTGTTCGGCTACACGCCTCGCGTCTCGCTGGCGGAGGGGCTGGCGCGCACGGTGGAGGACGTGCGGGCCCGCCTCGGGCGGCGCCGCGCTCCGGGCGTCACACCTCGCTGTGCAGATCCTCGAGCCCCGTAGCCGCCGGCGAGGGGCGCGGCGCGTCGGCCGCCCGGCGAACCGCGCGGATGACGACGCCGCTCGTCGGGTGCGTGGGCATGCGGGCCAGCGGGATCGACAGGTCCTGGTCGGGCACGGTGTAGCGCACGGCGCGCGTCAGGAACGCGGTGGCCTGCTGCAGCAGCGCCAGCGTCACCTGCTCGCCGGCACAGCGGTGGTGCACGTCAGGGTCGCCGCCGCCCTGGGGGACGAAGTCGAACGGCCCCCGCGGCGCGCCCACGAACCGCTGCGGGCGTGACGATGCCCATGAACAGGGCCTTGCGGTGGAGGTGGTCCTCGCCGTCGAGGCCCTGGACGCCGCCGCGGCCGAGCAGCGTCGCCTTCAGCCGCGAGGGGGCGGCGCCGCGGCGCTCGAAGCGCTCGCCGTCGTAGAACAGGGCGGCGCCGTCGCGGCCGCGCAGGCAGATCGTGCGCCGCAGGGCGAGGCGGGTGCGGAACACGTCGCCGTCGACGCGGTCGCAGCCGTTGCCGATGAAGGTGTAGCCCTCGCGCAGCAGGCGCGCGGTGGCGTCGAAGGCCGGATCGCGTGGGACGGAGCGCATGCGGGGGCGATATTCCGGGCCGCCGTCGCGGGACAACCCCGGATCCGCCCCCGGCTACACGGCCTCGATGCGCTCGATCCGCCCGGGGAACGCCTCGCGCAGGGTGCGCTCCACGCCGTGGCGCAGGGTGGCGCTGCTCGCGGGGCAGCTGCGGCAGGCCCCTGCATGGCGACCTTGACCACGCCGTTCGAGTAGCCGACGAGGCTCGATGTCGCCGCCGTCGGCGTGGACCCCGGGAGGACCTGCTCGGTGAGCACCCGGCGGATGTCGGCCTCGAGGAGCGGGTCGCGGGGGCGTCGTCGTCGCCGCCGTCGACCGGGCCGCCGCACAGCAGGAGGTGCTCGCGCACGGCGGCGTCGAGCCCGCGGTCGAGGTCGGCCCACGGCCGGTCGGGCTCGCGCTCGACCGTGACGGTGTTGCTGCGCAGCAGCACCGAGCGGACGCCGGGCACCTCGAGCAGCCGCGCCGGCAGGTCGGGCACCTCGCCGTCTTCCCCGGCACGAAGAACGACGGCCGGCCGGTGTGCAGGATCTGGTCGCACAGGTACAGCCGCGAGTCGGGGTTCGGTGTCTCCCGGGCGCGCAGCTCGAGGCGGGACGCCGACGGTCCAGCGCTGGCCGTCCCAGTCGAGGGTGCGCCCGCGCAGGCGCGCGAGGTCGGCGTCGGACATCGTGACCGGCACGCCCTCGAGCCCGGGCGGCGGCGGGCCCTGCGAGGCGCCGAGCGTGACCGAGACGACGCGGCCGCGGTGCGCCGGCGCGGTCTCGACGTGCAGGCCCTGGCCGGGCGGCAGCGCGCCGAGCGCCTCGCGCGCGGCCTCGGTGACGGCGAACGGCGCGTCCGGATCGCGCACCAGCAGCGGCGGGGCGATCCCCAGCCAGGATCGCAGCGTGTTCCACAGCCCCATGCGGCCCCGTAACGCCGGCGCGGCCGGTCGACCGCCAGGTCGCTCCGTGTCGGATCCGCAAGGGCGAATGTCGCGGCACCCCGGGCGGACGCGGTGGGCCTGAGAGGTGATGGGAGAGGTGATGTTCGACGGGATCGGCGCGCCGACGTTGCAGTCTGCAGGGTTCGGAGATAGCTGCAGAGCGGCCCGAGTTCCGGGCCGAACGGGCTGGAAGCGTGCCGACGAGAGACGCCGCAGCGGATCAGGTCGAGACCCAGCCCCTCGTGGCGGTGGTCCTGGTGTTCGTCGTCCTGGTGGCGGCGCTCGACTGGGTCACCCCCCTCGGGTACGTCGAGTGGATGCTCTACGTCGCCCCGGTGGGGATCGCCGCCGTGGGGCGCCGTCCGCTGCTGCCGCTGGCCACTGCGGCGCTCTCGGTCACGCTGCTCGTCCTGGGCTTCCTGCTCACCGACGACCAGGTCGTGGCCTCCCACCTCGCGATCGTGAACCGCGCCATCGGCTCGGGCGTGGTCTCGGTGATGGGGGTGATGGGCACCGCCTTCGTGCGCACGCGGGTCCGCGTGGAGCACGAGGCCTGGCTGCGCGAGCGGGAGCACCGCCTGCAGTCGGCGCTCGAGGGCAACCCGTCGCTGGCCGAGGTCGGCGAGCGCACCCTCGACGTGCTGGTCGACGCGCTCGGCGCGGCCGTCGGCGCGTTCCACGTCACGACCGACGGCCACACGCTGCGGCGCCTCGCCGGCCACGGTGTCGAGGCGAACGACGAGCCGGTCGAGCTCGGCGACACCCTGGTCGGCCGCTGCGCGAAGGACCGCGCGCTCAAGGTGGTGCGCGACCTGCCGTCCGACTACCTCGTCGCGCGCTCGGGCCTCGGCAACGCGGCGCCCGTCACGCTCGCCATGATCCCGGCCATGGCCGGCGACGCCGTCAACGGCGTGGTCGAGCTGGGCTTCTTCCGCGAGCCGAGCGAGCGCGCGCTGCAGCTGATGGAGCGGCTCGAACAGGTGGTGGGCGTGGCCGTGCGCGCCGCCGACTACCGCGAGCGCATCGACCGGCTGCTCGAGGAGACGCAGCGCCAGGCCGAGGAGCTGCAGACGCAGCAGGAGGAGCTGCGCGTCACCAACGAGGAGCTCGAGTCGCAGGCCAACGCCCTGCGCGAGAGCCAGGCGCAGCTCGAGATCCAGCAGTCCGACCTCGAGCGCTCCAACGCCGAGCTCGAGGAGCAGACGGCCCAGCTGGAGGAGCGCCAGCAGGAGCTGGTGCGCGCGCGCGTCGAGCTCGAGGAGGCCAACCGCCACAAGTCGCAGTTCCTCGCGAACATGTCGCACGAGCTGCGCACGCCGCTCAACAGCACGCTCATCCTGGCCAAGATCCTGGCTGACGACGCGCCCGGCACGCTCACGCCCGACCAGGTGAAGTCCGCCGAGACCATCTACGCCGCGGGCAACGACCTGCTCACGCTCATCAACGACATCCTCGACCTGTCGAAGATCGAGGCCGGTCGCATGGACATGGCCGCGCAGGACCTCCGGGTGGAGGACGTGGTGGGGCAGGTCGAGCGCCTCGTCCGCCCGCTCGCGGCCGACAAGCGCCTGTCCTTCTCCGTCGAGATCGCCGCCGCCGCGCCCGCCGCCCTGGTCAGCGACGGCACGCGGGTGAAGCAGATCCTGCGCAACCTGCTGTCGAACGCGCTCAAGTTCACCGAGCGCGGCAGCGTGCGCATCGAGGTCGCTCCGGCGCCGGAGGGCATCGCGTTCGCCGTCCGCGACACCGGCCCCGGCATCCCGGCCGACCAGCAGCGCCTCGTGTTCGAGCCGTTCCGCCAGCTCGAGGGCCACGTCAACCGCGCCGGCGGCACGGGCCTCGGCCTGTCCATCTCCCGCAACCTCGCCCGCGCCCTGGGCGGCGACCTCACGCTGCAGAGCACCCCCGGCGAGGGCAGCACCTTCACCCTCACGCTGCCGCTGCAGCCGCCCGCGGGCGCCCGCCCCGCCCCGCCCGTCACCGCCCACGACCCGGGACCGGCGCCGCTGGCGGCCCCCCAGCCGCCGCGGCGCGCGCCGTCCCCCGCCGAGGCGCTGCCCGCGTCCACGTTCCTGCCCGACGACCGCGACGATCTCCGCCCGGGCGACGTCTGCTTGCTGATCGTCGAGGACGACAAGCGGTTCGCCAGCATCGTGATGGACCTCGCCCACGAGCTGAACCTGCCCTGCCTCGTCGCGCGCACGGGCGAGGAGGCGATGGAGCTCGCCCGGCGCATGCGGCCCACCGGCGTGGTCCTCGACGTGCGCCTCCCCGACGAGTCCGGCCTGACCGTGCTCGAGCGCATCAAGCGCGACCCGGCCACGCGCCACATCCCCGTCCACATGGTCTCGGGGGTCGACCAGAGCGACACCGCGCTGCGGCTCGGCGCCGTCGGCTACGCCATCAAGCCCGTCGTCCGCGAGCAGCTCCTCGAGGCCCTCGGCCGGCTCCAGCGCACGGCCAGCGACGCGCCGCGCTCCGTCCTGGTCGTGGAGGACGACCCCATCCAGCGCGAGAGCATCTGCCGCCTCATCGGCACCGAGCGGGTCGACACCGAGGCGGTCGGCACCGTGCAGGGTGCGCTGGAGCTGCTCGGCGAGCGCACCTTCGACTGCATGATCGTCGACCTGCGCCTGGCCGACGGATCCGGCTTCGACCTCCTCGATCAGCTCGCCGAGGGCGACCGCTACGCGTTCCCGCCCGTCATCGTCTACACCGGCAAGTCGCTCACCCCCGACGAGGAGCAGCGCCTGCGCGCCTACTCGCAGTCGGTCATCGTCAAGGGGGCCCGCTCTCCCGAGCGCCTGCTCGACGAGGTCGCGCTGTTCCTGCACCAGGTCGAGCAGACGCTGCCGCCCGAGCACCAGCGCATGCTCAAGGTCGCCCGCGCCCGCGACGCCGCCCTCGAGGACCGGCGCATCCTCATCGTCGAGGACGACGTGCGCAACGTCTTCGCGCTCACGAGCCTGCTCGAGCCGCGCGGGGCGGTCGTCGAGATCGCCCGCAACGGCCAGGAGGCGGTCGAGCGGATGCAGCAGGAGCCGAAGGTCGACCTGGTGCTGATGGACGTGATGATGCCGGTGATGGACGGCCTCGAGGCCACCCGCCGGATCCGCGAGATGCCGAGCTGCAAGAAGGTGCCGATCATCACCCTCACCGCGAAGGCGATGAAGGACGACCAGGAGGAGTGCCTGGCCGCCGGCGCCAACGACTATGCCTCCAAGCCGCTGGACGTCGACAAGCTGCTGTCGCTCATCCGGGTCTGGATGCCGCACGGTCGCCGATGACGGAGCTGCCAGAGGACGAGGTCTGCACCTTGCTGACCACCATCCGCAACACGTACCACTACGACTTCACGGGCTACGCGCAGGCCTCCCTCCGGCGTCGCCTGCGGACGGGCCTGACCAAGCTCGGCTGCCCCGACCTCGCCGCCCTGCAGCGCCGCATCACGGCCGATCCCGCGGCGTTCCAGGAGCTCCTCGGCGTGCTGACGGTGCACGTGAGCGACCTGTTCCGCGACCCGAGCTACCACCGGTTCCTGCGCCAGGAGGTCTGCCCGCGCCTCGCGACCTGGCCCTCGCTGAAGCTGTGGGTGGCCGGGTGCAGCACGGGCGAGGAGGCCTGGTCGCTCGCCATCCTGCTCGCCGAGACCGACCTGCTGTCGCGCTCGCTCATCTACGCCACCGACATCGACCCGGTGGCGCTGCGCCAGGCCGAGGACGGCGTGTACGACATCGACCGCCTGCCGCGCTTCTCGCAGAACTACCGCGAGGCGGGCGGCTCGGGCTCGCTGTCGGACTGGTACGCCGCGCACTACGGCCGCGCGCGGTTCGACGACCGCCTGCGCCGGCGCATGGTGTTCGCCGACCACGACCTCGCCACCGACGCCGTCTTCTCCGAGGTGCAGTTCGTCTCCTGTCGGAACGTGCTCATCTACTTCGACCGCGGGCTGCAGGACCGCGCCGTCGGGCTGTTCGCCGAGGCCCTGTGCCGCGGCGGCGTGCTCGGCATCGGCTCGAAGGAGACGCTGCACTTCTCGTCCCACAACCACGCCTTCGAGCTCCTCTCGCACGAGGAGCGGGTCTATCGCCGACGATGAACGACGCCCCGCCGCTCCCCTACGACCTGCTGGTGGTCGGCGCGTCGGCCGGCGGCGTCGGCGCCGTCTCGACGCTGCTCGCCGGCCTCGGCCCCGGCTTCCCCGCCGCGGTCGCCGTGGTCCTGCACATCGCCGAGAACCGCCGCAGCTTCCTCGATCGGGCGCTGGCGGGCACGCTGCGGGTGCGCGAGGCCGCCGACAAGCAGCCGCTCGTCGCCGGCGAGGTCGTGGTGGCGCCGCCGGGGTACCACCTGCTCGTGGAGGACCGCACGTCCTACGCGCTGTCCACCGAGGCGCCCGTGCACTTCTGCCGCCCCGCCGTCGATCCGCTCTTCGAGACCGCCGCCGACGTGTTCGGCCCGCGCCTCGCCGCGGCGCTGCTGACCGGCGCCAACGACGACGGCGCCGCCGGCCTGCGCACCGTCGAGGCCGCCGGCGGGCTCGTCGTCGTCCAGGACCCCGACACCGCCGAGGCGAGCATGATGCCCCGCGCCGGCATCGCCGCCTGTCACCGCCCCCACGTCGCGCCGCTGCCGGCGCTCGCCGCCATCCTGACCGGGAGGGCCCCGTGATCCCGCTCCCCCAGCGGCCCGTGGTGCTGGTCGTCGACGACGTCGAGTCGAACCGCACGGCCCTGACCACGCTGCTGGCCGACGACACCGTCGAGATCGTCGCCGCGCACTCCGGGCTCGAGGCCCTGGAGATCCTGCTCGTGCGGGACGTGGCCGTCGCGCTGATCGACGTGCAGATGCCCGAGATGGACGGCTTCGAGCTGGCGGAGCTGATGCGCGGCACCGAGCGCACGCGCCTCGTCCCCATCATCTTCGTCACGGGCAGCGCCCGCGACGAGCAGCGCGCCTTCCGCGGCTACGACACGGGCGCCGTCGACTACCTGTACAAGCCCGTCGAGCCTTCGGTCCTGCGCAACAAGGTCCAGGTCTTCGTCGACCTGTGGTGCCAGCGGCAGCGCATCGCCGAGACGCTGCGCCTCAACGAGATGTTCACCGCCGTGCTGTCGCACGACCTGCGCAGCCCGCTGGCCGTCATCACCAACGGGGCGGCGCTGCTCGAGGCGCGGCCCACCCCCGAGACCATCCAGCAGGTCGCGCCGCGGATCCGCCGCACCGCGCTGCGGATGGGCGAGATGATCAACGACCTGCTCGATCTGACGCGCGCGCGCCTGTCGAGCGGCATCCCCGTCGTCCGCAAGGCCGCCGACCTGGGCGTCATCGCCGAGGCGGTGTGCACCCGAGCAGCGGCTCGCCAACCCCGAGATCACGCTGCAGCTCACGCGCGAGGGCGACCTGCAGGGCGTGGGACGAGGGGCGTCGGCCAGGCGCTGACCAACCTCGTGGCGAACGCCATCCGCCACGGCTCGCAGGGACCCGTGCTCGTCGGGGTGGACGGCCGGCAGCGCGGCGCGGTCAGCGTCCTCGTCCACAACGAGGGCCAGATCGACCCCGAGCTGCTGCCGCGCGTCTTCGACCCGTTCCTGCGCGGAGAGCAGGGCGGCGAGGGGCTCGGGCTCGGCCTCTTCATCGTGCGCGAGGTCGCGCGCGCCCACGGCGGCGACGTGGGCGTGATGTCCGGGCCCGGCATCGGCACGTCGTTCCGGGTGCAGCTGCCGCGGACGGCGAGCTGACCCTCGGCTACAGCCAGCCTTCCAGCTGGTCGATCGCGGCGTAGGGGTTCGGCGCGTTGTCGAACGCGGTGACGGTGAGGTCGCCGTCGAGCCAGGCCGACGTGGGGTAGTAGCTGAGCCCGAGGAAGCTGACGACGGCGCCCACGCCGCTCGCCGCCAGCACCGGCACGCGCGGGTTCGGGTGCGCGGCGTACCAGGCCGCGGCGGTGGCGGCCGTGGGCGGGTTGCCGGCGTTGTTCTCGGTCAACACCGTGATCCAGACCACGTCGCCCGCCTCCACGGCGTCGCGGATCGTGGGGTAGGGGAACAGCTCGTTCTCGTGGTCGAGGTAGCCGGCGAGCTGCTGACAGGGCACGCACCACTCGGCGGAGAAGTCCAGCACCACCTGCGTGCCGGGCGCGAAGAAGTCGTAGAGGTGGACGGTGTCGCCGAACTGGTCGATGCCCACGAGGTCGGGGAACTGGGTGCCGACGTTGGGGTGGCCGCTCCAGCCCGGGTCGGGGATGGCGGCGCGGTCGCCGTTGTAGGGCCAGCCGCCCTGGTAGATGACGGAGTCGGGGTCGAGCGGGTCGCTGCCCTCGGTGACCTCGTCGCCGTCGAGGTAGCCGTCGTCGTCGGAGTCCTCGTCGGCCGGGTCGGTGCCGAGCGCCGCCTCGTCGTCGTCGGACAGGCCGTCGCCGTCGGAGTCGACGGGGGTGGACGTGGTCGAGGTGGACGTCGTGCTCGAGAGGGTGTCGGTGGTCTCGGAGGTCGTCGACGAGGACGACGACGAGGTGCTCGGGGACGTGGTGCTCGGGCTGCTGCCCAGGTGGTCCGCCTCGCCCTTGGGGGGCGAGCAGGCGAGCAGGAGCAGCGCGAGCCAGGTCGCAGGGGGGACAGGGTGCAGCACGATCGCCTCCGGTTGGTGGCAGTCTAGCTGTGCCTTCCGCGGATCGGGCGGACTATTCCCGAGTGGGCAGCGGCTCGTCGGGCGCGGGGGCGAGCGTGACGTGCAGCTCGCCGCCGGGGTTGTGGCTCACGAGCGACAGCTGGTCGTTCTGCAGCGTGACGTCGGTGGGGTAGGGGACGCCCTCCTCGGTCATCGTGAGCTGGCCGTCGGCCCAGGCCCAGCTGCCCACGCCCGGCGGGTCCTCGCCGTGGCGGATCACGAGCGTGCCGTCGGAGAGGAAGGTGTAGAGCGTGCCCTCGGCGACGCCGTCGGATTGGGTGACCTCCCAGACGCGATCGACGAGGCCGGCGGGCGCTTCGCCCACGTCGGGGGACGCTGAGGGCGCGGGCGCAGGGGTCGGCGGGACGGTGGGCGAGGCCGGCGTCTCGGTGGCGGGCGGCGCGGTGGCGGGCGGCGTGGCGCAGGCGAGGGCGACGAGCAGCAGCATGGCGAGTCCTCCGCCCCGGCCGTAACTACGGCGCCGTCGCGAACACCAGCGTGCCGTCGTCGCGGGCGCCGGCCGGGGCGAAGCCCGCCTTGGCGAGGACGCCCTGCGATGCGAGGTTGCGCGGGTCCACCGTGGCGATGATCCGCGCGAGGCCGAAGGCTTCGCGGCCGTGCGCCACGAGGCCGCGCGCCGCCTCGGTCGCCAGGCCGCGGCCCCAGAACGGCCGGCCGAGGGCGTACTTGAGCTCCGGCTCGGCCTGGCCGCCCGGGTGGACCAGGCCGGCGAAGCCGACGAGCTCGCCCGTCTCGTCGAGCTCGAGCGCGAACATGCCGTAGCCGCGCAGCGCGTAGTTGCGGTGGGTGACGTCGACCCAGCGGACGCTCTCTTCTGGGGACAGCGGCTGCCCGTCGCCGACGTAGCGGGCGACCTCGGGGTCGCCGTAGACGGCGAGGAGCGCGGCGGCGTCGTCGGGGACGAGGCGCCGCCCGGCGAGGCGGGCGGTGGCGAAGACGAGCATCTGCCTGAATAGCACGACCGAGGGCTCCAACCGACCCGCACCGCGCACCATACAGGACCCATCGGCGACGTGGAGGCGAACCATGGACGAACCCCGAATCCTGCCCTACGGCACCTGGCCCTCGCCCGTGGCGCCCGAGCAGCTGGGCCAGCAGGTCCGCATCGGCGCCCCTACCTCTGGCCCCGACGGCGCGCTGTGGTGGGTGGAGTCGCGGCCCACGGAGCAGGGCCGGGGCGTGCTCGTCCGCGCGGCGCCGGGCGGCTACCCGCTCGACGTGGTGGGCGGCCCGTGGTCCGTCCGCACCCGGGTCCACGAGTATGGCGGGCGCGCGTACGTCGTCGTCGACGGGCGCGTCGTGTTCTCGCACGACGGCGACGGCTGCCTCTCCAGCGTGACCCCCGGCGCCGACCCGGAGCGGCTGACGGCGCCCAACCAGGGCTGGCGCTTCGCCGAGCCCGTGGTCGACGCGGGGCGCGGCCGCCTGGTCTGCGTCGCCGAGCGCCCCGGCGCCGCGAAGCACCCCGACAACCTGCTCGTCGCCGTGTCCCTCGCCGACGGCGCGGTCACGCCGCTCGTCGAGGGCCGCACCTTCGTCGCCGCGCCGGCGCTGTCGCCCGACGGCCGCACCCTGGCCTGGCTCGCCTGGGACCACCCGCACATGCCCTGGGACGCCGCCGAGCTCTGGGTCGCCGAGCTCGACGCCGGCGGCGCCCCGATCCGTCCCGTGCACCTCGGCGGCGGGCCCGGCGGCGCCGCGTTCCAGCCGCTGTTCACCGCCGACGGCACGCTGTGGTGCGCGCTCGAGGCGGGCGACGCCGCGCAGCTCCACCGCCGCGAGGGCGACGGCCTCGTCCCCGTGGGCCAGGTCGACGGCGAGCTGTCGGCGCCGCTGTGGCAGCTCGGCGTGCGCACGCTCGGCGCCGTCGACGGCGGGCTCGTCGGCGTGGTGACGCGCCAGGGCCGCTCCGTGCTCGTCGATCTCCGCGACGGCGCCGTCCTCGACGACACCCGCGGCACCATCGGCGACCTCGCCACCCACGGCGCGCGGGTCACGCTGGCCCTGGGCTGGTCCGGCTCCGCCACGCAGCTCGTCGAGCGCGACCTCGCGACGGGCGCCGAGCGCACCGTCGTCGACGTCCAGGGCGGCTGGCTCGACCCGGCCGACCGCAGCGAGCCCGAGCACGTCACGTTCCCCACCGCCGGCGGCGAGCAGGCCCACGCGCTGTTCTTCGCGCCGCGCCGCGCCGGGATCCGCGGGCCGGCGGGCGCGCTGCCGCCGCTCGTCGTCATGGCCCACGGGGGCCCCACCGGCGGCACGACCTTCACCCCCACCGCGCGCGTCCAGTTCTTCACCACCCGCGGCTTCGCCGTGCTCGACGTGAACTACCGCGGCTCCACCGGCTACGGGCGCGCCTACCGCGAGCTGCTGCGGGAGGGCTGGGGCATCGTCGACGTGGAGGACTGCGTCGCGGGCGCGCGCTGGGCCGCCGACACCGGCCGGGTCGACCCGCAGCGCATGGTCATCCGCGGGGGCAGCGCCGGCGGCTACACCGTGCTCCAGGCGCTCGCCAACCACGACGTCTTCCGGGCCGGCGCCTGCCACTACGGGATCAGCGACCTCGAAGCCCTGCTCACGGACACGCACAAGTTCGAGTCGCACTACGACCGGGCGCTCGTGGGCCCGTACCCCGAGGCGCGCGACCGCTTCGTGGCTCGCTCGCCGGTGCACTACCCCGAGCGCATCACCGTGCCCGTCGTCTTCTTCCAGGGGCTCGAGGACAAGGCCGTGCCGCCCGCGCAGACGGAGCGGATGGCCGAGATCCTGCGCAGCCGCGGCATCGACGCGCCCTACCACGGCTACGAAGGCGAGCAGCACGGCTTCCGCAAGGAGGAGACGCTGCGGCACGCGCACGAGACCGAGCTCGCGTTCTACCGGCGGGTGCTCGACCTCGGCTGAGCGGCGCTCAGAGCCCTCGACGAGGACCACGCCGAGCCGCGACACGCTCGGGTCGTGGAACATGTCGGTGTAGACGGACAGCGGCATGCGGACGTCGAGGGCGGCGGTGTCCTCGCGGTACACGATCCGGTCGGCGCCGCCGCCGAGCAGGCGGTCGCCCCAGGTGGCGAGGAGCACGTCGAGCTCGGGGCCGTACAGGCGGTGATCGCCGGCGCGCTCGACGGGGACCGCCGGGTCGCGCATCATCGTGCAGGCGTCGCGCCAGTCGGCCTGCGGGGCCGCGGCGGGGTCCGTCCAGCGGCCGCGGAGCCAGCGCAGCACGTCGTCGCGGCGGAGCGGGCCGAGGGTGAGCGTGGCGCTGCCGCCGTGGGGGACGCGGTCGGCGGTGGCGACGCGGCCGTCCACCAGGGCGACGACGTCGTGCACGTCGAAGTCCGACGGGTTGTCGATCCGGACGCGGCCGCGGTCGAGCCGGGTGACGGTGACGTCGGGCGCGCCGTGCGTGGTGGCCTCGTAGTAGGCGAAGCGGTCGCGCTCGTCGCCGCGGGCGACCCAGGCCGCCTGGGGCACCTGGCGCAGGGCGTCGACCCAGGGCTGCTCGGCGGGGCGCAGCGGGCCGGCGGGGTCGGCCGAGAGGGACAGGGCGTCCCAGCCGAGCTGCTTCGTGGGGTCGGGGCCGAGCGGGAGCGCGGCGGTGCGCTCGGCGCGGGCGGCGCGGGCGGCCACCATCCAGGTGTGCAGCCGCTCGGCCTCGACGCTGCCGGCCGCGGCGGCGGGCACGCGCCGATCGGCCGCCGGCCACCACGACGAGGCCTCGCCGTCGCGGAAGCCGACCTCCAGCGCGACGGGGGCCTCGTCGCCGAAGGTGCGGTCGACGTAGAACTGCACCACGGGCAGCGCGCGGACGCCGCTGTCGGCGGGCAGGTCGCGGACGGCGCCCGGCAGGGCCTCGATCGGGTCGTCCGGGCCGTGGAACCAGCTCGGCAGGGGCACGGCGGCGGGCCTGCCGCCGTCGACCCGCACCACGTGGACCCCCCACTCGTGCGCCACCAGCGGCACCGCGCACCAGGACTCGGCCTGCGCCGGCACCGCGAGCCACAGCCACGTCACGGCGTCACCCCCTCGATCACGGCCACGCCCAGGCGCGAGAGCGCGACGTGGCTGCGCATGTCGGTGTACACGGCGAGCGGGACGCGGGCCTGCAGGGCGGCCTCGTCCTCGCGGTAGACGACGCGGGCGCCGTCGGCGGCGAGCAGCCGGTCGGCCCAGACGCCGAGCAGCACGTCGAGCTCGGCCGCGTACAGGCGGTGGTCGGCGGCGACCTCGGTGGGGACGGCGGGGTCGCGCATCATCACGCAGTCGCCCTGCATCCAGTCGTCGCCCGGGGGGCCGCCGGGGTCGGTCCAGCGGGCGCGGAGCCAGCGGAGGACGGCGTCGCGGTCGAGCGGCTGGTCGAGGAGGAACCCGGCCGTGGCGCCCGGGGGGATGGCGGGGGCCGTCCAGGCGCGGCCGTCGGCGATGACGACGACGTCGTGGACCGTCCAGTCGGAGACGTTGCGCAGGACGAGGTGCGGGCGGCTCGGGGACCAGGTCTCGCCGCGCTCGAGGACCAGATCGGGCCGGTCGTGCGTCTGCGCCTCGTAGAACACGAAGCGGTCGCTCTCGCCCGTGGCGTCGACCCACAGGGCGCCGGGGACGTCGCGCAGGGCCTGGACCCAGGGCACCTCGGCGGGCTTCGGGAGGGTGGCGGGGCTGCGGGACAGCGTCAGGGCGTCCCAGCCGAGCTGCTTCGTGGGGTCGGGGCCGAGCGGCGGGTTCGGGCCCATCGGGGTGCGCGCGGCGCGGGCCGCGAGGAGGGCGCCGCGGCCGGCCACGGCGAGGGGGGAGCTCGCGTCGGGGGCCGAGACGCGGCGGTCGACCTGGGGCCACCAGGCGCTGGCGGCGTCGGGGCCGAAGCCGACCTCCAGGGCCAGCGGGACGTCGTCGCGCGGGGCGTACGCCTGGATCACGGGGAGGTCGCGGATGCCGGAGTCGGCGGGCAGGTCGCGGACGCGCGGGGCGTCGCTCGGGCGGTCCGCGGGCGCCTGGCGGTAGAACCAGGAGGGCAGGGGGGTGCCCTCGGCGGGCGCCCACGGTGTGGACGCCCCACTCGTGCACCACGAGGGGCGAGGCGCACCAGGACTTTGCATGGGCCATCGCTGGCAGACCACCGTCTGCGACACCGGACCTCCTCGCTGGCGAACGCAGCCGGGCCGCGCGCTTACGCTGGATTGACGGAAAGGCGCCCGACGCTTTTCCGTCAGTTCGGTACGCGCCGGAGCGGCCGTGCCAGCCTCTCGCGCGACCGGGCTGGAGTGCGCGCGCAGGGCCGGGCGGCGGGCGGGCGAACGTCTGCACTCAGCTCGACGCCATCGCTCCCGTCCGCACGTTCGGGTGCCCGGCGCCCGGCCCGAGCACACTCCACACATGAAGTGACGGAAGGCGTCGGGCGCCTTTCCGTCAGTTCGGTACGCGCCGGAGCGGCCGTGCCGACCTCGCGCCGTGGGGCTGGAGTGCGCGCAGGGCCGGGCGGCGGGCAGGCAGGCGTCCTCGGCTCGACGCCATCGCTTCCGTCCGCACGTTCGGGTGCCCGGCGCCCGGCCCGAGCTACACTCCATGAAGTGACGGAAAGGCGTCGGGCGCGTTTCCGTCAATTGACGAAGAGCGTCCGCCTTTCCGCGTCATCTGGCACAGCCTTTGCGTCATCTCCGTCAGGAGCGGGCGATCAGCCAGGGCTCGTCCACCCACCGCGCCGCCAGGCGAGACGTCGTCGCTGTCGATGCGCACTTCCAGCGTCGGTGCCCGGCGCGCGCGAACGCTCGACGGCGATCGCGTCCAGCGCCGCCCCCGACGGCACCGCCGGCAGCGTGACCTCGGCCACGACCGCCACCCCGGCGTCGCTGCGGTCCAGCACCTCCAGCACCAGCCCGGCCTCGGCGTCCACCTCGCCGACGTTGCGCACCGACACCGCGAGCCGCACGAGCCCGTCCGCATCGCAGTCCGCCGCACAGACGTCGGCGATCTCGGCCTGCAGCACCGGCGACGGACCGGCACGCCCCGGCGTCCGCGCGGCCCGCCGGTGCATCCAGCCCGGATCGCCCGTGAGCACGAGGCTGTCGTCGGTCAGGCGCGCCTCCGAGAAGTCCGACAGCGACCAGGTGGACCCCACGCCCGGCCACAGCGGCGAGTCGTACAGCCGCAGCCCGTTGAGCCCGCCGTAGCCCCAGGCCGCCGAGGAGACGAGGAGCTCCGCCTTGCCGTCGCCGTCGATGTCGGCCACCACGGGCACCGTGTTCTCCCAGCCGTTCACCCCCGGGTCCGCGAAGACCTCGATCCCCGACGGCCCCTCCAGCACGTGCAGCCCGTCGTACGCGACGAAGATCAGCTCGTCGGCGCCGTCCCCGTCGAGGTCGACGGCCGTGCAGCCCGCCCCGCCGTAGCTCGGCACGCTCCACACGAGCGTCCCGTCCCCGTCCACGATCTGCGTCTGCTGGTCCGTCGACACGCCGATCTCCGGCGCGCCGTCGCCGTCGAAGTCCCCGGCGCACGGCTCCGTGCCGCCCCCGGACCCGTCGACGACGGTGCGCCACAGCGGCGTCCCGTCGTAGGCGAACACGTTCAGCGCGCCGTCGTTGACGAACACGACCTCGAGCTCCGGGCTCCCGTCGAGCTGGAGCGCCATGGGGTAGGTCCAGTTGGGCCAGTCCAGGTCGACGGGGGCCGCCCACCAGGGCTGCTCGCCCTGCGCGTAGACCCAGGCGCCGTAGAGGATCTCGGCCAGGCCGTCGCCGTCGAGGTCGGCGAGCACGGGGCCGCCGGTCGCCGGCGTCTCCTCGGCCCAGCCCTGGAACGAGAAGCCGCGCAGCTGCCGCTCGAGGTGGCCGTCGCCCGCGTCCAGGATCCACTCGCCGAAGACGAGCTCGACCTCGCCGTCGCCGTCGACGTCCCCGGCGGTCGGGACCCCGGCCCCCTCCGAGTAGAGCCCGTGCGCGCCGTCGTTGAACAGGCGGGGCGAGGTCCACACCACGCTGCCGTCGGGCGCGATGCGCTGGACCTGGCGGGAGTCGTCGTTCACGAGCGGGCTGTCGACGATGTAGATCTCCCGCTCCCCGTCGCCGTCCGCGTCGACGACGACGGACTGCTCGAGCTTGAGCCCGCCGAGCGTGAGCACGGTCCGCCCGGTCACGTCGAGCACCTGGAACGGCTGCGGCCCGGTCGCCTGCAGCGCGGTGTTGGTGACGAGGAGGTCGGGCAGGTCGTCGCCGTCGAGGCGCGCGACGGAGGTGGGCTGCGACGGGCCGAAGCCGTTGCCCTGCGGCAGGTCGCGGACGCACACCGGCGCGACGTCGACGGGCCCGCCGGCCGGCAGGTCCAGCGCGCAGGTGGACGTGCAGGTGAGGCCCTCGTCGACCTCGCCGTCGCCGTCGTCGTCGAGGCCGTTGCAGATCTCGGTGGGCGTCGTCGTCCGGTCGGTCGTGGGGGTGGACGTGGACGTCGTCGTGGACGGGTCCGGCACCTGCTCGGGCTTGTCGCCGCCGCACGCGGCGAGCAGGGCGAGGGCGAGCGCGAGAGGACGAGGTGTGGCCATGCTTGCCTCCGTCCTCTCCATGTGCGGGCGCCGCTCCGGGGTGCACCTCCTCGCACCGTCTTGACAAGTTCACGGCGCTACCGCAGGACGCGGGCGCGGTCGAGCGGGACGGCGGGCAGCAGCGGCCGCTCGGGCGGCTCCGCCAGAACCCGTACAGCCGCATGGGACCTCCGGGCGGAGCGTACTCCGCAACAGGCTGCAACGAGCTGCGCGCTCGGCGCCGGGTGACGCAGGGGCGGGAGGGATCGATGTCGCGCTGGAACCTGCTCGCCGGGCTGGGGACGCTGCTCCTCGGGCTGGCCTGCGCCGCGGGGGCGCCGGAGCCCGAGGCCGAGCCCGAGCCCGAGCCGGTCGAGGACGCAGCGCCGCCGTGCGTGGGGCGCTGGACGGGCACGGTGAAGGGCTTCGACGGCGACGCCTTCTCGGCGTCGGTCGTGCTCACCGTCACCGCGCCGACCGTCCCGAGCCTCGAGGACATCGAGGGCGGCGCCTGCGGCGAGCTCGCCGAGGACTGGGGCCGCGACGGCACCTGCAAGGGGTCGCTGCGGCGCTACTGGCCCGGAGACCCGTGGGTGGCGCGGGTGGCGCCGTACCGGGTGCAGGACTGCGATGCGAGCAACATCGACCTCGTGTGTGCGGGCGACACGCTGCAGTACCGGCGGAAGGAGGGGCGGTTCCTCATCCACGGGGAGCTGCGGCGGGCGCCCGCTTCCGAGTAGGGTGAGGGCAACCCGGAGCCCCCATGTCCACCCACGTCGACGACGTGCTCGCCCGCGTCCGCGCCCGCGACCCCGACCAGCCCGAGTTCCTGCAGGCCGTCGAGGAGGTGCTGCACAGCCTGGTGCCGGCCCTGGAGCGGCGCCCCGCGCTCGTCCGCGCGCGGGTCCTGGAGCGCCTCGTCGAGCCCGAGCGGGTCGTCCAGTTCCGCGTCCCCTGGGTCGACGACGCCGGCGAGGTGCAGGTCCACCGCGGGTTCCGCGTCCAGTTCAGCTCCGCCATCGGCGCCTACAAGGGCGGCCTGCGCTTCCACCGCAGCGTGAACCTGTCGATCCTGAAGTTCCTCGGCTTCGAGCAGGTCTTCAAGAACAGCCTGACCACGCTGCCCCTCGGCGGCGGCAAGGGGGGCGCCGACTTCGATCCCCACGGCCGCTCCGACGCCGAGGTGATGCGCTTCTGCCAGTCCTTCATGACCGAGCTCGCGCGCCACGTCGGCCCCGCCACCGACGTGCCCGCCGGCGACATCGGCGTGGGCGGCCGCGAGATCGGCTACCTCTTCGGCCAGTACAAGCGGCTGACCGACACCTTCGTCGGCGTGCTGACGGGCAAGGGGCCGTCCTTCGGCGGCTCGCTGCTGCGCCCCGAGGCCACGGGCTACGGCGCCGTCTACTTCGCCGGCGAGGTGCTCGCGGACGACGGCGGGGACCTGCGCGGGAAGCGGTGCCTCGTCTCCGGCAGCGGCAACGTCGCGCAGTACGCGGTGGAGAAGCTCGTCGAGGTCGGCGCCGTGCCGATCACGATGTCCGACAGCGACGGCTTCCTGCACGCGCCCGACGGCATCACCCGGGAGCTCCTCGACCGCGTGCTCGAGGTGAAGAACCAGCGGCGCGGGCGGCTGTCGGAGGTGGAGGCGCCCGGGACGACCTTCACCCCGCGCGGCGACGCGCCCGCGAACCCGATGTGGGCCGTGGCGGCCGACTGTGCGTTCCCGTGTGCGACCCAGAACGAGATCGGCGAGGCGGACGCGCGGGCGCTGGTGGACGGCGGCGTGCGGCTCGTGGTCGAGGGGGCCAACATGCCGGTGGACGCCGACGGCGCGCGCGCTCGCGGAGGCGGGCGTGACGCACGTGCCGGGGAAGGCCGCGAACGCCGGCGGGGTGGCGACCTCGGGGCTCGAGATGACGCAGAACGCCACGCACACGTCGTGGCGCCGCGAGCAGGTCGACGAGCGGCTGCGCGAGATCATGCGGGACATCCACCGGTCGTGCCGGGCGGCGGCCGAGGAGCACGGGCTGGCGGGGAACTACGTGGCGGAGGCCAACATCGCCGGGTTCCTGAAGGTGGCGGAGGCCATGGTCGCGCAGGGGGTCGTGTGACGCCCGTGCTCGCCGTGCTGGGGGGCGCGCTCCAGCGCTGCTCCGCTGCCGAGCCGCGGGACGCGGGGCCCCGCGCCGGGATCCTCGGCCTGCAGGCGTTCCGCGGGCGGGGCGTCGTGCTCGACGGGATCCGCGGACGCCTCGGCGTGGTCGGAGGCTGCGCCCCGTAGTCAGCCGCCCGGGAGCGCGAGCAGCAGCGCCACCATCGCGTCGGCGGAGCGCTCGGCCCGGGCGGGCAGGTCGTAGGCCTCGGGATCGAGCAGCCACTGCGACAGCAGCCCCGTGACCGCGTCGTGGACCAGGATCCCGGCGAACGGCACGTCGGTCCCGGCGGGCAGCTGGCCCGCCGCGACGGCGAGCCGCACCAGCTCGGTCACGTGCGACCGCCCGAGCTGGCGGCTCTGCTGCCGGCGCCGCCAGATCCCGCCCGCCTCCTCGACCATCTCGCACTTGTGGAAGATCACCTCGAGCAGGCGCCGGCGATCGCGGTGGGCGACCATGTCGCGCAGCACGGTGACGCACCAGGCGCGCAGCGTGGCCAGCGGATCGTCCGCGCCGGCGTCGCGCGCCTCGGCCAGCGCCTCGGCGGGCAGCAGCGTGCGGTCGCACAGCGCGGCGAACAGGTCGGCCTTGTTCTCGAAGTGCCCGTAGATCGCGCCGCGCGTGAGCCCGGCGTGCTCCGCCACCTTCGTCAGCGACGGGCGGGCCACGCCGTCGGCGTGGAACACGTCGAGCGCGGCGTCGAGCAGCCGCTCGCGCGTCTCGGCGGCCTCTTCCTTCGTGCACCTTGCGATGGCGCGCCTCCCGGGGATACCGGCTCGAAGATTCATTCATTCATTCATGGATGAATGTATCGCGCCGGCCGCGGGAAGCGACCGCGCAACCCGAGTTTTGCACAGAGAGGTGGTCGTGTTCCTCACGATCCTGCTCGCGGCCTGTGGGGGCAGCGCCCCGGCGCCGCGTCCGCCCCCCGAGGTCGGCGTCGTCGTCGCCACGCCGCGCCCGCTGGCGCTGCGCACCGAGCTGCCCGGCCGCCTCGAGCCCTCGCGGGTGGCGGAGGTGCGGGCACGGGCTGCCGGCATCGTCCTCGAGCGCACCTTCCGCGAGGGCAGCGAGGTGAAGGCGGGCGACGTGCTCTTCCGCATCGACCCCGCCCCCATGCAGGCCCAGCGCGACAGCGCCCGCGCCCAGCTCGCCCGCGCGCAGGCCGACCTCGAGCAGGCCACGCTGCGGGCCGAGCGCTACCGGCCGCTCGTCGCCACGCGCGCCGTCAGCGCGCAGGACTACGACGACGCCGTCGCCGCCCGCGACAAGGCCGCCGCCGACGTGAGCGCCGCCCGCGCCTCGCTCGCCTCCGCGGGCCTGAGCCTCGACTACGCCACCGTCCGCGCGCCCATCGACGGCCGCATCGGCCGCGCCAGCGTCACCGAGGGCGCCCTGGTCGGGCAGGCCGAGCCCACGCCGCTCGCCACCGTCCAGCAGATCGATCCGCTGTACCTCGACATGAGCCAGTCGAGCGCCGAGCTGTCCCGCCTGCGCCGCGGCATCGCGAGCGGCGCGCTCCAGGGCGTCGACGAGGCCGAGGCCGACATCGAGATCGTCACCGACGACGGCGAGGTCTACCCGCACCCCGGCCGCCTGCTGTTCACCGACGTCACCGTCGACCCCTCCACCGGCTCGCTCACCCTGCGGGCCGAGGTCCCGAACCCCGACGGCGCCCTGCTCCCCGGGATGTACGTCCGCGCGCGGCTCGCCCAGGCCACCGTGCCCGACGCGATCCTCGTCCCGCAGCAGGCCGTCCGACGCGACGCCTCGGGCGCCTCGGTGCTCGTCGTCGGCCCCGAGGACACCATCGCCGTGCGGCGGGTGGAGGTCGGCGCGGCCGAGCAGGACAGCTGGGTCATCCGCTCCGGGCTCGAGGCGGGCGACCGCGTCGTCGTCGACGGCGTGCAGAAGGTCCACCCCGACGACCCCGTCGTCGCCGTGCCGTGGAAGCCCCGCGACCAGCGCAGCGCCGACGCCTCGCCCCGTCCGGCCGCCGAGCGGGACTGACCCATGGCCCGCTTCTTCATCGATCGCCCGGTGTTCGCCTGGGTGATCGCGCTGTTCGTCCTCATCGGGGGCGCGCTGTCGATCACCCGCCTGCCGATCGCGCAGTACCCGTCGGTGGCGCCGCCGTCGGTGGTGGTGCGGGCCACCTACCCGGGCGCGTCGGCCACGGTGCTCGACGAGAGCGTCACCAGCATCATCACGCAGCAGCTCAACGGCGCCAAGGGCCTGATGTACGTCGAGGCCCAGAGCGACGGCAACGGCACCGCGCAGATCACGGCCTCGTTCGTGCCGGGCACCGACCCCGAGCTCGCCGCCGTGGAGGTCCAGAACCGGATCAAGCGCATCGAGGCGCGCCTGCCCGCGCCCGTCAAGCAGCTCGGCGTGCAGGTGACCAAATCCAACGCCGGCTTCCTGATGTTCGCGTCCATCGTCTCGACCGACGGCGCGCTGGACTCGATCGGGCTCGGCGACTACCTCAACCGCAGCGTCGCCGAGGAGATCCGGCGGGTGCCCGGCGTGGGCGAGGCGCAGGTGTTCGGCACCGAGCGCGCCATGCGGGTCTGGCTGCACCCCGACGCCCTGGTCGGCCGCGGCCTCACCCCCACCGACGTGCTGAACGCGCTGCGCGCGCAGAACGCCGTCGTCTCGGCCGGGAGCTTCGGCGAGCTGCCGTCGGCGTCGTCGCAGGAGATCTACGGCGCCGTCGTCGTCAGCGGGCAGCTCGCGACCCCCGAGGCCTTCGCCGACGTGATCCTGCGGGCCAACGTCGACGGCTCCGTGGTCCGCCTGGGCGACGTGGCGCGCATCGAGATCGGCGGCCAGTCCTACGCCTACGCCTCGCGGGTCGACGGCCACCCGGCCGCCTCGCTCGGCGTGCAGCTGTCGCCCGAGGGCAACGCCGTGGCCACGGCCGAGGGGGTCCGCGCCAAGCTCGAGGAGCTGTCGGCCTGGTTCCCGCCCGGGGTCGAGGTCGTCGTGCCCGTCGACAACTCGAAGTTCGTCGAGACCTCCATCGAGGAGGTCGTGCGCACGCTGGCCGAGGCGATCTTCCTCGTCTTCCTCGTGATGTACCTGGTCCTGCAGGACCTGCGGTCGACGCTCATCCCGACCATCGTGGTGCCCGTCGCGCTGATGGGCGCGTTCGGCACGATGCTCGCGTTCGGCTTCTCCATCAACGTCGTGACGATGTTCGGCCTGGTGCTGGCCATCGGCATCCTCGTCGACGACGCCATCGTGGTGGTCGAGAACGTCGAGCGGATCATGCGCGAGGAGGGCCTCGGCCCGCGCGACGCCACCGTGAAGGCGATGCAGCAGATCAGCGGCGCCATCGTCGGCATCACGCTGGTGCTGGTGGCCGTGTTCCTGCCGATGGCCGTGTTCAGCGGCGCCGTCGGCGTCATCTACCAGCAGTTCTCGCTGTCGCTGGTCTCGTCGATGGCGTTCTCACCGCTGATGGCGCTGACCCTGACGCCGGCGCTGTGCGCGACGATGCTCCGGCCGATCGCCCCGGGGGCGAGCCACGAGAAGCGAGGCGTCTTCGGCTGGTTCAACCGCTCGTTCGAGCGGGTGACGGTGCGGTACACCTCGCTGGTGGCGCGGGTGCTCCGCGGGACGGGGCGGGCGCTGCTCGTGTACGGCGCCGTGGTCACGGCGATGGCCGTGCTGTACCTGCGGCTGCCCACGTCGTTCCTGCCGGTCGAGGACATGGGCATGCTGACGACCAGCGTGCAGCTGCCGCCCGGCGCCAGCGCCAACCGCACCGACGCCGTCATCGAGGAGGTCGAGCGCACCTTCCTCGCGCACCCGGCCGTCGAATCGGTGGTGTCGATCCGCGGGTTCAGCTTCGCGGGTCGCGGGCAGAACGCCGGCATCGTGTTCGTCGCGCTGAAGGACTACGGCGACCGCGACCAGGGCGCGAGCGAGGTCGCCGCCGAGGTCAACGCCGCGTTCTCGCGGATCCGCGACGGCGTCGTGTTCGCCGTGAACCCGCCGCCCATCCGCGAACTCGGCAACGCCACGGGCTTCGCCTTCCGGCTCGAGGATCGCGGCGGCGTGGGCCACGACGCCCTGCTCGCCGCGCGGGACCAGCTGCTCGCCGCCGCGGCCGAGCGCCCCGTGCTCGCCTCGGTGCGCACCGAGGGCCTCGACGACACGCCTCAGCTGTCGCTCGACGTGGACCGGGCCAAGGCCAACGCCCTCGGCGTCTCGTTCGGCGAGGTCAACGACGCGCTGTCGGTGGCCTTCGGCTCGGCGTACGCCAACGACTTCCCCAACTTCGGGCGCCAGCAGCAGGTCATCGTGCAGGCCGACGCCGCGTCGCGCGCCCAGCCCGACGACCTCCTGTCGCTGCACGTCCGCAACGGCGCGGGCGAGATGGTGCCGCTGTCGGCCTTCGCGACGACGCGCTGGATCGTCGGCCCCACGCAGCTCGTGCGCTACAACGGCTACCCCGCGCTCAAGATCGCCGGCGACGTGGCGCCGGGCGCGAGCACGGGCGACGGCATGGCCGAGATGGAGCGCCTCGCCGCCGCGCTGCCGGCGGGCATCGGCTACGAGTGGACCGGCCTGTCGCTCGAGGAGCAGACCTCGGGGGCGCAGGCGCCGGCCCTGTTCGCGCTGTCGTTCGCGTTCGTGTTCCTGTGCCTGGCGGCGCTCTACGAGAGCTGGTCGATCCCCGCGGCGGTGATGCTCGTGGTGCCGCTCGGCGTGCTCGGGGCCGTGCTCGCCACCTCGGTGCGCGGGCTGCCGAACGACGTGTACTTCAAGGTCGGGCTGATCGCGATCATCGGCCTGTCGGCGAAGAACGCCATCCTCATCGTGGAGTTCGCGAAGGACCTGCACGCCGCCGAGGGGATCGAGCTGGTCGAGGCGACGCTCGAGGCCGTGAAGCTGCGGTTCCGGCCGATCCTGATGACGTCGCTGGCCTTCCTGCTGGGGGTGCTCCCGCTCGTGATCGCGAACGGGGCTGGGGCGGCGAGCCAGCGGGCGATCGGGACGGCCGTGGCGGGCGGGATGGCGTCGGCCACGCTGCTGGCGGTGTTCCTGGTGCCCGTGTTCTTCGTGGTGGTGCGGCGGCGGTTCCCGGGGCGCTGAGCGGGTGGACGTCCGTCGGCGACGGACGTCGACGGACGTCCCGACGGGCTCCTGGCGCGGATCGTCGGCTGGCACCGACCCTGCATCGCGCTCCGGCGAGGAGCGTCGCCCTTGCCGGACCTCGCCCAGCGCCGCCGCCCCGCCCCCGCCGTCGCGCCCGCGCCGGTGCAGCAGCCCGCCGCGCCCGTGTCGGGGTCCAACCGCGAGGCGCAGGCGGGCCTCGCCGGCGCCGAGGACGTCGGGCCGGGCGGCCCCGTCGCCGCCGTCGTCCGCCGCGTGTCGCCGCTGCTCGGCGACCTGCTCGACCACGGCCTGGTCGGCGCGCTGGGCCCCGATCTGGGCGCGGGGATCGACGCCTTCGTGCAGCGGGGCCTCGCCGAGATCGACCTCGGGCCGCTCGAGCCCGCCCTGGCCACCTTCGCCACCGGCACGGGCCTGCTCGTCGGCGTGGCCACCGGCGACACCGGCTGCTGCCAGGTCTTCCGCGGCTGGATCGACGGCCTGGCCGAAGGCGCCCTGCTCGCGCCCGGCCTCCCCGAGACCGCCGAGGGCCTCGCCGGCCTCGCGCCGAACCTCGAAGCGCTGGCCCGGCTCGGCGGCGACCCCGTCGCCGCGCTGCTCGGCGAGGTCGCGCCGGCGCTCGGCGTCGTGCTGGAAGAGGTGGTCGGCGCCGTCGCCTGCTGCGCCGCATCGACGCCGGCGCGGCGCGTGCGGCTGGCCGAGCGGCTGGGCGTCCCGCCCGAGGCCTCGGTCGCGGCGCTGCTGGCGGCGCTGTGGGACGGCGTCGCGGGCGCCGCCGTCGCCACCTTCGACGACGTCCTCGCCGCCTTCTTCTCGCTGCCGGGCCCCAGTCGTCTACCGCGCGGTCGACGCCATCGGCGACGTGGTCGAGCCGCGCGCTGGCTATCCGCCAACTGGGGCGACCCCGACGCGCTGGCCCGCGCGCGGGCATGGCCCACAACGTGCTGCAGGGCTTCGTCGTGGGCGCGCTCGGTCCGGCGCACGCTCGGCGCCTTCGCGGAGCAGCTCGGCGCCGCGGCCCTGCTCCTGCGCGACCGCCTCGACGCCGCGCTGCAGCCGATGCTGGGGCTGCCCGTCCTGGCCACCGTCGCCGCCCTCCTCGGCCGCTTCCGCGACGCCGTCGACTGGGTCGCGACCTCGCCGCTGTGGGGCGACCTCGGCGCGGTCGTCGCCGGGTTCGGGCGGTTCTCGGTCGACATCGCGGTGAACCTCGCCGAGACGCTGTCGGCGTTGATCGGCTCGTTCGGCGTGCCGCCGGTGGTGCTGTCGGTGCTCGCGTCGCAGGCGCTGGAAGGCGCTGCCCGACTGCTACCAGGCGCCCATCTACGACGTGCTGCTCCGCGGCATCGCGACGGTGTGGGACGCCGGGGGCCTCGCCGTCGCCACCACGGCGCTCGGCCCGGCGGCGGCGGAGGCGTTCCACCTGGTGGTGCTCGGCGCGCTCGGCGCGCGCTCGACCACAGCGTGGCCGACAAGGCAGCGATCGGCGCGATCGCCGGCCTGCTCGCACGGGGAAGGTGCTGGAGCTGTGCGTCGGCGTCGCGTCAGGGAACGGTGTCGGGGACGCTGGGGGCCGTGTGGGACGTGTTCGCCGGGCTGTGGGCGCTCCAGGGGACGGTGTGGTCGGCGCTCCTCGGCATTGCGACCGGGCTCTTCCTGGCGCCGTGGCAGGCCGTGGACGCGCTCGGTGACCGGGTGTTCGAGCAGGACGCGGACTGAGCGCCGCCGCGCCGCCGCCGTCGACGCCGCCCTGGGCGCGCTCGTCTCGAGGCGGCCGCGTCGCTCGACGGCCTGGCGGCCCTCGCCGCCGATCCCGCGCAGGTCGGCGACCTGCTGGCGCAGCTGGCCGCTGGCGCCGCCGGTCAGCTCGGCGCGCTCGGTGGCCGCGCGGCAGGCTGGCTGATCGACGCGTTCGTGGCCGGCCAGCAGGGCTGCTTCGCGTTGGGCCGGACGGCGGGCGAGCTCGTCGCGATGGTGTTCGGCGGCGAGATCCTCACGTCGCTCGCCGCGGCGATCGAGGGCTTTCGGCTGCTCGCCGGCCTGTTGCGGGCGCCCGGCGCGCTCGACGACGCCGTCGCCAGCGTCGCGGAGGGGGTGAGCGGCGCACTGGGCCAGCTGGCCCGGATCCCGTGGCTCCGGCGCCTCGTCGGGCGCGGCGCGAAGCTGCTCGACGCCTTCCTCGGCTGGTTCCCTCGCACGCGCCGCGCGATGGCCGGGGCGAAGCGGCTCGTCGCCGCCGCGTGTGCCGTGCAGGAGGACGAGCTGCGCGCGCTGGTGCGCCGCGTCCTCGGGGCGGGCCAGGACCACGACGGGCTCGTGAGCTGGCTCGGCGACCAGCTCGCGTCGCTGAAGGGCCTGGCGGCGCTGCCCAGCTGGTACGACCCCGATCGCAGCGCGCGGGAGAACCTCGAGGCCTGGCTGGAGGGCCGGATCGCGGCCTGGCTCGAGGGCGACGAGGAGGGCGAGGCGTCGCAGCCCGACGAGGCCGCGCCCGCGCCGGACGACGGCGACAGCCCGGAGCTCCGCGCGCTGCGCAGCGCCTGGGCCCACCTGCGGCGCGCCGACCTGCGGGAGGTCGCCGAGCAGGCCGTGCCGCTGGTCGGCGTCCCGGCCGACGAGGACTGGGAGGACTGGGTCGAGCGCGGCGCCGTCGTGGCCGCGGGGGTGCGCGACGGCCTCGCCGCGGCGCCCGCGCTGCCGCCGGGCTGGGACCCGTCCCGCACCGTGCACGCCAACGCCATCGCCGCGCTGGTCGTGCCCACCGCCAACGCGCTCGCCGCGTGAGGGGCCTACCTCGCGAGCCAGGCCGTGCGCCGCACCGCGCCCCGCGTCGGGTGGACGGCCTCGATCACGCCGTCCGGCTCGATGCCGAGCGCGCGCAGCGTGTCCACGACGTCGGGCTGGTCGGAGTGCACCCGCTCGGCCCGCAGCACGACCCGGCCGCCGGGCCGCAGGAAGTCGCGCCGCACGCGGTCGAGCAGCGCGCGGGCCACCCGCGCCAGGCGGTCGCTGATCTCGAGGCCGTACGCCACGATCCGCTGCCCGCGCTCCGCGCCCCACTGCTCGAAGCAGGCCATCAGGTGGCCGCTGGCGCAGCCCACGTCGAGGAGGTGGCAGGGGTCGGCGTCGACGGCGTCGAGCACCAGCTCGCGCGCCCAGC
The DNA here is from genome assembly GCA_041389545.1 of Myxococcota bacterium. Classification (GTDB taxonomy): domain Bacteria; phylum Myxococcota_A; class UBA796; order UBA796; genus JACKER01. The sequence continues at coordinate 16,460 of JAWKRQ010000067.1, read as the reverse complement.
GCCAGGTCGCCGCGTCGCCCGCCTTGCCGGACATGGCGATGGGGTCGTCGCTGCCGAGGTAGGCGTCGACGAGGGCCTCCTCGGTGCGGGCGAACCGAGGCGGCGCGGTCGAGGGTGCCCGCCTCGAAGGCGGCGTTCAGGGCGGCGAGCGCGGTGCGGGCCCAGGCGCCGTCGGGCGGCAGAGCCCCACCGCCCGGGCAGCCCAGGGCAGCGCGATGCGCAGCTGTCGCTGCTGGATCACCGGACCCGCGGGGCGTGCGGGATCTCGGGCAGGCCGGCGTGCGCGGCGAAGAAGCCGGCGACGAGCGCGGCGAGCGACGGGTCGCCCACCAGCGCCTCCGGCGCGGGGCCGCCCTCGAGCCGCAGCGACGGCGCCCAGAACGCGAGGTCGACGGCGGGGTTGCCGCGCACGGCGTGGTTCCAGTCCACCAGGACGACCCGATCGGGCAGCAGGCACAGGTTGTCGCTGCGGACGTCGAGGTGCAGCAGGGCGTCGCCCGCCACCGGGGCGGCCCGCTCGGCGTCGACCAGGGCGGGCAGCGCGGCCGCCGAGCCAGCCGGGCGTCACCAGGTCGAGGCCCAGCAGCGGCGCGGGGTCGGCGGCGACGGCTTCCCAGCCGTCCTCGCCCGCGAACGGGGGAGGTGGGCAGGCGGCGGGGTGGCGGCGACGGCGCGGAGCGTCTCCAGCGCGCTCCACGTCGCCGTCCTCCCAGGGCGGGGGCCAGCGGCCGCCGTCGTCGGACAGGTCCTCGAGGACCAGCACGGGCCGCTCGGGGTGGTCGGTGAAGCCCAGGCAGGCGGCCAGGAACGGGCCCTGCAGCGTGCGGTAGGCGTGGGCCTCGGCGCGCAGGGCCTCGGCGAGGTCGGGGCGCGTGGCGATCTTGGCGAAGGCCGTGGTGCCGTCGGCCAGGCGCACGCGCCAGCGCTCGGCCGGGGTGTACCCGCCGCCGACGACGGGGGTGGCGTCGAGCACTTCGCGGGCCGTGCAGGCGGCGATCCGGGCGCGGTCGTCGTCGTGCATCAGCGGACGAACGCCTCGTAGGCGGCGATGCGGGCCCGCAGGCGCGCGGCGAGGGGCTCGCTCGTGTGGCCGAGGCGGTCGAGGATCCGCCCGGCCTCGGCCCGGTAGGCGATGCGCTTGTCGCGGTCCCAGTAGTGCGGCGGCGCGTCGAGGTTGGTGACGCGATCGGCGAGCTTGACCCAGCCGATCGGGGCGGGGCAGGCGAGGATGCGGGCGAGCGAGTCGTCCATCTGGTCGGGCTTGGGCAGGTGCGGCCGCTTCGACAGGGCGTCGACGCCGCGGGCCACGTCGTCGCCGAAGGCCGCCGCCACGTCGTCGACGGTGCGGTCGGTGTCTTCGACGGTGTCGTGGAGCAGGGCGCACTGGACGGCGAGGTCGTGGGCCGGGTCGTAGCGGGGCGGGAGCGCGGCGACGACCTCGGCCGCGACGCTGACGACGTGGACGAGGTAGGGCAGCTCGGTGCCGGGGACGCGCTGGTCGCGGTGGGCGGCGGCGGCGAAGCGGAGGGCCTCGACGTAGCGCTCGGGGGTGTAGGGGGACATGCGGGAAGCGTAGCCGATTGTCGGGGCGCGGCCGAGCGCGTCGCGCTCACCCGCAGAACGCGAGCCCCAGCGCCGCCACCAGCCCCATGCTGTGCGCGGCGGGCACGTCCATGCAGGAGAGCTACCGCGCTACCACCGCGCGGTCGAGGCCAGCGCCGCGCCCGCCTCGTCGAGCACGAGCAGCACGACGCCCGGGTGCGACGCGAACGCGCTGCGGTGGTCCCGCAGCCAGTCCACCGCCGCCTGCTCGCTGCGCGGCGCGACTACCGTCACCCCCGGGAGCCCCGGCGTGCGCGACAGCTCGCTCGACGACGACCAGGCCGTGCCCTCCTCGTCGAGCGCCGACGTGATCGCGTCGATCACGGCCGCCTGCTGGCGCGCCTCCACCGGGAGGATCACCACCGGCACGGCGGCCGCGACCTCGTCGAAGGTCAGGTAGCCCGGGTCCACGGGCACGGGGCCGTCGCCCGGCACGATGATGATGCCCCCGGCGCCCTCGATCACGCCGATCAGCACCTCGCCGCCGATCGACGGCACGGGGAGGTCGAACGGGTCGAAGCGCTCCGGCGGCTCGCTCGGCTCGCACGCCGCCAGGTCCTTCTCGAAGGTGGTCAGGTTCGACGTGCACAGCGCGCGGTCCTTCGCCACCGAGGACGTCGGATCGGCGGCGTTCGGGAAGGCGTGGACGCGCGCGGTCCAGTCGCCGGCGGGGTCCCAGCCGACCCCCGCCACGCTGTTCGGCGGGAACGCCGCCACCCCGCCCACGAGCGGCATGCCGCAGGCCTCCGGCAGCGGGCCGCTGTGGCCCGTCCCGACGAGCGCGTAGATCGTGGGGTTGGCGTCGCCGGTCCAGGTCTGGCTGAGAGTGAACTGGTCGTCGTGCAGGCCGATGGTGCCCATCACCGCGGGCTCGGCGCAGAACGCGTCGATGTGGACGCCCCAGTCGTACTGCTGCGGCGGGTCGAAGGCCTCGGCGACGACGCGGTAGCCGGTGGGCCACAGCAGGCCCGACGGCGCGGCCGCCCGCACGATGACGCCGTCGTGGTCGCCGAGCAGCGAGAAGCCGCCGCCGACGAGGTAGGTGCCGGCCGGGCAGGCGAGGGTCTGGTCGAGGTCGGTGACGGGCATGTTCGGCGTGTCGAGCGTGACGTGCTGCACGCACGACAGCAGCGACGGCGCGGCGCACAGCGCGCTCGCCGTGGCCGTGGCGATCTTGGGGTTCGCCTCGGCCCCCTCCATCAGCGACCACTCGCCCGTCCACAGCGGGCCGACCGCGCGGGTGCCGACCAGCTTCGTCCGGGGCGGGCCCTCGGGGTCGAGCACGGCGCCGCCGGAGATCGGCGTCGTGCCGGCGGGGCAGGTCACGGCGTCGTCGTAGGCGCTGCCGGACTGCACGACGCCGCCGGTGTGCCAGCCGAGGTCCTGGGCGTTTGCCGGGGTCGAGAACATCGTCAAGGTCAGGATCATCTGCCCTCCTGCCCCCAGGGTGGACCCGCGCGCGCACGGCCTCCGTGAAACGCCCGACCGCGGCGTGAAGGCGCGTTACACGCACGGCATGGACACCACCGGACCCTCCGTGCAGGAGCGCTTCGCGCCGCAGAACGCGTGCTTCGGCTGCGGCCCCGCCAACGACAAGGGGCTCCGCATCCGCAGCTTCCTCGACGGCGACGCGCTCGTCTGCGACTGGACCCCCGAGCCGCACCACGAGGCTTTCCCCGGCGTGCTCAACGGCGGCATCGTGGGCTCGCTGCTCGACTGCCACATGAACTGGGCGGCGTCGACGCACCTGATGCAGCGTGACGCGCTCGACACGCCGCCGTGCACGGTCACCGCCGACTACGCCGTCGCCATGCGCCGCCCCACGCCCACCGACGGCCCGGTGCACCTGGTGGCGCGGATCGTGTCGAGCGACGGCCCCAAGGTGCAGGTCGAGGCCGAGCTGTCGGCCGGCGGCAAGGTCTGCGCCACGGGCTCGGGCACCTTCGTGGCGGTGAAGCCCGGCCACCCGGCGTACCACCGCTGGTAGCGCGCTACGGCGCGTCGTGGAAGATGACGCCCAGCGCGTGGCGCTCGCCCCGGCGGAGCACGCTGACCCCGTGCCGGTGGTGGACGCGCGCCCAGCCGCGCACGCTCGGGACGGGGCGGTGGTGCACGGCGAAGACGACGCCGTCGCCCTGGCCGAGCGGGACGACGGTGGCGCGCGACTGCCGGCGGGGGCGCTGCTCGGTGAGCACGAACTCGCCGCCGTCGAAGTCGGCGCCGGGGGCCGAGAGCAGCACGGCGACCTGCAGCGGGAAGACGTGCTCGCCGTAGAGGTCCTGGTGCAGGCAGTTGTAGTCGCCGGGGACGTAGCGCAGGAGCAGCGGCGTCGGGCGCACCTGGCCCGCAGCGTGGCAGCGCGCGAGGAACGCGGCGTGGTCGTCGGGGTAGCGGACGTCGAGGGCGAGGCGCTCGGACCAGGCGTTCGCGACGGCGGCGAGCGGCGGCCACAGCGCGGTGCGCAGCGCCTGCACGGGGTCGGGCAGCGGGTACGCGAAGTAGCGGTACTCGCCCTGGCCGAAGCCGTGGCGCGCCATGACGACGCGGCTGCGGAAGCCGTCGCCGTCGTAGCGGGCGGCGAGGGCGCGGCAGGCGTCGGGGTCGAGCAGGCCCGGGAGGACGGCGAAGCCGTCTGCGTCCAGCGCGGCGACGTCGACGGCGCTCACGGCTCGCGCTCGCGCGCCAGCAGCGCCTCCTTGCGGGCGACGCCCCAGCGGTAGCCCGAGGCGCTGCCGTCGGTGCGGACGACGCGGTGGCACGGGACGGCCACGGCCAGGCGGTTCGCCGCGCACGCCGCCGCCACGGCCCGCGCGCCGCGCGGGAGGCCCACGGTGCGCGCCACCTCGGCGTAGGAGGTGGGGCCGGGCGGGAGCGCGCGCAGCGCGAGCCACACGCGGCGCTGGAAGGCGGTGCCCTGGAGGTCGAGCGGCAGGTCGTGGCCGGTGCCCGGCGCCTCCACCAGGGCCACGACCTGCGCGACGAGCGCGTCGAAGGCCGGGTCGTCGCCGACGAGGGCGGCGTGGGGCAGGCGGTCCTGCAGGTCGCGCACCAGGGCGTCCGGGTCGTCGCCCAGGGCGATGTCGCAGACGCCGCGCGGGCCGGCGGCCACGAGCAGCGCGCCGAGCGAGCAGGCGGCGACGGCGAAGCGGACCTCTGCGCCGCGGCCGCCGGCGCGGCGGGCGGTGGGGTCATGCCGAGCATGGCGTCGGCCTCGGCGTAGAAGCGGCCGCTGGAGGCGAAGCCCGCGGCGTGGACGGCGTCGGTGACGCTGGCGCTGCCCTGCAGCGCGGCGCGGGCCTGCGCGGCGCGCTGGCCGGCGGCGTACTGGCGCGGGGTGACCCCCGTTGTGGCCTTGAAGACGCGGTGGAAGCGCGACACCGACAGCCCCGCTGCCTCGGCCAGCGCGGCCACGGCCGTCTGCGGCGCGGCCTCGAGGGTGCGGCAGGCCGCGGCGACGGTGGCGGCGTCGAGCGCGGCGAGGCTCGGCCGCGCGGGCGGCAGCGCTTGCAGGCGCGGAAGCCGGCGGCCTCGGCGTCGTCGGGGTGGCGTGGAAGGTGACGTTGCGCGGGTTCGGCGTGCGCGCCGGGCACGACGGGCGGCAGTACACGCCGGTCGTGGCGACGGCGTAGAAGAACGCGCCGTCGTGGGCCGGGTCGCGCGACGACGGCCGCCCAGCGCGGGTCGAGCTGCAGGTCGGGCGGGGATGCCCGGTCATGGTGGGCCTCCGGGTCACGCTCCCTCCGTCACCTGCGCGCCGCGTGGGCGCGCTCCGGATCCTGCCGTGGAATCCGCGCCCGATGGCGATCGCGCCCGATGACGCGATCGCGCCCGACGCCTTTCCGTCAAATGACGGAAAGGCGTCGAGCACGATCGCGTCATCCCGCGCGATCGCGTCATCCCGATCGCGCCTCCCCGGGGCGAGGGCGTACAGTGCACCTTCGGAGGTCCCTTGCGTCTCCTCGCGCTCGCGCTGCTCGCCTGCCACCGCCCCGCCGCGACCCCGCTCGACGCCCCGTCCACCGTCGTCGACGCCGACGCCGACGCCGACGCCGACGCCGACACCGACGCGGACACCGACACCGACATCGCCGCCTGCCCGATGTTCCCCGCCGACAACCCCTGGAACACCGACATCTCGGCCTACCCCGTCCACCCCGACTCCGACACCTACATCGCCAGCATCGGCGCCGGCACCGCCCTCCACCCCGACTTCGGCACCGCCTGGCAGGGCGACCCCATCGGCATCCCCTACGTCGAGGTGCCCGGCGACCAGCCCCGCGTCCCCGTCTCCTTCCGCTGGCCCGACGAGTCCGACCCCGGCCCGTACCCCATCCCGCCCGACGCCCCCGTCGAGGCCGGCGGCGACCGCCACGTGCTCGTGCTCGACCGCGACGGCTGCGCCCTGTACGAGCTCTTCGACGCCCGCACCGCCGACGCCGGCGCTTCCTGGCAGGCCGGCAGCGGCGCCGTCTTCGACCTGCGCAGCAACGACCTGCGTCCCGCCGGCTGGACCAGCGCCGACGCCGCCGGCCTCCCCATCCTCCCCGGGCTGGTCCGCTACGACGAGGTCGTGGAGCAGGGCGCCGTCGCCCACGCCCTCCGCTTCACCGTCTCGCGCTCGCAGCGCGGCTACGTGCCGCCCGCGACCCACTTCGCCAGCGACGACCCCGATCCGGCGCTGCCGCCGATGGGCCTCCGCCTGCGCCTGAAGGCGAGCGTCGACTGCAGCGCGCTGTCGCCCGAGGTGCAGGTCCTGTGCGCCGCCTTCCAGCGCTACGGCCTGTTCGTCGCCGACAACGGCAGCGACTGGTACGTCTCGGGCGCTCCCGACCCGCGCTGGGACGACGACGCCCTGCACGACCTCGGCGCCCTCCACGGCGACGACTTCGAGGTCGTCGCCACCGGCGCCGTCGTCACGGACTGAGCGCCAGCGCCACGAGCTCGAACAGGTGCCCGTCCGCGCCGAAGAAGTAGACGCGCGCCCGCGCCCCGAGCCGATCCACCGTCCGCCCGTTGCCGACGTGCGTCGGGTGGTCGCCGTAGGGGATGCCGGCCGCCGCCAGGTGCGCCACGGCAGCGTCGAAGCGGACCTGCTCCACCCGGAACGCGACGTGCTGCGGCGCGATGGCCACGCCGGGCTCGGGCGGCGCGAACAGCACCGTCACGTCGCCCACGGGCAGCGCGCGCTGCTCGCGTGCTTCGGCCCCACTGCCGTCGCCTGCACGCCGAGGATCGCGCCGAGCGCCTTCGGCGGCCTGGTCCACGTCGCCGCACCGAGCGCCAGCCCACGCCGACGGCGCCGGCCGGCGCGAACCTCGGGCGGCATCGCAGGGGCAGCCGCCCAGGCACCCGGCGGGCGCCTTCACCACTCCGCCGCGACCGTCTCGACGCCGTCGCAGGCGAGCGCGCCGCCCACCACCCGCAGGCGAAGACGCTGACCGTCGCTCACCACGTCAGCGTTGTCGTAGGTGATGCGCAGGTCGGTGCCGCCCACAGCCGCGACGAGCCGCACTGGGCGCACCGAGCCCGGCCCTCGCGGGCCTCTCGCACCACGGCCTCCTGCGGCGTCTCCCTGATCGATCGCGCCGGCGGGCAGGCTCCAGTGGTCGCACCGTGCGGACCAGCAGGATCGCCCCCGGGCGTCGCGGATCACCGCGGCGACCGCCGGGATCAGATCAGGCGGTGCCCACGGCCTGCGCAGGCCCGGCACAGGCGACATCGGCATCGGGACGGTGACAGAACCGGTGGTCGACGCCCAGCGTGACCTGCGGCCCGCCGTACCGGCAGCGGGATGCCCCCTGCACGGCCACCCAGTCGCCGAGCGCGCTGCCGTCGAGCAGCCTCGACGCTTCCGGCGGTGCCCTTCGAGCGGTCAGCGCGCCCTTCCGCGCGTCGAGCCTGGCGCAGCCGGACGCCGGCGCCAGGCGCGCCGCCTTCGCTGCCGCGCGGACGGGTCGGGCACCAGCGGTGAGAGCAGCGGCGGGCGTACCAGGCGCACGAGGCCCACCGACGTGGTGCTGGTCGTCGGGGAGGTCCCACCACGCCGTGCCATCGACCACGTCGCCGAAAGCGCCGAGGTTCCCGCTGTCGAGCAGGGGCGCGGCCCACCGCGGCCCACGAGGGCGGTGGTCCCATCGCGCGCTGCCGCTCAGCGCCGCGTGTCCCGCCTGCAGAACACCCGAGGTCGCCAGCAGCTCGAGGTCGGTGCGCGCCCCGCCGAACGCGGGCAGCGCGCGCCAGCGCTGGAAGCGCAGCGATCCGCCGAGCGCGGAGGTCGTACACGATCCCGCGCTCGGCTGGGCGAGCCACTCGTCGAGCTGGTGCAGGCCGGCGTCGGGCTCGACCGTGATCGCAGGCCGAGGACGCCGAAGCGCCGGCTGACGCCGAGCCCGATCAGCGTGCGCGTACCGTCGAACGGTCCCAGGCGCCGTACAGGCGCGGCGAGAGGTGGGCGCGGTCCAGGCCTGGCCGACCTCGCACCCCGCCTCGCGAGCGTGAGCCGCGAGGCGGGCTTCCAGCTGGGCGAACGCGCCGACGCGGGCGCCGGTGCCCTCGGGCGCGTCCACGTCGAGCCAGCGCCGGGCCCAGGCCTCCCGCGATCGTCCAGTGCGCTGCTCGGTGTCTGCGCCGAAGGCGAGCTCAGGGGCCGGCGAAGCGCACGTACGGCGCATCGACCCGCACCTGCGCCTGGGCGCGGTCGCGCACCTCGCCCCCGACGGCGACGTGCTGCAGCGCGGCGCTCGCGTCCGTGTTCACCTCGGGGGAGGGGAACCACTGCCACCGGGCGGTGGCGAGCCCGCCCAGCTGGTCGGTGGCGTCGCTGTCGGCGAGGTTGCCGAGCGCGCTCGCGGTGAGCCGGTGCTCGACCGTCGGCTGGGCGGTGACCTTGGCGAAGGCCGTGTGCCCGCGGAAGGCAGCGCCGTCGAGCCCGAGGCGGTCGTAGCCGTAGTTCGCCAGCGCCCAGACGTGGTCGTGGACGAGCGGCCCGGCGAGGCTCGCGGAGAGGCGGTCGGCGGCGAGCGGCGGGCCGTCCGCGGGGCGCCAGAGGTGCTCGGCGTGGGCCCGCAGCTCGAGGGTGTTCGTCCCCGTGCGGGTGACGAGCTCCGCGGCGGGCCCCGCGCCCGGGTGATCGGGCAGGACCGCGCTGTCGTCGAGCTCGATCTGCTGGAGCGCGTCCAGTCCGATGTTCAGGGCGAAGGTGCCGCTGACCGGGTCGGTGACGTTGACCCCGTCGAGCAGGTAGCTGTTCTCGTTCGTCGCGCCGCCCGCCAGCGTCGGGTTCGCGCCGACCACCAGCCCCTGGTAGCTCCGCCCCGCGGGCACCCGCTGCAGGAAGTCCTTCGTGAGGAGCTGGCCCACCGAGGTGGACTCGGTGTCGACGGCAGGCGCGCGGCTCACCACGCACAGCTCGATGGTGTCCTCCTCGGCGCCGCGCTGCGCTCGCGACGCCGCCTGCTCGCCCTCGGGGGGCGGGGCGCCGCTCGCCGACCGCCGCACCACGCGGCTCCGGTCGACGGCCACGAAGGCCGTGTACGGCGACAGCACCTGGTACGACAGGCTGATCGTCCGGATCTGCTCGACGAGGTCCTCGTCCTCGCCCCAGAGGAGGTCGCGCTGCAGGTTGTCGATGGCGTCGCGGGCCCAGGTGCTCGGGATGGCGCGCCCGTCCGGCGCCGCCGTCGGCGTGACGCGCATCGTGTAGCCCTGGTCGCCGAGCCGCCCGTGGACGACGACGGGCTCGGTGCCCTGGCGCAGCACCCGCCCGGTGAGCCGCAGCGGCTGCCCCGCGTACAGCGCCGGCAGGCGCCGGGGCCAGACGTCCGCCACCTCCCAGTCCGCCCAGTCGACGGTGATGTCGGTCAGGACGGGGGCGTCGATCGTGTCGACGAAGCGGCGCGCGGCCTCGGCCGGGGACTCCCCGCGCGCAGCCAGGTGGTGCGCCCGCCGCCGAAGCGGGCCATCTCGTCGAGCAGCCAGCGGTTCGGGGTCGGGCCGACGCCGAAGGCGAACAGGCGCGCGCCGCCGACCCGATCGGCGATGGCGCGCAGCACGGGGACTCGCTGCCGATGAGGCCGTCGGTCAGGAACACGACGTAGCGCTCGCGGGTGGGGTCGGGCGGCGGCTCGAGCGCCGCGAGGACGCCGTCGAGCAGGTAGGTGCCCCCGGAGGTCTGCAGGGCGTCGATCTCGGCGCGTGCCTCCGCGAGGACCTCGGGGTGGCGGGCCGGCTGCCGGCGTCGCCCTGGACCTGCTCCGAGAACCGGAGGATCCGCAGGGCGTCCCGCGCGTCGACGTGCTCCAGGGCCTCGCGCATCGCGCGGCGCACGAGCTCGATGGGCGCGCCCTCCATGGAGCACGACTGGTCGATCACCCAGACGATCTCGCGCGGGACGACGTCCTGGCGCGGAGGGGCCTCCGGCGGATCGAACGTCAGCGCCAGGTGGTCGGCCTGGACGAGCAGCGAGGCCTGGGGCGCGTCGCCGGCGACCTGCCAGCGCAGCACGAAGTCGCGGTCGGCGGCGGCGGCGGCGGTGACCAGGCGCGTGTCGTCGCCCGTGGTGGCGTACTCGACCGGGTGGGACGGGCAGTCGAGGCCGCGCACCGGCAGCCCGGCGTCGATGCGGACGTCGATGCCGGCGAGCAGGGCGGCGCTCCCGCCGGCCACCGGCGGCGGATCGTCCACCGGATCGGCGTCGGCCTGGACGAAGCGCGGCCCCACGAGGAGCGGCAGCACGAGCTCGTAGGCCCCGTCGACGTGCGGGATCGGCTGCACGACGCGCAGGCGGACGTGGACCTCCTCGTGGGGCCCGATGTTGCCCACCCGCTGGGTGAACACGTTGGGGCGCTCCTCGGTGGTGAGGGCGGCGGTGTGGCCCTCCTCGACGGCGTCGCGGTAGACGCGCTCGGCCTGGTCGAGGTCGAGGACCTCAGCCTCGATCTCGCGGTCGCCGACCACCATGTGGACGCCGTCCACGGCGGCGTCCTCGTGGAGCGGGAAGACGTAGACGGCGTCGATGGCGTCGTCGCTGTCGTTGACGAACGCCTGGTCGACGGTGACCTCGGCGAGCGACCCGGTGACCTCGGCCGTGTAGTCCACGGACACGAGGGGCATCGCGGCGCGGGCGACCGCCCAGCCGCAGAGCCACAACGTCATGTGCACCCCCTGCGTGAGGTCTGTCGGGGGGAGCGGGGCGCCTGTTAACGAAACGCCAGTTGCGCACGCCGTGTGGCGCGGGGGGGTGTAGACTCGCGGCGCTGGAGGCGCAGGTGAGGGCTGGGATCGTGGTGGTGCTGCTGTCGGGGTGCGCGGGGGGAGGCAAGGGCGGGGACACGGGGGCGGACGCCGATGCGGACGCCGACGTCGACGCCGATGCGGACAGCGACACGGACACCGACCTCGACGCCGACGCCGACGCCGACGCCGACACCGACAGCGACGCCGACACCGACACCGACACCGCGGCGACGACGACGGTCGCCATGGACGCCGTGGACGCCGTGTGCACGCTCACGGCCAACGCGCTGCGGGTGCAGTGCGACGTGACGCTCGTCGCCGAGGGCATGGCCGAGCTCGTGTTCTCCGCCGTGGACGCCCCGACCCGCACCTACCGGCGCACGGGCGGCGTGACGCAGAGCATCGTGGCCTGGGGGCTGCTGCCCGACACCGACTACGACTGGGCCGTGGGCGGCTTGTCCGGCACGGTCACCACGGGCAGCCTGCCCGCCGAGCTGGCGAACGCCACGCTCACCACCACCGGCACCTCCTGGGGCTTCGATGCGGTGCTGAGTCCGCTGTTCTGCCCGAGCGAAGACTACTTCACCATGATCGACGGCGACGGGCGCATCGTCTGGTACGAGCCCAACCACGTCTACCGCGGCGGCATGAACGGCTACGACTGGTCGCAGTCGGCCCGGGCCGTGATGGCCGTCGACGAGAGCCAGTACACCGAGTGGGACGTGAGCGGCGACGTGACGCTCGACCTCGTGCGCGGCCGCGACTTCGAGGACACGCTGCACCACGACGTGACGCGCTGGGGCGCCTACCGCTACCTGCTGTTCGACCACACCGTGAACGGGCGTCCGGTGGACGGCGTGTACGTCTTCGACGGCACCACGCGGATCGGGACGTTCCACCTGGAGGACTGGTTCACGGTCAGCAGTGTGGGGAACGGCGACTGGTCGCACGCCAACGGGCTCAACGCCACGGCGGACGGCGAGCTCGTGATGTCGGTGCTCAACTTCGACACCGTGCTCGGGATCGACGGCGATCCGGCGTCGCCGACCTTCCTCGACCTGCAGTGGAACGCCGCGGGCAGCGATCCGAGCGGCCTGCCGAACGCCGACTACCTGCCCGTGTCGGGTGCCCTCGAGGGCTTCGACGGCCAGCACAACGCGACGCGGGTCGACGACCAGCTGTACGTCTTCGACAACCGGTCGCAGCCCGACTCGCGCGCTGCGCGGTACGTGCTGGACGACACCGCGGGCACGCTCACGCTCGACGCGGCGTGGTCGATGGGCCACACCTGCGACCACCACGGCGGCGCGCTACCGCTCGACGGCGGCGGCGTGCTCGCGACCTGCGCGCCGGACCGGGAGGGGTGGGCCTTCCACGAGGGCAGCACCACGCCGGACTGGACGCTGACCGTCGCCTGCGGCGCGGAGGGGACCCTCTCGATGGCGCGGATGATCCCCGTCCACGTCGACTGAGCGCGGCGCTCGCTACTCGTCGGAGGCCTCGGCCTCCATCCGGTTGGTGTTGGACCGGGTGGCCTTGCCGCCCTTCACGTCCTTCGGCGGCTCGAGCTGGGCCGTCAGCTGGGTGATCTTCAGCTCGAGCTCGGCCTTCTTCACCTCACAGGACGCCTTGGCGTCGCCCTCGGCCTTGGCACAGTCGCCGAGGCCGGCCAGATCGGTCCGGGCGGTGGTGAGCTGGACGTTCAGCTCGCAGGTGGCCTTCGCGTCGCTCGTGAGGGCCGCGCAGTCGGCCGGGGTGGGGGCCGGGGCATCGGCGGCGAGGGCGGGGACGGACAGCGCGCACAGGGCCAGCAGACGCATGGTTCACCTCGGTGGTGGGTGTGCAATACCCGTCGGTCGAGGGGGTCGCAAGGCGGCGATCGGCGCTGCTCACGGACGCTCACACGGCCGCGACCCGCACGGTGAGGTCGTGGGCGACGACGGCGGGGGTGCCGTCGACGGAGAGCACGACGTCGGCGGTGGCCCAGTCCGGGCCGGCCTCGCGGATGCGCGCGCGGTAGGCGAGGCGGCGGTGGCCGGGGGCGACCTGGCCGCGGCAGCGCAGGCGGATCGGCGTCGGGCCCACCTCGAAGCGGGCGCCGCGGACGCCGCGGGCCAGGAGCCAGGTCTGCACCGTCTGCAGGCAGCCCTCGAGCATCAGCGTGCCCGGCATGCAGGGGTCGTCGCGGAAGTGGACGGCGTTGAACCAGTCGTCGTCGCGCAGGTCCTGCTCGGCGCGGACCTCGCCGAGGCCGTGGGCGCCGCCCGCGAGGGCGAGGGCGGGGACGCGGTGGACGAGGCGCCAGCGCGGGTCGGTGGGCAGGCCCAGCGCGCCGTCCGCGGCCAGCGCGGCGACGGCGCGCTCGTCGAGGGCGACCGGGTCGACGAGCGGCCGGTCGGGCACGTCGGGCAGGCGCAGGCCGCGGGGGCGGGCCAGCTCCGCCGGCGTGAAGAAGCCCGCGCAGCCGCTGCGCATCTGCAGGACCGGGGCCCGGGTGGCCGCGTCGACGCAGTCGTAGCGGAACCAGAACAGGGTGGTGTCGCCCAGCCGGTCGAAGCGCTCGATGCGGATGTCGTGGCGCAGCGTGGTGCCCGGGCGGGGGCGGTCGGCGAGGAAGTGGAGGTCGCAGTCGAGCAGGCGGTAGACGCGCTCGCCGCGGCACAGGGCGTCGAGGCCGAGCCAGGAGGCCAGGAGGAGGTCGGCCTGGCCGCTCTCGACGACCACGCAGGCCGGCGGCCGGCCGTCGGCGCTCCAGCCGGGGACGGCGGGGACGTCGTACTCGGTGACGATGCGGCGGGGGAGAGCTCGCCGCGGCGGCCCTCGGTGGCGAGGACGCGGTCGACGAGGAGGGGGTGGGGCCGGCATGCGGATGCGGGGGAGAAGGCGTCGAGGTCGGCGAAGTCGGGGCCGAGGGCGGAGGAGAGCCCCACCGGCGTGCTCCAGCAGGGCTTCCCGCCCCAACAGGACCCTTTCCCTTGCCCCCGCCCCTGCCCCTGCCCTTGCCCCATCGGGGAGGGAGCGGGCGGTCGAGGTCGATCTCGAGGTCGAGGTCGAGGTCGAGGTCGAGCGGTCGATCTCGAGGTCGAGGTCGAGGTCGAGGTCGAGGTCGATCTCGAGGTCGAGGTCGAGGTCGAGGTTGAGGTCATCCCGAGGTCGATCTCGAGGTCGAGGTCGATCTCGAGGTCGCGGTTCGCGGGTCGCGGTCGCCGTCGAGGCCGCCAACCCTCCACCAACCCCGCCAGCGCCCCCCACCCCGCTCCTGCGCCCCAGGAACGCCGCATGCGCCGCCGCCGCCGCCCTGCTCGCCCGCGCCGTCGCCGCCGCCACCGCCGCCAGCCCGCTCGTCGCGACCGCCCGCGGCACCGCCACGCCCACGTCCACCGGCCCGCGCACCGGCCCTGCTTCGCCACCGGCGCAGGCGCCACCGGCACCACGCCACCGGCGCCGCCGCCACCGGCACCACCGCCCACCCTCAGCCGCCCCCGAGCGCCCCGTCCCCGCTCAGCACCACCCCGCCGCCATCCCCGCACCCCGGCCGCGGCACCGGCACCGCCGCCCCCGAACCGCCCGACGAACCCCGCCCGCGGCACCACCGGCAGGCTGTGCGGCACCTCCAGCACCCGGTCGAAGCGCCCCACCTCCGGCTGCACGAGCCCCGCCCGCGGCACGACCGCCACCCCGCCCCAGCGCACGGCCTCCTGCTCTGCAGGCCCGCCAGCACCCGCACCAGCCCGTCCGCCGCGCTCCACCCCACGGCGACGGGCGGCTCGGGCGCGGGCGGCCCGACCGTGACCTCGGCGAACACGACGTCGCCCGCGGCCTCGGCGTCGGCGAGGCGCCGCACCACCAGCACCACCGCGGCCTCGCCCTCGGCCGGGCCGAACCGCGGCCCGCGCAGATCGGCCGCCCCCACGACCACGGCGTCGAGCGGCGCGTCGGCGAGCAGGCGCGCGGCGTGGCGCAGGGCCTGGGTCCCGGAGCGGGGGCCCGCGGCCACGGCGTAGCTCGGGCCCTCCAGCCCGAGCTGCGCGGCCACCCGGCAGGCGACGAAGTTGGGCAGCGCGCCCTGCACCCGCGCCGAGCCGAGCGGCGGCGCCACGGCGTCGGCCAGGGCGGGCTCGCCGGCCTCGGCCAGCGCCCAGCGGATCACGACCTCCGCCACCTGCGGATCCACCTCGACCCCGAGCACGGCGCCGGTGCGGGCCGGATCCAGGCGCGGCGCCCGCGCGACGGCGTCGGCGGCGAGCTCGAGCGCGATCAGCTGCTGGGGCAGGATGTCGGCGACCTCGACGGGCGGGATCTTGAAGCGCCACGGGTCCACCGACACGGACGGGACCCACCGCCCCGGCCGCGCCGGCCCGAGCCCGCGCGTGACCGCGTGCGCGACGTCCTCGCCGCCGAGCGCCGGCTCCGACGCCGCCACTGCCACGATCGCCAGCCGCGGCACCTCGCGCACCGGCACGGGGAGCGCCTCGCCGGGGTGGAACGCCTCCAGCACCACGTGGGCGTTGGTCCCGCCGAAGCCGAACGCGCTCACGGCGGCGCGCCGCACGGTGTCGTCCCAGGGCGCGGCCTCGGCGAGCACGGTGACGGCCCGCGCCTCGCGCACCTCCGCCCGCGGCCGCTCGCACCCGATGGCCGCGGGCCGCACGGCGTCGCGGACGGCGCCCACGGCGCGCAGCAGCCCGGCGAGGCCCGCGGCCGTCACCGTGTGCCCGACGAGCGCCTTGGCCGAGCTCAGCGCGACCGGCGCGCCCTCGCGCCCCGCCAGCAGCGCCTCGAGCGCGCGCACCTCGGTGCCGTCGCCGAGGGAGGTGCCGGTGGCGTGGCACTCCACGACGCCCACCGCTTGCGGAACGAGCCCGGCCGCGCGCCAGGCCGCGCGCATCGCCCGCAGCTGCCCGTCCGCCGACGGCGACAGCATGTTCCCCTTGCGCCCGTCGCTCCCGACGCCGACGGCGCGGATCACGGCGTGCACGGGGTCGCCGTCCCGCAGCGCATCGTCGAGCCGCTTGAGCGCGACGGCGACCGCGCCCTCCCCGACGACGAGGCCGTCGGCGCGCTCGTCGAACGGCCGCGCCACCCCGGAGCGCGACATCGCCATCAGCCGCGAGAACCCCTCGAACAGGTAGGCGGAGTCGGCGCGGTTGGCGGCCGCGGCCACGGCGACCCGCGCCTCCCCGCTCGCCAGCCGGTCGACGGCCGCCCGCAGCGCGAACAGGCCGGAGGCGCAGGCGGCGTCGAGCGCGTCGACCTCGCCGCCGAGCCCGAGCGCGTCGGCGGCGGCGCGGGCGGGGCCCCAGGTGGGGGCGAGCTCGAGCAGCGGCGGCGCCTCGGCGCGCGCGAGCCAGGGCACGTCCACGCCGAGGTGGTCGAGCCACGGCGCGGCCACCGCGCGCACCATGCCCGTGGTGGGCAGGCCGAGGCACGCCAGCGCGAGCGAGGTGCGCTCCCGATCGGCGCTGTCGGGCAGCGCCACGCGGACCACGCGCTCGACCCAGCCGAACAGCGGGTCGAGCGCGCAGGGCGGGGCGTCCACGTCGACGAACGCGCCCTGCGCGGTGCTCGGCGCCTCGCCCGCCACGCCGCCGGGCCCCATCGGCCAGCGTCCGGCGGGCACCTCG